>NZ_JALNTL010000010.1:0-178379 GCF_023161825.1 Vibrio sp. 2CM40D
TATGCGTTGGTTTTAGTGGTTAAGGTGTTATGCGGGAGCTTCGGTATTGCGCGCCTCACACCTTAACAAGGCGTTAGTTGCCAACGAGGAAAATGCAGCTTAAACAGAATGTTTAGAGTTAAAGTCAGTGTGTTTTGGTGGGGTTTCGTACTTCAATTTTGAATCGTTCGAGTTTGTGAAAATCGTTCTCAGGTTTCTTTTGTGGTTGGATTTTCTGTTTCAGAAACCGATTTACTTGTTGAAAGTCAGCTTTGTAATATTGTCTTCTCAAAAGATCTTTTTGGTGTTGTTAGTCCGCTTTCTGCGGCGCTATCTGTTCCAAGTGGTTTCAGTGACAGGCGCTTTGGATCTGCGCCTGATTTTAGTTTTTCAACGTACGTAAAGTTAGTGTTGGCAAAGCGGCAATCAACTTCAAATCAAAGCTTTAAGTTTGGCAACTAACAAAGCATTCAAGAGGGATTCACAACGCTTGGCAGTTTTGGTTTGAATTAGCTTTAGTGTTTACGGCACAATGGTTTAAGTTAGGTGGTTAGCGTTGTTCACCCCTTAATGCGGCGTTATGTTCTTGGAGGACGTGGTGGAGTATCAAAGAGATAGGGTAACTTTTAGCGTTTTCCATAAACTTGTTGTAAAACTATATAAGGCTCTCATATTCAAACTTTCAAACAAAAAAGAGAAGCTAGAGTGGCAGTTAATATTGATAGCCGATTGTTTACGAATCATCGGGCTATGCAGGTTGGCTTATTGGATGGCTTCTAAAGTGCAAACTTCAACGTCTAGCGTTAAGAACAAGTTCTGGTCAACCCATACTTCAGGTATAGCTCTGCAATATGCAGGTGACATGATTGGCGCTGAAAAAGAATTCCTAAAAAGCCAGGATTTTGCTTGTGAGCTCTCTTTGAGTTTTAGTTTACAGCATTTGGGTAAATTGAACGTTGAGCTTGGCAACTATGAACTGGCTGAGCAACAGTTCATAGAAGCGTTGGCAATTCGAGATAAATTGAAGCGGACTGACTTGGTAGAGTCGACTAACCGGGCAGTTCGAGGACTACAAAAGCTACGAACATAACAAACTGTTTAAGAGTGATTCAGCACGCGTAGCATTTTTGATATGCGTTGACTTTAGTGTTGAAGTGCCATGCAGCAGCTTGGTCATTGCGTGCTTCACACCTTAACAGAGCGTTAGTTGCCAAGAGGATAAACGTAACCAAATCACAAGGTTTAAGGTTAGAAATGCTAAAGTTTGGAAGTGAATTTCTAGGCTGAAAATGGTTAATCTCGGTTTGGTAATGTCATTTTTTAGCTTCAGTTTTTGGGCAAATGAAAGCTCACTTTTTCTTTGTTTTTGAAGCAGTTTGTACAATTAAAACGACATTACTTGTTGAAAATTCGCTCTTTGAGTTTGTCGCTTCAAAAGCTGAATTGCTTGCTGAAATGACGTTTTCTTTGGTTTGGTGAGTTCATGTGGTTTCAGTGACTTTGTTGAACCTACGCATTGCGAGATTATCGGTACAAAAGCGTTTTTTGGTGTTGTTAGTCCGTTTTCTTCGGCGTTGAATGTTCTACGTGGTTTCATTGAGTAGTCGCTTTGAAACTGCGCCTGACTATAATGCATCAAAGCACATAATTTTTGATGTTCGCAAAGTTAAAACTGTCATAAAATCAGCGTTTTGGTTTGGCAACTAACAAACGCTTCAAGACGGATTCGCAACGCGTGGCATTTTCATCATGCGTTAAGTTTAGTGATTTAGGCGGTTTGCAGAAATATCGTATTGCGTTGCTCACCACTTAAGCGGGCGTTATAAGCCTAGGAGTATACATGGAAGCAATAGTGCATCTAAATGGCAAGGATTTTGATACAACGTCTTATGCCCAACAAATTCAAATGGCAGAATGTCACTTCTATTTCATTCAAGGCGCTCAAGCTGCGCACAATGAGCTTTATCTACCTGCTGTTGTATCATTTTTAAATGGAATTGAATCAACTATAAGGGTCATTATTAACAACCAAAACTCCCCACACGTATACACAGAACCATCAGCATATAAATGCTTAAGTAATAATTTGTTGTTAAATGCGCGTGAGATCGGGTTGGATGTTACAAAGTTAGCCTTTGATGGTGAAAATAATTTTGTGGCACGTCTAGAAAGCCAAAAGCCTAACTTTGAAATGGTCGAGGTCGTTCGAGTAAGAAACAATTTATGCCATGGCAACGTTTTTGAGTTTGTAAATCAGGAGTATATGATTTTCACACCAGAGTGTATTCGAGCACTTTGCTACCAACTGTTTGATATTTCAGTGCGTTGGTCTAGTGAAATAGAGCGCTTTCGTAATGCTTAAGGGCGGCTTATAACAAACAATTTAAGAGTGATTCGGCACGCTTGGCATTTTTGCTATGCGTTGGCTTTAGTGATTAAGGTGTTATGCGGCGGCATCGGTATTGCGTGCCTCACACCTTAATTGGGCGTTAGCTACCAAGGAGTTAATATGGCGGATTGGACTAATATTGTATCAGCGATAGGTGCTGCAGGAAGCTTTTTAGGGGCTCTTGCCATATACAGTAATCAAAGAAAGCAAAATCAATCTTCTGAAGTAGCAAGGCTTCATCAAATGTGGTGGAGTGAGGAAATGCACACCCACAGGTCAACTGCGTTCAAGTGTATAACGGAGTGGGAAGCTAATGATAAAAAGATAACACCAATAATAAAAAGCTATCGAGATGGTACTAATAGTTACTCAATGGAGAAAAAATCTATCGCCAGAGTTGCCTTCTTTTTTGCCGATTTAAATGCAATGATCGATCAAGGTATAATTAATGAGAAGCTAGCCTTTAGAATTTTCGGAGACGCCCAATTTTTTTGGTTTTCGCATTTCTTATTAAGCATAGCGAATGAAATTGAGCTCAAAGGTCGTACTCAGCGAGACAACTCAAATCGAGTAGTTAGATGGGTGATTGAAGTTCGAGAATTAGACAAGCGCTTTTCAAAGATAGCTCAGAAAAGTTAGCTAACAAAGCGTTTAAGGCAGATTCGCAACGCGTGGCATTTTTAGTTTCAATTAGTTTTTGTGTTTACGGCACAATAGTTTAGTTGGGTGGTAGCGTTGCTCACTACTTAACGCGGCGTTAAGCTTCAATGAGAAACTATGGATTACGAAGAACTAAAAAAGCAAGGAATCGAGAGTTTTCTTGCTGACGAAGAACATAATAAAGCCGATAGAATTGAACGTTTTGTTGAGTTAAATGAATTGTTTGGACCACAAGGTGATAAGTTGTTAACCGGTGGTATGCAATCACAACTTGCGTTGCATGAAGTAGCTAATAGCTATGTCAATGGAAACTACATGGCTGTTGTGCTCCTTGCTCAAGCGTTTATCGAGCACTCTCTATCTGGCGAATTCATAATGCGAGGTCAAAATACGATTGCAGAATCGTCATTTAAAAAGATTATCGATAACTCATTGCGCGAGAGCATTATAAGTGAAGAACTTTACGTTTCACTGGAAGTACTAAGGAAAATTAGAAACCCGTATGTGCATGCTAAAGCTGGCATCAAATCAGGCTCCCTTATAAAAAAGATGATCGATGGGCGCTTTGAGTCAGCTGAGCTTTTGGCCAAGTCTGATGCACTAGAATCACTGTCTATCCTTAAAGCCTTTATGGAACAAAAAGTAGTTATGTGGTTCTCTGAAGATGAAGCTTAACAAAGCGTTTAAGGCAGATTCGCAACGCTCGGCATTTTTTGTTCAAGTCGATTTTTGGTGTTTACGGTGCAATGGTCTAGGTTAGGTGGTAGCGTTGCTCACTACTTAACGCAGCGTTATGTGCTTTGGGAGAAAATGGAAATGGATATTCCCGACAGATTCAAAAATGTAAGATACGTTTCATCCCGCATTCCGGGTTGCAAAGATGATTCAGACTTAACGCTTGGAGCTAACTGTCAGGTCTTTGCTTATAACCTGCTCAGAGACTTCGGTCTAAATCCACCTAACTACCGTTCTAGTGAATGGTGGGATGACTCGGAGTTTAGTGAGGTGGTCACTGAGTTTAAGCCGCTAGATATCATGATGTACAACGACTCTACTGACTCATACGGAGCACACGTTGGGGTGTATGTCGGTAATGGACTCGTCTACCCCCTTTCTTTATCCAATGGCGTACCCATGTTTGAGCGCCATTTAGACTTACTTCAACAAAGTAAGTATCAGTTTTTATTGGCGCTAAGCGTATAAAACAGTTTGGTGCATAACGTAAGTACGCACATAACAAACTGTTCAAGAGGGATTCGCAACGCGTGTCATTTTCACCATGCGTTGATTTTAGTGATTAAGGCGGCTTGCGGCGGCTTTTGTATTGCGTTGCTCACCCCTTAGCTGGGCGTTAGCCTTATTACGGGGAATTGGAGCCCTCAGCAGAGGACTCCCGATATAAATCACTGTTTAAAAACGTGGTCTAAAACTGCAATATGATACGCATTTACTTGTCCCCAACGTTCATCAGGAACTTTATTGATCTTACCTCCAATTTTTTGGGTGTAAGCTCTAGCTTCCAAACCTTTAGCTTTTGCTAAGGTCAGAATGATTGGGATATTTTTAGAGTTACAATAAGCGATAACTGTGTAGTAATCCTTATCTCCAAATTTATGCTCTAATGCAGCATTTGCCGCTTTAAATGCATCGTCGGCTTTTTGATTGGCTTTTGTAACTTCGGCATTTGTTCTAGAAATGTGAGCTTGTGTATTTAACTGAGCCTTTTCTAAGTTGTTAATTCGTTGGTCATGTTGAACTAGCAAATTAGCTTGGTTTAATAGTTGCTCCGCCGATGATAGTACTCTCTGTGCTTCGAAATATGCATCTGCCAATTGTTCTTGGACTTGCCATGAAAAATCATCGGTAAATGCTTTTACCAACATTGAGTACCCACGTTGTGTAATTAAAATAATTCCAGATGGCGGAATAGGGTGTGGGTAAGAAGCTGCAAATGCTTGGTCCGTAGGCATTGCTATGAAGTAGTGTTTGTTCTTAAGCAACTTCGATTGGTTTGCAGTAAAAATGTTGTAAGTAGTGTTTTGAGAAACTCTATGTTATTTGTCAATGTCCCACAAGGTTAGGACACGCTCGGAGTTAAACTCAACGACAGGGATCGTAACCAAAAGGTCATTAATACTCAAAGGTCAAATATGGATATTTACCCAGAAATCGAGTTATCTAAAGCACAGCATAATGCAATTGAAGCTCTTAGAAACCAGTCGTTTCCTGAACATCAAGTTACTCGCTCTTACTATAAGCAACTCCCGCATATGAGAGTTCTGAATTACGAAGGTGATCAGTTAGTTGGTTACATGGGATTAGACTACAGAGTTGTTCGCGTTGGTGATGAAATTTATAAAGTATTAGGTGTGAGTGACTTTTGTGTCGAGAGCAAAGTTCAAAGACAAGGTATTGGCACAACAATGTTGTCTCAACTCAGCGAGTATGCGTCCACTAAAGATGTCGACTTCATCATTTTAGTCTCCGATTTGGAGCGTTTTTATGTGGCTAATGGTTATCAGCGCCTTAACTCTCTAAGTTCTTGGTTGCGCGTTCATGAACATAAAAATTACGGTGTTGCTGTAGAGCAACTAGATGATTTATATGTTAAACCTATCAGCGGCAAAACTTGGGCTGTTGGCCATATAGATTGGTTAGGGTATATGTACTAGTCTGTAGTGGGCTAATAAGTTGTTCAAAAAGAAATACTACACATGGCATTTCCAATTAGCGTTTCTTATACCTTACGGGAGCGCTTTCCCACAAGGAGCAATATGTGATTGTAGTAGCAAGGTTTTCTTTTCCTCATGAAGCTCATATTGCGAGAGCAAGCCTAGATAGTGTCGGAATAGAAAGTTACATCGCTGACGAGCACACGGTAAATACTCAGTGGCTTTATTCAAATGCAATAGGCGGCGTCCGTCTGATGGTGGCCGAAAGTGATGCAGAAGATGCGAAACAAATACTTAGTAGCGATTTCTCAGAATCATTGGGAAATGAAGTTGACGTTGATGAAGAAAAAGACGTTTGCCCTAAATGTGGTAGTAAAGATCTATTTGCATTTACAAAAGGTAAAAGCCCAGCTTTCTTAGTTTTTATTTTACTGGGTTTTCCACTGTTTTTTTACAAGCATGGTTATAAGTGTAAGCAGTGTGGGGAGTTTAGTGAAAAACTTTAAATCTTCAGATAACAAGGCATTAAAGAGACAACTTGTACTTGTAGTATTTTTACGATGAGTTAGGTCTAGTGCCTATACAAGAAGTCAGAGTTACTGCTTGCTTACAAGCAAAGCATTATACGATAGTGAAGGAATAACATTGAATGAGTGAAATTAAAACAATAGAGCAGTTAAAAGAAATTTACGCAGAGCCAAGTGCGAGAGCTAAAAATAAAGCTCTGCCTGTGCTGGATGTTCATGCGATTACATTAATTAATAACTGCCATTTTGCAGTTCTAAGTACCGCTGATTCACAAGGGTATATCGATCTTTCTCCTAAAGGAGGGGAGCCTGGCTTCGTAAAAGTTTTAGATGAATCAACATTGTTGCTCCCTGATAGCTCGGGGAACAATCGTATCGATAGTCTAAAAAATATCATTAGTAACCCCAAGGTAGGGTTGTTATTGATGGTAAATGGTATTGATGAAGTGCTCCGTATTAAAGGAATCGCAAGTATTCACACCGACGCCAACTTGATATCTGCTTGCCCCGATGGAAGTAAAGATCCTAAGGTTGTTATCAAAATAGTCATAGAGAGTATGTATTTTCATTGTGCGAAAGCGGTGATGAGAGGGAAACTTTGGTCTGATGACTATAAAGTAAATCGCTCAATTCTCCCTTCATTAGCTCAAATCTTTAAAGATCAACAAAAGTTAGAAAGTAAAGCGCTTAATCAAGAAGAGATGTTGAAATATTACCAATCTAGCCTTTAGAACAAGCGTGGTAATATATTGAAAAGATAGAAAAATCAGGTTCGACCTTGCTTTACGGAAGTATGGATTAGGTTTAGTGGGGATGTTACTGTCTCAATAGCGTTAGTTCACAAATAAACAATTGTTAGTCCAAATTTTAAAATGAAAAATGCAGGAAAATTTACTCTAGAAAATTACGTTTTGGCTAGTCCGGGAGTTAGGTGTGTTGGACAAATGATTGATCTTTTTGTCAGTTTTAGCATTTTTACTCTCGTTTTATGGGTCGGCTTAGAAATCGGTATTGAAAAAGAGCTTGTGCGCGCTACAGCAGTAACTGCGACTGTATCGTATTACCTTTTTTCTGATTGTTTACCAAATGGTCAAAGTGTGGGTAAAAAACTTTTGGGCATTGCAGTTATAAGTGCAAGAACGGGTAAAAAGTGCAATATTTTTCAGTCGCTCTTTCGAAATGTTATTACTCCATTCTTCGGTTTTATTGACTCAATTTTCATTCTTGGTAAAAAAAGGCAACGTCTCGGTGATAAGTTAGTGAGAACGGTGGTGGTAGTGCACTAAATTGATAGCGCTGAGGACTAGGGTTCAAGTCGGGCTTTGTTTTCGTGGTGGAACAGCCTCGCTTAGGAGGTAGCGTTACTCACATACTTAATGTAGCGTTGTAAGAAAATTGGTATTGGAGTCCAAGTTTTATGTCAGAAAAAGAGAAAATGTTAGCAGGTGAGCTTTATGACCCAAGTGATGAAGAGTTATTAAAGTTAAGGTTGAGCGCTAGGTTACTAACTGAAAAATTGAATGCCACGTCTGTTGAGCATAAACAAAAGCGAGTTCAAATAACTAAGCGCTTGTTCGGCACAACAGGTGACGATATTCATGTTGAATCTTCTTTCAATTGCGACTATGGATCCAACATTCACGTTGGAGATAATTTTTACGCTAATTTTGGTTGTGTGATTTTGGATGTTGCGGAAGTTAAGTTTGGTGATAACTGTTTACTTGGGCCTCAAGTTGGAATTTATACTGCGACTCATCCCTTAGATCCTATCGAGAGGAATAGTGGTTTAGAGCTAGCAAAGCCCATAAACATTGGTGACAATTGTTGGATAGGTGGCCATGCCGTAATCAACCCTGGCGTAACACTTGGGAACAACGTGGTGGTAGCCTCTGGCGCAGTCGTTACAAAGAGTTTTGGAGACAATGTCGTTGTTGGTGGCAACCCAGCCAGAGTACTGAAGGAAATCGTCACTAAGCGATAATAAAGTATATGGACTATTTTGAGCCTGAGTTTAGGACTTATGATCAACTCACTCCAAGCTTTGATGCGTTCAGCGGTTACTTGTTGACGCACTTGAATGTCTAAAATTTGCTTCAATATAGAATCGTGACACGTGGCGCTTTTACCGTGCGTTGAGCTTGTTTAAAAGTCTCATACGAAATCATTTGTATTACGTGTCTCACACTTTTATTGTATTTTCGTCACCAATAACAAACCAAAAGGCTGGCTCCAAAATGTTAGTAACAAAGATTGAAACGGAACGATTAATTCTAAGAGAGCTAGTTGAAGATGATGCAAGCGAATTGTTTGACATCTTCTCAGACCATGAGGTCATGAAATATTGGAACTCTGGCCCTTGGGTTTCAATTGAAGAAGCGCGGACATTTATAGCCAAGAGTACACAGGCCATGAATAGCAATACAGAAGTGACACTAGGCATCTTCCTAAAGAGCAATGGCCAACTTCTGGGTAAGATAATGCTGTTTAATCACGTGAAAGAGTCTAGGCGCGCAGAAATTGGCTTTGGCGTTAGTCGTCATTTCTGGGGTAAAGGCATTGTATTAGAGGCGGGAACTGCATTAATCGAACACGCATTCAAAACACTGAATCTACGTCGAATCGAGGCTGAGATAGATCCAGACAATGCTTCTTCAGGTAAAGTCTTGGAACGGTTAGGTTTTATAAAGGAAGGTTTCCTAAGGCAGCGTTGGGAAGTGAATGGAGTAGTCTCAGATTCCGCAATTTACGGGTTGTTAGCTAAACCCCTAGACAGCGTTTAGTATCCGGCCTTAAACGCATCTAATAGGTCTAGCCTGCTCGTGCTCTATACACAGCCTTACATTTGACGGTGAGGTTTCTTGAATTGACTTGGTGGTCACTGAATGTACTATCAAAGATAGGACTTACTGCAAGGATAGCAGCATGAGCGAGAAATTATTTTGGGTTAATCCCTACCAAACAGAACTTAACTCAAGAGTGAGCAATGTAGACGGAAATAAGGTTGAATTGGACCAGACTATCTTCTTTGCAGAGTCTGGAGGCCAAGAGAGTGATAAAGGAACGATTAATGGTATTCCGGTTTTGATTGCTCAAAAGTTAGGTGTTCGACTTATTTACACATTGGAATCCTCTCCAAATTTTACTCTTGGTGACATTGTAACTACGAATATTGATTGGAAGCGTAGATACGCCTTAATGAAGCTACACTTTGCGGCTGAAGTGGTGCTCGAGATGTTTTATCAGCGTCGGGAAGGCATTGTTAAGATAGGCGCGCATATTTCTGAAAATAAGAGTCGCATAGATTTCGAGTGGTCTGAAAGTATTGGCCCGCTATTGAAAGAAATTGAAACTGATGTGCAAGATTTGATTAACTCTGATTCAGTTATTATTAGTGACTTTTCCGATCAAGAGAGTGAAAGAAGGTATTGGAGAGTGGATGGGTTTGCGCAAGTGCCTTGCGGTGGCACTCACTTAAAGCGCACATCAGAAGTCGGCCAAATTCAATTAAAACGCAAGAACATCGGTAAAGGCAAAGAAAGGGTAGAGATAACCTTATGCTCGTAAGTCGATAGGGCATTAGAAATAGATTCCTAACACGTGGCATTTAATTCATGGTGAGATTCACATTTGCGATATGATGGTTGAGATTGAGGGCGTGTTGGCTACTTCTTAACGAAACGCTACACGATAGGGGCGGGAGGATGATATGTCGAAAGTTACATTGAAAGGCTTTATTTTAGTTCCGGAAAAGGATCTAGAATTAGTAAAACATGCGTTAATAACTCACAAAAGGCTCACGTTAGAAGAGCCGGGCTGCCTTAGTTTTCTTGTGACTCAAAGCTCGACTAATCCGTTTCGTTTTGATGTCTATGAGGAGTTCGTCGACAAAGCCTCTTTTAAACAACATCAGGAAAGAGTTCAAGCCTCACATTGGGGAAAAGTAACAGCCAATGTTAAACGGCAATACGAAATCTTTGAATGTGTGCATGACTAATCGAATCGCAGTGATTTAGAGCGTTTACACTTTGCTTTTCATGTTGCTCTACGCTCTACTATGTTGCTTTATTCAGCTATTCACCTGGCTTAGTGTTCTTAATACTTTGCCGTATTAAATCTAGAAATTTTAATGGAAGTGTTATGTTTAGAGTTGTGTATGAATGGCGTGTGCCAAGTGAAAAAATGGATGAGTTTCAAAATATATGGCGTTCGACGACAGATTCAATTCATCAGTCAGTAGAAGGGGCGCTTGGTAGTTTTATGTTTCGTTCTTACGATGTACCGGAAAAGGTTTTAACTATTGCCAAGTGGCGAACACGTGAAGACTGGGAGCGGTTTTGGGGAACTAGTAACCCAGAAAAAATGAAGAAGATGAGTGAAATTGCAGAGCGTATTTCAGTTGAACCATTCGATGAAATTGAAGATAGAACTAAGTAGGGCTAGAAGCAAACAACAGAAACGTTAAAGTGATGCCTAATGAACAGTTTGGCGGACAATATGAAAGACAACCTTAACCAAGGAATAGGGTTATGCAGATTTTAATCGTTGGAGGTAGTAAGGGTCTAGGAAGGTTCTTGGCTACGAACTTACAGGGTACAGAAATTTATGCGATTTCTAGATCAAAGCTAGTTGAGGAGGGAGTCGCTTCTGTTTGTATTGACGTTGATCCCGGTAAAAAGCCAGATTATACGTGCTTCAAAGGTGTAGAGTTTGACATCATAGTTTATTTGGCGTCGATGTGGGGAGAGTCTTCAGAATTGACAACAAACGAACTGATTGAGTTTATGAATGTTGGTCCGATTGGGTATCTTAATTTAGTCAATGAGCTTAACGCTTTAGGTTCACTTAACGATAAATGCAATATTGTATCTATTGGCTCTACAGCAGAGCTTTCAGAAAGTAGTGAATACCCTGCATTCGCCCTCAGTAAAAGATTACTCAAAGATATTTCTAGCCAGCTGCAAAACGTTTATCGTGATTACCGCTTTACTCACTTTACAATAGGTGGGATCGGGCATGCTGAAGAGGAACGTATTGAGTATTCGAGTGTTTTGGAGATTATAAATATGCTAACCAAGCTTGATCCAAACACATACCTTTCAAATATGCATATAAAGTCCAAGCTAGGAATGTAGCTCTCAAGCTGTATTACGTACCTGCTTCTATGGTTTGGCATCATGTGCATTCTTTTTATTGAGCTATGGTTATAACTCCAATGAAAGGAGTTTACTTATGTCATACATTGATGGGTTTGTCGCTGCAGTGCCGACAGCGAATAAAGAAAAGTATATCGCACACGCAAAAATAGCAGCAGAAATGTTCAGGGAGTTTGGGGCCTTAAAGGTTGTTGAGACGTGGGGGAGTGAAGTACCAGATGGTGAGATCACATCATTTCCCATGGCAGTTAACGCTGAAAGCAACGAAACCGTTGTGTTTTCGTGGGTAGTCTGGCCTTCAAAAGAAGTTCGAGACTCAGGGTGGCTGCGGATCATGGGTGATCCTCGAATGAGTCCAGACAATAACCCAATGCCCTTTGATGGAAAGCGTCTCATTTATGGCGGATTTGATGTTATTTTGGAGTAGTAAAATACCAAATAATCTCAACTCGATTCGTGACACTTGGTGTTTTAATCAGTATTACGCTTCTGATGTACGTTCAATAGAGTATTCCGCGATAAGTGTTGATAAAACTCCATTTGGAGGCTTAGAGTAAAAATGGAAGAGATAAATTATTCACTGATTGTCGTATCAGCTATCGCTGCCATCGCTAGCCCCGGACCTGCGACTCTTGCGATAGCAGGCACGTCAATGAACCACGGTCGACGCTTTGGTGGGTATTTGGCTGCAGGTGTTTTAACGGGGTCTTTATTTTGGTCAACCTCAGCCGCTTTTGGTCTCGCAACCATACTCTATAGCAATGTTTGGCTTTTTGAAATTCTTAGATATTGTGGGGCATTTTATCTTTTATATTTGGCTTTAAAGTCCGTACATTCTGCCTGCAACATCGAGCAGCTAAAGTTACCCAAAACATACGTAACGACAGAGAAGGGTAACTACTTAACCGGAGTGTTAATTCACTTAACTAACCCAAAGGCTATTCTGTTTTTTGGTGCGCTTTATTCGATAGGGGTTCCTCCTACGGCCAGTCCGTTGGAATTGTTGTCGGTCATTTTTGTTGTAGGGCTGGTTAGTGCTTTGGTTTTCTTTGGCTATGCTTTTCTTTTCGCGTATAAAAAGGTCAGGCAAACCTATCTCAGATCCAAAGCAGTTTTTGAAGGCGTGTTCGCGTTATTTTTTGGTGTGGCAAGTATTAAGTTGCTGCTTAGTGAGGCAGGAAAATGAAGCAAAAAAGGCTTGAAGAAATAAGAATAGGTAATCTATCTGATTTGACGGTCTATTAAGTATACTAAGTAGCCGATTTGTTAACTTCCATAAGAGCTGCTGGCTAGAAAAAGCTTACAACCAAACGATGCTAAATATTATCATTCAAAGGGCTAACAAAGGCCCATAATTTAATTCGTATCACTGTTCATGATTGTGCTCTTCGCGCAGTGCTGTAGTATTAGTAACGTGTTGTTAATACTAAATATAACCAATTGAAACCTGGACGTTGCATTACTTGTAGTTCGATGAAATGTTATCCCGCAAGACGTTAATTTGGAGAAAAGAATGGATTCAAACTCACTATTATTATTTGTTGTCGCTTGTCTCGCTATCAACATGATTCCTGGACCTGATGTAATTTATATTGTTTCCAATACAATGAAAGGTAAATTATCTGCTGGGCTGAAAGCGGCTCTGGGGCTTGGTATTGGTTACTTTTTTCATACACTAGCGGCATGTTTAGGTTTGTCAGCAATAATTCTGAGTTCATCTTTGGCTTTTAGCGTTGTTAAATGGTTAGGGGCCGCTTACCTAGTTTATTTAGGTGTTCAGTCATTACTGTCTATGTGGCGTGGAGAAAGTAAAATCGTTGAAAACAAAAATGTTGATAATAATAAAAATGTGTTTGTTCAGGGGGTTATCGTCAGCGTCTTGAATCCAAAAGTAGCGCTATTCTTTCTCTCGTTTCTGCCTCAATTTATTGATACGTCTGCAAGCTCAACATCAATGCAATTATTAGTACTTGGCTTGCTGTTCAGCGTACTTGCGACGACATGTAACGTTTTGTACGCCTCTGTGGGTAATTGGGTATTTAGTCGTCCACACTCTCAGCGTTATTCAAGAACTCTTGAAGGTGTTTCAGGTATTCTACTTATCAGTCTAGCGAGTAAAGTGGCATTTAGTGATCGTTAGATACAGGGCATTTTATTCTCGTGATTATTATATGGCTAATGTTTGCTCAATCTATACGCTAAATGAGTGCTATTGCATAGGTTGAATCACAAATTTCAAAAATACCAATAAGTGAACGTATTTATTTATAGTATGGTTGGCGCGATTTTATCGTAGCTAGGTTAATAACATGAAAAATAAAGTAATTCTGTGTTCCGCATTCCTTTTGGGTTTGTCAGGTTGTGCTTCTGTTCCTACTGTTGATTCGACAGTATCAAATCAAATGAAATCATTTGAAGCACCTCAAAAGGGGAACGCAGGGATTTACATTTACCGAGAAGATGCTTTTGTCGGAGCAGCGCTTAAAAAGTATGTTTACGTCGATGGGGAATGTATTGGTGAAACCGCTCCTGGTGTATTCTTCTACCATGAGGTCGAAGGCAATAAAGAACATCAAGTAAGTACAGAGTCTGAGTTTTCTGAAAATCACTTAACTATCTTAACGGAAGAGGGCCGTAATTATTTCGTTAATCAATACATTAAAATGGGTGTATTTGTTGGTGGTGCGGGCGTAGAACTCGTAGACGAAAGCAAAGGTAAAGCAGAAGTACTAAAAGTCGACATGGCAGAAAAAGGAAACTGTTCTTCGATCTAGTTTTACAAACAGACCGCTTTTTAGATTAAAAAACACATTATCAATGTAACCCAACGCTTGATGAGATCCATTCAGCGTTGGGTTTTGTATTTTTGGCAAACAGTATACCTATTTCAGACCGCATGATTTGCCACCTCCTAGCTTGAGCCCACTTATTGTTCAAAGAATCTACTTGTGAAACGTGAATTTTCGAGAGGATTTCGTAGGGAGCAATCCTACAAACGCGATTAACAGATATGCCATTCCATCATTAACCTTGTCGAGTGTATTGCTAAACTAGGTAGCGGTGTGTCTCCTCACATTAAACAAATAATAGGTATATCAGTTTTAGCTTCTATGCCTTTACATCATGCACTCGGAGCGCAATTTAAAATCAAAGGGCTAACACCAATATTAGAGAAAAATCTTGAAAGTCACCTTACACCACTAACGAAACTCTCTGTTTCAAACATTACCTCAAATCGACTAACGCAGATGGTTAATAATGCGTTAAACCCTTATGGCTACTATCATTCCGAGCTCAATGTTAAGAGATCGGAAAATGATATCATCACGCTTGAGGTTGACGCAGGGGAGGTGATGTTGGTCAAAAAATCTAACCTTGCTGTGTCGGGGGAGGCCAGTAACGACCAGGATTTCATCGAACTAATTAATCAAGCTAAACTTAAACAAGGGCAGCCGTTGCTTCATTCTGAGTACGATACGCTAAAGCGAAACTTGATTTCATTGGCTCAGCAAAAAGGTTACTTGGATGGACGTTTTATCGAATCGTCTTTGGAAGTCATTCCAAGTTTGAATCAAGCCCATGTGAATCTGCATTTCTCTAGTGGTTCTCGTTACCAATTTGGAGAGCTGTCTGTCCTTACGTCGGGTATCGAAACGGCTCGAATAGAAGCGATGAGAACATTTGAGCGGGGCGACGATTTTGATACTTTGAAATTGAGTCAATATCAGGCCGATCTCTCCAGTACTGATTGGTTTCGCAGTGTGATTGTGAAAGCGGATTTCGAGGAGATATCCGATGGTCATAAGGTGCCGATAGAAGTGCTCGCAGAGCCGAATTCACGCAATATTGTGCAAGTCGGTGGAGGGTATTCGACAGACTTGGGATTACGCGCTTCGCTGAACTGGACCAAGCCTTGGTACAACGCACGTGGACACAGTTTTGAGGCACAAGCGTACGTTTCCAAACCGGAACAATCTCTATTACTTGGTTATAAAATTCCCACACAAAATGTTCTAACGGATTACTACGGGATTCAGTTTGAATCTAAGCATGTCGATTATCGAGATACATCGAGTTTTTCTAATGATTTATCGTTTGAAAAGCACTGGCAGTTAGACAGTGATTGGCAAAGCACCATGCACGTTCGTTATTTGCAAGAAAGTTATCGACAAGCGTCGGAGAATAACGAATCACAGTTGTTATTACCGGGGGTGATATTTTCACTACTTGATCGCAAGAACGATCAATTAGAAGTAAAGCACCGTCACGTTTACTCATTGGAATACTCAGACCCCAATTTTTTCTCCGATTCTCGTTTGCTGCGTATTGAGGGCAATAGTGTTCTGTCTTGGGACATTAGTGCAAAACACAAGTTTCACTTTCGTTCCAATGTCGGTATTAATGTCGCTGACACTTTGAGCGATATTCCATCCTCGTTACGCTTCTTTGCGGGAGGTGATGGCAATCTTCGTGGTTATGGTTATGAGTCTATCTCTCCGAGAGATGAAAATGGCGATTTAACGGGTGCTCGTTACATGTTCACTGCTGGGCTGGAATATCAATATCAGGTCTACCGCCAACTGTGGCTTGGGGCATTTTATGATGTTGGTGATGCCTTCAACGATAGGGTGGATTGGAAAAGCGGTACAGGGCTGAGTTTGATATGGAACTCAAAATACGTGCCTGTCAAAGTGGACTTTGCTTATGGTTTAGATGCTCCGCAAGGAGACCAATTCCGCGTTCACTTCTCACTAGGCACGCAGTTTTAGCGGGCATTAAAAAGGCTCTCACCCTTGCAGATAGAGAGCCTTTTTAAGCCTTGATTGTTTAGAGTTCGAACTCACCATTCAGTTTCTTGAATATCCAGTTAGGTGCCTTATGCCATCCACCATAGTTTGGATTCTTAGTATGGATCTCATTCATTGATTGCCATTGAGTTTGGCCTTGTCCATCTCGAGATACTCGCCAAAACAGTTCATCTTGTTGTCGATTTAAGTAGTGCATGACATGTTCTGCAAAGGCTTCGCTTTGGACCAACACACCAAATTCCACATTGAGGAAGTCCGATCTTGGGTCGAAGTTTGATGAGCCGATATAAGTCAGCCGATCATCGAGTATCACCGTCTTGTTGTGATAATAAGTATCCGCATGGAAGTAATGGTCATCATTTTTCGCTTGGTTTTTGTACTCAAGTATATGAACGCCCTTATCCAACAGGGTTTGGCGATGCTCCTCGTAATAAGCCGGAATAAAGCCAGAATCATTAGATGCAGACGAGTTCGTCATTAACGTGATGTCCGCTTTTTGCTCCATCAAGGTATCAATAAAGGCAAACTCACCATCACTTGGTACCACGTAAGGCGTTGATATCACGGCTTTAGACGCAGTGGCTATTTGTTGCCAAACTTGGTGTTCTGCACGTTTTCTAAAGTAGGGTTTGTTGTTTTCTAACTTGTTTAATGAGTCGAAAACGGGGGTGACTTGCGCAGTGATGAAGTCGGGACTGGTCAGGTGTTTAACCTGTTTTTCAACCTCAGCCAGAATGATGCTTTTGTCTTTCTCACCTTTATTAAGCGCTTTAGTAAACGCGGAATAGTTTGGGGTAACGTTAACGATGTTTTCTATTGGCGTGACATGCTCGCTGTCCCAAAGTTGTTGGTAGTTTTGGTCGAACGCTCGAAGAATGCTGCCTTTGAACAAGACATCCATATCAAAGAAGTTGGCTTTGCGGCTGTAACCAAAATAGTCGTCGCCAATGTTGCGTCCACCTAGAATCATCCATTGATGGTCGACGTTGAAGTACTTCTCGTGCAGACGATTGTCCAAACGTTGTTGGTGAGTAGAGAAGTTGACGGCGCGACCAATCCAACCTGACTTACGTGAATCAAACGGATTGAATAAACGGATTTGAATGTTGTCGTGAGCGCTGAGATCAGCAAGCCATTTCTCGTTAAAAACCAATAGATCATCGAGAGTGAGTCGAATTTGCACGCCTCGATCTGCTGCTTGCTTGAGTTCATTGAGTAGCATCAAACCAAGCGTGTCACTCTCCCAAGAAAAGTAAGTCATATCGATGCTTTGCTGAGCATTTCTAACCAGTTCAACGCGACGCGCAAAGGCTTCCGGAGCGTTAGGAATTAAGTAAACTTCGGCTTGATGCTGAGTAGTTTGCCAATTGGCTTCAAAATCCGGTTCAACTTGCGGGTAGGGCTGGGCACAGCCAACCAATAGTGCGCTGAAGATAAAGAGTAGCAGGGCACGAAGGGCGTTAGGAAACATGAGTAAACCTTCCTAATGATGTTCAAGGAATAAGGATGAAAAAAGCCAGTGAACTGGCTTTTAGGTATTTGGTAACGAGCTATTAGTGACTGAAGATAACGTTACATGTGACTCAGAATCAGCCCAAGTTCCTCGAGACCGTTGAGGCGACCTTGGCGCAGTTTTGGATCGATGCCTGAGTGATGAGCATTGTCCCAGTCTTGTGTGGATTGAATACCGCCATCGTTATCGATCAGCAATACTCGGTCAGTCGCGCTGTTGTATTGGAAGTCCTCAAATAAACGTTCGCTAAACCACATACGAGAGAGCTCGTTCATCATTGCTTTGTCTTTGCTACCTGGACGAACACTTGAACCATCAAGCTTTAATGCTTTATTAAACACAAATGGTAATTCCGATGCATTGCAAGCGCCGACAATACAACTGATGCTTTTGAGTAAATCGCCAACGTCGAGATCGCCATTTTCACCTTTGGTATTGTAAGTCCATACGTTGAATCCAGGTTTGTAGTCAAAGTAGTAGAAGCTTGGCGTTGCCCCTGTTGCTTCTTCAGTTGAAACTTTATGACGGTTTGGACCCGTGAAGAGCAAATCATGCAACGTGGTTTTGAATTGCTGCATGTTTTTGGTCGCACCATTTAGTTCGCTTTCATCGTTGGGGAAGAAGTCAGCCAGAGCAAGTAACTCCGTTGTTGAATCGGAGTTCCCCAAACCGAAGAACAACTTAGTCATCGCCTCATAAGCGGTGCTAGGCAGCAGTTCCAATAAGTCAGAAAGATCGAGTTCAATCGAAGCTGAATCGTTGAGTAATGAACGATATTCGGTGCGTAAACGGTTTAAGTTCGTTTCCGATTCTAGCCACTCCATCATGTATTCGACGATTAAGTTTTCGTCACCACTTTCAATGATTTCTGGCGCTTCTTGGCTCAAGATTTCAATAATAGTTGGGATCAAAAATGTCAGGCTCGGCAGCATGCCTAGAGTATTGCTTTCTGCACTGTTTGAGCCAATTACCGTCGGTACGATCCATTCACTCTCAATCGCTTGTTCAGTAAAGTGATAGCCTGGTACTTCTTTCACTAGAAACGCTGGTGGGCGATGCTCGATGTAAGGCGCAAATGGCATCAACGTAGCTAATGGGCTGTTGTCTCGTGTTGGACTTATAACCGGAATATTCGCAGCGGTCAGTACCCAGTTCTTAAGACGTTGAATAGGATCAAGCATCTCGCTCTGTACCTTCATGACCTCTTCAAGTGGTAGTAGCGTTAGATCTTCAACACTTTGCTCTGGCCTTTGGCTCTTGGCAACATCGTAACTTTTATATTCAAAGCCGTATGCGTTGCTTTGCATGATGGCACGTTGAAAGTGCTCACCTGCGATTGCAGCATCGCCTTTTGATTGCTGTAAAATTCCCACAGACATGGCACCCGCACCTTGACCCATGAGTGTCACGTTTTGCGGATTGCCGCCGAATGCCTCTATGTTTTGTTGAACCCATTCAAGCGCGTGTTTTTGATCGCCTAGGCCAAAGTTACCGCCCTCTGGGTTGTCCAAACCATCGACCCAAACACTGCCCAACAAGCCCAAGCGATAGTTAAAAGTAACTGCAATAAACGGGTTACCATCGTCAGCACCTTGTGCAACCACCATATCACCATGAATCAGCGGTTCTGAGCCCGCGCCGTATTCAAAGTCTCCACCGTGAATAAAGACATACACTGGCAAATCTGCGTACGCTTCTGTCCCTGCTGGTCGCCAAATGTTTAGGTTCAAACAATCTTCTGATTGCGTTTGTGCCGTGGTTTTTAACTGCGGGCACGCATCACCGAACTGAGTCGCATCAATATCGCCTTCAAGTGGGACCGCAATGCTGTGCTGAAAGCGGTCTGCTTGCGCAAACTGGATACCTTTGAACGCCTCTACCGCTGCCAGTTTTTCATCCGCATCAAGAGGCGTGATGACGAGGGACTCTTTGGTCGCTTGAATGGTTGCATCGCCAATTTCCAAAGCGATTTGCTCTGGTGGTAAGGGTTGTAGTGGCTTCGGGCCGTTAGGAACGCTAGGTTTACTTGAGTCATCACTGCAAGCTGCTAAGGCAAGAGTGATGGTAATGGCTAAAGTTGAGCGATTGAGTAAAGTCATTGTTATGTCCAAAAAGTCATTTGGTGCGTGCACCGAAAATGTTAAACGGCATCTAACAAGCGACGTCCTGACGCTTTGGCATTAATCCGTGAATGGTTGGATGGCTTGTTGTATTGATGGCTCAAATGGTAGGACATCGGCGACAGTTTCAGTAATCGCCTTTGTAGGATGCAGTCCTACCATCGTCTAGGGGCCGGCTCTTTATGAGAGCTAGAAACGGTAACCAAGATTTAAGGTTACTGACTCTCGAGTTTCCCCTTTGTTATAGAGAAAGGTCAGGTTGTAGTTTTTGCCGATTTGCTTATTGAAACCAGTCAAAAACGCCCATTGATTAAGATCTACACCAATGTCGTAATCGAATTCGATATCACCACTTTTTACATGCCCGTCCATTCGAGCGTCCAGTCCTTGATATTCTGCTCCGACAAAGAACTGCGTGCGATAATCGACAAGTTGATAACCCAACATCGGCTGTACAGTAACAATACCATCGCCCCAATCATCTAAGCCCTTTAAGCGAGTTTGCGAATAGGTACCAGTGACAGAAGCAAAGAATTCTTTATAGCCAACCGAAAGGGTTGTACCTATACCACGAAGGTCATATTCCAAATGCAGCGGCACGTCTAAGCGTCCGCGACTACAAAGTGCAGATAAACCATCGCAAAACTTATCACCTAATCCTGGCAGTTTATCGTTCAGCTTATCTTTTATGTACTGGCCACCTTCACCCGTGTAGGCGGCATCAACATTGGCATCGACATTAACTTTTCCGATGTAACCAAATACATTCCAAAATGGCAGGATGTTTACATCGCCACGAAGCGTCATGCTCTCAGCACTGACGATGCCGACACTGTCTTCTGGATCAAACAGTTCATTAAGGCCGATGCCTTCAATCGTGAAATCATTAAATGGAATATTCATATCTTGATTTCGATACGCTAGCGACACACCAAACGGCAGAGGCAAATCGATACCTTGACGACGAACCATATCACCCATTAAAGGAAAAACTCGGTCTAGCTTAACACTGGCTTCTTGCATGCGTGGATCAGAGACCTCATTCAAGCGTTTTTCGTCTAGTACTTGCACGCCAAGCTTATCTTCATAAATCGCTACCGGTTTTACGCTGCTCATCATTTCGAGGGGTTTATTTTTCTTTGAACCAACTATCTTGGTGTTTTTACTGGCAATCGCAATTTTGCCTGATGTTAATTTCTGGAAGAGGATCTCTTGATCGTAAGAATCCACTTGGTAGTTGTGATGTGTGAACGGTTTATCGTTGGTAATGACCATACGTTTCGGTTCACCATTAACCAACTCAATATCAACGCTTAAAAAGCGAAAGTAGGCGATATCTTGAGGAAGACCGTATTTTGAGTAATTAAAACTGATGATCACATTACCATTCTGATCCTCTTTGGCTCTTACTGATGACGGATCAAAACTCTCCGCGTAGTTTCGAAGGCGGTATTCTGTTCGTGTGAAAGCTTCGATCTCATCAAGTACTTTTTCATTTTCATCGAGTTGTTCAGGGTTGTACTTGATACGCAGATCAATGTTGCCTTTGTTATCGGTGTTCTTAACCAAGTAGACGGACGAATCGCGAACGCTATCACCGATTTTAACACTTCGGTGGGCATGCTCGACCAAATGCTCGCCTTGAACTAGAGAGCTGATGGCCAGTTTTGGTAAATCATGACTGATACCGTATTTGTCGAACAGTGCTCGGCCTTGCTCGATTACTTCGTTGTAGGTCGTCGTCTCTTCAGCGGCGAAGCCAAAAGTGGGGGTAGTAAGCATTAGTGCGCTCGCGAGCACAGTAAGAGAAGACGTCTTGCCGGCGCGTAATTCAAAAAAACTCATGACAGTTTCCACTCTGAATAGCCTCAAACCTTCGAGACTCAGACAGTTAATGTGTCACTGAACTTCTTGTTCAGTTAGATAGATGTGTTTGCTGTGATTGACGTTGTGAATGCAGAGTTTTCGATTGCATTTCGTGAATCAATGAGAGGATTTTATGAGGTGAAGAGAGATTCCGTTAATCGCTTTTGATGGATACTATCCTCGCTTTATGGGTGAGGCAGGAATAGGGCAGTGAACAAAGCAAAAAGCCCCGCAGAGCAAAAGCAATGCGGGGCTTTAGTTTCAAGAACGGAGGTGACGCTTAGGCCGTGACGCGAACACGGAACAGATCAGTAAACAACTTGGCAATCATCAAAATAGTCATAATGTTTACCAGCATCAGCAAGGGCGTTTCAATTCGATACGCTGGGGTTAAATTGAGCGCTCCTGATGTCAAGACAACCAATAAGTTAATACCTAGAATTCTGTGTACCATCAGCTTTGGTGTGGAAAATACCTTCCAAATCACGATGATGTTGATGAAGTAGAATAGCCCAAGCTGCCAAAGCTCGGTCATCATTGGCATTAGGAAAATGTATTGCAATAGAATCACCGTGCCAGTGCCTATCACACCAAAAAATGCATCTTTAATAATGCTTGGTGGCATAGTAGGAACGATTGAAGAGAACACGCCTGCTAGCATCGGAAAAATGAAACCTCCGGGCACAGGAAGGTAAATCCAGATCAGCAGTGACGTTACGAACATGGAGACACCTTGCAGTACCTTTCTGCCGTCTTCATTCAAATGCTGGATGAAGGTCCGATGCTCGTGATGCCAAACCGTGTTTTTCTCTCTTTGCATAACATAAGCAACGTGACCAATGAGCGACGTACTTGGATTTTTAATATCAAAGCTTTGAAGTTGCTGCGTTAGCGTTGGCCAATCGATCTCACGACTTTGCGATTTATCTGCTTGTTCTAGCAATCGGTCTTGGATTTGTGCCATCTCATTTAAACGCGCACGCCATAGCTGACGATGTTCTTTCAAGTGGTAGCTGCCAGTAAGTGGTAAGCCGACCAGTTGGAATAACTTTTCTATGTTGGCGGTGTTGGTCTCAAGAGCTTCAATATCTATATCATTGGGCGATTTCATAGCGTTAAGCATCGCCTCTCTGCTGGCCTCAAAACGTTGAATGAAGTTTTGTTCTGTACTGACTGGCCAGACTAATCGGTACACAACAGAAAACGTGATCACACCAAGAATCGTCTCTTGCATACGAAGAACAGCGAAGTGGAACGTTGCTTGACTATCAAATCCTCCCATACATGCGATGATGGAGCACACAGCAAAACCGATAGAGAACACATAACCATACTTTTCGTCGCTCGACATAAAAATGCACGCACCTAAAAACAAGGTGAAGAAGGTGAGAAACAAAAAGCGATCTTGAGAAAACGTCGTGATGAGGAAAAAGGCATAACCGATGCCAAGGAGGGTTCCTAATAAGCGATTATGACCTTTGTTTATTGAGTGAGCGAAGCTTTCATTTAATGCCATTACCGCGACTGCGATCGCTGCCCAATACGGTTTCTCCCATTGAAACCATAAGGCAAGGCAGATCGCGATAACGATAGACAGCGCAGCTTTGATTGCTTCTTTGGTTGAGGCATTAAACATACATTCCACCACATTATTGTTTGATGATTTTGATAGAGGCCGTCATACCAACACGTAGTTGAAAATCTTTCGGTAAGTGATCTAATTTAACTTTAATTGGAATGCGTTGAGCTAAGCGTATCCACTGAAAGTTAGGGTTCACATTGGGCAAAAGATCGTTACCAGTACTACCATCTTGCTTCGCAATGCCGTAGCCAATGCTTTTGATTTTGCCTTCCAGCACAGCTTCATTGTGCATCATTAAGGTCACGTAGGCTTTATCTTGTGGATCAACGCCAACTAAATCCGTTTCTTTGAAATATCCTTCGATCCAAAAGCTGTCTTCATCAATTAAAGCCACGACTGGGGAGTTAGCGACGACTTGAGAGCCGACGCGTAAGTTCAAATTAGTGATATAACCATTCGTTGGCGCATAAACTTTTGTGTAATCAAGGTTTAGCTTGGCTTCTTCAACATTGGCTTTCGCGAGTTCTACGTTGGCAACGGCTGTCTCCACCGCATTGTCTAGGTTATTCAATGTCAGTACAGGTACGGCGCCAGGTGTGCGCTTTTCTAACTTAAGTGCTCGCTGCTCTTCATTTTTGGCCTTTGCTAGTAATGCAATGGCTTGCTTTTGAGCTGCTAGCGCTTTGTGGTACGCCGCTTTATAGATGCTTGGGTCAATCTCAAACAGCAAATCGCCTTGTTTCACTTGCGAATTGTCTTCGACGTAGACTTGGATGATTTGTCCTGTTACGCGGGGGGTTATAGAAACGATGTGCGCGCTAACTTGGCCATCTCTAGTCCAAGGGTTGTCAGAGTATGATTGGTAGTAGCTGAAAATCACGGTGCCAGCGGAACACAGTAATAGCAGTGTGATGAGATAACGTTTTATCACGGAATTTGCCTCAAAATATGGTAATGAATCGACCAATAACGCCAGTAAAAATCACAATTAGGCTTAGCTCAGCGAGCGCAGGAAATGCAACGTATTTGTGGAGTCCCAGTTTTGTTGCAACGGTTCCAACCAAAATGGTGAGCATGTAAGCCAATGCAATAACCAGCAACAAGGGAGGGAAGTAAACTTCGCCCCACACAAGTTCATGTGGCATTGAGTTCATGGTGTTTTTCTCTATTAACTTGATGAATGTAAAGATAAGGCAAGTGATGGCATCCGTGATAATCGCTTTTGTAGGATCTAATCCATCAAGAGAAAGGTGTTATGCGCTATATAGAGGGAATAGCGCAACAAAGTAGCTTTTTGGACAGTGAAAATAAAAATAAATTTATTTTCCAATTTATTTGATGTTCATTTCAGACCACTAAGTTATTAAATTTTCGACAATTATTGTTCAATGTTTGCGTTTGAATATGCGAAGTGATGGTTTCATCCTTCAAATGGGATTACGAGTTGTGAGGTTTTGTTTCTAATATTCGCTTCGAAGCAAACGAGATGCTTTTTAAATTAAATAATCCAACAAATATGAGTGACAGATTATTCGTTAGATTATTTGAGTTTTATATTTATTAGTAAGAGTAAAATTGTCATGGAAATTATTTCTAACCTTTTTGACATGGCACCATTTGTTGCTCTCTTTATTACGCTCTCTCTCGGTTATATGGTAGGTAAAATTACCATTGGTCGATTTGTTCTTGGCGGTGTTGCGGGAACATTATTAATGGGTGTAATTATTGGGCAATTTGGTGTTCATATTGATCCCGGCGTAAAAAGCATTTTCTTTGCGCTCTTTATTTACGCAGTAGGGTATCAAGGTGGTGCGCAGTTCTTTAAAGCATTGAACTTTAGAACCATCAACATTCTACTTTCTGCTGTAGTGATGACGGTGTCTGGCCTGCTTTGTGTACTAGCAGCAGCTTGGATGTTTGATCTAGACAGAGGTACGGCAGCTGGTCTTGCAGCTGGTGGTTTGACTCAATCGGCAATCATCGGTACAGCGGGTGATGCGATCGCACGTCTTGGTGGTGTGACAGAAGAAGCGAAACACCTAATGCAGACCAACGTCGCAGTCGGCTATGCAGTTACGTACATCTTTGGTTCGCTTGGTCCAATTCTTATGGTGACATGGGTATTCCCAACACTGATGAAGTGGGATATCCGAGCAGAAGCGATTGCGCTAGAAGAGAAAAACTCAAATGGTAAGCGCGATCTTGCGCCGGGTGAATTCAACGCAGTAACCGCGCTGGTTACACGAGCATTTAAAGTGAGCAAAGATGGCGGGCTAGCAGGCAAAACCCTAGCTCAGTTAAACCAACACGCTCTAGCTGCTTGTATTGAATTGATTCAACGTGATGGCAAAGTGCTAGAAGTGGACAAATTCACAGCACTGAAAGAAGGGGATGTCATTGTTGTAACAGGTCGCCGTAATGCAGTACATCAGCTGCAAGATGGTTTGGCTGACAACGAGATTGCACTTCCAGAAGGCTATGAAGTTATTGAAGAAAACCGTCAACTGATCGCAGACAACCGCAAACTGATTGGTAAGTCGCTGCAAGAGATTAAAGAGGCTTCGAACCAAGGCTCTATGCGCGGTATTTATGTGACGGATTACATTCGTGAAGGCAGCTCTATCGAAATGACGCCGGATCTTGTGGTGAAGAAAAACGACGTCATCCAGCTTACAGGTACCGCAAAAGATATCAATCGCGTTGAGAAAAACATTGGTCAGCGAATGGGCTCAGCAAACGTGACTGACTTAGTCGTGCTTGGTATGGGCATGGTGGTGGGTCTATTAATTGGTCTAATCAGTTTTAAGATTGCTGGTATTCCCGTCACTATCGGTTCTGGTGCAGGTTGTTTGATCTCAGGTTTGATTGTCGGTTGGTTGCGTAGCCGCAATCCGCATGTTGCTCAGTTTCCTGTGGGTGCCGCGAACTTTATTCGAGATTTCGGTTTGGCAGCATTTGTGGGCATTGTTGGCCTTGAGGCTGGGCCTCAAGCGGTCGACACCATCAAAGAACACGGTATGTCTCTGTTGTTCCTTGGTATGGCTGTGACCATTATTCCTCAGTTTATTTCGTTCTTTTTCTCATACTTTGTATTGAAGATTAAGAACCCAGTTGAAGCACTTGGTTGTGTTACAGGTGGACGAAGTGCGAACCCAGCATTCGCGGCTTTAATGGAAAAAACAGGTAACGCAACGCCAGTATTCTCATTCACCGTGACTTATGCTGTCGCCAATGTACTGCTCACCCTATGGGGTCCTATTATTGTCGGCATTATTACTTTAAACGCAGGCATGTAATTTAAATAAATTCGAACACTCTTATCGCCTAATTAAATAGGCGGTAGGGGAAGTATTATCCAAATTTCACTAAATAATAAATTCAGGTAAATATTATGACTACGCCAAATACAACAATTGATTTTTCAAAATTTGCAGATTTAAGCCCATTTGAATTAAAAGATAAACTTATTGAAGTGGCACAAACTGTTCCTGACCGCGCGTTATTAGATGCAGGTCGTGGTAATCCTAATTTTCTTGCGACACTACCACGCAAAGCGTTCATTCGTTTGGGTGAGTTCGCAATATTGGAAGCCGAGCGCACTTATTCATACCTAGATGGTGGTTTCGGTGGCATTCCAGATGGTGTGGGCATTGTTGAGCGCTTCGATACGTTTGCAAGCAAGAATAAACAAGACCAAGGCGTACAGTTCTTGGAAAAGTCGCTGAGCTACGCAAAAGACCGTTTGGGTCTAGAGAAACAGGCATTTTTGAATGAGCTGGTTAACGCATACCTTGCATGTAACTACCCAGTGCCACCACGTATGTTGACGAACATCGAAAGGGTTGTGAAGCAGTACATCGCAGAAGAGATGTACGGCCCGATGCCAATGACAACAGACTTCGATCTGTTTGCAACGGAAGGCGGCACAGCGTCTATGACGTACACGTTCCAAACTATGTTCAACAACGGTCTGTTGAAGAAAGGTGACAAGGTCGCGCTAATCACTCCAATCTTTACGCCGTACCTAGAAATTCCAGAACTGAGTGAATACGAACTGGAAATCGTTGAACTACGTTTGGATGAGACAACATGGCAGCTGCCGATGTCTGAAATCGAAAAGCTTGCAGATACAGACATCAAACTGCTTTGTGTCGTGAACCCAGCAAACCCAGCGTCTGTGAAGTTCTCGGATGAGACTCTGGATAACCTATCAAATTTTGTGAACAACGAACGCAGCGACCTGTTCATTGTGACTGACGATGTATACGGCACATTCGCGGACGACTTTGTCTCACTGTTCGCGAAACTGCCATACAACACGCTTTGTGTTTACTCGTTCTCGAAGTACTTCGGTGCAACAGGCTGGCGTTTAGGCTCGATTGCGATTCAACACAACAACGTGTTTGACGATGCAATGCGCAGCCTTCCTGAAGCGCGTCAACTTGAGTTGGACGATCGTTACAAAACACTGACTCCGGAACCTCGTGAGATTAAGTTTATTGACCGTATCGTAGCAGACAGCCGCAGCGTAGCGCTTAACCACACAGCAGGTTTGTCTCTTCCTCAACAAGTTCAAATGGCGCTGTTCTCATTGAATTGTCTGATGGACTCAGAGAAAAACTACAAAGAAGCATGTAAACGCATCATTCGCGAGCGTTACAAAACTCTGTACAAAAACATGGGTGTAGAAATTGAAGAAAACAAAGATCGTGTGGACTACTACACACTGCTTGAGCTCGACACTTTGGGCGGCAAATTGTACGGACCAGCCTTCGTTGAATGGTTCAAAGCGAGCGAGAAGGGCAAAGACTTCCTGTTCCGTCTTGCACATGAAACCGGCGTTATCCTACTTCCAGGCCAAGGCTTCGATGTAGTACACGCATCAGTTCGAGTTTCGTTAGCAAACCTTACTCATCACGAATACGAGCTTATCGGTCGTGCAACGCGCAAAGTGTTGGATGAGTACTTCGCTGAGTTCCAAGGCTAATTAATCCAGCCTGATTAAGAATAAGCCTCGGCGTTGTCGAGGCTATTCCGACCAAATAAGCACAGTGCGCGATATTGTGTTTATTTAGTCGCCAAGCTAACAAACTTCTCAATTAAGAGTGACTTATGAAAAGCATTATTTCTATTCAATCTCATGTGGTTTATGGCCACGCAGGAAACAGTTCTGCCGTCTTCCCGATGCAGAGAATGGGCCTCGAAGTCTGGCCAATTCACACGGTTCAGTTTTCAAATCACACTCAGTACCAGCAAGGTTGGACTGGACAGAAGTTTGGGGCAGATGAAATTCATTCTCTAATGAGAGGCTTAGATAACATTGAGAAGTTAGGCGAATGTGGCGCGATACTGTCCGGTTATCAAGGCAGCGCAGAGCAATGTCTAGCGGTGGCCGAAGCGGTAAGTTTAGTCAAATCGCGTAACCATAGTGCACTTTATGTGTGTGACCCAGTTATGGGTGATCCAGACAAAGGTTGCATTGTGGCAGACGGTGTCAAAGAAGCGATAAGCCATAGCTTGTTGCCCATCGCTGATGTGATTGTTCCTAACCAGTTTGAACTGAGCGAGTTAACAGGTGTGAAAATTAACTCTCTTTATGATGCGGTCACTGCATGTAAAAAAGCCTTAGAGTTAGGACCGAAAATGGTATTGGTGAAACACCTGCATGCACTAACAGATGACGCCTTCAGTATGATTTTAGCGACGCCGAAAGCAAGCTATTTGGCCCAACGACCTAGTGTTGAATTTGCTATGCAGCCAGTCGGAGTCGGTGATTTAATTTCTGCGATTTTTACCTCTTGTTTGGTGAAGAAGATGTCTCCTGTCGCAGCCTTTCGTCATACACATAACGCCGTTTACGGTGTATTGGAGATCACAAAAGGCTATGGCACATGGGAGCTACAGACGATCAATGCCCAATACGAATTTGTCGAACCGACGCATGAGTTCAACGTCGTGAAAATTGCTTAGCGCAGTACCTAATTAACGGAGAAGCGTAAAGTTAGCATATAGAAACTTGGCATAATTGCTTTGATGGATAGCATCCTACAATCGCGATTATGGGGTTTAGCCGTGCCTAGCTATAGTAACTCCAAACAACGAAACGGACTTCATTTTGACCCAATTAACTTCAAACTGAGTCTCTGGTCATACGCCAGAGAACATTAAATGAGACTGATTATGAATCGTTTAATTTCCTCTGGTGTGACGGTTGCACTTTCGCTGCTGATAGTAGCTTGTAGTTCACCTCATACGCTGGATGTTCGTGTTTCTCAAAGCAACTATAAAGATGTCGAGATCGCGAGTTCGACACCAAATGAGCCACTTCGAATGTGGGCCAATGAAGCGCCGGATTTTCTCTACTCAGCGCACAATCAAACCACACCGATCAAAGTAGAGGGTGAACAGCTCAATATTTTGGCCTTATCGGGTGGTGGCGTAAACGGTGCATACGGGGCCGGCGTTTTGATGGGGCTACAGGAAAAGGGGGAGCTAAAAGATTATGCCATCATTACTGGAGTCAGTGCGGGTGCCCTAATCGCTCCTTTTGTTTTCATTGGCGGTGATGCGATGCCAAAGATGAAAGAAGTCATGCTCAACATCAATGATAAGAATATTTTGGGTAAGAAGAACTTCTTAAATACCCTGTTTAAGGACGCGTTTACCGATGGTGAGAACCTCTATGATTTCATCGCAGACGCTTACCCTGAGCCCATGATCGAGGCGATGGCGCAGCAACACCGCAATGGTAAACGCCTCTTTATTGGCAGTACCCATTTTGATTCAGGCGAACTGGTGATTTGGAATATTGGTGCGATTGCGAACAGTGATTTAGCGGACAAATCTGAACTTATTTACAAGGTGCTTGCTGCGAGCGCATCGATCCCTGGTGTTTTCCCTCCACAATTTATCGATGTTGAACATGATGGAGAAACACTTGAGGAGTTACACGTAGATGGTGGTCTCGCAGCGCAGGTGTTCTTTAATCCGTCTAACTTCAACTATCAACAAATCTCAGATGCTTTGGGGTTAGAAAAAGCGCCTCAGTTGGATGTGATTCGCAATGGTGCGTTAAAAGCGCCGTATCGTCCACTAAAAGACAAAGGTTTGGACTTGGTATCGAAAAGTGTCTCAAGCCTTACGCTAGCGCAAACTCGTGGTGATCTCTATCGAATGAAATACATCAGTGAAATCAACGATATCGAGATGCAGTTTACCTACATTGATCAAGATTTCAGGTACGCCAAAGTAACGAAAGATATGTTCGATCACCGCTACTTGCTGACGATTTACGAATATGGATTCAAAAAAGCCACCCAAGGGCAACTTTGGGTAACTGAACTCCCTTAATACAGGAAAACGATACAATGAAAAAAGCCGTTCTTACACTCATGATACTTACCGCTTCCGCGACTGCATTCGCCCAAAGTGGAGCCCATCTTGACCAGCAAAAAGTGGATAGTGATATGCAGCAACTGTCTGCAATCAAAGAAGAAGGTGCAGCCTTTATCATGATTGACGAGAACTCGAGTTACGTGGCGGTCGAGTTCGTGGGAAAGTGGGAAGAGATCAACAACTATGTGTCACACAAAGAAGCGAAACAACGTAAATTGGAAAAAGTGAACAAGCAGTTCGTGTACTCTCAGGTCGGTGAAACGTTGGAGTCACTTGAGCAAAAAGTCGTTGACCACATTTACGCTGATCAACCTAAATATTTCAGTGTCGATGTCTACCGCGATTACCATGGTGACTCAGGAGAATTCAACTATTTAGCTCGTGTCGTTGAGTACAACTAAGTTAGAGAAAACCTACTGAAGCTAGTAGGTTTTTTTGTGTCGTCGAGAAGGAATTCAAACGCAGATTGTTTCCGTTACCAAGTAGCAATTCTACGATCTTGTGGTAATTTAATTAGATAACTCTAAAAAGTAAGCACAACCTATGAATTTTAGTTTTGAACAACTTCTCGCGTTCGTAACCGTTTATGAACAGCTTTCGTTTAGTAAGGCGGCGGTCAAACTCAATAAGCACCGAACCACAATAGGGCAGGTGATTACCAATCTTGAAGACCAACTGGCGGTCAACCTGTTTGAGCGAGTGGGGCGCTCGGTAGAACCGACAGAAGATGGTCATCTTCTTTACCACTATGCTAAGCAAACCATCGAACAAGCACGTACTTTCGATAAAGTCGCATTAAGTCTAGCTTACGGTGGGTTAGAGAATGTTAGTATCGCCTATTCAAGCGCTATACCACACCGTTTTCTTGTATTGCTTCGTATTCAATTAGCAGCAGATTTTCCGATGATGCGAGTTAACTTTCTTGTTCGTAATCGCAACGAAATTAAAGAGGGTTTACAGAATGGTGATTATCAATTCGGTATTGTCAATGTGCATGATAGTCGAGCAATACATAGTTTGGATGCGACGTTTTTAGGTCATTTTGAATTTGTTCCTTTCGTCCAGAAAGGTGGTGAACTCGCTTCTATGGCACCAGATCGAGTATTGACAGCCTTGAGGAATAGTAAACAATTTGTACTGCGGTCTCTTATTGAAGAGGGAATGGGCGAAAAAGTCATCGTAAGTTCGAACCATGAAGAGGTCGACCAATTGGCCCTTGTAGTGAAAATGGTTGAAGCAGGTTTAGGATGGGCGATTCTCCCCAGAACGTTTGCCCATTCGGAGTTTTCTAATAATCATATAGAGCCAGTGGAAGCTTCTGAATTATTGGAAGGTTTTAAGTTTGGTTTTGGCCTATGGTGCCAACCCTCTAAGCAAGTCGGTGATGTAAAAAATTCAATCATGAAGGTCGTTACAGAATACCGAGAAAAAATAATCCGTGATATGACTTAGCGGCGACATGTATCCTGCTCATCCCTATCAACAACAAGACTCAATGTGAGTCTTGTTTTTTTGTGTCTGAAAAACGTTATCGTTCTAGCGAAGAGCTAATGTCTATTGGAAGGATATAACCCTCTATATGAGAGTATGGAGTCCATACTTTTTGGCTTAATCTAACCTCGCTCAATGGGTAAGCCCAGAGCAAAAAGTGTTTTTACCATATGTCCGCTGCAAGGACGCAGATTTTTAGCCGGGTTTAGTTACCCGGCTTTTTTTATAGTAATAAAAATGTCGGCTATCACCCCAAGCTCTCTGTTACAACTGGCTTGTTACTTCGCTTAGCAATCCAGTACGCAACGTTACCCCAAAGCACAGTGAGTGCCCAAAGTGCTGTCCAATGTGGAGCGACTTGTTGCCAGGTTGCCCCCATTTGGTTTAGTGCTAAGAAAGCTTTGATCGCCCAAGTGCTTGGGCTTAAATCAGCAATCCATAGTAAGGGAGTAGGTATGGCTTCAATCGGCCAAATAAAACCAGCCAAGAAAATGAGCGGCATAGAGCTCACTAGGACGACTAAGGTGACAAGTTCACGCCGAGGTAATAAGTAACCTAGCCAGAAGCCTAGTCCGCAACAACCTAAAAGGAACGGGAACAACATAGCCAGCAATTCGCCCGCATTGGCGATATGGTTTACGTTTAAGCGTTCGAAGCTAAAACCAAAATAATAGGCGCCGAGTAAATAATAAATTGCCACAAATACTAACGTTCTCACAAGCAGCAGCGATCCCGTGGATACTTGTGACCAATAGCCACGACCATGACGCTGTGTTCCCGTTTGTAATCCAACCGCCATGATCAACGTTTGTTGTAAAATCAGAACAAATACTGCCGGCACTACGTATTCGATGTAACCCATGGTTGGGTTGAACGTCGGCTTCATATTAAGCTTGATAGCAGAGTAATTATGGCTAGCCATACTCATGGGCACACCATCTATCACCATTTTACTGACTTTCACTTGGGCCCCTAATGTGCCTCCAGCTTGGGCCAATCCTTCTACCACGGTTCCGTACACGAGAAAATACGAGGCGTCCGCAGCGTAGGCTAGAGTCGGGCTTTTACCTAGCATTAGGTCTTTGTAAAAGTGTTCTGGTATGACTAAAAAACCGGTGATCTCTCGTTGTAAAAATGCTTGCTTTGCATCGGCAATCGTATGAAGTCGAGTGACTACGTTGACTTGCGGAGTGGCATCAACCATACGTTCTAGCTTTAAACTCGTCTGACTACCATCTAGATTAACAATCGCGATTGGTTGTTCACGAGGCGTTTGTTGTGCATAAGGCAAAGGGTATAAAAACGAGTAAAATACGACACCACCAAACACGGTCAACGTAACGACTGGATTGGTTAGAACGGCCTTAAGTTCCGCTTTAATCAGTTGCCACAATGTCATACCGCCTCCTTCGCTTGGCGTGTTGATGAAGCTGTTCGATGTTTACCCATCAAGGCTGCGGTAATGAGCAGGGGCACAACGTAACCAATCATAGGCCATAGCGAGCTTAAAGATTGTGCGGCCGATGCTCCATAGCTTGCTTGACTGACTTGTACTTCAATGTAATGGGTAATCGGCAATAATGAACGCCATGCATAAGCGAGCGTGTTCATGTCAGAAACTGGGAATGTAATTCCCATGAACGCGAAGCTTGGAGCCGTAAATGCGCCAGCAAAACTCATCGCACGTGCAGGATCCATCGACAAGAAGAAGAACAACGCTCCCATAATGATACAGGCGATAACCGTCGCCAATTGTGCTAATAGCATAACCACAAAACTGCCTTCCATTGGCCAATCAAGCACGGAATAAAACCAGTACAAGAACAACGCACCTTGCGCCATAAAGACCGGAATGTACCGACTTAATAAGGTAGTGAGCCTGGCGTATGGCTTTTCGCCCAAAAATGCAAAGCCATTCTTTCCACCATAAATGCGAAAGTGCGCGGCAAGAATCAAAATAGTGCTTACTACAATACATATTTGCCAAATGGCTGGCACGATAGCCGTTACCAAAAATTGTGCGTAGTTATTGTTACGGTTAAATAATGCGGTTATTTGTGTTGACACGGGTACAGCCTGTCCAGCCGCTGCTAACGTTGTGGTGTTACCCTTAGCCAAGTTGCCCATTACTTCAACCTGAGCGTCGAAATAGCCTTGTGCTTGCGCAACAGCAGAGTTGATCAGTTTCGCTACCAAAATGTACTGACTGTTGTAAAAGACAGAAAGTTGAGGTTGGCGGTGCTGGAGAATGTCTTGGTCGAACTTAGATGGGATGACCGCGTAAGCGTAGATATCGCCTTCAATCGTCGCATTTTTTGCTTCGCTTGCACTGGTGTAGTGATAGTTAACAGCCAGACTCGACGACGCATCCAAAGATTGAATGAGCTTTCGAGAAAGTTGGGAATGTTGTAGATCAACCACACCGATTGGCAGATCCCGGGCAATGCCCGCAGAGAACACTCCCCAAATCATCATCGCGAGCAAAATCGGTATCCAAGTAAGGCACGAAAGCAACCACTTGTCTCGTCGTAAGATATGCCGCTGTGAAATCTTAATCGTCATAGCATTAACCTAGTGGTTGTGATTAAAGTTCAACGACAACACTCATTCCCATACGCAGTTCAGGTTCGGGTTGAGCTGGACGAGCTTCTACTTCAAAGGTACGAAGATCAAAACCTTGAGAAGCATCGGTTGCTCTCCACGTTGCAAAGTCACCCATAACGGCAACATGCGTTACTTTGAACTCAACATTTTTATTTAAGGCAGGCAAATAGGCATCAAAGGTTGCTCCTTTTTTAAAGTGTTGAAGGTAATCTTCACGCACATTAAGTGTCGCCCAGGCATCTTCTGTATCTATCACAGTAACAACCGGGAAGCCCTGAGGTGCTAATTCACCACTTTGAAGTAGAACTTGAGAGACTTCGCCGTCAAACCAGCTGTAGATCTGAGTATCTTTCGCGTACGCTTCTACTTCGGCTACGGCACCTGATGCCATGCGCGCTTTTTCCGCCGCAGCCACTTTGGTTTCACTTCTAGCGCCTTCTTTTGCCATTTCGTACATTTGAAACGCAGCACTTTCTGTGTATTTCGCTGCTTGCCACTGAGTTAAAGCTTCATCGCGCTTTTGTTCTGCAACAACGCCATCGTTATAAAGGTTATTCACACGATTGTAGGTTTTTTCCATTAAATTCGCAGCGGCTTTGGCTTTCATCCACTGATCTTTTGCTGCTTGGATTTGTTGCTCACGTGCGCCTTTCTCAGCTTCTTGAGCTAAGGCGTCCGCCGCTTTTTCACCTGCTTTTGCTTGTTCTAACTTCGCTTCAATTTCAGGACTATGAAGGGTAAAAATAAGCTGACCTTTCTCTACATCGTCGCCTTTACGTACCATTACCTCATCAATACGCCCTGGAACTTTTGAGGAAATGCTGTATTGTTGGGCTTCAATTAATCCCTGTAAGCGGATCGGTTCTGGTTGATAGGCTTGGTAAAATTGATACCCAACCCAAGAGGCAACACCCAAAGCACAAAGTGAGAGTAAAACGGGTTTTAGTGATTTAGCTGCCATGATTTATTTCACCTCTTTGGATGTTGAAGCAGGGATATAAGCGGTATTTTGATATTGTTCGAAGCTGTTCATTTCACTGCTCAATGCGAGTAGCTTGGTTAAAGATATTAAATAGCGGAAACGCGCCGCTGAACGTTGTGTTTCTATACTCGCGACATAAAGTTGTGCATCTACAACATCCAGAGAAGACGACAGACCCTGAGTAAATGCTTTTTCACGCAAGCGCAGGTTTTCGTTAGCGAGTTCAATGCTAGATGCGAGCCCTTGTACTTCATCAATGGCTTGCTGAGCCTCCAAGTATGTCTTTTGGACTAACAGCGATAAGTCTTGTTTGGCTTGGGACTTTAATGAGTCGACCTGCGAGACGACGCTTTGAGCGGCTTTGACTTTTTCGCTTCGCCCTGATGATTCAATCAGTGGAATGCTGACACCAACACCAACTAACCAGTCAGGCTTCATTTGGCTTGCGAGAGAATCGTCTTCATACAAGCTGTAGTCGCCGTAAAGATAAACTTCAGGGTAGTATTTCCCTTTTTCTGCTTTGATTAAGCTAGAGGCTTGTTTGTGTTTAGCGCTCAGAAGTTCTAACCCCGGATAGGTAAGCAACGTTTGATCGACAAAAGCGGTAAGAGGGGGAAGACTGTCGTTGATAAACAAAGATTCAGCGGGCTCTACGGCGTCATCTTGTGCGAGTAATTTACCTAATGCAGCCTGAGCGATACTCAAATCGCTGGCTGCTTTACGTGTTTCTACAGATGCTTTATCTAAAGAAGCCTCTGCTTGCAGGCGCTCAACGTGCGCGATTTGTCCTTGCTCTTCAAGCTTAATGGCAAAATCTCGATGCTTTTTTAGCCCTGCTTCAACCGCTTGCCGCGTTGCGAGTACTTCCTTTGCCAGTACGACAGAAAAGTAGTACTTCGATAAATCTTCAAAACGCGCTTGTTGTTCCATTAAAAGCTGACTTTTCGCCTCATCCGTTTTGCCTTCTGCTGCTGATTGAGCCGCAGAAATTCGACCACCAGTAAAAATTGGCCAAATGGCACGAATAGACGAAGAGAAAATATCGCGCTCGGTTATGGTCGAAGTGGTATTAGCTAAGGCACCAAAAATAGGCTGAAAAGCAGGAGGTACGTTAATGTGTGCTCCTGTGCTGTCTAGGATCTGTTTTCCCGACAGCGTGATATCGGTATCTAAACGCGTGTAATTCGCGCCAATAGTAACCTGAGGTAAGTTGAGATTGCTGGTGGCACTCTCTTGGTATTGGTAGTTCTCGACGTTTGAGCGTTGAGCTTTGAGAGAATAGTTGTTTTCTAGCAATAGCTGCCATGCGGTATCAAAAGTGATCGGTGCCGCATGACAGGCAAGGGAAATCGAGCTGCTAAGTAAGCCCAGTATCCAAACCTTTCCTGTTTTTTTCATAATGGCTGCTTTGTCGTAGAGTATTAGCTCTAATATAAAGGATTCGTAACTGCGTGTTAAGTAGGAGGGAAAATTGGGCAGTAGTATGCGCCCAGTTATATTTGTGCTGGGCGCGGGAGATGTTACAAATTTATTTCGTATATGGACAGTGAAACTCTGCTCTCCACTCGAGCTGACGAGAACCTCGCATCGTATTCAATAGATCTTTTCCGCTCATTTGAGGGAATGATAACAGGACTTTGAGATCAGAAGTACCGCCTCCGTTTTTTTCATAAGCCCTGACGTGTGTAAATGTTGAATACATATTCTCTGACAGCATCGCCTTATTCAGGCATATTCCAAAGGTATCGCGTTCCATGTTTGGTGTTCCTTCTAACTATAAATGCACCTCTGTTTATAGTTTTCCAGTTTTCAGATGGTGTCTAAGTGTTTGTCATATAGTCAGTATTTGTGTTTTGTTTTATTTTTGTCCAAACCACTGACATCAATGTTGAGCTTTTAATAGACTTCCAGCTTCACTGCTTTCAAACCGAAACTCTCATTGGTTTCGTTGATTAAAAATTATACGTTGTAAAGTCTAAAAACGCCTCAAAAACCGCTAAAATCGATGTGATCGCGATCATGATTTTAAGGGCAATTTATGTATGGAATTGAGTATCAGAGAGGAATGCTAAATTTGGTGAATGGTTGTAATTTTATGTTTCAGCTCGTCGATTAATTAACCGTAAACTCTGCGGTTTGTTTGCCTTCCTCACAGATTTATCACCGCGACAACGTCATGCTGTTAACTGAGTGTTAACGTTACGCTCAAGAGTGAATCACAAGGATGTATCAATGAGTTGGAAAACCATCAGCTTTCGTAAGCGGATGCTCATTATCATGACGCTATCGGGGTTGATAGAGCTGTTATTGCTTGTCGCCGCGGGGTTCACTTATCTCAAAATCAATCAAGAGCAAGAAATGGGAGAAAAAGCACTGGGTGTTGCCCGTTTTTTAGCGGACTCAGCGGTTGTTCGTGAAATGATCGAAACCCAAAACCCCCAGCCATACCAACTTCGCTTTAGAGAATTAACCGAAGCCATAGGTGCTGCATTCATCGTTATTGGCGACCATAAGGGAGTACGCTTAATCCACCCTGTTGATGAGCGGTTGGGCAAGCCAATGAGAGGTGGCGACAATCGTCGAGCGCTAGAACAGGGGTTGTCTTATGTTTCGACGGCACAGGGCTCGTTAGGTTATTCAGTTCGTGGTAAAGCTGCGATTTTTGACGAGGAAGGGAACATCATTGGTGTGGTTTCGGTTGGCTATTTGCTCGACCGACTGCAAGACCGCATCGAACCATTTTTGGCCTTTTTGATTTTAATGGTCATCGTAGTTGTCATCGCTAATGCCATTGTATCCAATTATGCGTCGAGAAAGTTTCAGCGCGCCATTTTAGGCTTTGAGCCTGAAGAGATAGGGCGGTTGTACGGCGAATTAGAAGTGACGATGAGCACTATCAAAGAGGGCGTGTTAAGCATTGATGCCCAAGGGATACTTCGCTCGATAAATCGTAGTGCCTGCCAGATTCTCGGTATTGATAGAGAATCAGCGCTCAATAAACCTTTGACTGATACGCTGCGTGATAGCGATCTATATACAGTGTTAGAAAGTGGGCAGGAAGATCATGATATTGAAATATTCCTTAATCATAAGCGCCTGATTGCAAATCGCTCTCCAATTTATGTTGATGGAAAAATCGTGGGGGCGGTATCGAGTTTCCGTTTAAGGGATGAAATTAATGATCTAACCGAGCAGCTATCACAAACCAAGGAATATGCAGATTTGTTACGTTCGCAAACCCATGAGCATCGCAATAAGCTAAACACTATCAGCGGGCTAGTACAAATGGGTGAGCTTGATGCGGTGCAAAAGTTAATTGGACAAGAAACCGCTCACTATCAAGCAATGATTGAGTTTTTAAGAGATACCGTTAAGGACCCGCTAATTGCAGGTATGCTGCTTGGAAAAACTGAACGTGCTCGCGAGTTAGGCTTACAACTGGTGGTTGAGGAAGGCAGTCGTCTGGAGCCCCTGCCTGAGTGGCTAAATTCGGAAGACCTAGTCACAATTTTGGGTAATTTGATTGATAACGCTTTCGATGCCACGTTAACTTCAATTCGCGATGAATCAAATGTTGCGTCAGAACGCAGAAACATTGATGTGTCCGTTAGCGATTACGGAAATGAAGTGATACTTGAGGTGATAGATCATGGCTGTGGCCTCCCAAAAACAATGGATCCACAAACATTATTTACAAAAGGCGTTTCGACGAAATCTCGCCAAAATCGAGGTGTTGGGTTACACCTTGTCAATCAGCTTGCTACTCGATATCACGGCCATGTTGAGATGATACCCAATACAAATTATGGGACAAGAATAACGGTGTACTTACCCAAGGAAGAACAATTATGAGTATGGCGACTCGCGTAATGATCATTGAAGATGATCTGGCTATTGCTGAGCTGCACCACAAATACTTAAGCCAACTGACAGGTTTGGAAGTGGTTGGAATTGCGACCACGAGAATGGAAGCAGAAATGCAACTCGACATTCTTAAGCCAGATTTACTATTGATGGATGTCTATCTTCCCGATGGCACAGGGCTTGAGATACTAAATACACTGCGTGCAAGTAACCAAACGTGTGATGTCATTTTGATTACAGCCGCAAGGGATGTCGATACATTACAACAGGCGATGAGGGGTGGCGTTGTCGATTACCTGTTAAAACCCGTGATGTTTCCACGCTTAGATGCCGCACTGAAAAAGTATGTGTCCCAACGCCAACAACTAGACATCGTGGAGAGTTTGGATCAGAACCTCGTTGATAAAATGCTGCAGTCTCATGCCAATCAAGACAACTTGCCGAACCGATTACCAAAAGGGATTGATGGTGTAACCCTAGACAAGATCAGAGAGTTGTTCCCAAATGGCAGTGCGCTGACCGCTGATGAGGCAGGCGAAAAGATCGGCGCGAGCCGAACAACGGCGAGGCGCTATTTGGAGTATCTGATCAGCACAGGTGAACTAGAGGCTGATTTAAACTATGGGTCGGTAGGTAGGCCGGAAAGGTGCTATAAAAAAGTGACACGGTAGCGTTTATATTGATGCTCTATGCAAAATAAAAAGCGATGGCTTATTGTAGAAACCATCGCTTTACAAATTACGGCTGTTCCGCTCTAAGAGGTTAGAAGTTGTATTCTAACTTCGCTTCGATAGAGCGCTCAGCGCCAAACCAACAGTTATTTTTGTCGTAACAAGAATAGTATTCTTTATCGAATAGATTGCTTGCAGAAAGCGTGACGCTAGCCCCTTTCATTGATTCAGATACCGTTGAGAAATCGTAACTTGCTGCCAAATCAAACAAGGTGTAGTCCGGTACTTTTTGACTATTCTGTGCATCAATTTGTGCTTCTCCGACATAGCGAACGCCAGCACTGGTACGAAGGCCTGAAAGATTTCCTTCAAAGAAGTAATTTGCCCATAGAGAGGCCGTTTGCTCAGGTACCCAAACCGGCGTTTTACCTTCTTGGTTGTAATAACTGTCCTCGGTAATCTCCATATCGGTATATGTATAGCCTAGAGTGAAATCAGCTTGTGCTGTGGCTTGCCATTTTGCCTCAAGTTCAATACCTTGTGATACCACTTCGCCCGCTTGATAGTTCGGTGCATATGGGTTATTCGGATCGGTCAAGATCGCGTTTTTCTTCGTAATATGGAAGAGTGCTAAGTTACCTGAGATATCACCAGATAATGGGGCGTATTTAAAGCCTAACTCCCATTGATGACCGGTTGATGGCTCAAATGCTTTACCAGAAGAGTCGGCACCCGCAATTGGCTCAAAACTTTCCGAGTAAGTAAGATATGGCGAGAGACCAAAGTCTAGCTCATACAAACCACCGACTCGGAAAGATACGTTGGTATCGTCTAACTCTTCCTTGCTGTTGGATACTGCTCCTAGATAATCGCTAACGGCGTCTGTATTTGAATCGTATTTATCCCAACGAAGACCTGCAATCATTACAAGTTGGTCGTAACGAACTTGATCTTGGAAATAAACGCCAATCTGCTTCGTTTTGATATCTAAGTTTTGTTTGTATTGGAAATTCAGTGCATTACGATCAATGCTGTTGTGGTCAGGATTAAAAATGTCCTGAGTTAGCGAATACCCAAGCGTGTCTTTGTATTTTACATCTGAATCTAGATACTGATAATCAAGCCCGAACAATAAGTTATGTTCAAAATTTCCTGTTTTAACGTAGCCAGATAGTTGGTTGTCAATCACAAAGGATTTGGACTTTTCATCGGTTAAATAGGCATTTCGACCAACGGTACGGTTATCCGCTTCAAGTGCACCGTTATATGTGTTTTCCTGATAGGCATCGGCGGTCATGTAGCGGGCATTCTGTAGAAATTGCCAATTGTTGTTAAAGTCGTGTTGGACTTTGTAACCCATCATCAGAACTTCGCGTTCGTAAGTGTTCCAGTCCTCATCCCCCAAATAAGTGCTTGGTGACATCGAGCCAAGTGGGTTTTTAATCACTGAGCCAGACGCAGGCACAGTCGTGTAGATACCTGCTGATGGATCATTTTGATAGTAAACATTCACGTTCACTAATGTGCTTTCTGTCGCTTGCCAATTGAAAGATGGGGCGAGTACATAACGTTCATCTTCAGACGTATCGGCTTGACCATCTCGCTGTTTTGCCAGGCCGACGATACGGTAATCCACATTAGAATCACCAATTTGTCCTGTGGTGTCGAACGTCAGTTCTTTTAGGCTGTTAGTCCCTGTACTAATCGAGACAGAGTGCGAGGGTGTTGACTGAGGCGCCTTGGCGATAATGTTGACCATACCTCCTGGTGGAATATTGCCGTAAAGAACAGACGTTGGCCCTTTAAAAACCTCGATTTGCTCAAGAGCAACGGAATCGACCTGCGGTTGAAGGTTCCAACCGTTGTACAGCAAAGGAAGACCATCATAAAAGTTGGTGTAGTTAATAAAACCACGAATATTGAATAGGTCAAGTCGGGAAACGGCACCGCCACGCAATTCTGTATTTACGCCAGGTGCATAACGCAATGCTTCGCTCACCGAGTTTACGCCGCGCAGGTCCATGTCATCTTTAGTGATTACCGTGATCGCTTGCGGTGTTTCCTCCGGTTCTAAAACGGTTTTAGTTGCGGTGTTTCGGTATGTTTCTCCTAGCACCGTAATCGTTTCGTGTTGGGATGTGCTCTCAGTTGCATTGGCGTGGCCAGCGAGCAATGCGGATACGACGATAGCAACCGCTGAACGATGAAATCGAATCGGACTTTCCATATTTATAAATTCCACTACTTTTTCTATTTATTGATAATGATTGTTATTTGTATTCTATATTCAAAGAAATAGGAAAAGTTAACAATTTGGTGCAAAACACTAATCTTTGGAACTTATTCTTCTGTTCTTAGGTTTTAAAGATAGCGAGTCGTTTGGCTCTACAGGAATCCAATACTGCATTTGTGCTTGTTCGCTATCAACATCATAACCTTCTGGATAAAGCTCTAACTCATAACCATCGATAGCATGATAATTAGAGTAGGGTAGCCAATGTAAAATAAACCATTCCAGCGTTGAGGCGAGCTCTGATGCTTTGCCTATGTGTGTAATGACGGCGTAGGTTTGCTCAGGAACAGCCAAGAGGTCTAACCCCGAGTTGGAAGAGTTCGTTGATCTTGGTGCGTTTGCTGTTGGACTGCACTCATAACCTGCCCAATACTCAAGTTGTTGGTTGTTTGAATACGCTTGAGTCACATCAATCACGCCAAAGTAACTACTTTCCGAATTGTTAAGGTTTTCAGATGAATAAAGACGTGACCAAAGTGACGGTACTTTGGATTGGAAATCGGGCGTAGCGGAAAACAATCCGTGAATAGGTTCATGATAACCAGCAAGTTCAAAAGCCGGTTTTGTTTCTATTCGAACTTCAATAAAGCGCTGATGTTTTTTCTCTTCTTCTGGTGTCTTACGCAGCGTCAAAGGTTGCCTCAACCCGGAGAGTTGTTGCGTTTTTCGATATTCGCGGGGGCTTTTTGAAAACATATTCCTGAACGCACGGCTAAATGCGTGTTCAGATGTAAATCCCATTTCTATCGCTATATCTAACGAGCGGTCAGAAGTATGGATTAAGCGCTCAGCCGCAAGGCTAAGTTTAAGCTCTCTGATGTAGTGAGCGACGGATACGCCAGTGTGTTGTTGAAATACGCGTTGCAGTTGCCAGCGCGACCAACAACTTGCTTTCGATATTTCATCTACGCTCAGAGTGCTGTCTAAGTTGGTGTGAATGTAGTCAAGCACCGATTGTATTCGGTTTATGGGATGTGGGTTAATGGCGCTTGATTTCATGGCGTTCTACTTTCACATTAATAGTGATTTCATTATCTTTAATTGAGTATCATTATCAATAGGGTGATGAAATAAAAAGTAAGTAACACAGATCACGATAAAACTGTAATGGATTGCAAGGATGAGTAATTATTGCCCATATTAGAGTTTTTGCTTAAATTTTGGAGCGTTCAGATGAAACTTTTTTTATCAATAAAATACAATCGCTTATGACGTTTTGTGCAACTTATTTAAACGTTTGCACTGGCAAGTGTTGATGTAAATCAAATAGTCGTAGACAATATTGCCCCGTGTCGGACTCTCCTCCAGCGAGTACAGTGTGTACTTTTGAGACATAAGTGACTTAAATGACCTCAATACGTCGTGTTTCCAAGAATCGGAAATGCAACTTCTTGAGGTTCTTTGGGCCCATAGACTTTACCTATCAACGTAATAGGTAAGACCAATTTTCTATTTTGAGGTGCCATTGATAGGGTTGGCTCATTCTCTAGCCGTATCCGGGCACACAATAAGTACCTCGTTTTTAAGGGAAAGATGATGGTAATACCAGAAAACAGCAGCATCGTTATTTTTGGTGCTTCAGGTGACCTTACGTACCGTAAGCTCATTCCTGCTTTATACCACCTCTACGCGAACAAGCAGCTTCCAGAGAATTTTGCCATTCTGGGTGTAAGTCGCACTGAATACAGTGATGAGTCTTACCGCGCGAAGCTGAAAAAATCGCTTCAGGAAATGGAAAAGACTGAGCCAGAAACGCTTGATGCATTTATTAACCATCTGCACTACCAAGCAATTAATACTTCTGACACACAAGATTACGGTAAGCTATCTTCTCGCTTAGACCAACTTGCGGACGAATATCAATTCGAGCAACGCAATACGCTTTTTTACTTAGCAACCCCACCAAGTTTATACAGTGTGATCCCTGCAAGTCTTGCAGCACATGGTCTTAACAGTGAAGAGGATGGCTGGAAACGCCTGATCATTGAGAAACCATTCGGCTATGATCTTGAATCGGCGCGTATTCTGGACAAAGAAATTCACGAGCACTTCCAAGAGCATCAAATCTACCGAATTGACCATTACTTAGGTAAAGAAACGGTACAAAACCTACTTGTGCTTCGTTTCTCTAATGCGATGTTTGAGCCGCTTTGGAACCGTAACTTCATTGATTACGTTGAAATCACAGGCGCAGAATTCCTTGGCGTAGAGGAGCGTGGTGGTTACTACGACAACTCTGGTGCTGTGCGCGACATGTTCCAAAACCACTTGCTACAAGTATTAGCAATGGTAGGTATGGAACCACCAGCGCAAATCAATGCAGACTCGATGCGTGATGAAGTGGTAAAAGTGCTTCAATGCCTAAAGCCATTAGACGAAAACGCTCTGCGCAACGATCTAGTATTAGGCCAATACACGGCGTCTGAAGTTCGTGGGCAAAGCCTACGCGGCTACCGTGAAGAACCGGGAGTTGCAGACGATTCTCGTACAGAGACTTACATCGGTTTGAAAGCGTACATCAACAACTGGCGTTGGAATGGCGTGCCATTTTACGTGCGTACTGGTAAGCGTCTTCCAACACGCGTTACTGAGGTGGTTATCCACTTTAAACAAACACCGCATCCTGTGTTTGGTCAAAACGCACCAGAAAACAAGCTGATCATTCGTATTCAACCAGACGAAGGCATTCAAATGAGCTTTGGCTTGAAAGAGCCAGGCGCAGGCTTTGAAGCGAAGGAAGTGAAAATGAACTTCCATTACGCTGACCTGCAAGAAACGCAAATGCTAACGGCATACGAGCGCCTTCTACTTGATGCTTTGAATGGTGATGCTACGCTATTTGCACGTAGTGATGCGGTGGAAGCGTGCTGGCAATACGTACAGCCAATCTTAGATTTTAAGCAAGATCCACAATCCCTCTTCGGGTACGCATGCGGCACTTGGGGACCTAAAGAGTCAGATGACTTGTTACAGCGTGATGGCCGCGCTTGGCGTTTCCCATGTAAAAACTTAACAGATACGGATTACTGTGAACTATGATCAACCATAAGATCTACCAAACAGCAGAACAGGTAGTTGAAAGCCTAGCTAACGATATGAAAGCGTTTAGCGAAATGGGCAGACCTGTTCACATCTCTCTTTCTGGCGGCAGCACTCCTAAAATGCTGTTTAAACTACTGGCTTCAGAGGCTTACGCAACCTCCATTCAATGGGAAAACCTCCACTTTTGGTGGGGTGACGAACGTTGTGTTGCCCCTGACGATGCAGAAAGCAACTACGGTGAAGCGAACACGTTGTTGTTTAGCCAAGTAAATATTCCTGCAGAAAACATTCACCGCATCCGTGGCGAAGATGAGCCTAAAGCAGAAGCCGAGCGCTTTGCAAAAGAGATGGCAGAGGTAATCCCGAATGAAAACGGCACACCTGTGTTTGACTGGATCTTATTAGGCGTTGGTGCAGATGGTCATACAGCTTCTCTGTTCCCTGGCCAAACGAATTATGATGATGCGAACCTATCTCTTGTGGCGTCGCATCCTGAATCGGGCCAACTTCGTGTGTCGAAAACCGCACGCGTATTAGAAGCAGCGAAACGCATTAGTTACTTAGTGCTTGGTGCAGGAAAAGCGGACATTGTTGAAGAAATTAACAGTTCACCAGCACACGCACTGCCATACCCAGCGGCTAAGATTCAAGCGAAATCGGGCCTAACGGAATGGTATTTAGATTTAGACGCGGCAGCAAAAATTGCTTAAGACGCTGCTCGTCGATGAAATAAAATTGGAGAGAAACAATGAAAGGTGATATCGGTGTAATTGGCCTAGCAGTAATGGGTCAAAACCTTATCCTAAATATGAACGATCACGGCTTTAAAGTGGTTGCTCACAACCGTACTGCTGCTAAAGTAGACGAGTTCCTGGAAGGTCCAGCAAAAGGCACGAACATCATCGGTGCATACTCTCTAGAAGAACTAGTAGAGAAGCTAGAAACGCCGCGTAAAGTAATGTTGATGGTTCGCGCTGGTGACGTTGTAGACAAGTTCATCGAAGCGCTAGTACCTCTGCTAGACAAAGGCGACATCATTATTGACGGTGGTAACACTAACTACCCAGATACAAACCGTCGTGTTGCTGCACTACGTGAAAAAGGTATCCACTTCATCGGTACTGGTGTATCTGGTGGTGAAGAAGGTGCGCGCTTCGGTCCATCTATCATGCCTGGCGGTGCTGCTGAAGCATGGGAAGCGGTTAAGCCTATCTTCCAAGGTATCGCTGCGAAAACTGACGCTGGTGAGCCATGTTGTGACTGGGTTGGTAACGACGGTGCTGGTCACTTCGTTAAGATGGTACACAACGGTATCGAATACGGTGACATGCAGCTTATCACAGAAGCTTACCAGTTCATGAAAGACGGTCTTGGTATGTCTGCTGACGAGATGCAAGCAGTATTCGCTGATTGGAACAAGACTGAACTAGACAGCTACCTTGTTGAAATCACGGCTGACATCCTTGGCTACAAAGATGAAGACGGTGAGCCTCTCGTTGAGAAGATCCTAGACACAGCAGGCCAAAAAGGTACTGGTAAATGGACTGGTATTAACGCACTAGACCTAGGTATTCCACTAACACTTATCTCTGAGTCTGTATTCTCTCGTTGTCTATCTGCACTGAAAGACCAACGTGTTGAAGCTGAATCTCTATTCGGTAAGACAATCACTCCAGTTGAAGGCGACAAGCAAGAGTGGGTTGATGCACTACGTCAAGCGCTACTAGCTTCTAAGATCATCTCTTACGCTCAAGGCTTCATGCTAATGCGCGAAGCGTCTAACGAGAACGGTTGGGACTTAAACTACGGTAACGTAGCTCTAATGTGGCGTGGCGGTTGTATCATCCGCTCTGCGTTCCTAGGCAACATCCGTGATGCGTACGAAGCGAACCCAGACATCGCATTCCTTGGTTCTGATGAGTACTTCAAAAACATCCTACAAGGCAGCCTAGCAGCATGGCGTAAAGTAGCAGCGAAATCTCTAGAGTCTGGTATCCCAATGCCATGTACGATTTCTGCGCTATCTTTCCTAGACGGTTACACAACAGCTCGTCTACCAGCGAACCTGCTTCAAGCTCAACGTGACTACTTCGGTGCTCACACTTATGAGCGTATTGACCGTCCACGTGGTGAATTCTTCCACACTAACTGGACTGGTACAGGCGGCGACACAGCGTCTACAACTTACGACGTTTAATTCGCGGTCAGTAAGCTGATCAAAGCAAAAGGGTGCCCAAGTGGCATCCTTTTTTGTGTTTGCTTTTACGGAACTTCAAGAGCGCCTAGGCGCTCTTTTCAGTAGTCGTTTTCTTGTTTTGATAAAACCTGTCTTTTAGGTAGAGAATTGCACTGACCACAAGAGCCACTAAAGAAACAGTGAATAGGGCGTACATGCTGAGAATCCATGCGAATGTGGCCGTCAAGAATGCAATGAAGGAAAACATTCTGCTGAAAGACATCACATGGCCAAGTTTGTTACTTTTCATAAACGCCTCCCGAAGCTAAGTGGGGATAGACAATTGTGGTCATATGCCACACTTTTAATTGTCTGCTCTTTTGGGACGTTTCACACAAAAAAGTGGCTAAAGATTTCTCAAAAAAGGTGAAATATTGAACTGGTAGACAAATCGTTAAACTGAGTTGCACAGATATGACTTCGGTTGTCTATCACTTCAAAGTTTTTAACTACGCAGATTAAGGGCATGTAGCGCTATTATTATCGTATTCGAACTCTACGATACACAATTGCAAGTGAACCTACACTCGTAAGCTCATCCCTGTCGTCAGTTACAGTAAAAGCTTTTTTCTCTGTTTAACAATACCTTAGTAACTACGGGCAATTAAATCTGTTTTTCGATCGAAACTCAGATTGCACAAAAGGTGAAAAAGAGTGCTAGGTAAGCCTCTAAACTACGCCTATAATTAGCGCCCACATGGAGGATGTTTATTATATGAACATCCTTTATTTTTTGAAACTAGCAACAAGGATCCAGTAAAACATGTTTTTCTGGTTTTGTTTACGTCGACCAAGAAGGTAATTAACACAGCAAATTGAGGTTCTAAGATGACTCTTAACAAGTACTTTGTTTTCATTCCAGCAGAATTGGAACAGGAAATGCACAAGGACAATCAAGTGATCTCTGAGAAGGAAACTCAACGTCAGGCATTAGTAAAACAGGCACAACAACAAGGCGGCCTGTAAGCTAGGTTTCAAAGAGAAAGAGCACCGCAACGGTGCTCTTTTTGTATCTGAGGTCGTAGAATTAACTTAATATGCCAAGGCTTTTCAACTTTCTGTAAATGGTATTTCGGCTCACACCAAGCATACGAGACGTTTTGCTAATGTTCCCCTGGTTGGCTTGATATGTTTTGAGCAACTTATCTTCGACGGTTGCACGCAGTTCTGAAGTTGGTTCAGCGGATGCTGCTCCTTCTTGAGTTTGGCTGAGTTTCTTACTTAGGTGGGCTGGGACGTGTGTGAGTTCCAATATTTCTTCACCTTGCGCCATTAAGGCGGATACTTTGATTAAACTATCGAGTTCACGCAAATTTCCTGGCCATGAGTAAGACAGCATCAGAGAAAGTAGGTGAGGGCAAAGCTGTTGTTCAGATTCGGCGTGACGCCGATGAATGTTCTCAATCAGTTGTCGTTTGTCATCACGTTCCTCAAAGCGAGGTAGCTCAATGATCAAGCCATTAAGGCGATAATACAAATCTTGGCGGAACAATCCTTCGCTGACCAAATGTTCCAGATCTTTATGCGTGGCTGCAATGATTTGCGTATCGACTTGAATACTTTGGTTTGAACCCACGGGAAGCACGGTTTTATCTTGCAATACATGGAGCAAGCGGCTTTGAGCTTCCAAGGGGAAATCTGCGATTTCATCCAGAAACAAAATCCCTTTGTGTGCTTGGCGAATTTTCCCCTGATAGCCTTTGCTGTTTGCGCCAGTAAAGGCACCGGCTACGTAGCCAAATAATTCAGATTCAACCAGATCTTTTGGTAGCGCTCCGCAGTTAACGGAAACCAACGGTCCCGTTTTTCTCTGGCTGTTTTTATGAAGCGCTTTCACAAACTCGTTTTTGCCAACACCAGTCTCTCCTAGAATCAACAAACTGATGTCTTTATCGATGACGCGATTGGCTTGCTGCCAACAGTGCTCAACTGCGGAGTCGCCATAATGAAGATCATTGGACGCCGCTACAGCACGAGACTTGACCTTGCTATCTTTATCGGTAAGCGGTTTTGTTTTGAAAACGAAAGGGTGCTCATTTCCCCGAGTGGATAGAATGTCGTCTAAGGATTGCCCAATGATACTTTTTTGCGCAAAAAGTTGAGAGGCTACTTGATTGTGAGCCAAAACTTGTCCGTCTTCATTTGCAATGATAATTCCTTGCCAACCACTATTCAGTAAACCTTTTTCGCACGCTAAATCCACACGAATATGCCCTTGTGGAATCAAGTTAAGTAGTTGATTCTCCACTTGCTGGACCATGTTTTGTACTAGTACTTGCGTTGAGAAGTCATGTCTCTTTTGCTCGCTCGTAATATCTAATACGCCAATGAGGTTACCAAGATGATCGAAAATAGGATTAGCCGAACAGCTAATAAAACGATGGTGTTGGATAAAGTGCTGATCACCAATAACAGAAACGGGCTTTGCTTCAACCAAGGCTGTACCAATCGCGTTGGTGCCTTTGACCTTTTCTTGCCAGCATGCACCAGAGCTTAGCGAGATTTCCGTTAACTTTTCACGAAATCTAGGCTGTCCCCAACTGCCGATGATGACACCATCTGAATCCGTCAAAATTAAGCGACTGTCGCTATGAGCAAATAGCTGATTAAACAGAGGGAGCGCAAATTGAGTGACTGCCTCTAGCAAAAAATTGAGTTGGTGACGCCTATCTTGGAGCGTTGCTGGCGTTACTCGAATATCTTCAGGGCGTCGACGCTGTTTTAAACCCGCTTGTTCACTTCTGACCCATGAAGTTGAAAGCCAATTGTTATCGCTAATGTGTTGAAGTTCCATGACTGTACCATTTTGTCACAGTGAGGGTGTGCCATTTTGGAACACTTGAACATTGGTGTTCACACCATACATCCGCTCAAACATCGCTCACTTGGTTTGTTATCGCTTGATAATCATAGTTTTACATTTAATTAACAACAAGTGTGGCGTAGTTGGCGTGTGACTTGCGTAATGCTCTTTGTGAACAGTGCGATACGACACTGCAATAACACATTGAACGAGAAACAAAAGGAAGAGTTATGATCTATGCACAGCCAGGTAGTGAAAATGCCATTGTTAACTTTAAATCGCATTACGATAACTTTATCGGTGGGGAATGGGTAAAACCAACGGGTGGTGAGTACTTTGACAATATCTCACCAATCAACGGACAAGCGTATTGTAAAGTTGCTCGCTCTGGCGAGGAAGATATTAATTTAGCACTGGATGCCGCGCACAACATCAGAGCAAAATGGGCCAAAACCAGCGTGACAGAACGTTCGAACATCTTGCTGAAAATTGCTGACCGTATTGAGCAGCATCTAGAAGAGCTTGCAGTTGCAGAAACTTGGGAAAACGGCAAACCAGTTCGCGAAACCTTGGCGGCAGATTTACCTTTAGTAGTGGATCACTTCCGTTACTTCGCTGGCTGTATTCGCGCACAAGAAGGCAGTGCGGCAGAACTGGATGAGCACACCGCAAGCTACCACTTCCCAGAACCGATTGGTGTGGTTGGTCAAATTATTCCGTGGAACTTCCCAATGTTGATGGCGGCTTGGAAACTAGCACCGGCACTAGCGGCGGGTTGCTGTGTGGTATTGAAGCCAGCAGAGCAAACCCCAACATCCATTCTGGTTCTGATGGAAAAAATCGGTGACCTTCTTCCTCCTGGTGTCATCAACGTTGTAAACGGATATGGTTCTGAAGCGGGTCAAGCATTAGCAACCAGCAACCGCATTGCGAAACTCGCGTTTACCGGGTCTACGCAAGTTGGCAACCACATTCTGAAATGTGCAGCAGACAACTTGATCCCATCGACAGTTGAGTTAGGTGGTAAATCTCCAAACATCTACTTCTCAGATATCTTCGATTACGAAGATGAGTATCTTGATAAGTGTATCGAAGGTACGTTACTTGGTTTCTTCAACCAAGGTGAAGTTTGTACTTGTCCATCTCGCGTACTGGTTCATGAAGCGATTTATGACAAGTTTGTAGAGAAACTGACGGAACGTGCACAGCTGATTAAACAAGGTAATCCGCTCGATACCGATACTCAAGTTGGTGCTCAGGCTTCTCAAGAACAGTTTGATAAGATTTTAAGTTACCTGGAAATCGGCCGTGAAGAAGGCGCAAAAGTGGTCTTTGGTGGTGGAGTGTCAGAACAGCCAGAGTCTATCAACCAGGGGTACTACATTCAGCCAACCATGTTGGAAGGCCACAACAAGATGCGAATCTTCCAAGAAGAAATCTTTGGCCCAGTGATCGCTATCACCAAATTCAAAGATGAGGCAGAAGCGTTGGAAATCGCAAACGACACCGAATATGGCTTAGGCGCAGGTGTTTGGACACGTGATGCGAACGTCGCATATCGTATGGGCCGTAATATTGAAGCTGGTCGAATCTGGATTAACTGTTACCACGCTTACCCTGCACACGCAGCGTTCGGTGGTTACAAAAAATCGGGTATCGGGCGTGAAACGCACAAGATGATGCTGGACCACTACCAGAATACTAAGAACTTGCTGATTAGCTACAGCATCGACCCGTTAGGCTTCTTCTAGTGAAACTAAGTAATTAATAAAGAAAAAGCAGTATGAATCAAAACCCCGAATCTTCGGGGTTTTTTATTAGCGTGAGCTTGTCGGCTGAAGGTTAACTTAGATGTTTAACCTGCTTATATTGTGATATCAGGAACGTTGAATTATCGCCACTTTTCGTTCCATAAGCTTTTCTACGGCGGCGTTTTGCTTGTCAATATTGAGTTGCGGATCAAAGTCCAAAACGCGATTGCAAGATTCGAGACTGGCAAATTGATTTAAACATTCACCAAGCTCTCTTTTAGAGCTTGTTCGCGTCATACTGCTTTCTGATGAGGAGAGTAGGGTGACTTTACGGCCATGAAACGTTCCTTGCGGCACTGCATCACTTTGCTGCGCTTGTTGAACGTCATGAACCGATGAATTGGTGTATGTGGATTGGATGTCATTGGACATAAAGACACCTAAACTCTCAAGTCTAAAGTTTGTGGCATCGGTGGTGCCTCATCAATGGTTACATGCGAAGACAATAACGCTTCCCACGACTCGCTGTGCGTCAGCAATTCTGCTAAAGCTGTTTCAAAATATTCGTAATCCAGTCGCCTAATGTTAATGAGTCGGTTTAAACATAGGACATGTCGGTGGTTATCTAAACTAAAAAATAACTGGTGCTCAGGCCAGTGATAATTAAAAGCCAAGAAAGAGCGATAGAGATCGGAATTTACAATTTGAAGGCCAACAATCTCAGCTTCGAGCTGCAGAGTTGTCGATTCAGGATGAAAGATGATATGCACCCTTAGATTATCATCAAAGGCTAAGCTTACTTCATTTTCCGTTAGATGCAGTGCAGGCAAGCCTATTTGATGAGCAAACTTTAGCAAAATCTCATCGATAGTTTGGCGTGCTGACATAGGAATAGTCCCTTTTGAAATTTTATCAAGGAAAATATTAGATGTATCTCTTCATGTTTATCAATATTAGTCGGTTGTTATTATATTTTGGCTTTTAAATGTGTTGAGAGAAATAGAAAGATAAAAGTAAGAGTGTTCAGATGCATATCTCGATGGCAATGATATATATGAGTATCACTTTTCTCTAATGAACTTCAATTAAGGAAGGAATGAAAGAGAGCAGAAACTGTTTTTGAAATTACAGTCCATGTTAACTACGTGTTGTTGAAAAATGCGATTTATTGTCCGCTTGTAGTATAAATATAAGTTGATCTTTTATATTTTTACATAAAGAATTGTGTGAATTTCAAATGAGCTAGATTATATAAAATACGTTTATGGGGTCATAATGAACAATTCTATATGGGCTGGTTTTATTGGGTTATTCATACTGAGTGGGTGCAGTCAGACTGTGTCCGTCAATGGGGTGGATGGCTTTGATACACAGAGTCAGGCATCAGTCTATGGTTGGGTTTCTGTCGACGGCTACTTTCCACCTTCGATTACTTCTCTTGAAGTGGAAATATGTAAAGTTATTGATAATCAATGTCTTAAATCGGCATCTCAGAGCTACCAAGGCGTTCAGTTGCCTGTGCAGTATTCGTTTTTAATTGCACCAATTCAAGCTGGTGAAGGAAAAATGAAGATTATTGGAAAGCTTTATTCAAACGGTGAGCTCGTTGCTGAAAAAGAAAAGAACTATTTATTTTTAGAGGGAAATAAACAAGAAAACTTGATTCTTGTTCCAAAAATAAACAGATAAAATTTTAAGTACTACATTTTTATTAGAATTTTCTAATTTATAAAAATAAAGACCATATCTTTCCTTTTGTGAAAGATTTGTTGTCTTTTATAAACATTAATTACATGACTTTGAAGTCATCGGGTCAGTTGTTTTTTAGACTCATACTTGTTGCAAAAACAGTATTTTTTATGATTATATCTCGCTCCTTGAACACGTTGGCTTGGCGTTTTAGGCTATAAAACATACATTTTTATGATTTTGGAAATTTAATTTTGTTCTCGAAACGATGCCGAAATCTATTTAATTGTATTCTAATGTATAACAAAACAACCAAACTTAAATAACGAAATGATATTTAAGTTTTGGCTAATGATAAACGCTATCTGATAAAAATAATAAAGACGGACAGCAGAAATTTACTAAGTCAAACCTTTACCTTTAGGTAAAGGTAATGCTTGGGTTATTTGCTAATTATTCGGGGGGTATGGTAAGTGATAGAACTTCTATGCTCTTTTCTTTGCTTCTTTAATTCATACAGCAGTACTTAGAAATAACAACAATCAAAGTAGTGCTTTGAAAGTTTCTCAACATTTGCACTGAGAAACTCAAAATAATGAAGGGTAGAAAATGGATGTGTCAGGCCAACTAAACTCAGAAAGGGTCGACTCGAGTTCACGAAAAATTCGTAGTTTTTCCTGCTATGAAAAATCTGACGAAGTATTTCACTCAGACCAGTCTCACATTGTTGTCGTTCACAATGGTCAGCTTCGAGTTCAAACAGGTGATTGCACAATCGATGTTGCTGCAGAAAATGGGGTATTTCTATCCCAAGGAGATTACTTGTTAGAGTACTCTCCGCTAGATGGGGCATACAAAGCGTCGATTATTGCTTACGACAGTGAACTCGTTAGTCAGTTGCTGCAAAAACACAGTGATCTCTTGATGATGCTGCCTAAGGTAGACAAAGTTTGTTCTGGTTTGTTTACTTTTGGTTTGAACATACTCGTTGAACAAGTGCTTTCTAGCATGCAGACGCTTGAGCAACAAGCGTACCCTGATGCCATTATGTGCCTAAAATACGAAGAACTACTCATTCTCTTGCTACACAGCAAAGGAGGAGAATCACTGTATGCGTTGCTGTCACAACAAACAAACCGTACGTCGGAACGGTTACGTCGATTTATGGAACAGCATTACTTAAAAGAATGGAAGTTGACAGACTACGCGCAGGAGTTTGGTGCCAGCTTAACCACTTTTAAAGAGCTTTTTAATGAGCACTATGGCATTTCTCCAAGAGCTTGGATCAGTGAGCGTCGACTACTGCATGCTCATAAACTGCTGTTGACGAGCAAGATGAGCATTGTAGATGTGGCGATGGAGGCAGGGTTTTCCAGCCAGTCTTACTTTACGCAGAGTTACCGTCGTCGTTTTGGAACGACCCCAAGCCGCGTACGTTCGGGAGACGATCAAGTGGCTATCGCGAAATGAAATGACTTGGGACTAAAATTTTCTGACTAATTTTGAAAGTCACTCACCAGTGTAAATTCTATTATGTATCGTGTAACAACGAACGATTAAAAATTATTACATCTCTTTCTTTCTGGATTGTTCGAAAGGGGTGCGGAGACGAACATAAATGAAAAAGCAGCATTGGCGACGCCGTTCGCTTTTTCCAGACAGCATAGTGACACAGCGGAAAGTGACTGTTTTACAAAGAGGAGCTCGTTATGAAAGCGCCTCGAAACCTACGCAGGATCTCAATGTTGTGCACGTCAATCACCGACAATTGTTGAGTGAAGGCGTCATAAATTATGAGCAGTTATCTTTACTTCAACGCTTGTTGGATAGAAATGTCGTCGATAGCCTATGCGCTAGCCAGTTAGTTAAAACGTATCAAAAACTTGGTGCTTCGATAGACCGGTTTGCCATGCGTTTATTTTTGGAAATTGGATCGCAGCTCAGTGATAGCAGCACAATCACAACGTTCGAACAAAGGCTGGACTACATCAACTCTCGTCTGGGCTTTCGCTTTAATTTGGCTGTCCCAAAAACGTTGATGCTTTGTTTCCATTTATCACTCAACGAGTGGATTAACCGACAAGTCGATCAAAGTGCTCTTCATGCTTCGATTAAAGTTGAACAACTTATCAATCAACTCGATATTCAGAAGGAATATTGGTCGAAGCTATCAGGGGAAGACACTAGTGCCGTCTTTGTTCAACAGCAACTCGATCTTATTAAGAGCCAGCAGCATCAACTTAAAAAGCAACTTGGGACGTTAAGCGAACAACAGTTGCAAGTGATTGAATGTCATCGTTTGTTAATTGAGAAGTGGCAACCGTCTTTAGACGAGCTGAAAGGGTTCGCGGAGTACACCTCTACAACCGAACAATTTATTTCTGAGTGGAAAAATTGGTGTTCGGAAGTGCGACTTGAAGCCCCTGAGCTGAACGAAGTTTGGGATGCATGCGATGTGGTTTACAACGACCAAAATGCGGTTGCGAAAGTATGGCAATGGTTCAAGAACATGCAAACTGTTGGTGATATCGATCACTACTATTTTGATACTCAAAGTGGTCAGTGCGGCCAGGCTTGCAATCACCTCAGCCAGATCTAAATAGGGCGTTAAATGTTAGATAAGATAATGAAATCTTTAGCGGAAGCGCTAAAGGTAGGGGATTTTATTGCCTCAGAAAATGGTTCTTACAACATCGAGGTTGACCAGTTATCACTGACCATCAAGCAACGTGCGTCATGGATTTTATGGGAAGCGACGTTACCCTTCCAGTTTAAAGAGCATCTAGATTATCAACAAGAACAAGCGTTACAACGTTGCATGCAGCTCTCATTAAAAACCATTCGTGAGGATGGCGGCGTACTGACAACCAATGATGATCAGCAATTGATTTTGCAAAGTAAAGTACGGGTTGAGGACTGTTCGGTGGAACGGTTCTCTGCTTTGCTTTCTAAGCACGTCAATCTATATGAGCGTTACATTGCATTATTGGAACAAGAACGCGTGAACCACACAATCAACCATACAGTGTGGTTACCATGATGCTAAAAATCTTTCCCAACATTAGGCGTGCTGTAACAAAGGCATTGTTATGCGCAGTGAGTGTTGTTCCTTTGGGATACGCGCAAGCAACAGACTTACACTGGCCCGAACAACCGTTCCGCTACTATGCAGATAATGACTCATTAAAAGAGTTGTTGAATAACTTCGGTGCAAATTATCGTGTCTCGGTTTCTGTTAGTGACAAAGTCAACGATCGAGTGAATGGGCGTTTTACCCCTGAAGATCCGGCGGAATTCCTCGATTACTTATCGCAAGTGTACAACTTGATGTGGTATTTCGATGGAGCCGTCTTACATGTCTATAAGGCGACAGAAACTCGCTCACGTTTACTTCAATTGGAATTACTTACGGCTAGAGAGCTACGCAGTACGTTAATTTCCACCGGCGTTTGGGATTCTCGTTATGGTTGGAGAGCTGCTGAGAGCAAAGGGTTAGTCTATCTTGCTGGTCCTCCACGTTATGTCGACTTAGTGGTACAAACGGCGGAGGCATTGGAAACGCGCTTGCTGCAGAAATCGAATTCAACCGACGAATTATTCGTTGAGATAATTCCTTTGAAGTACGCTTCTGCAACGGATAGAGAAATTGCATATCGAGATCAGACAATTACGGTCCCGGGCATCGCATCGGTGTTAAAACGGGTCGTGTCTGGTGTTCAAACGCAAGTGGCGAGTGCGTCTAGCAAAGAAGTTACCAGTCCAGATAAGCCTGTAAAAAGTAATAAAACCGCCTCAGTTCATGGTGGCGCAACAGTTGAAGCAGAGCCGGGCCTTAATGCGATTATCGTTCGTGATACTCAAGCACGATTACCGCTCTATCGTAAACTGGTCGCGCAATTAGACCAGCCGCAATCAAGAATTGAAGTCGCGCTATCGATTGTCGATATCAGTGCCAACGATTTAAGTCAGTTAGGAGTGGATTGGCGAGCGGGAGTGTCTGTCGGAAACAACCGCATTGTCGATATCAAAACAACAGGTGATGTGAATTCGGGGGATGTGACGCTCGGCAGTGGACAGAACTTTAAGTCCTTGCTTGATTCAACCAACCTAAATTACTTGCTGGCTCAAATTCGTTTATTGGAATCCAAAGGCAGTGCTCAAGTGGTTTCAAGGCCAACATTGTTAACTCAGGAAAATGTCGAAGCGGTACTGAACAACAGCAGCACGTTTTACGTCAAGCTGGTTGGTAAAGAAACCGCAGCGCTGGAAGAGGTCACGTATGGCACGTTACTGAGAATTGTCCCACGTATCGTTGGTGATAGATTTGCTGCACGACCTGAAATTAACCTGAGCCTTCATCTCGAAGACGGTGCAAAGATCGCTGATGGTGGTGTCGATGATCTTCCTTCCGTTCGTAAAACTGAAATCAGCACCTTAGCGACGGTTAAACAAGGGCAAAGCTTACTTATCGGTGGTGTGTACCGAGATGAAGTGAGCCATCAGTTACGTAAAGTGCCATTGCTAGGAGACATCCCATATTTAGGCGCGCTGTTTAGAAGTAATACCAATACTAAGCGCCGCACAGTACGAATGTTTATTTTAGAACCTCGAATTGTTGTGGATGGTATTGGCGATAGTGTGTTGATTGGCAACGAATATGACTTGCGACCAAGTATAGGCAGGCTTAACAACATCTCCAACAATAGCGCTGAATTTAAATCGGTAGTGGAAGTATATAGCTGCACATCGAGGGTTCAGGCCGAGCGCTATCAACAAGACTTATTGTCACAGAAAAAGTCGTCTCAATTAACGCAGTGCCAATTACCAACAGGGCAAAAGGGTTGGCGGGTGAAAGTATTGGAATGTGATGACTCACAAAGTGAGTGTGTGCGCCCTTCAGAGGAGTCTTAACCGCGATGCAGCAATGGAAAATTCGTATTTTATCAGGCGTGCATACCGGAGTAGAAGTCACCTTACCTGAAGGTGTTCTCGTGCTTGGCAGTGACGACTTTATTGCTGATCTTGTACTGTCTGATGCTGGGGTCGAAGCGAACCATTTCACCCTCGTTTGCCATCAAGACTCGGTCATTTTACGAGGCTGCGAAGAGGCAAATATTAACAGTGAAGACATCGCTGTTGCAGGTGATGGTATCGAGTTGTCACGCCATGCTGTTGTCTCGGTCGGCGTTGTGAAGTTCGCTCTGGGATACGCGGAAGATGCGTTAATTGTGAGTAACGTCAGCGACGAATCTAGCCAACAGAATACACCTGTGGTTGCTGTGCAACGCTCTAGCTGGAAAAAAACAACGCTCATCGCTTTGCTCTGTAGTTTTGTCCCGAGTGTCATTTTTGCCGGTATGTGGTACAGCCAAGCTAACGGAAACAACAATGAAATTGTTACAGAAGCAGAACCCATTGTTTTGGTACGTAACATCTTAGGCGAGCTCAAACTTAGCGACGTTCGTGTGGAATGGAATGCCGCCGCACGCCAAGCAGTCTTAGAGGGCTATGTTGAAGACCGAACACAGAAACTCGATCTGCTTGGTCGAATTGATGTATTGGGCATCAATTACAAAAGTGACTTAAGAACGATGGAAGAAATCCGTCGCGGGGTTCGATTTATTTTGCGCAACCTCGGCTATCACCAAGTGAAAGTCGAAAATGGCGATGAGACCGGAACACTGCTGCTGACGGGCTATATCGATGATGCAAGCCGCTGGAACCAAGTTGAACAAATCTTGGAGCGAGACGTGCCGGGTCTTATTGCGTGGAAGGTTGAACTGCAGCGAGCGGGTGCCTACATGGATACGCTAAAAGCGTTATTGACGGATGCGGAGTTACTGAAAAAAATCCAGTTGGTCACCAGCGGTGATCGCATCGAAGTTCGTGGTGAGCTTGATGATATCGAAACGACTCGATTTTACGGTGTGACCCGAGACTTCCGGGAACAATATGGTGAGAAACCGTACTTAGTTTTGAAATCCATACCTAAGGTGAGTAAAGGCACCAATATCGATTTCCCGTTTCGTAGCGTTAACTTTGGCCAGGTTCCATATGTGATTCTGACCGATAACGTTCGCTATATGGTCGGTGCAAGAACGCCTCAGGGCTACCGAATATCCAGTGTTACACCTGCTGGTATTGAGTTGGTTAAAGGCGGGCGGGTGATAACAATAGAACTCGGATATGAAGGCGAGACGAACAATGACAAATCTTGAACAAATTTTAAATAACGACACAAACGGTGCGGAAGTGCACAAGATTAAGAGCAAGCTCTTAGAAGCACAAGCGGTGGTGAAACGTCAGTTGGATTTAGGGTGCTCACCACAGCAGTACCAATTGCTACTCAAACAGTATGAAGCTTACACAGCCGCCCATGCGGTCGTTGAATCATACGAAGCTAACTAAAAAATACGAGGAAGTCTTATGTCATTTTACGATGCTAGTAACAGTGTAAACCTTGATGATGTTAAAGCTAAGTTAGAACAACAAGCGAAAGATGCCAACACAGAAGTGACGGCAGCCATCAAGAACCTAGAAACCAATGCCGATGATCCATCAAAGCTTGCCGAGCTTCAGCACGCGATCAACAAATGGTCTGTTGTTTACAATATCAATGCGACCACCACTCGTGCGATTAAAGATGTGATGCAGTCGATTCTCCAGAAGGTGTAAAGCATGGAACGAGAAACGCGCCAACTGCTGGCTGAAATCGCGCTGATGGCAACAGGTATGCATCGTCATCAAGAAGCCAACACGATTGCAGATGGCCTTGAAGCAAGCTCAGGTTCTGAAGAGACCGTTGCGATGATTCGTGCAATGAGCCTCATGAATAAAGGCTTGTATGAAGAGGCTCATCAATTACTCGAACCACTTTGTAATGCCTATCCAGATCTGATCAGCTTAGCGGCTCTTGCTTCTGCCAAAGCCGGTTTACTGAGCAAAGCGGAAAGCTGGGTAGAACTTGCGTCACAAGGAAGCGAAGAAAGCCAAGCATTTGCTGCGAGCTTTTCTCAGGACATTAGGAATCTTGGATGATCATTGATTCAAGCAACCTAAGTCTTCAACACCAATCTTTGCGTCAGTCGGAGTCGCGCCATTATGAGCGGAGCGATGAAGACAAGATGAAAGCACTCATGGAGCGAAGTGACAAGCAAGAGCAAGTTTCACATGTTTCTCCAAAAGAGACGCTAGAGAAAACAGAAGCCAAACTGGCGGAGATTAAAGCGTGGTACGAATCATTAAAAGACGCAGAGGTTGTCAGTAAACAAAGTGTCTTATCATCGTTAAATGAAGCGTTCTCCGACCCTCAAGTTAAACGAGAGGCAATGTGGTACGCCTTTCATGGGGCGAAGAGTGCAAAAGGCAACGAGCAGCCACAATCTGATTTGTTAAAGGTGTTGAAGCAGGAGTTACTAGGGAATTTTTCGGGACAGCTTATTGCCGAACCACCTGCTGATAAAACAGCACTAAAAGCAATGCTAGCGCAGCATTTTCCACTGGGTGCCCAGAAAGAACAAGCCTTATGGCATTGCTGGGCAGAGTTGAAGTCGTTACCTGATATGGCATCAACACTGGACATGGTTCGTGATGAACTTAGCTTCATGATCCAAAAAAATGCGATGGTGAAAAACATCATGACTCACAGTCACAAGTTAGATTTATCTTAGGAGTACATATGATAAACACGCAGTACACCGAGGTGATGCAAACCAACATTGATAAGTTGCAGGATGCGCAAGTCGAAGACGGTTTAAGCGAACGTTTTGAGCAAGCCATGTCGGTTCCCGAGGCAAGTAATGGCCTGGAGGGAGGTTTGCTAGAAAACATCAGCGAGTTGAAAAACACTATCGATAACGCGAAAAGTAACCTGCAAGACAACATGAAGATGGTGGGTGATGATCCGGCGCAATTACTGCAAATGCAGTGGGCGCTGACACGCATTACTTTTCAAGAAGAGCTGATCGCGAAAACCGTGGGTAAAACCACACAAAACGTAGAAACCTTATTGAAGGCACAATAGTGATGATGAATAAAATGAGAGCAGTTTTCATCATGCTCACGTTGTTTCTGGTAGGTTGTCAGACCGAGCTATACACCAACGTTACTCAGAAAGAGGGTAATGAGATGTTGTCGATCTTACTATCCGAAGGTGTCGTTGCAACAAAAGAACCTGACAAAGACAACACCGTCAAGTTAATGGTAGACAGTTCTCAAATCGCCTTCGCGGTAGACGCGCTAAAGCGAAAAGGCTATCCAAGAGAGCAGTTTTCTACACTGAAAGAGGTGTTTCCTAAAGACGATTTGATCTCGTCACCATTAGCAGAACGAGCACGTTTGGTATACGCGAAATCTCAAGAGCTCTCCTCAACCTTATCTCAGATTGATGGCGTGCTAGTGGCACGTGTTCATGTTGTTTTGGAAGATCAAGATCTGCGTCCAGGAGAGCGTCCAACTCCAGCTTCTGCCTCCGTATTTATTAAACACGCGGCAGATATTGCGCTTGATTCATATGTTCCGCAGATCAAATTATTAGTGAACAACAGTATTGAGGGGTTGAACTACGATCGAATCAGCGTAGTGATGGTACCCTCATCAGAGGTTCGAGTTGCTACTCAAAACAATCAATTTAAAAGCATTTTGTCGGTTCAGGTCACCAAAGAGACGGCGAATAATCTTATCGCCATTTTGGTGTTCTTGGTAGCGGCACTCATCGGCTCGAATATCGCTACTTTTACATGGTGTCGTAGGAACACGAAGCGTGGTTAAACCAGAAACACCACTCGCGCAGGTACAACACCAGTTTAACTATGCGCCTTGCCAGTACATCCATAGAAGTTGGATAGAGCAAAAGCAGCCTTGGTTACTAAATATCGAAGGCTGGAGAGATAACCCCATGTTCAACCAATGGTGTATCAATGAGTGGGCGTTATCTCCCGTTCCTGAGATGGCTTTTAACAGACCTTGTCATAGTTTGGCATTGCTCCCGACAGACGCGTTGAATCAACTCGTATTGATGGTGGGTGGAGCTTTGCATTGCGTTGCGATGCGAAGCGTTGTCTTAAAACACCCGAAACAGGTTCTGAACAACGTTTTTGGTTTGGAAGGCGCTCGGTTCTTAATTCAAAACGGGCCGATGCTGTTATCCAGCTGGCCGCAAGGCTGGCAGCGTTCGTTACCAGAACTACTGGATGAAAGGTCTGTTGAAGCAAGCATGAGGGCGCTGGGATATTTTTGGATGAGGTTTATTTTGATTAACTCACCGGAAGATGTTGTTCTTCGTTGGCAATTCAAATTGGAAAAGCAACTTAGCGAAAACGCGGAAACAGCTAACTGGTTGGAAGCGGATCAACGAGATCTGGCGTATCGACTCACAAAAAAAATCGCAAAACAGGTTATTCCTCAATGGTTTCATTTGTTGAAATAAAAACAGACAATTTGCAGCTGGCACCTGGCTTAAAGGTGCTGAAAGCGAAAGATTATGCCAGTTATCTGGATTCGCAACACTTAGTTGAAGCCGCGAACTCCAAAGCTGAAAGCATCATTGCTAATGCCCAACAAGCCTACGAAACCGAAAAACAACGTGGTTATCAAGATGGCCTTGCACAAGCCAAGATTGAAAATGCGCAAACGATGGTTGAAACCTTAGCACGTTGTAATGACTACTATCAGCAAGTCGAAGAAAAAATGACAGGTGTGGTGTTAGAAGCAGTACGTAAGATCATCGATACCTTCGATGATGTCGATACCACGGTGAGTGTAGTTCGAGAAGCGTTGCAACTGGTGAGCAACCAAAAGCAGGTCATTTTACATGTCCACCCAGAGCAGGTTGTTGAGGTGAGGGAAAAGGTGGCTGGTGTATTAAGTGATTTCCCTGAAGTCGGTTACGTTGACGTGGTAGCAGATGCGCGCTTGAAAAATGGAGGCTGCATTTTGGAAACAGAAGTTGGGATCATCGACGCCAGTATTGATGGACAGCTGCATGCATTAAAGCAAGCCATGGTGAAGCAGCTCAGCGAGCGTAAAATTACGATTCATGAATAAACCTCAAAAACTCAGCACTTGCTGAGTTTTTTCATTTTAATGCCTTTAAACAAAAAAAATCCGACCATTTCTAAAATATTCACTGCCATAAATCCTTAAGAATACATCTAAGAAAGCTGCTTAGTTGATAAGTGTTGCAACCAAGCAGCGCCTCTAAAACAACAAAAATAGGATTATTTAGTCGAATGGCTAATGGATTTATAACTTCTTTACTGACAGATTTTGCCAGCCGCTGCCAATTGGAGCCGTTGGTTTTTGATGAGGATGATTGTTGCCATCTACTCGTTGAGCAAAACACAGCAATCACAATTCGTGCACAAGAAGATCGTGTGACGCTTATCGGGCTGATTTCAGGTAATAAACCGAGTGCTGATATTTTGCATCAACATATGAAAGATGCCTTAACGCAAGGCTCTCCAGCGGTATGCTGGGAGGAAGAGACCGGATATATCGGTTTCATACACCTGCCTCAGCAACTGCTAACTGCATCTTTTTTCGATGAGTCATTTGCGAATTTCATCGAGTGGTTAAAAAGTGCGAATACACAAGAAGTAACCAATAAAACAACCGAAGTACCGGAAACGAATACCACTCATTTTTCCACATTAAGGGTTTAAAACATGATCAGTTTTGGAAGTGTTAGCGCGTTGCAGGCTGCCATGCCGCAAGCTCGTAACGAGATACTTAACGAAGGTAAGCTGAGTATTGGTGGCAAAGAATACCAAATTAACGCAGCGACCCAAGAATTTACTCGCGCCAATCCTACGAATGGTGCAGTAGCGCGATTTTTTGAAGCGACAGGAAAACTGTTTCGCGAAGGTAGCCCACAATCGGTAGCGAAAGCCCTTACAAAAGCCGTATTTGATAATGAGCAAGGACAAGCTCAGCGTTTACAAGCTGCTTCTTCTGTTGAGCATGGACAAATGTTCTTCAAAGATGGAAGCATAAAAACCGCATCAGATGTCTTAAATGCCTTTGCGAAGTTAGACAGTAAATCAGTTCAGTCGAACTCTGCTGAGCTAAACCAGTTAGCAGAGCGAGCGATGACAGAGGCAATGTTAGAAACCGATTCTGGTAAAAACCTCACATCACTGATTGGCGAAAGTGCAGCGAAGTCGCTTGCTGGACGTGTAGTAAAAGACTACGGCGGTGGTGTATCTGCAGCGCAGAAAAACCCGGCAGGTAGCATTAATCAAATGCAAGCGGTGTTTGATATGGAGGTGATGCATCTTAAATCGGCGCAACGTCATATCGAAGGTCTAGCAAGCACCGATCTAAGCCAAGGTGTATACGCTGAAGGACTGGCAGAGGACGCGTTTAACAAAAGTGGCGTAACCAATAATGTTGAAAGAGCTACGGCGTGGATCATTAATGCTTCTAACTCTAAAGGAAACGATGCCGAAAATATTACGTCTTTACTGAAAGAATACGCGTCTAATGGTAAAGATTTATTGAATATGGAAAACCTAAAAGAGCTGCACACTCGATTGGTGCCTAATGTTGAGCGTGATTACCGAGGGCCAAATATTTCGGGTGGCACTTTGCCTTCAAGTATTGGCGGTGAGGGCATGTTAAAGCAGCACATTGAAGGCTTTTTGAAAGAGAACCCTGTAGAAGATAAAGACTTAGGTAAACATTTGTTCGCCGGAGTTATCGGGTACCATGGCTTTACCGATGGAAATGGTCGCATGGGTCGCATGCTATACGCGATAGCAGAACTTCGTAACGACTCGTTCAATCCTTTAGCTATGGATGCAGAAAATAGCCTTCACGGTATTAAGTGATTTTCTACTTCTATTTAATTTTCGGAGCGGCGATTGCCGCTCTTTTATTTTCCAGCTTAACCTTAATTTTTCTTCTCAATAAAACGGCTAATAGCAATAAAAATGAGACGTTGAAATAAAGTGTCGGTTTCTATCTCGCCATAAAATCTCTTTTATCCTTATTCGCTTATTTAAATGAGCCGTTATACCCAAGTGGCTTCGCTGCAATAAATATATCGATGTCACTTAGTTATAATAAATTAGACAGGACACAACATGGATACAGGAAAGATTAATATGCTTCTCTCTGAGCTAGGAGAAGTGCTGAACCTTGAGCGCGTGACAGCGTATGACGATCAAATGTGGTCACTGCATTTTGCTGAAAACAACAGTGTCGATGTTCTGCTCGTAGAGGAAAAAGGCGAGTTATTGATTTCCAAAAACCTGCTTATAGAACAAGATGATATTACGCTAGATAAACTTCAAGTTTTACTTGAATACAACTTCTTGTATCGAGAAACAGGTGGTGTGCAGTTTTGTGTGAATCCAACACGCAAAGACGTTGTTCTTCAAGTTGCTATCGCGGCTGGAAGTGAACTCACCAACATTGCTAACTTAATCATTCAGTTGAATGAATTAGTTGATACTTGGGTACAGTTATTTCAAAACAACACGGTTGTAGATTTTAGCCAAACAGACGTACACGCATTTATTCAAGTTTAAGGCATCACACATGGTCAATATTAATACATCGCACATGCACTCGTTGAGTCAGTTAACGTCACATTTGGCGACACAAAATCAAGCTGACGACAAAGAGGTTCGAGCACACAACGGTAAAGATATTTTTGTTAAAGAGGGCGCACCAAAAAATAAAAGTATCAGCGCGCGTATTAGCCACCAGAATAAAGCGAAAGATATTGTAGTGAACCTGCTTACTAAGCAGGGTATTCCTAAAGATGTTGCGAAGCTCATGCTGAAAAATGTGTTGAACGGTGAAAACAAGTTAACGCTTGGGAGCCTGAAAAATCTTGAGAGATTGTCGTCTGGTCCTAGCTCAAATTGGCCCACTGCACAAACGGCAGCCTCATCTTCCAAAACCAATAAAGCTTCATCGAGTGCCGCGCTTATCAACGAACATAAAGCCAACCTTCAAAAGCTTGGTGATTTTGCCTGTACGGACTTAAATACGTTCGGTGTTAAGGGGTCACAGTTTTATGAAACAAAAGGAAAGCCACGACTAAAAGAGCTTCACGCGGATCAAGCGCGAATCATGCAAGATCACAGAGCGACGATGTCCGCAAACGGAGTTCAAGCTGCAGCACAAAGAGGAACCGCACCGCAATTAAGCACTCTACAGAACATTGCTAAGGCAGTACAAACCGCGAAAGCCGGCTGCTGTACTACATTTGCCTTTGCTGCCGCCGCTGAGATGATTCAAGGCATGTCAGGAACACCTGAAAGTGAACCCAAAGTAGAAGTGGTTGCGTTTAAAAAGGGTCATTCAGGTACACACCTTTATGTACTGGTTGGTCGACAAGAGGAGAGCGACATAAAAGATCCATCAACGTGGAGTAAGGATGTGAAAATTGTTGACCCGTGGGCGACATCTGCATTCGGTGCACCAATGTTTGGAGATGCACAACGACCACCTGTTTCGAATATGTTCCCGCCAACAGAAGTCATTTTTGATAGCCATAAACTGGGTTAGTCACTCTGCAAAAGAAGTGAGCAAATACATCATGCTAAGCATCTAACCTTTATTGAAAGAGCAGCTCTGAGCTGCTCTTTTTTATTACTCTGGCAACTCGATTTTAGAGCGAGATTTCTGCGGAAAACCTCACAATGAAGGCGAAAAAGTGACAAAAATAAAGCCATTACCGACATCGTTCAATCTGCAATCGTTGTTCAATAGAGTTATTGAAACAAAAGGAAAAAGTTATGAACACGATTCAACAACTGCTCTTGGAGTTTTGCCAACTCAATGAGTTGCCCGAACTGAATTTTGAAGAAAATGAACGTTGTCAGCTACTGGTCGATGATCGCTACATGTTGTATTTCATCGCGACAGATACGGATGATTTGATGCTGTCTGTAACGTTCGGAGGGTTAGAAAAATCCGGTGAACAACGACTAAAAGGTTTAGAGCTTCTTGCTCATGCTAACTATCAAGGAATAGGTAGTGGCAGCCTCGCACTTGCTTTGGCTCCAAACGGTCGACAGCTTGTCTTAGCAGGACGTAAACCCGTTGAGCATCTAAATACGACGAACCTTACCGCTTGGTTTCACGAAGTTATTGAACAGGCCGAGCTGTGGCAAGCGCGTTTCGCAATGTTGGATCAAGCGATTCCAACCACCTCTAATCATGAACAAGCTCATGTTCAATCACTTCGTGTGTAGGAGAGAAAAATGGTTAATACAACACAAAAAATCAGCCAAAGCCCAGTACCTGATCTAGAGCAGTTTCGTGCAGTTGCTGCGCAAAAAGATGACCGAGTGATCAGTAAAAGAGGTGAAGTAAAAGAACCTTCCACATTCCACAAAGGTCACAAGTTTGCTTCTATTCACGAAGGCGTATTGAGAAGCAAATACACTAAGTTTTTCCAAGAAAACATCAAAACTCACCTTGATTTAAAACAAGCGCTACTTAAGCAAGAAAAACCTGAGGTTGCGCTGTTGGCTTACTCCCTAGTGAGTCCTTCAGGCTATCGCGGTGAGCCACTTACTGAGCGTAAAATCTTAGAAGTTGTCAGCCTATTGGATGAAATAAAAGTGAGCAGCGATACGTACCAGCAGCTTAAAAATACGTTTGATGCGATCAGCAAAGATCCGCGTATGCAGGTGAGTTTAGAAGCCCAGTATCCAGGAAAAATGGATGGCTTCGCTGCTGAACTGTTACAGATGGGCAAAGAAAAGCTAAAAGGTTCTGGTGTGAACGCCGTTATTAACTTGGCATTACCTGGCGTTGGCTTATTGATTTCTACAGGTCGAGAGCTGCACAAAGCGGCCGTAAATGGTGATGCTGAGGCTTACCATCATCAGTTAGAACAAATTTCACAGCTGCCAGGGCGAGATCAACGTCTTTCTATGCCGATGCAGCAAACCTTGGCTCAAGGTCATGCGATACTGTCGGCTGAAGGTGGCATTGGAGCTACGTTAGGTATGGCGACGGGGAGCCTGGGCACGTTCGGTGTTAGCTCTGTAGCAACGGTGGGCGTCACACCGATAGCAAAAGAGGCAATCGGTTCTGCGGCAACGACTGCTATCATGAGCGGCGGTGGCTTTGTGGCGAACCAAGCTGGAGCATACGGACTAAATACAGAAGTCAAAGAACAACTCATGCAAGGTGAGATGTCTGGTGTTTTACCAAGGCTTGAAGTTTCTAATGCCAAAGGAGACTTTACCTTTAGTATGCAAGATCCGGCTTCTGTCCGCGCATTAATGGCGTACCTTGGTCCTAAGGAGAATACTGAAATGACTTCTCCTCAAGCGCCTAAAGAGGCACAAGAGATGGAAGCCGCTCGATTAACACTGAAAAAGATGTTGGGTTCAGAACCAAGTGAGCACTTGGTTCCTGACGTAGACTCTATCTTGAAGCTAAGCCCAGAGGATGCACCAAGTAAAACCGAGTCTATTGCTAACGGGGCGTTTAAAAAACTGTTAGGAGAAGATTGGGATTGGCTCATGCCAGCTGTTCGAGCGATTGATAAAGGGGAAGCAAGTAAAATAAACGAAAAGCTAACCTACAAGCTCCCCCTAGATGCAGCAAACGGACGAGTTTATCTTGATAAATGCCCAAACCTGAGTGACGTCCAATTAGATGCGCTAGAAAAACTAGGCTCACCAAGTCAATTGCGATTGATGTACTTGGCAGAAGGCTGGGTGTAATTTCAAATGGTAAAGTAGGGAGTAGGTGCTGCTCCTTACTTTATCTACCGTCAGCGTTCCTTTTTGGGGCTGGCTAATATCGGTTTAATTTAACTTTTCGACTGAAGAAACAAACACACAAGTGTCAACGTTATACCAACCCAACCAATGAAAGAAATTTCTTCCCCAACAATCGCAACTGCTAGTGCTGCTGCGATAACAGGTTCAAATAGCGTGAGTATGCTAGCTCCACTGGCTGTAACAAACCGTAGCCCAAACCCAAAAGCGACGTAACCTAGCCCCATTGGAATCAAGGCCATGTAGAGCATGACCGCCGTATTAGTTGACGATGCAAATAGATTATCACCCGTGATGAAAAGTGTTGGTAGAAGCAAAACTCCACCAATACCAAAAACACTTCCCATGGCCGTTTGCGATTCAATGCCGTGGTCAATCATAGCCTTTACTCCCCATGAGTAAATGGCGTACGTCAAACCTGCCAATAGGCCAAGTAATACACCCCAATGCTTCATATCATGATCAAATAGACTATTTGCGGATGACTCAGAAGCCAGCAACAAGGTAATGCCAATGACCCCGATTGCGAAACTCATCATCCAGCGCTTGGTTATGGTCTGATTTCGGCTAAAGAGACACTCTAACAAAGCAGAAAAGAAAGGAGCAGTGGAGATAGAAATAACCGTACCAATAGCCACACCAGCGAATCGCATTGATGAATAAAAAGCCAGTGGGTAGGTGGCTAAGGCGATAATACTAATCAGTAACGTTTTCTTCTTATGTACGACTTTTCGAAAATCTCTCCTCAGTGACTTCGCAGACAGACATGCTTGCATAAACCCACCAATACCCATAGAAAATGCGCCAATGGCGAGAGCACTGACATCCGGTGCCAAGCTGGCAGCGGTGCCCGTCGTTCCCCACAGGGTTGAAGCAAAAAGTATGGATAAAGTTCCTAATTGATAGTCGGTGAAATGTTTTTTTAACACTGTAATTTCTACCTAGTGAATGGCTGTTTTAGGGTAGAAAGAATAAAAGAAAGCGATAGAGATTTTTGTGCTGAAAAGACGGAATACTTGTTCCAGAAGACTATTTTAGTGACTATCGGGAAAACTCTCTAGGAGACATACCAAAATGCATTGAAAACCGTCGACTAAACGCGGAAAGGTCACTATAACCAACTCGTTCAGCTATCAACTGAACTGGAAGGTCTGTATGAGTCAGTAGTGCTTTGGCTTTTTCCATACGTTGTAGTGTAATGTACTTATGGACGCTCACTTTTAGCTGCTCTTTAAAAAGCTTTTTAAACTGCGTCGGACTCAAGCAAGCGGCATTCGCTAATGAGGCAATGGTGAGTGGCTGATCAAGCTGCTCCGCGATCACAACCTGTACATCTCGAATACGCAAATCCACGGAGCGAGACCGCTTTTGCTGCTCCAGCAACAGATAGAAGGTTGCAACCATTGAGGTTTCAATTTCATCATTAACCTGATACTCAAGTTGCTTTTCGACAAACTGGATAAAGCTCAGTAGAGGCGGGCTAATCGAAAACACAGCCACACTATTATCCATCAAATGAGTGGGCAAAGTGGTCATATCCGCAACAATAAAGCGTGATGACTCTTCGGCATTAAACCCGTGAGCACAACTTTTGGGGATGACTATGCAGTCGCCAACCGCCACCTTTCCGACATAGCTATCCATATCAATATGTATGTTGCCCTGGAGAGGAAGCACCAGTTGATGATAATCACTATGAGTATGTCGGCTCATACGTTTCGTGTAGGAGCGAATGCTTAAGCTAGATTTCATAAAAACAACATACAGTTAAAGGATACCGCATTATAGCGTTGAAAGTATCGAGGTTGAAAGCTGGGCAGTTGTAAGCCCAGATCTTGAATGGGATGTGGTTTGTTAGTCCGCCTCGGACTCTAACGAAGCCAACCAACGAAGCACTTCCGCAGTTGCCTCAATAAGATCGCTTGGGATGTACTGGTCGACGTTACCGTCGGCGTATAGTGCACGAGCAAGAGGGACTTTTTGCATCACAGGCACGCCTTCCTCTTTAGCGATTGCGACCATACGTTTGGCTACCGCATCGGTTTCCATCAAAGTGATGACGGGCAGGGGCGTTTCGCCTTTCTTGTAATAAAGGCCAACCGCGATATGTGTTGGGTTTGTAACTAATACATTAGAACGTTTAACGTTTTCACGTTGATTAGAGGCTTGTAGCTCTTGGTGTAACTGACGACGTTTGCTTTTTATTTCTGGACTGCCTTCCATCTCTTTGTATTCGCGCTTCACTTCGTCCTTGCTCATTTTGAGCTTTTTCGTGTGATCAAACTTCTGGTACGCAAAATCTGCGGCAGCGATGACGATGAAGCCTACCGAAGAGATAATCATTAATTGTTTAATCATGACGCCAGTAATGGTCGGGACACATTCTAGCCCACAAGTTGGAATTTGCATTAAAGCGTTGATGTTACCGCGTAATGTCACCCAGATAATGCAGGAAAGAAGAGAGACTTTAAGGATCGACTTGATAAACTCAATCACACTCTTGAGGGAAAAAATGCGTTTGGCCCCTTCGACGGGATTGATCTTTTTGATGTCGGGTTTAACGGATTCACCACTAAATAGGAACCCGAACTGCCCCATATTGGAAAAGATGGCGACGAGTGCAGCAACCAGAATAATCGGAGCGAGTAGATAGGCAATTTCTTTTGCGATGGCGATAGCGACATCGACTAGCGCATCTTGGAAACCCTGATAAGCAAGCTTACTTGGTAGGAGAATAAGCGCTGAGATGTGCGACATGTAATAATCGGCGAACGCAAACAGTACAATTATGAGCGCCAAAATTAATGCAGACGATACGATTTCTTGGCTTTTGGCAACCTGACCTTTCTGTCGAGCATCGCGTAACTTTTTTGCGGTGGGTTGCTCTGTTTTTTCTGCACTCATAAAGAATCCTAAGCGTTATTGCCAAATGGTATTGAGTTGTTCTGCGAATCGGGTAATGCCGTAAAACTGTACTTCAAAGTGATCCATCATTATTCCGAGATACACGATCAGTAAAACACTCGCGATGGCACTTTTTATTGGCATGGCAAGGAAAAAAACATTCAATTGCGGTGCAAAACGACTGATAAGCGCCAGACCAAACTCAGCAAGAAACATTGCCAACACTAGTGGAGCGGACATCAACACACCAAGCCACATAAGCTGTTCAAATTGCGCGTAGAAGAAGCTAACCCATGCGTCGCTAACGGTTGGGAAAAAGTCCACGATCGGCCAAGATGTATAGCTTTTGAATAACGCATAGATAAAAGTGACAAAGCCCCCGCCAGAGAAGAACAGGGTAATCAACGTTTGGGTCAGCAACACGGCTGTTGGTGTGGATTGTGAGCCTAGCGTTGGGTTAAACATACTTGCCATGGCAGCACCACGTTGGTTGTCGACCAGAAAACCGGCCGCTTCTATCGCCCAAAAGGGGATAGCAGCAACAAACCCTATCAATAGCCCAATTAATACCTCCTTACCCAAAATCACTATCAGCCAAATGCCGTCGGTTTCTGCGGGCAAGCTTTGCTGATTAATCATCGGAAATATAAACAGCGCGAGTGAGCAAAGCACACCATTTCTCACCATGGTGCCGCCTAGCATTTGCTTGCTCAAAATAGGCAAAAAGATGAAGCATGCCATTAACCGAGGTAACGTCAGACTGTACAAAAATAAAACCTGGTGTAAGTCGTGATAACTCATCGTATTTGAGGAATTTTATCCATAGCAAGCGAGGCGAAGGCGTGGAGCTCTGCCCCTAGCCATTGCGTTGTGACGAACAGTGTAATAATGACCGCGATAAGCTTGACCACAAAGCCTAACGTTTGTTCTTGGACCTGAGTTAACGCCTGAATAAGCGACACCAATGTACCAACCAATGCTGCGACTAAAATCGGCGGTAATGACAAGTACAACACTAGGGTTAATGCTTGAGTCGTGAAATGAATGATTTCAGCAGAATGCATACTTTCTCCGTGATTAACCGTAACTCAACACTAAGCCGTGGGTAAGCTTTGTCCAGCCGTCAAGCAAGACAAAAAGCAGCAATTTGAAGGGGAGGGAAATCGTCATTGGCGATACCATCATCATCCCCATCGCTAGTAGGATATTCGACACAATTAGGTCAATAGCGATGAACGGTAAGTACAACAGAAAGCCAATTTCAAAAGCGCGAGTAAGCTCGCTGACGGTAAATGCGGGCAGTAAGAGCAATAAGCTGTCCGACTCTAAACGGTCTACGTACTTCTGTGGCCACAATGTGCGTGCAGCATCAGTGAAGAATATGGCTTCGGTTTCCCGAATATGCTTTTTCAAAAATTCTCGATAAGGCTGTAAACCGCTTTCAATGAGGCCTTCTACACTTGCAGAATCTTCAAGGGAGATATCATGCTGCTTTACGTAGTCGTAGGTTTCAAACCCGACGGGAGCCATGATGAAAATTGACAGAATGATAGCCAATCCGTAAAGCGCCATATTCGGCGGAATTTGCTGTACACCGAGAGCGTTACGCAGCAGTGAGAATACAACGGCGAGTTTCACAAATGACGTCGCCATCATGGCGATAAATGGGATCAGTGCCAGCAGTGCTAAGCTGACAATGAGATTGAGCTCGTCGGGTAACTGGATCATGCTGGCTCCTGCGTGCCACCGAACAGCTCCAGTACGCGCACACCTAAATGTTCGTTAACATTAACCAGTTCACACTCACCAATGATTTTGCCGTTGGCACGCAATGTTACCGGCTTAGATACAGACTGGTTTAGCTCGAATACGTACCCTGGCTGAAGCTGGTTAAGCTGCTCTAGCGTGATGGTTTGATGGCCGATATCAAACGTGAGTTCCACAGGCAGTTGCTGGTGGTCGGTTAACATTTCTGAAGTGTTTACGTCATTCATATTGGTTTCTTTTTCAATAATGTGAAGAGTTTGGTCATCTAGCTGGCAGCGCCAGAGATTCTGGTTAGATACTTGAAAAATGGCTTGTTGCTTGGCGATGTAACCATCGTCAAAAAAGATGACATCTCCCAGCTCGAGCGAATTAAATTCGCTTAACGTCAAATGGGTCCTTCCAAGACTTAACCACACAGGTAAAGCGAGGTGTCGAGCTTGTAGAGCAGCGCTGTTTGGTAGCGCATCCAACAACACGTCTGATCCTTCGCTAACCCACAAACAAAGAGAGCCGTTAGGCTTATTGAGGGTTAACATTAAAGTATGCTCTTGGGCCTGGCTCGCCTCTAACGGCTGTAGTTGACTAAGAATGGGTAACTGACCAAATAGCGCTTTGATTGCCTCACTATGCGGTTCTATCTGTGAGCTCAAAAGTGCTAACTGGAGGGAGTTAGGCAGGGACTCAAACGCAGTAGCATTTAAGGTCGATTTCAGCCAATGTTGGAGCTGCGCACGAGAAAAGTCTACTTGTAGGGTTTGCCCTCCAATCAACGTGGTTAAACGGAACCCTTCAAATGAAGGGATTTGAGCAACAGTAATCGATACGCTCTGACCATCAGTCGCTTGGAAGTGGCACTGTTTTGCACAAAGTTGATTGCTGAGCGCGATACTTTCTGCATCCACTTTGGGTATTATTAACGGTGTCATAGGTCATTCTCCGCTTGCCATTCTTCATACACGCTGCGTTGTTGGCGTGAGTGTTGTTGTTCATGTTGTTGTTGATCGAGCTGTTGAGTTTGTTCGCTGATCGCTAAGCGAAGTGGCTGCTCACCACCGAATCGGTTTAGCCGTTCAGCAAGATCTTGTCTAGCTTGCTGGCTAATAATGGAAAGGGCATGCTCTTGTCGAATCGTCACGCTATACCCTTGAGCGTCCAACTTGATGTGGATTTCGCCACCTTTTAATTGTCCTTCACTTAGAAACAGCCGAACCTCTTTGTTGTCCGATGCGGTTGGCAGAGCAACATAGATTTTATCCACCAATTGCTGGAGTAATTGGTTTACGTCTCGCGTTGGGCTTGGTTGAGCCTGCGAAGCAACACTTTTTAGGATGACATCGCCTTGTGTTACCGCACTTGCAAGGGGTTGAGAAGGCACTTTTTCTTCATCCGTTTTAACGGCGACTAGTGCGCTTTTCGTCACGATTTTTTCAAGAGGCTTGGTTTCAGGCAGGCCACCAGTTTGGTCTGATCGTTTGCCTGTATTCTGTAGCGGCGGAGTTGCACGCTTATTGTGCGTTTTTTCAGTTTGCCTTTTCGTTAAGCCAACAATGTTAATCCCATCTTGAGCGAGCTCTGTCGCTGTCGCATTTTGGGGGAGCAAGCCAGATTCAAGCGTAGAGAGATACTCCGGCGAGGTATGTTTATCCATCGGCGTCGGTTTATCATCTTTCAAATGAGCTTGAAAGTGAGGATCAACACGCTCGGTAGAAGGGGAGCTTAGAACTGTGTCGCCATCGCTTTTTCCATCATGTTTAAGCAATTTATTGTTTTTGCTAATTATTTCTTCGCTATTTGCTGCGTCGTCTTGCGATTTCTCTATATCTCTCTTACTGACGACGTCACTTTGACCTTTTAAAGTGGAGATGTTTTTGTCAGCGTTGGCTTCTTGGTTCGATAGGTTAAGTTTCTTATCTAGACCTTGAGATGTCTTATGCCTTAGCGGTATGTCTTCTTCGCCAGTATGATTTTTTTGGGGATTCCCAACGATAGACTCCTTTCCCTTGCTAGGCTTCTTCGTCATTGCATGCTCGAATTGTGATTGAAGCTCGGCCTCCTTCTCGAGAGGCGCTTGTTCCGGCGTTGATTTGTGCAGCGTATTCGATGTTTCAGTTGTTGGGGTAATGCGCATAGTGAACCTTTAGATAATGTCGACAGTGCGAAACTCTTCCTGTTCGAGTTCTTCTTGGTATTGCCTTTCTCGCGATTTTTCCGCGACTTCTTGTTGCTGCAACTGAACGAATTTTTCTTTGGTTTTATGGGCTTGTCGCGCCTCTTTTTGCTTTTCTTTAAGTGCCGAGCGTTCGATTTCAAGCGCTTTTTTTGACTCGGCCACACGTTGTTTAAGTTCGGCTTCTCTCTCTCTTAACAACGCGATTTCTTGTCTTAATGTTTCCAGCTCTTTAAGGACGAGCGTTTGTTGTTTTGCTTTAGCAAAACGTCGCTCTTCTTCTTCCTGGCGCCAAACGTGATAGTCCGCGACAGAACGTTCGGCCTTTTGAACCTGTGCTGCGGCGTTTGACACTCGGTATTCTTGACGCTTGACGGCTTTATCCGCACGGTCAGCGCGAATTTTTTTGATTTCTAATAAGCGTTCTATCATTGTTTCGCCATCCCTTTAAGTTGAGCGATAGCGCCATCAAGATCGCTTGGTTCATGAGTGCCTTGGCGTAAAAAGGCGCGTATATCATCACTTTGTGCAATGGCCATATCCGCTCGGCTATCTGCGCCATGTTGGTATTCGCCAATTTTGATTAGCAGTTCAACTTCTTCATACTTAGCTAACATTTCGCGAATATGAGCAGCAGACGCCTGATGATCGGATTCAACGATTTGATTCATCACTCGGCTTGCTGAGCGAAGTACATCAATGGCGGGATAATGGTTCATTGCCGCAAGTTTGCGCGAGAGAATGATGTGCCCGTCTAAAATTGAGCGAGTTTCATCCGCGACAGGCTCCGTCATGTCGTCACCTTCCACCAACACGGTGTACAGTGCTGTAATTGATCCTTTGTCTGATTGTCCAGCTCGTTCCATCAGCTTTGGCAAAGCGGCAAAAACGGAAGGCGGATAGCCACGTCGTGTTGGTGGCTCGCCTGCGGCTAGTCCAATCTCCCTCTGTGCGCGGGCGAAACGCGTCACCGAATCCATCAGCAGTAGCACGCGTTTACCTTGGTCACGAAAATATTCTGCGATAGAAGTGGCAACAAAGGCGGCTTTGGCGCGCTCCATTGCTGGGCGATCAGAGGTAGCGACCACTAAAACCGATTTGGCCATTCCTTCTTCGCCTAGGTCATGCTCAATAAACTCGCGCACTTCGCGTCCGCGTTCACCAATTAAGGCGAGAACGGTCACGTCAACTTCTGCGGAGCGAATCAGTTTTGCCAGTAGGGTACTTTTACCCCCGCCAGCCGCTGCAAAAATACCCATGCGCTGACCTTCACCACAGGTCAGTAGCCCATCAATGGATCGAACGCCAAGAGAGATTGGCTTTTCAATCAGTTTACGTTGCATTGGTGGTGGTGCATCGCGATAAACAGGATACCAAGCGCTTGGTTCTTGACTTTGCGTACCATCGAAAGGACGTCCAAGCCCGTCAAGCGTTGTACCTAACAGGTGGTCGCCAACACCCACTTCGTGCATTTTACCCATTGGGCTTACTTCTGTATTTGAGGAAATCCCAAACATATTTCCTAACGGAGTGAGCAAAGCGTGATGCTGCTGGAAGCCAACCACTTCCGCTAACAAAGACAGAGTTTGATCGGGATTACGCAACTCACACAGTTCACCTACACGAACGCCAGGGACGACAGCTTTGATAATGGTGCCGGTGACTTGCGTAACGCGCCCGCGAATTTGGATCAAACGCGTGTGTTTAATCGCAGATTGTTGGATATCAGTGATGTATGAGAAATCGTTCAAGGTAAAAATATGCGCAATGATTGATGCTGAGAGGATAGAAAGTATAAGAATCAATTTATAGTGAATATCAGTCGGGAGTTTTTAGAAAACTGAAAGCGCACTAAAAAAACACGTCTGATTTTGACAGCTTCAACAAAGCGCACTTCCTATAATTCGCCTGTATTGTGCGGAAGGAGTGCAAGTGAATGAGTATTATCAACAATCATATCGCAACAAATCCAAAGTTTGATGCGTCTATCCAAAGCGGGTTGGAATCGTCTCGTCCCGACGTTTCACAAAAAGGCAATTATCGCGGTGAAACCGTCCGTGTTCACAATGCCACACAATCACTTTTTGATGCGATGGAAGAACTCACTTCACTCGGTTCCGAAAAAGCAGAGAAAGATCTGACTAAGCGCAAAGTGAAAGACAGTGGTGTTCGAGTTAATGAAGCACATGAACTCGTTTCGGACTATTTAAGAAAAGTCCCTGATCTTGAAAAGAATCAAAAGATCAAAGATTTGGCTACAAAAATGGCGGGAGGAAATATCTCGACCATCGCGCAATTACAAGCCTACTTGAATGGGTTTTCCGAGGAGAAAAGCCATCAATACCTCGCCCTAAAAGCCGTTAAAAAGTTTTTGAGTGCGAGTCCAGAAAGTAAACACCTACTAGCGCTGATTGACCAAGCACTTCTAAGAATCGAGCAAAACCCAGATACATGGTCTCAAATTGATACGGAAATCCGTGTCTCAAATTTTGCTGATGAATACAGCCAAGAGCAAGAGTTTAGCTCTTTGCATCAGCTGCGCGGCTTCTACCGCGATACCGTTCATAGTTATCAAGGGCTCGGCGCGGCTTATCAAGATGTAGTGGCGCGCTTTGGTGAGCAGGAGGTATCGACTGCTGTTGACTTTATGCTGCAAGGCATGAGTGCAGATCTTAGTGTTCAAGGTAGCAGTATCGATTCGGTTAAGTTGCAGTGGTTGATGTCCGATATGCAAAAACTCAAAACTCTAAATACGTTGCAAGATCGTGTGAATCAGCTGTTCCAAATGTTTAAACCGGAAAGGACGAATTATGGCTTATCAAGTTTCTAATTTGATGGCTGATGTGATTGCGTTGGTAGAGCAGCGATGGGTAAGCAGTGATGAGATATGGAAAGTCGCCAACGCAATGGAATTGACGGCGGTAGAACAAAAAATCGATTTTTTTCGAGAGTTCCATAAGTTAGTTCGCGCAATCCCAATTGACGTATTCGCCGATGAAGAACAACGACAGAATTTAATCCAAGCGGTACAAAAGGCGCTAGACGAAGCCATTGATATAGAAGAAGAGGAAGCGTGGGAAGATGAGTTGGATTGATGCATCCGTCGATGAATTTTGCCGAGGAATGGGGCTCGATGCCGTCGATTTCTCATCAGCTGGACGGGTGCAGCTGGATTTTGAGCAAAGTGGTACGCTGCATATTGAGCGACAGGGTGAGCAGTTATTCTTGATGTTGTCTCGAGCGTTATCTTGGCATCAAACCAGTGACATGATTCAAAGTGCACTGTGTTTGTGTCATGCCGATCAAGGCTGGCCTTTCGAAATTAAAACCGGCTTGTTAGATGAGCAAACTCTGGTTTTTTCAGCAAGGCTAAAAGGAGAAGAAGTAACACTTCCGACCTTAGAGCAAGCGTTTACGCTTTTGGCTCGTCTACATAACGATGTGGCAGGCTCATGACTCGAGTTAGCACTTTAAACGTAGGCATAGAAGCCTTCACGCATGTTACTCATAGTGAGGTTAAGGCCGATTTCCCTGAACGGTTTCAATTACTTCCGGATGGACAGGCGGTCGCTACGCATTTAGAGAAGCTCTATGACCTCAGGCCTTCAGACCAATATCTCATCGCGTTAACTAAGCCCAAGCTGCTGCACTCAGAGTTGTTGCGTCCAGAAAAGTACCGCCAACAGTTCGATGAAACGTTGGCTCAGCTGCAAGTTCTTGCACAGGACTCAGGCTCCGTTTCTTTTATCAAAGCATCCGAAACGCTACAAAGTACACAACTTGATCAGCGTTACCTCACTATGGCGCTCAATCTCCTTATTCAGGTCTAACCAACATGTTGAGATCCAAAGACATTGAACTCTTACTTGTTCACGCTGCGCTACAAGTTCAATACCAAAAGCCAGAGCATGCCATTTCTATTCTCGATGCGGTTCTAGAAATAGAACCGCATCACAAAGAGGCGATGCAAACACTTGCTGTGGCGTGTTTACAAAGTGGTCGATATACCCGGACGATTGAGGTGTGTGAGCACTTATTAAAATCCGACCTTCATCCTGACTCGGCAGGACTCTGGTTTTGTTTAAGCCAAGCGCGTTGGAAACAAAATGACGTCGATGGGGCACGCCAAGCGCACCGACGCTATCTGCAATCTTTAAATAGTGAATCACATGAATAAGTTGATCGATATTCTAAACAAAGTAGGGCAACGCAAAGACATTATGCTTGCGGTGATGTTACTCGCGATCGTCTTTATGATGATATTGCCACTTCCTACCGCACTGGTGGATGTGCTGATTGGCACCAACATGAGCATTGCGGTGGTGCTGCTTATGTTAGCGATTTACATCACCACGCCACTTGAGTTCTCTGCATTTCCTGCGGTGCTATTGATCACGACATTGTTTCGTCTGTCTTTATCTATCACGACAACCCGCTTGATCTTGCTACAAGGCGATGCTGGTCAAATCGTTTATACATTCGGTAACTTCGTTGTGGGCGGTAACTTAGTGGTCGGTATTGTTGTGTTCCTGATCATTACCATTGTTCAGTTTATGGTGATCACCAAAGGCTCAGAGAGGGTAGCAGAAGTTAGTGCGCGCTTCTCACTCGATGCGATGCCTGGTAAGCAGATGAGTATTGACGGTGACATGCGTGCCGGAGTAATTGACGTACACGAAGCTAGGCACCGACGATCACTGATTGAAAAAGAAAGCCAAATGTATGGCTCGATGGATGGCGCGATGAAGTTCGTTAAAGGCGACTCCATTGCGGGTCTGGTCATCATTGTGGTCAACATCTTAGGTGGCGTCACGATCGGGGTAACGCAAAAAGGCATGAGTGCTTCTGAAGCACTTGAGTTATTTGCGATTTTGACCGTTGGCGATGGTTTAGTATCGCAGATCCCGGCACTCTTTATCGCGATTACCGCCGGTATTATCGTGACGCGTGTTTCTCATGAAGATTCTTCTGATCTTGGGTCGGACATTGGTGGGCAGGTCATTGCTCAGCCACGTGCGCTTCTTATTGGTGGTGTGCTTTTGGTGCTGTTCGCACTCATCCCTGGGTTTCCAAAAATCACTTTTTTGGTCTTGGCCGCCGTGGTTGGTGGTGGTGGTTTCTTCCTTTTCTATCAACAGAAAAAACAAGCGGAATCAGATAGCACCGACTTATCAAGCTTTGTTTCGCAAGGGGCCGGTTCGCCAGCAGCGAAGCCAAGCAAACCTACGCCTTCTAGAAACAGTAAAGGTAAGTTAGGTGAGCAAGAAGAGTTCGCCATGACGGTCCCGCTGTTGATTGATCTTGACGCGAGCCTTCAGGAAAGCTTGGAAGCGGTCGCATTAAATGAAGAGCTAGCAAGGGTGAGGCGCGCACTATATCTCGACCTCGGCGTGCCTTTCCCGGGTATCCACCTGCGTTTTAACGAGGGGATGCAAAATGGCGAATATTTAATTCAGTTACAAGAAGTTCCGGTTGCACGAGGACGAATTGTAAAAGACCAACTCTTGGTGACAGAAGGGAATGAGCAGATCGACTTATTAGGCGTGCCTTATGAGCAAGATGAAGATTTTCTACCCGGTATTTCTAGCATTTGGGTGGCACAGAGTTATGAGCAAAAACTCGTAGCCAGTCATGTCGGTTTTCTCACACCCGACAGGATTTTAACGTACCACTTGTCTCATGTTCTCAAGGAGTACGCACAAGACTTTATTGGTATTCAGGAGACGCGTTATCTGTTGGAGCAGATGGAAGGCAGTTATTCGGAGCTAGTCAAAGAGGCCCAGCGTATTGTTCCGTTGCAAAAAATGACGGAAATCTTGCAACGCTTGGTTTCTGAAGACATTTCTATCCGAAACCTTCGCGTGATCTTGGAAGCGATGGTTGAGTGGGGCCAAAAAGAGAAAGATGTTGTACAGCTGACGGAGTACATTCGTTCCAGCTTAAAACGTTACATTTGCTACAAATACGCGAGCGGACAAAACATGTTGCCCGCTTACTTATTGGATCAAAGTCTCGAAGACACAATACGCAGCGGTATTCGTCAAACCTCAGCAGGGAGTTACTTGGCGTTAGACCCGTCAGTAACGCAACAATTTGTCAGTGATGTGAAACAGACCATTGGTGACTTAAGCCGCATGCCGAATAAACCTGTGCTAGTTGTGTCTATGGATGTACGCCGATATGTGCGAAAGCTTATTGAATCGGAATACTACGATCTGCCCGTTTTGTCATTTCAAGAACTAACCCAGCAAATCAATATTCAGCCACTTGGAAGGGTGGGGATGTAATGAAAACAAAACTAATACTCTCGCTGGCGCAAGCGGGGATCGAAGTGACGCCATACTTTTGGCAACAAAGTGAAATTCAACTTGGTTATCGAATTGAAGTTGAGGGCTTAGAGCTCGTTTTTCGGGTGGAGGACGGTGAAATCATCATCGTTCTTCTGAAACGCGTTCGTCCAAAATTGGGGTTGAGTAACCCCTTTGCCGGCTTATTTCTTTTGGCTGAACATGCCATTCAACTTTATCCCTCCGATTGGGTCATTCGCGGCAACGTCGATGTGTTACGTGGTAGCAACATGAGCAGCCAGCGATTGGCACAGTTCTATCTAAAAGCATGCGGTGCAAGCCATGATGAGCTAGACGACTGGTACTGTTTACGCCTAGCAGATTATAGACCTTTGAAAAAGTTGAAAAAGTAAAAACTCACGACTGTTACTGACAGCACCGATGAGATGACCCGCTTTAAGATAGGAATCAAGATGAAGCAACCGTTTACCGATGCGATTGAGAACGCTGAGCTTGCCATTAGAAAAGCTGAAGACAGAACCGATATTTTTAACGAGCTATTGGAAGGCTTAGGTGTTGGTCCTGTTGCGGGGGATGTTTTACTTGGCGGCATAAAAGCGCCAGTAGATACCATGAAACGTGCAGAGCAAGAGCTAATAGACGAAGTCCAGCGCCGCCGGCAACAACAAACTCAGCTACAAGGTACGTCAGGTAAACGCAGAAAGCGTCCCACAGTGATGCGCGGCATGATGATTTAGAGGTTTGGAAATGACGAATATGAAAACGACTGGCTCTACGACAGGAGCAACAGACACAGCTGCGAGTAGTGCACCATTACCCACTTTCCAACAAAACTTGATAGAGGCATTTACCCCTGTACTGGGTGAAGCAGAGACTCAGCAACTTGCCTCTCTAATCTCTTCATTGCCAACTATCTCGGGACAAACGGAATCACAAAGCATCGCGCTTTATGTTGATACGCTTGAAAACCTAAAAGCGAAAAATAACGCGTTTGCTGGTATATCATTGACCGACACCGCATCTGTTTGGATAAAGTCGCTACAAAGTGCTAACTCAGATGGCGAATTAACCGCAGCCGAGTTTAATGCTCAAACAAACCAAACGCTATCAAATCAGTTTCAGGCTTGGTTTAGTAAGTTACTGACGGAAAACGTAGATAGCTCGTTATCTACTGAGTTTGTTAGTCAATTCAATTTGGGGACTCAGAGTAACCAAGCGGAGCAGATCGCCAACCTCTCCGAGACAGGTCTGGCTAACGCCACCAAAGAAATTTCTCTTTTTGTTGCAGTGCTTGCTAATCAAATGGGCTCCCGTGAAGTGAGAGATGCTTCTATTTCTTTTCTTCGCAATGCCTTTAGTAGCTTAGGCTCCGTTAATCTCGCGCAACTGAAGAGCTCGGACTTTCTGTTGACTAAAGAGAGTTTCGCTCTTCAAGTCTCAGCTCAATTAAAAAGTAGTTTTCAAGGCATCGGTATTACTTTAAGCACCGATGACGCAAGTGCGCTAGCTAGCAGAATTACCTGGACTCCTGGTATTTCTAAGCAGCAGCTTAAAGAAGCGTTAGATGAAATGGCCGCTCAAGTGAAAGGCCAATATAGCGCAGCTTATGGTGAGGCGAGTGGAACGAACAATCTAAAAGCAGCACTTAATACTGTCATTGGTGGAACTGAGCCTTTGACCCTTTCTAGTCTGTTCGCCAACTTCGCGGTGAGTTTAACAAATATAGAAATCGACGACTTTTACCAGGACAGCGCGATAGCCGATGTCCAAAAGACACAGATAACGGCAGCTCAAGTTAATTTGATCAAAGAAAACACCGAACGAGATATCCGATTACAGTTTGAAAAAATAGTAAAAGGTGAATCTACCGGGGCTTCATTTACTGAGCGATACGAGGCATTGCGCAAGAACTTAGGGGCATTGAAAGAGCGTCTACTCAATATCACCGATAAAGAGAAAGCGGATCGCGAGGTGAGAGCAGAGCACTCTCTAACGGCTCGTGATTTGTTGGCCGTTGTTGAGTCCAGCATTGGAGACCGTTTTGATGAGCAAGTGCTGCTTGCACTAAATGAGCGTCGTGTTAACCGTTTAGAGAAACGTAATGACCAGAAAGAGGCATTAGAGGATCTCACAATACAGCTTAAAGTTTTTGGTGTTGTGCAATCAAAAATTCACTCTACGCAAAGTGTTGATGGGGTTTATAAACCGGGATATCCAGAAAGTAACTTCAAAGCGAGTGACTTTAACTACAGCAATCAAACGGATTTTGAAGCTTCACCTGAGTACAAGTATTTGACGGATAATAAGATAACAAACCATCGAGACTTCCTTCAAACACAAGGTATTACTATCGGTGATGGTGCGTCGTACCAAGACGAAGAGAAGTCGAAAAAACTGTCTAATTTTTCTAGTTCTGTCAGTGCTAAATCCAAGTTGCTTAACGATGAAGTGCAAATCAAAACCACTGAGCTGAACGACACCAGTTCTCAATACAACTCGACCGTTGAAGCGATGAACAAGTTTGTTCAGAAGTACCACAGTATTTTACAAGAAATCCTACGAGCCATTTAAGGATAACCAACCATGACTAAAACAAACGCGACCGATCCATCCCAAATGCAAGCAGAAGAGCTGCTGTCTTTTCTGGAAGAGGGAGGCACGCTAAAAATGTTGCACGATGTGTCTCAGGACACCATCGAACACATTTATGCCGTAGGTTACAACTTTTTCCAATCGGGAAAGATTGAGCAAGCAGCGAAAGTATTTCAATTACTCAGCATGCTTGATCATTATCAGGCGCGATTTTTCATTGGCCTTGGCGCGGCTCGTCAGGAGTTGGGTGAGTATCTGCAGGCAATAGACGCCTACAGCTACGCAGCGCTAGTGGACGTAAATGATCCACGCCCACCTTTTCACTCTGCTGAATGTCACCTTAAACTGGAACAACTGACAGAAGCAGAGAGTGGGTTTTACAGCGCGAAGGAGATGTCTGCCGGAAAATCACAATATGCAGATTTGCATGAGCGTGCAGGCATCATGTTAGAAGCGGTGAGAAATAAAAAGGAGTAATTAGACTATGAGTTCTATTGCACTTGACCGCATCCAGACACAGGTTTATAGCCCTGAATCTGGCCAAGCCACGTTAGATAACGTGCAGAAAACGGCGTCTACAGCGACGCCTTCTGTGACGGTAGAAAACGTGAAGAGTAAAGATGCAGATGTACTGAACACCGGAAAAGTAAAAGTTCAGTTAGATGCACCTAACGCAGCTGTTAGTGACAAAGTGAATGATTTGACGCTAAAAGCCATGGCACAGCTGCAAAAGATCGTCGATACCATTGCAAAATCTCTCCATGCAGTTGCAGACCAAACAGGTTCGATTGCCGTCAAAATCATCGCAGGATCTGCTGATGATTTTGAAGTAGAGCTTGCTGCTATCACGGATAAACTGAAAAGTGCTCAAAACGAGCTGAAAATTCAGGAAGTGAAGGTCGCAAAAGCTAAGCACGAAAAAGAGATGGTGGAAAACCAAGACAAAATCAAAGAATCGGAAGCCGCTGCAAAAGAAGCCCAAAAATCAGGCTTAGCAGCGAAGATCTTTGGTTGGATCAGTGCGGTGGTTTCTATTGTTGTTGGTGCCGTAATGGTGGCAACGGGTGTTGGTGCAGCGGCCGGTGCACTTATGATCGCTGGTGGCGTCATGGGAGCAGTGAGCATGGCGTTGCAAGAGCCAGCCGTTCAAGATGCGCTAAAAGAAGCGGGCGTAAATGTCGATGTGCTAAACAAAGTCGTAATGGCATTAGAAATCGCCGTCGCGGTTATCGGAGCTGTTGTGACGTTTGGTGGTGCAGCAGCTGGCGGTATCGCGAAACTTGCAGCGAAAGGTGCTGGTAAGGTAGCTCAAAAGGTCACGGAAATCGCTACGAAAGCCGCTGCAAACATGGCGAAAGTGGCGGATATGGGCACAAAAGCTGCGACAACAACAGCGAAAGCGATTCGTTATGGCGCAGAAACCGTCGATCTTGCCGTCAACGTGGGTAAAGGCGCAACGGACAGTGTTCACGCTGCTAACAATGCTCACGTGACAGAGATTCAGGCTGATATCACAGACCTTCGAGCCAAAATGACGTTAAGCCAGGCTGTCATTGATAAGCTCAAAGAAGAGATTGGTAAGTTGATGGAAGACTTCCAAGAGCTGATGAGCCTCATCATGCAAATGATTCAAGCGAAAAGTGAAACTATGCAAACGGTGTTAAGCCGTCCTGCAACGGTATAAGGAGTTTATTATGCTAGATAAAGTAGGCGGAATGGGTCGTGGTGAACTATACGGTTTAGGCGATACCATTAAAACCAACAAAGCAGAAAAAGCACCGGAAACAAAGCTTGAAGCGGGCGCTGTTAAAAGCCAAAGTGAGTCAGGTGTTTCTGGTGCAGCACGCTACCAGTTAGAGACACCTAAAGCTCCCACAGTGAGTAACCAAGCTCAAGTTGTTGCAAACCTAATGAGCGCTCTTGCGCCGACGGTGAGCTCATTAATGAGCACAACGATGAAAGCACTTAACGGTGAGGAGGTGATCAAGTCACCATCAGATGCGGTATCACAATCGTTGACGCTATTAACATTGTTGTATCAAGTATCAAAGCTGAGCCGTGAGCAGCAAGTGCTACAACGTGAAATTGCTGTTGAAGCAAACGTCGCGAGTTTAGAAAGCCAAGCGGCAGAACTCAACAACTCGGCAAGCGCGATGATCGCGATGGCAGTCGTTTCGGGTGTACTAGCGGGTGCTACCGCAATTATTGGTGCCCTTGGTTCTTTCAAAGCAGGGAAAGAAATCAAGAATGAAATGGCGAGCAATAATGTACTTAAAACGCAAAAAGCTGGCTTCGATCAAGCAGAAGAGTTATTAAATAACAATAGCTTGTCTAAAACGCAGCAAGATCAGGTTAAGCGTGCGCACTCACTAGCGAAAGACAATATCGCAGACACGACAGCGCAGCTGACAAGTGGTGGCCGTAAGTTCGATAAGTTGATGAGCTCAAACCAAGCGAAGAACGCTATTCTTCAAGCTTTGGGCCAGATGGCAAACTCAGCATCGAATGTAGAGCAAACCAAAGCGCAAGCGCGCAGCAAAGATGATGAAGTACAAGCGACTCGCGCACAAGCAGCCAAACAGAAAGCCGATGAAAACATTGGTTTCCAAGAAGGTTTATTGAAAGAGCTACGTGACTTGTTCCGATCTATCTCAGATAGCCAGAACCAAGCGTGGCGAGCATCAGTCCCAACGGTGTAACCATCCGTTTCACTAACTACAAAGCGTTGTTTATACAACGCTTTTTTTATGGGATTCAAGTCTAAATGCTATTTATCAGTAGGTTAAGTTGATAAAAAAGTATATATCTATAAATCAACCTCCAAGGATGAGAACTTAAACGTTATCAAATTGTTAACGATTGCTATACTTAAACGGTCATCAACACAAGTAAAAGGGATGTTCAATGTTTAAGTTTAAGCAAATCGCACTTGCGGCTTCTTTGGCGGCACTCACAACAGGCTTTTCTGCGTCTGCGGAGGAAAGGTTTGTCACGATTGGTACCGGTGGAGTAACAGGGGTTTATTATCCGACTGGTGGCGCTATTTGTCGCTTGGTTAACAAATCGCGAGAAGATCACGGTATCCGTTGTTCGGTAGAAAGTACTGGGGGATCGATTTATAACATCAACACTATTCGTGCTGGTGAATTGGACCTCGGTATCGCGCAATCAGACTGGCAGTATCATGCTTACAAAGGAACCAGTAAGTTTGAAGAAAGCGGGCCTTTTAAAGAGCTACGCGCCGTATTCTCCGTTCATCCAGAACCGTTTACTGTCGTTGCACGTAAAGACGCGAACATCAAAACTTTTGATGATTTGAAAGGTAAGCGCGTTAACATTGGTAATCCTGGTTCTGGTCAGCGAGGTACTATGGAAGTGCTAATGAACCAGTATGGTTGGAGTAACGACGACTTTAAGCTTGTCTCTGAGTTAAAAGCAGCAGAGCAATCAAAAGCACTTTGTGATAACAAAATTGATGCGATGATTTATACCGTTGGTCACCCAAGTGGAGCGATTAAAGAAGCCACTACGTCGTGTGATAGTAATATCGTAACGGTAGCTGGACCTAATGTAGAAAAACTGGTTGCAGACAACAGCTTCTATCGTGTCGCAAATGTCCCGGGTGGTATGTATCGTGGCACAGATAGTGATGTTCAAACCTTTGGTGTGGGCGCGACGTTTGTTTCTTCTACTGCGGTACCAGAAGATGTGGTTTATAACGTGGTTAAAGCGGTATTTGAAAACTTCGATGATTTCCGCCGTCTCCACCCAGCGTTTGCAAACTTGAAGAAAGAGGAAATGGTAAAAGACGGTTTATCTGCGCCTCTTCACCCAGGAGCGCTCAAATACTACAAAGAAGTAGGGCTGATTAAGTAAGCGTTACTTTCTCTTATTATTGATGTAAAACGCCATCTTTCTCGATCAATGCCACTCGTTTAACCGCGAGTGGCATATTTCTATTTCTCGTCATCCTGTACAGCGACGAAGGAGCGTGATACAGGATCTTCTATCCGAGCACTTTGTGATCAAAATTGTTTCATTAGCCGCTTAGTGTAGTGTTATTAGATTCCTAACCTCGCTGGAGTGACACAAAAAATCGTTAAGCTATCTGCATTAATCTTTCGCGCTAGCGTTTTTTGTAGGAGTGTTATCCACTTGTACAAGTTTTGCTTAAACATAAACATCAATGAAAAAGTAGATAGTGATGAGAATAGAAGAAAGAGCAACAAACCCTTTAACATGATTGGGATTCAGTTGACGAGAGACACGAGCTGCAAGATACCCACCTACCAACGTACCGACCAAAACAACACTACCTGTCTGCCAGTCAATGGAACCATTGGCAACAAAAATCACGATAGCAATGAGTGAAACACACGTAGATACGAGCAATTTCAAACCGTTCATTAAATTAATGTCTTGGTGACCAGCTACTACCAGATAACTCAGAACAATAACCCCTAAACCTGCGTTGAAAAAACCACCGTAAGCAGAGACACCAACAAGTAGTAAACCCAACGCAATTGCTCCGAGTATGCCAGCATGTTTGTGCTCTTTCGCGACAGTTTTTATTAGCATTGTTAAACGAGAACCGGTGAGAAAAAGCACGGTGGCAAATAAGAGTAACCAAGGGATGGCTTCCATAAATAGCGATTCTGGCGTGTTGAGCAACAGATATGCTCCGACAGCGCCGCCGACTAAACTGAATGAGACTGTGAACAGCAGTTCATGCTTGTTCTTCATGATCTCTTCTCTGAACCCGACGGCTCCGCTAATGTAACCCGCACATGAAGCATACGTGTTTGTTGCGTTAGCCATAATAGGAGGAACACCAACTGCCAATAGAGCCGGAAAAGTAATAAAGCTTCCGCCTCCTGCTATGGAGTTAATGATCCCACCAATTACGCCAGCAACGAATAAAAGTGCGAGTTCTAAAAGCATAAACAATCCTTGTTATGTTCTTTTTCATTGTTAGAGCTTCAGATGATCCAACCTACATGCTCTAATGTTCTGATATGAGGTTTACTTTACCCGCTCCAAAACAAAATTGTTCAGTTCTGTAACGTTTTTGATGACATGAACGGCTTTAGTTTGAGAGTACCCCTCGAGGCGAGACATAAAGTCATCATTCCAGAATGCAGGGCATTGCTGAAGAACTTTGTAGCTTTGTAACGTTCCTTTCAGTACCGAACTACCATCAGGCCAACCTTCAGGTTTAATGAAAAGTCCTTTAAGGAGACGTTTCGTCACAAACCAATAGCTTACTGAGTATGGTAGATCAATATAAATGAGAGTATCAGCTGCATCTAAACGAGCGTTAAAAGAGCTGATCGGTCCAAGGCCATCTATAATCCAACGATCTGAGCTTAGTATATTGCTATGGGCTTCATCAAAAACGTTACGCTCAACGGGATCACCGTTTGGTTTATAGACTATTGAATCTAATTGATGAAGAGGAAGACCGGTAGCCGACGCGATTACTTTACTTACCGTCGATTTTCCACTGCCGGGTTTACCAAAAACTGCTATTTTTTGCATTGTGACCGCCTCCAAGAGAGCTTTTCCCATACGGTAGAGACAGAAAACCCACCGTTATGGGTGGGTTCGATAAATACTGAGCGCATCAAAAAATCCCACCATTCCTATGGAATGATGATAATTCGTTGGTTAAGTTGCGCTAAGTGTGTGTTCATACAATCACCTTCATATAACGACAGTGATTTGTCAATACCATCTGCACAATAAGCGAACGATTTGGAGGGCGGAAGATAAAGCCATCACGATGGATGGCTTTATCTAGGTTGAAAGAGACAGCGATTACTGCTCAACGCTGACTGGCTGTGCTTTAAACTTTTGAATCAGCTTTACGATTAGTGGACTTGCCAATACCAATACAGCTAAAACAGTAAAGGTAAGGGTAATAGGACGCTCCCATAGGAAACTCAGTTCTCCATCTGAAATCATTAATGCGCGGCGTAAGTTCTCTTCCATTAATCCTCCAAGGATGAAGCCCAGCAATAAAGGTGCGAGTGGGAAGTTAGCGAGCCGAAGTGCAATGGCAGCCATAGCCACAATCAGCATCACGAACACATCCATAGTATTAAAAGAGACCAAATAAACGCCGGTGATTGAGAAGAATAAAATCATCGGTAGAAGCACCGTTCTTGGAACCGCCAAAAGCTTTGAAATGTACGGAATCAACGGTAAGTTCAGGATCACAAGTACGATGTTGCCGAAGTACATGGAAATGATCACTGACCAGAACACATCTGGGTGTTCAACAAACAGGCGAGGGCCAGGTTGAATACCATAAGCGATCAGCGCACCGAGCATTATTGCTGTTGTACCAGAGCCCGGAATACCAAGCGTTAATAGCGGTACAAATGAACCACTAGATGCTGCATTGTTCGCAGACTCTGGCGCAACCAAACCACGTATACTGCCTTTACCGAACTCATCCTTTTTCTCTTTAGGTGCGAGGTTGCGCTCCATACCATAGCTTAAAAAAGCAGCAATGGTTGCCCCTGCGCCAGGAAGAACGCCAGTGAAGAAACCTAATATTGAAGAGCGAATTGAAACAGGCGCAACATCTTTGATTTCTTCCTTGGTCACTTTCATTGAGCCAATGTTGCTCAGCTTTTCTTGTTCTTCATCGCTGGTGTCTTTTGATGGTTTAAGGATGCCCATCAATGTCTCACCCAGTGCGAATGTCGCCATTGCAAGCAACAAGAAGCTAAAGCCATCCATTAAATCCGTTAAACCGAAGGTAAAGCGTTCAACGCCTACGCCTTTATCGATTCCAACTGTAGATAGCATCAAACCAAGAATGGTCATCATCCACGCTTTGATTACCTGACCTTTCCCCGCAAAAGCCGCGACAGCTGATAACCCAAGTAGCATCAACGCAAAATAGTCCGACGATTGGAAGCTAAGGGAGACGCTAGCCAATGCTGGTGCGGCAACAAGCAACATAATGGCAGATAGCGTACCGCCAGTGAAAGACGAATAAGCTGCCAAAGCTAATGCTTTACCTGCCTGGCCTTTTTGAGCCATTGGGTAGCCGTCGAATGCTGTGACCACGGTTGAAGAACAACCCGGCGCGTTAATTAAAATCGACGATGTAGAACCACCAAATACCGCACCGTAATAAACACCCGCCATTAAAATAAGGCCAGAGGAGGGCTCTAGGCCATAAGTAATTGGGATCATCAAAGCAATGGCTGAGATCGGCCCAAGTCCAGGTAACATGCCGATAAATGTACCGACGAAGCAACCAACGATCACCATCATAATGTTCATTGGCATTACTGCAGTGGATAAACCTTGTAGAATTCCATCTAACATAATTCAGTCCTTTCTTTGACTACCAGATGGTGAAAATCAAACCCGGTTCGAGATAGATGTCCAAACCTTGAGTGAGTAATAAGTAGAACGCGATCACGAATGGAAACGACGCGCCAAACAGAACGGGTTTACGTCTTTCCCCGAGCAGATAAAAGCCAGCCAATAAAAAGAAGCCAGTAGCTATCACAAAACCTAAGTAAGTCAGGCCCACGCCGTAGAGCGCCATTAAAATTAAAAAGGCAATCAGTAACTTCCAATTGAAGGTCAGCACTGCGCCACTTTGTTTATCTGGTTGTCCTGTCACCAGCAATAGCAAAGAAAGGCCGACACCAACGTAAGTCAGGATGGTTGGCAGAGTACGTGCGGTGAATGGTTCATACTCATCACCTGGAAACAATGGAATTTGTGAGGTTTGATAACCGTAGCAAAGACAGAAAAGTAGAAAGATCATTGCGCCGACGCGGTCACGACAGAGCAAATATTCTTTGGTGAAAAAGTTGGTTGAACGAGACATATTCAACTCCTAACAAAAGTAAAAAAGACCGCATATGGACGTCAATGAATAAACTAAACCATTAACAATTAAGCATTTCGCTGCTAGTCGAGCCGCTTTGGGTATATAAACAAAGGAGTGTGCATGCCGATTGTCGACAATGTCCATATGCGGTGAAACTTAGAGTGCAAATACAATGGGGAAATACCAACCTACGTTATTCATTGAGGTTGGTATCTGAGGGACCCCAATTCGATTGTTACTTCAGGAAGCCTAACTCGCGCATTAAGTCACCCATCTGTTGCTCTTGATCTTCAAGAAACGCGAAGAATGCTTTATCCGCTTTATAGTTGTCGATCCAACCATTGCGGTCTCGAACGACTTGCCATTCGTCGGTGTTATACATTTTAGTAAATGCGGCATTCCATTCATCTAGCTTTTCTTGGCTTGTGCCTGGTGCTGCAAAGAATCCACGCCAGTTAGCAAAGACAGTTTCATTACCATATTCGGTGAGAGTTGGAATGTTAGGCGCAGCTTCTAAACGTTTTGGTGCTGTAATCGCTAACACTTTCACTTGCCCAGACTTAGACATTTCGAGTACTTCACCTAACCCTGTAGAGAGCAGTTGTGTTTCGCCTGAAAGTAGGGCAGCCATGGCTTTTCCACCTGCATCATAGGCAATGTAACGAACTTTGCGCGCATCAAAACCTTCACCTTTGAAAGCCGCTGCTATAACCAAATGATCCATAGAACCACGAGCAGAGCCACCAGCAACCTTCACTTTACGAGGGTTTTCTTTAAAAGCTTTAACGACATCTTCCCAAGAGCTGTAAGGAGAATCGGCTGATGTAACAATGGCGCCATAATCGGCAACCGTTGCGGCAACAGGAGTCAAGTCGCGGAAAGATTGTGGGAAGATCCCACTGAGCGAGCGAACGACGATCGGTGTTGAGTTCACCATGAGTGTATCTTCTTGACGATCAGCCGTTTCAATCAAATGTGCGATTGCTTTGCCACCGCCACCACCAGATAGGTTTTGAAATGATACGGTTTCAACGATGTCCGACTTTATTAATACATCACCAGTACCTCGGGCGGTCATGTCCCAACCGCCACCGGCACCTCCAGGGATAAGAAAGTGCATTTTTTCAATATCTGCAGCAAGAGCGTTGAATGAAAATGAAGCTGCGATGATTGAAGCGGCGAGCGTTGGTTTGAGTACCTTTAACATGTTCACGTTCCTTATGTTAGCGACTCTATTTAGTTGAGCCTTATTGTTTTTGCTCAGTTGTCATGCCTTGTAAGCGTTAAAGCTGAACTTGGTGTAAAGGTTAATTAAGTGTTAAATATCTGTCTGTAAAAGAGATATAAAGAGAATATTGAGCATTTCGGTTATTTTGTTCATAAAGTTCACGGCGAGAAGTTGGTGTTAGGTCACGCGGCTTTACGCTTTGGTAGGCCATAATAAAATGACGGAAAATGAACGAGGAAAAGAGAATGAAAGGGACGTGTTTGTGCGGCGCAATTGAAGTCATCGCTGAGGTTAAAAATGAGGTTAGCCTGTGCCATTGCTCTATGTGTCGAAAATGGTCGAGTGGCGCACTTCATGCGGTGCATTGTGGGCCTAACGTGACGTTTAAAGGTGGCGAACCTAAACGTTATCAGTCGTCAGACTGGGCTGTGAGGGGGTTTTGCGGTGAGTGTGGCACAAACCTTTTCTACCATTTGTTGCCGACAGGTGAGTACATTCTTTCCGCTGGTTTGTTCGATAACCCAGATTTCAAACTCACTTTAGAGATTTTTACCGATGAAAAGCCAGCTTATTATGACCTCAATTCCGCTTCACAAAAGATGACTTCGCAACAAGTATTTGATCAATTTGCACCTAAAGAATAGTTTTTTATCCGATTATTGTTCGACAACTGAGCTTTTAGTTTTTAGATCATAAGCTTAAAGGTTTATAAGTTGTCGACAATATGAGTTCCCCATTCTTTATTTCTGCTAAAAATGGCACTTAATAGGCATTTTAGGCCCATTTAAATTACGACCTTAGTCTAAATTGTCGACAATTTACTTGATTGTCGACACTTTGATCGACTACTTTATATTCAGGTTAAGAAATTGTAGACATTTCGATGTCGGTAACAAGAGTATCTGAATATGAACTCTGAGTTGAAAGCTCGTTATAAAGTGCTGGGTTCTGAGAAAGAACACACCAAATCCGAAACGCTGACCGAAACACTCATTGAAGTCATTGTTAATGGCGACGTGAAGCCTGGCCATAAGATATCAGAGCCTGAGCTAGCAAAGAAATATCAAGTCAGTCGTGGGCCTTTGCGTGAAGCATTGATGCGCTTAGAGGGGCTAGGGCTCATCGAGCGAATTCCTCATGTTGGGGCTAGAGTGACCACTTTTTCTCCGGAAAAGCTGATAGAACTTTATGCCGTTCGAGAAGCATTGGAAGGCATGGCGGCAAGGTTAGCTGCGCGACACATTACGCAAGAAGAGCTCTTAAGCTTGGAAATGCTATTGTCGACACATTCCAAGCATATAGACCAAATGGAAGGCGCGTCTTACTTCCATCAACATGGTGACTTTGATTTTCACTATCGCATCATCCAAGCCAGCAGAAACAGTAAGTTAATATCTCTGCTGTGTGATGAACTCTATCACTTATTACGGATGTATCGTTACCAGTCGCCACGTGCGCAATCTCGCCCGAATGAGGCGCTCACCGAACACAAATTCATTTTGGAAGCCATTCGCAATCGCGATGAAGAGCTTGCAGAAATGTTGATGAGAAGACACATATCAGGAAGTCGAAAGCTCATCCAATCTCAAATTATACATACAGAAAGTTTAGACAAAGACTAGAAGGAATTCGTCATGAGCTTAACACCGGGAGCGAAATTCAGACTCGCCATTGAACAAAATAATCCACTACAAATTGTCGGCACTATAAACCCGTATTGCGCCATGATGGCAAAAAACTTGGGTCACCAAGCGATTTACTTGTCTGGTGGCGGTATCGCAAATGCTTCATACGGATTGCCGGATCTCGGTATCACAACATTAAACGACGTTTTGGTTGATGTTGACCGTATTACTAACGCATGTAATTTGCCTCTTTTGGTTGATATCGACACGGGCTTTGGCGGTGCATTTAACATTGCTCGCACGATCAAAGCGATGGAAAAAGCGGGCGCGGCAGCGGTGCACATGGAAGACCAAGTCGCACAGAAACGTTGTGGTCATCGTCCGAACAAAGCAATAGTCAGCCAGCAAGAGATGGTTGATCGTGTAAAAGCCGCGGTTGATGCACGCAATGATGAAAGTTTCGTGATTATGGCTCGTACAGACGCGCTAGCTGTTGAAGGCATGGACAGCGCAATCGAGCGTGCGATTGCGTGTGTGGAAGCTGGCGCAGACATGATCTTCCCAGAAGCGATGACCAAGCTGGATCAGTACCTTCAGTTCTCAAACGCACTTGAGCAAGCAACTGGAAAGCACGTTCCTATTCTGGCCAACATTACCGAGTTCGGCGCAACGCCACTGTACGGCTGCGATGAGCTTGCAAAAGCGAAAGTCGATATGGTGCTTTACCCATTAAGTGCGTTCCGTGCCATGAACAAAGCTGCTGAAACGGTCTACAAACATTTGCTAGAAGTGGGTAATCAGGAAGCACTGGTTGATTCGATGCAAACACGTAAAGAGTTGTATCAGCACCTGAATTACCACGACTACGAAGACAAACTTGACCAGTTATTCTCTGAAGGGAAATAGCGGGGAAAAGCAAAAATAAACGGAAGCCCAAGAAAAAGATAATCGGAATTTATCTCATCTAATAACGTGAAATTCGTTTGGCTAAAAACACCCCAGAGAGGGAAAAGTCAGACAGAAAAGGAGTTCAAACAATGTCTCAAACTGCAGAAAAGAAAGCAGAATTAGGTGGCGCAGGCCTTCGTGGTCAAAGCGCAGGAAGCACAGCTTTATGTACTGTCGGAAAAACGGGAACTGGTCTAACTTATCGTGGATACGATATTACTGATCTTGCGAATAACGCACAGTTTGAAGAAGTGGCTCACCTTCTGTTACGCGGTCACTTGCCGAATCAACAAGAACTCGATGCATACAAGACACACCTACTCAGCCTTAGAGGTTTGCCAGCCGAGCTAAAACAAGCTTTAGAGTTAATTCCTGCAAGCGCACACCCAATGGACGTAATGCGCACGGGTTGTTCTGTATTGGGTAACCTAGAGCAGGAAATGAGCTTCGAGGAGCAACTGAAAGCAACCGAACGTATGCTAGCCTTGTTCCCTGCCATCATCTGTTACTGGTACCGCTTTAGTCATGATGGCGTGCGTATCAACACCGAGGATCAGACTGAAGATTGCATCGGTGGTTACTTCTTGCGATTACTTACAGACAAAGCGCCATCTGCGCTGCACAAACAAGTGATGCATTGCTCGCTCATTCTTTATGCTGAACATGAGTTTAATGCTTCTACATTCGCAGCACGCGTTTGTGCATCAACGTTGTCAGACATCCATTCTTGTATCACGGCAGCAATCGGTACGCTTCGTGGACCACTTCACGGCGGTGCGAACGAAGCGGCGATGGAAATGATTGAAGATTGGCAAACGCCCGACGAGGCGGAAGCGAACATCATGAAAATGCTAGCCAATAAAGACAAGATCATGGGCTTCGGTCATGCGATTTATCGTGAAAGTGACCCTCGCAACGCCTTAATAAAACGATGGTCCAAAGAGCTATCGAAACAAGTTGGTGATACACATCTATATGCGGTTTCTGAGCGTGTTGAATCAGTGATGAAGCGAGAGAAAGGTCTGTTCTGTAATGCGGACTTCTTCCATGCATCGGCTTACCACTTCATGGACATTCCAACCAAACTATTTACCCCAATCTTTGTGATGAGTCGTTTAACGGGCTGGGCTGCACACGTTTATGAACAGCGTGCCAATAACCGTATTATTCGCCCAAGTGCCGATTATACGGGCCCAGATCATCAAGAATGGGTGCCTATCGAGAATCGCTAGCGCGAAGGTCAACGAGGGCATTATATGCTTTGGTTGACCACCTCCTTCCTTTGTCATTCTCTCTAACAGAGGAAGGAGATCCTCTCATCACTGTGTTTCTGGAGCAATGGAAAACCTTGATGAAGGCAAGATGTAAAGACTGAATGGAAGCAAACCATGAACACAAATATTAATACTCAATATCGTAAGCCGCTTCCGGGAACTCAACTGGATTATTTTGATGCACGCGAAGCCGTCAATGCCATTTCTCCTGGAGCCTATGAAACACTCCCTTATACCTCTCGCGTGCTAGCTGAGCAACTGGTCCGCCGCTGTGACCCGAACACATTGACAGATAGCCTGAAACAGTTAATTGAACGCAAACGCGATCTTGATTTTCCTTGGTATCCAGCACGCGTTGTTTGTCATGACATTCTTGGTCAGACCGCTCTAGTCGATTTAGCGGGTCTGCGCGATGCCATTTCAGATCAGGGCGGCGATCCTGCAAAAGTGAACCCAGTGGTTGAGACACAATTGATCGTTGACCACTCTTTAGCGGTTGAACATGCGGGCTTTGATCCTGATGCCTTCGACAAAAACCGCGCGATTGAAGAGCGCCGTAATGAAGACCGATTCCACTTTATCGAGTGGTGTAAAACAGCGTTTGAAAACGTCAGCGTGATTCCAGCTGGGAATGGCATCATGCACCAAATCAACTTGGAAAAAATGTCTCCTGTGGTACAAGCAAAGCAGGGCATTGCCTACCCAGACACCTGTGTGGGTACGGACAGTCACACGCCTCACGTAGACGCTCTTGGTGTTATTGCGATAGGTGTCGGTGGTCTGGAAGCAGAAACCGTCATGCTTGGCCGACCATCAATGATGCGTCTACCAGATATTGTCGGTGTCAAACTGACGGGTAAACGTCAACCGGGCATTACCGCAACGGATATTGTCCTCGCGATTACTGAGTTTCTGCGTAATGAGCGTGTGGTATCTTCATATCTTGAATTCTTCGGAGAAGGCGCACGTGATCTAACGATCGGAGACCGCGCAACGATTTCAAACATGACACCAGAATACGGCGCAACAGCTGGCATGTTTTATATTGATGAGCAGACCATCAATTACTTGAAACTAACTGGTCGAGATGAAGAACAAGTTGCTTTAGTAGAAAATTACGCAAAACAAACCGGTCTTTGGGCAGACGATCTTGATAGCGCAGTTTACGAGCGCGTACTTGAGTTCGATTTATCATCAGTTAGCCGTAACTTGGCTGGTCCGTCAAACCCTCATCGTCGTTTACCAACTTCTGAGTTGGCACAGCGCGGCATTTCTGGAGCGTGGGAAGAGAAAGAAGGCGAGTTGCCAGATGGTGCAGTGATCATCGCTGCTATTACCTCATGTACGAATACCAGTAACCCAAGAAACGTGGTTGCTGCTGGCCTTGTGGCGAAGAAAGCCAACGAACTTGGTCTTGTACGTAAACCGTGGGTGAAATCGTCTTTTGCTCCGGGTTCTAAAGTTGCACGCTTGTATCTGGAAGAAGCGGGCTTATTACCAGAGCTAGAGAAGCTTGGCTTTGGCATTGTTGGTTACGCATGTACAACTTGTAACGGTATGAGTGGTGCGCTGGATCCAAAAATCCAACAAGAGATCATCGACCGTGATTTATATGCAACAGCGGTGCTTTCTGGTAACCGTAACTTTGATGGTCGAATCCATCCGTACGCCAAACAAGCTTTCTTGGCTTCACCACCATTGGTTGTCGCTTATGCACTAGCCGGTACAATTCGTTTTGATATCGAGCGCGATGCGCTTGGCACGGACCAAAACGGCAAACCAATTTATCTCAATGATTTGTGGCCAAGCGATGAAGAGATCGATGCAGTTGTCGGTACTCATGTTAAACCTGAGCAGTTTAAGCAAGTTTACATTCAGATGTTTAAGCTGAATGATCAAGAGCAAAATCCCAACCCGCTGTACGACTGGCGTCCGATGAGTACCTACATCCGCCGACCACCGTACTGGGAAGGTGCGCTAGCGGGAGAAAGAACATTGTCTGGTATGCGTCCATTGGCGATTCTGGGCGACAACATCACCACTGATCACTTATCACCATCCAACGCGATTCTCGCAAGCAGCGCAGCAGGTGAATACTTAGCGAAAATGGGTGTGCCAGAAGAAGATTTCAACTCTTACGCGACTCACCGTGGTGACCACTTAACGGCGCAACGCGCGACCTTCGCTAACCCAAAGTTGTTCAATGAAATGGTGAAGGAAAACGGCGAAGTCGTGCAGGGATCTCTGGCGCGTGTAGAGCCAGAAGGACAGGTGGTTCGTATGTGGGAAGCGATTGAAACCTACATGAATCGTAAACAACCATTGATCGTGGTGGCTGGCGCGGATTACGGTCAGGGGTCATCCCGTGACTGGGCAGCAAAAGGCGTTCGACTGGCGGGCGTAGAAGCCATTGTTGCTGAAGGCTTTGAGCGTATTCACCGTACTAACTTGGTTGGCATGGGCGTACTACCACTGCAATTTAAGTCGGGCGTTAACCGCAATACGCTAGAGCTGGATGGTACGGAACTTTACGACGTGGTTGGAGAAATCAAGCCGGGCGCTGATTTAGCGCTGGTTATCACACGCACCAACGGCGATAAAGTCGATGTTCCGGTTACTTGTCGCTTAGATACCGCTGACGAAGTTCACGTGTACAACGCAGGCGGTGTTCTGCAGCGTTTCGCGCAAGATTTCTTGGCACAATAAGGAGTGCGTATGTCAAATAATACTCCGAATCAAACAAGCCAAATAAAAGTGCCCGCGACGTACATGCGTGGCGGCACGAGTAAAGGTGTCTTTTTCAACCTAGAGGATTTACCTCAAGAAGCGCAAGTGGCTGGAGCCGCACGTGACAAACTGTTGCTACGCGTTATTGGCAGCCCTGATCCTTACGCGAAGCAAATTGATGGCATGGGGGGCGCGACGTCAAGCACCAGTAAAACAGTGATTGTTTCGCGCAGCAGCAGAGCCGATCACGATGTTGACTACTTATTTGGCCAAGTGTCGATCGACAAACCATTCGTCGATTGGAGCGGTAACTGCGGCAACTTGTCTGCCGCTGTCGGTCCTTTCGCCATTCATGCTGGTCTGATCCCACAAGATCGCATTCCAGAAAATGGCATTGTGACGGTGCGTGTTTGGCAGGTGAACATCAGCAAAACCATCTTGATTCACGTGCCAATCGTCAATGGTTTTGTCCAGGAAACTGGAGAGTTTGAACTCGATGGTGTCACGTTTCCAGCTGCAGAGATTCAAGTGGATTTTGTTGACCCTTCCGATGGCGAAGGAAGTATGTTCCCAACGGGTAACTTAGTTGATGATTTGGTGGTGCCGGATGTGGGTACGTTCAACGCGACCTTTATTAACGCGGGCATACCAACCATTTTTATTGATGCTGAATCGATAGGATATCAGGGCACCGAGCTGCAAGACGATATCAACAACGATGACACAGCATTAGCGATGTTCGAATCCATCCGTGCATATGGCGCGTTAAAAATGGGCCTGATTTCTGATTTAGAAGAAGCTCAAACACGCCAACATACGCCGAAAATAGCGTTTGTTTCTAAACCGAAAAGTTACCTGTCTTCAAGTGGTAAAGCCGTTAATGAGTCGGATATTGATGTGCTCGTTCGCGCGCTGTCGATGGGCAAGCTACATCATGCAATGATGGGAACAGCAGCCGTTGCTATTGCTTCTGCTGCGTGTGTGCCCGGAACGTTAGTGAATTTAGCCGCTGGTGGCGGTGAAAAAGAGTCCGTGACTTTTGGTCACCCGTCAGGAACGTTAAAAGTTGGGGCACAAGCGAAGCAAACTGAGCAGGGCTGGGTGGTGCAAAAAGCCATTATGAGCCGAAGTGCGAGAATACTGATGGAGGGATTTGTGCGTGTACCCTTCTATGTCTTCGATTAAAAGAGACGATCTTTGGATTAAAAGAGCGATCTTTGAGTAGAACGAGAGCAATGTCAGGACATACTGGAGGAAGCAATATGTCTTCATACGAAAAAGAATACTTATGGGCGAAGAATGAACCGGAGAGTTTTTGGCGCGCTCAAGCGGAGAATCTCGATTGGTTTGAATCTCCTAAAACTATCTTGAAATCTGATGAAAACGGCATAGAACGTTGGTTTCCAGATGGTGTAATGAATACGTGCTGGTTAGCATTAGATTACCATTGCGAGCAAGGACGCGGTGATAATACTGCACTCATTTATGACTCGCCAGTGACAGGTCGTAAAGCCACGTACACCTATAGCGATCTACGTGACCAAGTAGCAAAAATTGCTGGCATGCTGTCTGCTCAAGGTGTTGAAAAAGGCGACCGAGTCGTTATTTATATGCCGATGATCCCAGAAGCCGCAATGGCGATGCTTGCCTGCGCGCGTTTGGGGGCGATTCATTCCGTAGTATTCGGTGGTTTTGCACCTAATGAGCTTGCTGTACGAATTGAAGATGCAGAGCCGAAAGTGATCATGACGGCGTCGTGCGGGATTGAGATCAACAAAGTCATTCCATACAAACCAATGGTAGACAAAGCCATCATGGACAGCCGTTGGAAGCCTGAGAAAGTGTTTGTTTTCCAACGTCCAGAGTGCGACGCTGAGCTAAACCAAGAAAGAGACTTAGATTGGCAGCGAGAGTACAACCAAGCGCTGCCACATGGTTGTGTTCCGGTGTTAGCAACCGAGCCGCTCTACATACTTTATACATCGGGTACGACAGGTAAGCCGAAAGGCGTTGTGCGTGATAACGGTGGTCATGCTGTCGCGATGAAGTACTCCATGAGCGCAATCTATAACATTCCTCAAGATGGCGTCTTTTGGGCGGCATCTGATGTGGGCTGGGTAGTAGGGCACTCTTACATTGTTTACGCTCCACTGATTCACGGTTGCACTACTATCCTATTCGAAGGCAAGCCTGTTCGAACACCGGATCCTGGCGCATTTTGGCGAGTGTGTGATGAATATAAAGTAGATGCGTTGTTCTCTGCACCAACGGCGTTTCGTGCGATTAAGAAAGAGGACCCGGAAGGTGAGCACTTAAAACAGTACGACTTGTCGAATCTGAAAACCATCTTTATGGCGGGAGAACGCCTCGACCCTCCGACACTGGAGTGGGTTCAGAGCAAAGCGGACAAGCCCGTTATTGACCACTGGTGGCAAACCGAGACGGGCTGGGCCATCGCGGGCAACCCGACAGGTGTCGAAATGATGCCAGTTAAAGCTGGTTCTTCGACGAAGCCCATTCCGGGTTATCAGGTCGAGATTCTGAATGAACTTGGAGAGGCTGTCGGGCCTAACCAACAAGGCTTTGTCGCATTAAAACGTCCGCTACCACCAAGTTGTCTGCCAACGGTTTGGCGTAATCATGACCGTTTTGAAACTGGTTATCTTAGCCAATTCCCAGGCTACTACGTGTCAGGTGATGGTGGCTATCTGGATGAAGACGGTTACCTGTTTATTATGGGACGTATTGATGACGTGATTAATGTCGCGGGACACCGATTGTCGACAGGTGAAATGGAAGAAATAGTAGGAGGCCACCCAGCGATTGCAGAATGTGCGGTGGTCGGTATCCACGATGATCTAAAAGGTCAGCTTCCACTTGGTTTTGTTGTACTGAAAGACGGCGTCAAAGTGGATGAGCTAGACCTTGAAGGTGAGCTTGTTGGCAAAGTGCGTAGTGAGATAGGTGCAGTTGCTTGCTTCAAGCATGCGTTGGTTGTAGACCGTTTACCGAAAACACGTTCAGGTAAAATTTTGCGTCGAACTATACGTCAAATAGCTGATGGTGAAAAATACACCGTTCCGTCAACGATTGATGACCCAAGTAGCTTGAACGAAATTGAGCGAGTGCTACGACGCTGATAAAAACTCAATTCTAACTAACCCCTGATCCTCGAACTCTGTAGGTTGGTTCTGCCTCTGTACGTTTATTAAGTACAGGGGCCTTTTTGTTGTTCAAACAGTACAAACGTATCGTGAAAGCATTTGTGACTTGCCAATACGACGTTTTCCTCACAAACTACAGCCATTCCATTTTTAGTGACCCTTTGTATGACCACGTTTGCGATTAAACCTGCGTGTTTTAGCGACCTAGAGTTGCTCAACGATCTTATGTTCGAGCTTCATGATGAGCATCATCTTCAATCTCCTGAGCTTTTCAAAACGGCAGAGGAGATAGAACAAGAAAAAAGCATTGCTCGATATATTGACGACCCTGAGTGCCTTGTTTACGTAGCAAAACAAGGAGATGAAATTATTGGCTTTATCTCTGGTCACTTCTGTGAACTTATTTCTACCGTCAGCCAGCCAGTTATGATGGGAAGTGTGGATGAGCTCTATGTGCTGCCTGAATATCGAAAACAAGGTACGGCGCAGGCATTGATTAATAAAATTGAGTCAACGTTCTCTGATTACGGTGCAAAACAGATGTTTGTTGAAGTATGGCATTTTAACCAGGGCGCAATATCTTTGTATGAAAAACAAGGATTTGCACATCATATCCACTATTTAAGAAAACCGCTGAACGAATAATTGTATTTAACTTTAATATTGTGATTTAGGTTCTATCGAATTGAAATCATTCAGTTCGTCAATAGACTTTTCTCTATAAGTTGCTCGCAATGTTAACAAATTGATATGCACCCATATTGGTATCGGCGTTTTTGTCTGCTTGTTTATTAGTAGCACGAGGATCGTGCTTACAAAAACAAGAGGACAATATTTTGAAACTAACAAAATCGTTACTTGCTTTAGCCGTTTTGCCAATGTTCGCAAGTGCTGATGATTTGTCACAGACGCAAAATCATACTATCCAACCCCAGATCGTAGGCGGAGTAACTGCCGACCCACGTGACTGGAAATTCTACACCCAAATTGTTAGTCGTTATGGTAACCGATCGTATTGTGGGGCCAGTTATATCGGGAATGGTTACGTCCTGACTGCTGCGCATTGTGTTGAGGGTGATTCTCCGAATCAGATAGCGGTTAAAATCGGTGGCGTTGTTTATAACGGTAGTGATGGTGTTCGTGCAAACGTCAGTGAGATCCACATGCACCCGGCATATCGCCGCGCGACGCTTTCTCATGACCTCGCGGTATTGAAGCTCGACTCTGTGCCTCAAGGTGTTTCTTCAGTTGAGATTGCGAATGGTAGTCTAACGCAATACGCGAGCATCGGAGATTGGCTTAGTGTTGCTGGCTTAGGGCGAACTTCTGAAGGAGGAAGCTCTCCGTCTCGATTGCAAGAGGTTGACGTCCCACTTGCGTCGGATATGACTTGCCGTCAAGCCGGTGGCAACTACACAACGGTTGGAGAAGTGTCATTCTGTGCGGGTATTCCTCAAGGTGGGATAGATTCTTGTCAGGGAGATAGTGGTGGTCCAATCGTTATTAATCGCAGTGGTGTAATTATTCAACTTGGTGTGGTCAGTTGGGGAATAGGTTGTGCTCGTCCTGGTATGTATGGGGTTTATAGCGATATCGCTGCTATGCGCAATTTTGTCGATGGTGTTATCGGAACAGCAACACCACCAAAAGAGAATGTTTCTGTTGGATACACCACCGAACAGACACTGGCATCATTTAATGTTGGGGAGTTACAGCAACATAGCTTTGTTATCCAGAATTCAGGGAACACCACGTTCACTGTGGAAAATGTTCGCGCGTTTGCTTCGGGTGTTACTGATGCAGCTGTTATTGCCAATGATCAGTGCTCTCAGGCGACGTTAGCAATGAATGCAAGTTGTCGTGTTGATGTTGAATTTGGTGCTACTCAGAGCGGAGAAGCAAGAGTGGCTTTGAACTTCAACGTTGATAAGACCAGCACACAATACCAAGCGTTAGTATCCGCTCAAGCGAAAACGGTGACAACGCCTCCCACAGATAGCTGTACAACTGTATGGCAAGCCAGCTTAGTGTATCTCAAAGGAGATACGGTTACTTGGAATGGTAAAGTTTGGCAAGCGCAGTGGTGGACTCAAGGTGATAATCCAGCAGACTCAGGGCCTTGGGATGTTTGGCAAAAAGTAGGCGATGCGAATTGCAAGTCTAACTAACTATCGGGCCAGTGAATTTGATTCGTTGACCATGAGATAAGATTCATTCTTGGTTTCAACGATCAGTACATAGTTATTATAACTGGGGTTTATTGTTTGCGAATAATAAGCCCTTTTTTATTGTGTCAACTATGAGAACCCACAAAATGTGTATGACTTTGTCCTGACGTTATCTTTATATAACTGGCAGAATTGCGATCAACATTTTATGTTTTGTCTGATCTTTGTCAGGTTTGCATTAAATTATTCTCCAGTGAGCGTTGAGATCGTGTTTTACGCGATCAACTCAGTTTGGCATAACTCGTTACTTAATTTTTGTCGAAAAAGATAAGATTAACTGCCATGATTCATTGGTTATCATTATGTTTATTTAAGGTCATATTTTGTGTTGAGACAGCTGTTATTACTCATCCTTTGTTTTATTTTGTTACCTGTTTCACCGATCTCTACGGCTAAAGCCACTGCGAGCGAAGTTAAAGGAGCGCTCTGTATTGTTCGCGCTGATGACAAGTTAGTGCTAGTTCATGAAGTATTAACGGATAAGATTTCTCTACCTGGCGGAACCATCATTGATGGTGAGTCTCCACAAGTTGCTGCTCAACGAGAAACGTGGGAAGAAACCGGTATAGTGGTTACGGTTGGAGAGGAGCTTGGCAGAACGGACACTGCAGTTTTTTACGACTGTATATCAGACTCTGACATTATCGCTTTTTCTATGAATAATTCTTTAGGTGGAAATGAACTGCCTATTTGGTTTGCCCCTCATTATGGAGTAGAAGTTGCGTCAGCGATGTTGCTTAGCCCATCTGAATTATCATCATCTTTATATCGTTATCCTGAGCAATGGCCACAAGCCACTCAGTTTTTTGATCAAGCTACAAAGCAATCTGTATCTTATGTGACTCAGTTGATCGAATCCGCGCCTTCATTTCGTCAGGTTGAATTGGCGTGGCTGATAGATTTACAGAGTTGGGTAGGGGCGTTGTCAGAAACGAGTTACGAGGTAGCTAGTCAGATCTCGAAACTGGTTATAGACCTGACAGAACCGACGGTACTACTCTTTCTATTTCCTTTTGCCATGATGCGCTTTGGTAGCCGGTTTGTGTACCGACTCTTTTTTGCAATTAGTGCAACGTCGCTTATGGTGCTTGTCGCTCAACAAGGCTTTTCGTTACCGCGCCCACATGTCTATATACCAATGATGGAGTTAACGCACAGCTTTGGCTTTAGTTTTCCTAGCTTGCCTATCGCTGTGTGGTTTTGTGTTCTGACGTTCTTGTTTCATAGAACCCAGTATTTCGGTTTGAATGGAACAACGGCAGTCTTCGTGTTCATCACTCTTACAGTGGTGCTAGGTAAGTTTTTCCTCGGCAGTGCCTTTATTTTAGATATGTTATTTGGCGCGCTGTTAGGCAGCTTGGTGGCTTGGCATGTTCTTCGATTGGAAACAAATCAAGATGTGAACGTTGATCAAGTTCTAAGCTCAAAAGGCGTCTGGTTCATTATGACTGCGGCAACAGCGGTCATCTCCGTCATCTGGCCATTACCTGTGTTTGGTCGCTGGCTAGCAATTTTAATCACTGCATCAGCGTTGGTCATGACATTTAAAGAGTCGAAAGCACATTTAGATACTCGGCAGATGATCTTTGTGACGCTGGCATTGTTGCTTGTTGATCAACTCTATTTGTACTCGGCTAATATCGTATCGTTTAGCGGTTTGTGGTCATTAGTCTTGTCGACGTTACATTATCCATTATTAATGTTGTTATTTATGCTGCTTGCAAGGAAGCTGACTTGTGAAAACCAACCGAGCAAAACGTTGCTAGATTGATGGCTGTATTTGTTATCTATTAGTATTTAAGTAAAAACAAAGCCTTGCATTACAGCAAGGCTTTTACACGTTTAGTCCACGAACAACGCCGCTTGCCTATCTTGGACGGCTAGGGATGTTAAACGTAAGAAGCTTAACGCAACAGACATGGCGGAAAGGGCTATGCATTGAGCACGAACTTTTCTATAGCTTTAGCGACACCGTGCTCATCATTACTTGCCGTAATGTAGTCAGCGATTTGCTTGGTTTCTTCCATTGCATTTGCCATCGCGATACCAAGGCCAGCGTATTTCAGCATGTGGTGGTCATTTTCTGCGTCACCCATACAGATAACTTCTTCCGGTTTAATTCCCAGATACTCGGCAATTGCGGCAACACCAATACCTTTGTTGCTCGCAGGGTTAAGAAACTCAAGGAAAAACGGAGCGCTTTGAACAACCGTAAACGCTTCGCGCATTTCAGCTGGCAGTGCTGCTATAACTTCTGTTAGTTTGCTTGGCTCTGCAACCATCATAGCTTTGATGATTGGATGATCGTCTTCTAGTGATTCGAAGTTCATCTCGGTGACATTTAAGCCATTTATCTTTGCTTCAATATCGGTGTAAGGGTTGTGTTCGTTGGTGATTAAACCATGAACTTGACTAAAAGCATGGACGTACGCACCTAGCTCTTCGGCTTTTCGCGCCACCAATTTTGCAGCTTTACCATCTATGATTTGCTGGTGGATGATGTCGTTTGTGCCTACGTTCTTGACCATCGAACCGTTGTAGTAAAGAACAAAATCTCGATCGGAATGGATATTCAGTTCGTCGAGCTTGTCTTGCATTCCTTCTAATGGGCGACCAGAAGCGAGAACGACAGTAACGCCTGCTTCTCGAGCTTTTGCGATCGCTTGTTTGTTTTCTTCAGAAATGGCTTTATCACTATTGAGTAGCGTGCCATCCATATCTAGTGCGATCAGTTTATACATCATTTCTTACCTTAAAGTTTTTTGGGAGCTGTCAGTGAATAAGGCTTGGTTTAACGTTAACCAGAAACCTATATTCATTACGCTATGAAACTACAAAATGGTCTATTTTAACAATTAATTTTTGGTTTAAATTGACCTAGACACGCGTGTCCATTATGGTCTTCGCCTCGAAATGTTATGAGTTGAGTGAGTTCTGCGTTGTATAAGCTAAATGAGATGTTTGAAACCATCCAAGGGGAAGGGGTTTTTACTGGAGTCCCTGCTGTTTTTGTTCGGCTTCAAGAGTGTCCGGTTGGTTGCTCATGGTGCGATACCAAACAAACGTGGTATGCAGATGAGAATGATCAACGTCAAATAGGCGATATTCTGGTGAAAACGGAAGACTCTCCGACGTGGTGTGTTGCATCTGCCGAGAACATCGTAGAGCAATACCAACAGCAAGGCTTTAATGCTAAGCATATCGTGATTACTGGTGGAGAGCCTTGTATTTATGATCTGCGCCCTTTAACAAAGGCGTTTGAAGATATGGGGTGCCAATGCCAAATTGAAACCAGTGGCACATCAGAAGTGATTACTTCAGGAAACACGTGGGTGACAGTGTCACCAAAAGTGGCAATGAAAGGTAAATTGCCGGTGCTTAATAGCGCGTTAGAGCGAGCAAATGAGATTAAGCATCCAGTCGGCACCCAGAAAGACATCGACCACCTTGATGACCTTTTAGCAAATGCGAACGTAGCGGCTGAGACTATCATTGCACTACAACCAATTAGCCAGAAGCCTCGTGCTACGCAATTGTGTATTGATACGTGCATTGCCCGCAATTGGCGTTTGTCTGTTCAAACTCATAAATATTTGAGTATTGCTTAGACGAGAGACTCGTCATCATTCGAGGTAGCTTTTCTATCTAATTCCGGTTTCGCGAGTAATGCCGTTAGTAGCTTTGCTATCGAAACATTGTCGATATATCTAAACAATTTATAGCGTTGTAAAAGCTAAGCAGTGTTGGCTGTTGTGGTGTGGTGCTATCTTTGGTTCGACAATCGTTTCGCATTTAATTGATGCCACCAATCTGGCGGCATCAAAATGAAGCTCTGTTGGCTGGAGTTTCACGCTGAGATAAAACGTTTAGAAGCGAACGCAAAAGGTTTTATCCACCGCTATTATTACCGCTAACAAAGACTATTTGCTCGCTAAGTATTCTTCTAAGCCGCTTTGTCGCAGTAGGCACGCTGGGCATTCACCACAGCCTTTACCAACGATTCCGTTGTAACATGTTAAAGTATTGTTTTGGACAAACTCCAACATATTGTGCTTATCAGCTAGAGCCCAGGTCTCTGCTTTAGTAAGCCACATTAAAGGAGTCTTAATATTGAAGGCTTTATCCATACCTAAATTGCAAGAGAGATTTAGAGAGCGAATAAAGTTGTCTCGGCAGTCAGGGTAACCACTAAAGTCTGTTTCGCAGACTCCCGTAATGATGTCTTGAATGCCAAGCTGGTAAGCATGGATACATGCGTAAGTAAGAAAGAGAATGTTTCTCCCTGGAACGAATGTATTGGGTACGTTAGCGTCGCTTAAGTCATTAGATACCGGAATGTTGTCTCTTGTCAGCGAGCTTATCGCTAACTCATTAATTGATTTTACATCCAGGACTTTGTGGCTTTTGATGTTAAGTTGCTTACCTAATTCGATAGCGATATCTATTTCATCTGAATGACGCTGGCCATAATCAAACGTTATAGCATGAACTTCATCATATGTATTTAATGCATCGATTAAGCAGGTCGTAGAGTCCTGCCCACCGGAAAAAACCACAAGTGCTTTTGTTGTAGCCATGTTGAACCCTTAGTTATGCTCTTTGATTCTTTGGTATTGATACGTATTCTTAGGCGTTTAATCCCAATTACGTACTCGACTTCGTGGCGATTGCGTCTGCAATCAGCTGGGCTGTGCTCTCAAGCACTCTTTGCTTGTCATCATTTGACAGCTTGTGGAGATTCACAGCAAGTTCAGCGGTGATTTCATCTTCACAAAAAAAATAGTTTAGAGGCACGTTTAGCTCATCTGCGATAAGTTTGAGCGTTTTTACGTCGGGAGTATGGCGCTCCCTTTCGTATTGATTCATCCTTGCACTTGCAGAACTATCATCCATGCCGATACGGATGCCCAGTGCTTTTTGGGACAGATTCGCTTGTTTACGCGCATGCTTAAGGCGGGCTGGGAGTGGGTTATTAAACAACACTTAAAGTTCACACTAAGGACTTGGATGACTAAGATTATCTTAGTTTTTCTGATTTGTGTATACTAAGTAATGCTTAGTTATTGCCGAGGTCGACAAGGCCGTGTCTGTATAACTAAAAAAGATTTCGTCTCTTTAGGTTGATTAAGTGACGTTGAATCTACTTCTTCAAAAACTGCCGTATGAAGGAGCGGGAGGAGCGAGTAAGGGCACGAGAAACCGCAGCGATTTGTAGAGCAGAATTTGCTCTTCACATAAACGTAGTCGTCTAAGTTGAAGAGCAATATTGTTCTTGATGATCAACTATATACTTAAGTAAATAACTGTGTCGCACAATAGATCAGAGCTGCTGCTAAGCTCATATTGATGACTTTGCCATATCTCTGGAATTGCGATTGAAGTAGCTTTCCTGCAACGGCCCAAACTACGTTGCTAAGGAGTGCGATCAAAGCAAGAATGAGGCTAGTCGCTAAGATCCAGTAGATATTCTGAGTGTGGGGCAGTACGAACGTAGAAATAGAGGTAATTCCATAAAGAATGATTTTCACATTAACGAACTGCAAACCGAAACCTGTTAAGAAACTGATACCTTTAGAATTATCCGATGAAGTTTTGATCTCACTCGTAGCAAGCCCCCAAGCCAACCAAACAATATAAGCTGCTCCAATCCATGTTAGCCAAGGTGTAATCACGGGCAAGAGGCTGATCATGTTATACGTGAAAGCGCCACAAAGTAGCATCAAAACAACATAGCCACAAAACATCCCCGAAATCACTTTTGTTGAGCGTTTTAGTCCATATTGCGTCGCGATGCTGAGCGATAAAATGTTGTTTGGCCCTGGTGTAATTGAAGTAATGATTACGTAAGTAAAAAATGCGGTGTAGATGGCTGTCATCTCTATCTCTCCTGTTTTTACTGCACTATACTTCGCTACAATTGATTAAAAAATTGAATAAATTAAAACTAAGACTTTTAATTTATTGAACTGTTGGTTGTGGAGTCTAGTCATGAATCTAAAACGCTTTCTTACTTTTAAAGCTATTGTTGAAGAAGGATCGTTTCTAAAAGCGTCACAGAAGCTTTATTGCACGCAATCAACCGTCACCTTTCAAATCAAGCAGTTGGAACAAGATCTGTCTCTGCAGCTGTTCGAAAAAATAGGGCGTAAGATGGTTTTGACTCAAGCAGGAGAAAAGATACTGCCTTACGTCTATGAACTGGCGCGAGTGATGGAAAATATTGAGGGAACAGCACAGCAAGAAAACTCGGAGCCGACCGGTGAATTGAAAGTGCTGGTTGCTGAGACTCAACTTGCTTATAAGATGGCTAATGTTTTAAAAGAGTTCAGGATCAGAGCGCCCAATGTCAGACTCTCTCTGCAATCACAAAATTGCTATCAGATTCGAGATGAGTTGATAGCGGATAAAGCTGATTTAGGTGTGTTTTATCGAGTAGGTAATGACGATACGCTCAAGGTCCACGAGTTTGAGCAGGAGCCACTGGTATTGGTTGCTTCACCGCTTTTAAAAGGGCTAGATTTAAAGAAGAGAGAGCAACATATTGATTTAGGGTTTATAAGCAATGGCCCTAAGTGCCTTTTTCGACAGATGTTTGAGAGCATTATTCAAGAGCGTGATATTAGCATCGACAACATGATCGAACTTAGCAGTATTAATACGATCAAAAATTGCGTTGAGAGTAATATTGGTATCTCTTACTTACCTCGTTTTACGGTTGAAAAAGAGTTGCAAGAGGGCAGTTTACAAGAGCTTGAGTTCACCGAATTTTCACAGATGATCAAGCCACTCTGCGCTTATCATGCTGGGAAGTGTGTGACGCCGGCGATGGAAGTCTTTATTGATTGTATGCGTAACGAGTATGAACGGCTTTCTACTCAGAGTCGGTGATCTTTAATATGTTCTATCTGATATAGTTTCGTTTTTACTCCTTTTTATTTTTTAAGTGGCTACTTCTAATTTATTGATTTTTATTGCTTTGTTTTGAATCCGACTGTTGTGGGATGATAAATGGGATCTGATGTGAAGAGCTATTTATTGACGGAAAGAGATAAGATATAAAAACGACGGCGTGTGATAACTAGATTAGATTACATAATTAACAGTGTAATAAATGCCATTCTTTATGGATTATTTTCAACGAGACTTAATTGTTACGGTTCGTTATTATTAACTCGTTAACGCATCCATTGCTAGGAAGTTAACTTACGCATATTGTTTTTTTCATCATTTGCAGCAAATATAATTTGCTGCTTTTTTTTAACCAAAAAAGTTCAAAGCTTGAACTACAAGCTATGAACTTTTATTTATACTTAGTGGTTTTCTACTTTAATAAGTAAAACACCGTTTAAAAGTATCGCGTAACCTAGTAACTCTAAGCTTTCTTCGACCAAGTTTTTCACGTCTCTATTGTATGAGTTCCCCATAAACTCGACCCAAAAATCACCATACCCTGCAAAGCGTGAGAATAAGAAAACAATGAAAAAGCCAATCGTTAATGTCGTGAAGCTAGAATGAGAAATGAAAAATTTGACCTCATTTTTTATGTTAACTATGTTATTAAAACAAAAATAACAGACCGAGACTATTATAATCCAAGCAGGGTACTTCCATGAACCGTGAGAGAAATACTGCTCTATGTGGTAGTCCATTTCTCTAACGAATATAACCATAAAAAATGAAGACATTATTACTAATATGTGTTTGAGTTCAAGATATTCCTTAGATTTATACAAACACATTAACGATGAAAAAAGCACAAATGCTATTTGAGTCATTTCTATAAGAGAGTTCTCCGATGTGCTTTTGTCCATTTGTACGCTAAAATAAATCGTTGCTAACGTATAAATAACCAAAAAAATAAGATAAGATATTTTATATACTAACAAACTAGTGACCGAGGTGTGTTTTTCTTTAATATACATCGTAACTTGTATAGGTGATGGATTTGTTAGTATTATAAACCAAGAATGTTTTATATTTAGTGAATTAAGCGCCATTTAGAATGGAACTTAATTCACCTAACATTAAACTTCGTTGAATCTTAAATTCTTTATGGTTTAATTTGTTGATTTTATTTTATTTTATTTGATTTTTTTCTGTTAATTTTGGTTAAATAGAATCACCTAGCTTTTATTGAAATGCTTTTCCCATATTGGTGGTATGCCAACTTCTTCTTGAACGATATCAATGAATGCCCTAACCAATGGTGATTGCTGACGGTGTGAGTACATGGCATAAATATCACCAAAATCTTGAGTTTCATATTCTGGTAAAAGTTGGACTAAATTAGAAGACTCTAGGTTTTTAGGAAGCATAAATTGACCTATAAGTGCTGCGCCCAGACCTGACTTTACGCTTTCAATTATTAGCTCAGCTTCATTGACCATGTATGACCCTGATATTGGGTATGTATCTAAACCATCTGATTTTGCTTTGTCGTAGAATTTAAGTTTATCGACAATAAAATTACCATTTGAATAAATAATAAAAGGTAGCTTAACTAACTCATCAGGCGTTTCTGGGTTACCATGTTTTTCAATTAAATTTCGAGAAGCAATGATTGCAGTCGTATTTTTTGCTAATTTTCTTGCTACCATTGATGAATCCCTCATAGGTCCGATTCGAAAAGCAATATCAAAATTACTTCTAATCACGTCTACATGAAGATCATCTAGCATTAGTTCAACACTTGCTTTTGGGTACTTATGTAAAAACTTCTCTATCGAAGGTTGTAGATAGAGTTTTCCAAATAATGTTGAGCTTGAAATTCGTACTTTCCCTGAAGGCTCAGTCTGAAAGTTCTCCGCTATTTGTTGAGTATCATCAAGGAGTTGAGATATTTGGTCTGCTTTTTCAACTATTTGCTTGCCGACTTGTGTTAATGAAAGAGAGCGAGTTGTTCTGTTTAATAGCCTAACGCCTAAGTGCTCTTCTAACTGCTTGATGTGTTTAGATAAAACAGAGCGGTCGATATTCATCCCATCTGCTGCTTTTGCAAAAGATCCAGCTTTAGAGACTTCTAAAAGCAGGTGTAGTTTATTTGCTAAATCCACAATGTTTATCCAGGTTAGATATTAGCGTATTAGTTTCATGTATAACTGCTGCTCTGTCTAGAAATTATTAATATACTTAATAACCAAAAGAAAAGGGAGCAATAGCTCCCTTTAGTATGAATATAAATGAGTATTTATATTATGGTTATAGTGTTTGACGTTTTTTGTTTCGACTCACTAACATGTAAAAAACAGGTGTGAGTAGTAATCCAAATACCGTTACGCCTACCATACCCGAGAATACGGCAATACCCATTGCTTGTCGCATTTCCGCTCCGGCCCCTGTACCAATCATTAATGGAATAACACCAGCGGTAAATGCAATTGATGTCATTAGAATCGGTCGAAGACGTAAACGACATGCTTCCAAAATCGCTGATAAGGTATCTTGGCCATTGTCTTTAAGTTCTTTAGCGAACTCCACCATCAAGATGGCATTTTTACACGCTAGAGCCACAAGGACAATCAAAGCAATTTGTGTGAATATATTGTTGTCACCACCAATGAACCAAACACCTGCTAGTGCAGAAAAAATGGTCATAGGAACGATCAAAATGATAGCGAATGGCAGTTTTAAACTCTCGTACTGCGAAGCTAGCACCATGAAAACTAACAAAACAACAAGTGGGAATATATACACCATCGTGTTACCAGCCAAAATCTGCTGGTAGGTTACATCAGTCCATTCATAAACCATTCCCTCTGCTAGGTTTTGATCCAGTACTTCCTCAATAGCCGTTTGGGCTTGGTCAGAACTGTAACCAAAAGCAGGACTGCCGTTTAGTTCTGCACTAGGGTAGCCGTTATAGTGCATCACGCGGTCAGGCCCAATCGTAGGTATGATCTCCAGTACAGCGCCGAGAGGAACCATTTGTCCGGCAGCATTTCTTACTTTGTAGTTAAGTATTTGGTCAGGTTCGAGACGATAGTTCATGTCTGCCTGGGCATTCACTTTGTATGTTCTACCAAACATATTGAAGTCATTGACGTACAACGATCCTAAATAAACTTGAAGCGCATCAAAAACCTGCTCTAGAGGAACACCTTGCAGCATCGCTTGTTCACGATCTATTTGGATGTCCATCTGCGGCACTTGTATACGAAATGTGGAATATAATCCCATCAGCTCGGGTCTTGTTGATGCCTCACTTATTACCAAGTTCAATTGCTTGAAGAGCTCATCAAACCCCTTGTTCGCACGGTCTTCGATTTGAAGCTTAAAGCCGCCAGTAGATCCAAGTCCTTGGATTGGTGGTGGTGGAAAAATCGCAACGAAGGCTTCATCAATAATTGAAAAGCTCTTATTTAAAGATGCAACAATCGCATTTGCGCCGAGAGTTGGATCATTTCGTTTATCGAAGTCCTCAAGCGTAACAAAAACGATGCCACTATTCGGACTGTTAGTAAAACCATTGACCGATAAGCCTGGGAAAGAAATGGTTTGTGCTACGCCAGGTGTTGCCAGCGCGAGGTTTTCCATTTCTTTAATAACGGACTCTGTTCTATCTAAACTTGCTGCATCTGGAAGTTGGGCGATCGCAACTAAATACTGCTTATCTTGTTGAGGAATGAATCCTCCAGGAACTGCTTTGAATAGAGAAGCCGTTCCCCCGAGTAACGCAATGTATACCACCACAACAACAAGGCTAAAGCGAATCAGCTTCTTGACCAGAGCTTGATATTGGTTCGAGCTGTACTCAAAAATTCTATTGAATGGCGCAAAAACATACTTACCAAAAACCGCATCCAATAGCTTGGTTAGCCGATCGGGTTTTGCGTTCTTATCTTGTAATAGCAGTGCTGATAAAGCAGGCGATAACGTCAACGAGTTAATTGCTGAAATAATCGTCGAGATCGTAATTGTTAGTGCGAACTGCTTATAAAACTGACCGGATAACCCTGTAATAAAGGTCGTCGGGATGAACACCGCACATAACACTAAAGCAATTGCAATAATTGGCCCGGTAACTTCGGTCATTGCTTGTTTCGTTGCTTCTAGTGGTGCAAGGCCATTATGGATGTTCCGTTCCACGTTTTCGACGACGACAATGGCGTCATCGACGACGATGCCTATGGCGAGAACAAGTCCAAACAACGAAAGTGTGTTAATCGATACTCCGAGCATTTGCATTACAGCGAACGTACCGATTAATGAAACAGGCACCGCAATGATAGGGATGATAGACGCGCGCCATGTTTGCAAAAACAAAATGACTACGACAACAACAAGTACAATTGCCTCTAGCAGAGTATGAACCACCGCGTCTATCGAACCACGAACAAAGACGGTCGGGTCGTAGGCTATTTCATATGAAACTCCAGCTGGAAAGGCTGTTTGTAAACGGTCCATGGTTGAACGAACCTGATTAGATAGCTCAATAGCATTAGCACCAGGGCGCTGGAATACGGGCATCGCCACCGCTGGTTTACCATTTAACAAGGCGCGCAGTGCATAAGAGTTTTGACCTAGCTCTACGCGTGCAACGTCTTTAAGACGTGTCAAAGCCCCTGTTTCGTCAACTTTTACTACAATGTCGTTGAATTCATCAATATTCTCCAAGCGGCCTTTTACGTTCAACAAAACTTGGAATTGGTTTTCATTAGCGGCTGGTTGCGCACCTAATGAGCCTGCTGCCACCTGTTGGTTTTGAGATCGGACGGCGGAGACAACGTCCATTACGGTTAGATTTCTAGAAGCGAGCTCATCTGGATTTAACCACAAGCGCATTGAGTACTCGTCACCACCGAAAAGGCGCACATCACCAACGCCTCCGAGCCGAGCTATCTCATCTTTCAAGTTTAAATTAGCGTAGTTAGCTAAATAACTGACTTCACGGCTAGAATCTGGAGAATATATATGCACAACCATGGTGAGATCAGGAGAGGCTTTTTCGGCAACAACTCCTAACCGTTGGACGGCTTCTGGTAACCGGGGCAAAGCTGTAGTGACGCGATTTTGAATTTGAACCTGAGCTTTGTCCAAGTCCGTACCTAAAGCAAAGGTTACGGTCAATGTCATTCTGCCGTCACTGGTTGCCTGTGAAAACATATATAACATGTTTTCTGTACCATTAATTTCTTGCTCCAGAGGCGTAGCAACTGTTTCTGCGATTACTTTTGGGTTCGCACCAGGATAGTTTGCTGTAACTACTACTGTAGGAGGGACAACCTCTGGATATTCACTCACAGGCAACTGCAAAAGTGAAATTGCGCCTACTATTAATATCAATAGCGATAACATAGAGGCAAATATGGGTCTTTGAATAAAAAAGTGTGCAAATTTCATTCGGTTGTCTTCTTAGTCTTGAGCTAAACGTTTGTTTGGCAACGATGTTGAGTTTGAAGCCATAATCAATGAAGTATTGCTAATATCTAGCGTGACATTTTTTGGTGTGACTTTGCTATTTGGGCCAACTTTTGCTGGGCCATTTACCGCAATAATTGAGTCGGCGTTCAAGCCATTCTCGATAGCACGAAATGTTCCGTAACGTTCGCCTAAGGTTACGATGCTGTATTGCAACGTATTCTCTTCATTGAGTGTTAATACAAAGCGGTTTTCTAGATCTGTGCCAATAGAACGCTCTGGAACGAGAACTCGTTCAACTGGTTTGGTTGTTGATATCTGAACTCGGCCAAACGATCCCACTTTTAAGTTTGATTTTGTTGCATCGAATACCGCTCGAACCTGCAAAGTACCGGTGTTTTCGTTGATGGAGTTGTCGACAAAGTCAACGCGTCCAAAAAACTCCTGCCCATTTTGTCCAGATAGTTCAAGACGAGTAGGTAAGTTAGAGTCGGCATTGATTGTCGAGAAGTAACGGTTCCAAGTTCGCTCATCGACATCAAAGTATGCATATACCTGATCGTTAGAGACAATGTTTGATATAACGCTTTGATTTGCGTTTACATTGTTTCCTTTAGTAATGAATGCTCTTGAAATAGTGCCGCTAATAGGGGCATATATCTTCGTAAACTCAAGATCTAACTTTGCGGATTCTAACTGAGCACGCAAGGCCATTAGTTCTGCAGAGCGTTGTTTTACTGCGGTATCTCGGGCCTCTGCTTGTTCCGCTGAGATGGCCTTTCGCTTAACAAGTTGAGCGGCTCTCTTTTGTTCGTTTGCTGCTTGCTCTAGCGCAGCTCGAGCACTCTTAACTTGCGCTTCAAGTCGTGAGACCTGAGCTTTGAAGGTTCGATCATCAAGAGTGACGAGTAAGTCGCCTTTGTTGACACTCTGTCCGTCTTTGAACTCTACCGTTTCAATAACTCCGGAAACGCGTGGCATTAAAGAAACTTTCTCTGGGGCTTGAAGCCTTGTTGTAAAGGTGAACCACGATTGAACGGGCTCATAGATGACTTTGGAGACGTCTATCGTAGGTAAGGGAGTATTAGGTTGTTTGGTTATCTCTTCGTCTGCACAAGCAGCTAAAACGGATAAAAGGCCAATGCCGAAAACTTTCTTTAACATTTGTCGCGCCCTAAATGATTCTGTTCATACTAAAAGGAACGGCATTGTATTCATTGTACCTATGGGTAAATAGGCCCTCAGCGAACATAGAGTAGTGATAAAAATGCACGATTAAATATTGGTCAAAATGCTCATTTTTTGGTTTGAAAAAGATCAGTTTAGGGTTTTAAAGACGTGGAGTATTGTTAAATGTAATAAGCCATAATAGATAGGAATAACTAAACTGAAGCTAAAGATAGCGACGAAAATTAAAGCGTTTTTAATTCGTGCATTATTTGCAATTCACTGATGCAATTTGAACCATAAAAAATTGAAATTAATTTTGTAAAATCCATTTCCCATCACATAAAGAATAAAAACTAAATAAGGAATTGTGCAGTGGATCTCGCAAGCCAACTTGAATTACTACTGGATGTCTCTGAATACGGAACTTTTGCTAAGGCTGCTGACAGAAATCATATAGATCGTTCAGCTTTGTCAAAACAGATCAAAAAGCTAGAGGATGAATTGGGCTTACGGCTGTTAAACCGTTCCACGCGTTCGCTATCCCTGACTAATGCTGGTGTTGAGATGGTGGCGCAAGCTAAGAAAGTAAGAGAGGTTCTAACTGAAACTCGTAGTATTGCTGCTACATTTCAGGATGAACCGAAAGGTAATCTGAAAATATCAAGCTCCACTTTCTTTGGCAGAGCATACTTAAATCAGGCAGTTAAAGAGTTTATAAAACAGTACCCAAACATTACTGTAGAGCTGCTGCTCGATGATAATCGAGTCGATGTTATCCACGAAGGTTTTGATGTTGTGTTTCGTATCGGACCAATCCGAGAGTCCAACATGATAGTACGTAAGTTGGCAAGCAATAATATGGCACTGGTTGCATCGAAGAGTTTTATTGACAAGTATGGAACCCCGAGCTCTCCAGAAGAGCTTATAAAAATGCCAGCAGTAATATACTCTAATGCTAACTTTAAGGCGGATAAGCTACGTATAGCTCCAAGCCAGTCATCAAGCGACGTTAGAACGTATAATATCAACGGGCAGTACTTCGTGAATGAAACTGAGCTAATGCTCGATGCCGTAAAATCTGATCTAGGGTATGCTTTAATAGGGCAGTTCTTTCTTCAGGAGAGTTTGAGTAAACAAGATCTTGTACAGTTGCTTCCTGATTATAATCTTCCCGCAATAGGGGAAATATATGCAATGTATACTCACCGAAATCAACAACCATTAGCCAAACTGTTCATTGATACTGTTCAAAAAATAATAGGGACGCCTCCTGTTTGGATGGATTATCTCAACTAATATGAGTACTAGGACATAATGTTTTAGATTGAGGGCTTGTTTATATTTATCCATAGAATATGGTTGAATTTGCACTTTAAAAATAATTGCCACTGTTCATAATTTCACTCGATTCAAACAACACAAGTAGTGGTAATTAAATGAAAATGACAAGAACGTCGATCGCAATCGCAGCACTTTTTTCTGCAAGTGCTGCAAATTCAGCCGTAGTTTATGAAGATCAAGAATCAGTATTAAATATTCATGGCCGAGCGCAAGGGATGTATTATTTCTCTGATGATAAAAATGCAGACGGAGATAATAGCTACATTCGTGTAGGACTTGCAGGTGAGTCTAAAATAAATGAAGATCTTTATGCCTTCGGCTTATATGAGTTGGAATTTAAGTCTAATCGCAGAGATGCTGGTGGGATTGAAGATGATGAATTTGATATCCGAAAAGGCTATGTAGGAGTTGGTGCAGATTACGGAACAGTAAGTTATGGACGTCAATACGGTGCGGTCACTTTAGTATCTGACTACACGGATATTTTCCCGGAGTTTGGTAATGAAGCTGCTGGCGTAAGTGCGGATCTATATGGTACCGGTCGCTCCGATTCAGTATTTAAGCTAACGACAAGCTATGAAGGTTTGAATATTCATGTTAGCTATCAGGCTGAAAACGATGAAGTGTCAACAGATGCAGCCTCTTATGGTGCGGCGGCTGACTACAAGTTGCCATATGGCTTCAAAGTTGCGCTTGGTTACAACGAAGGTGAAGGGCAATCGGGTGCAGAAGATGCAGAGCTGCTAACGGGTGCTATTGCATTTGAATACGACAAGTTTTATGCCTCTGTTTTATACAGTGATGGTGAAAACTGGGCTAAAGATGGTTCTGAAAGTAATATTGATTACACCGGTATTGAAGCAGTTGCCACTTATGAAATAACAGATAAGCTTTGGGCACTTGTTGGCTATAACAATCTAGAGCGTGATGATGAAGACGTCGTCGATTACTACTCACTAGGTGCAGAGTACGATTTGACTTCTAATTTTAAAGCATTAGCAGAATACAGAATTACAGATGTAGACAATGAAGACGATATTCTTGCAATAGCTGCGAGATATTCATTCTAAAAATTAATAAAGATAAAAAGCCTGAAACTATTTTCAGGCTTTTTTATTTATCGGTGTAATTTCATAAGTGCTGACTTTCGTCCATATATAATGGATTATATTGATCGTTACTTGTTTAAGTGTTTTGAATATAATGGTTTTGTTAGCTAGTCCACTGCTAGTTTTCATTTTCATATTTTTTGAATGATGTATTTTTTCTTTGGCAACAAGAAATGTCTTGTTGCCTTTTTTATTTTCACACTTTATGGTTAATTAAAAAAATAGTCATTTTATATATTGCTATAAACGAGTAAAATATAACGAAAATTGTCAATCTTAGGTTGAGTTAATCTTCATAAAAAAGTGAACTCAATTTCAAGGGTCTTTTTCATTTAAGTGATGTGGAATCCATATGGCGAACCAAGTGAATGACAAAGCGCCAAACGACGAAATGTATCTCAATGAAGATTGGAAAAAAGATTCTTATGTAAACGATAGAGGTAGGGATTGATACTGTTTATGTAAGGAGAGAGCGATTTATGAAAAGCAGTCGTTTCAATGTGATTAGACACCTTTACTTTCTTAAAATAGGAAGGGCTCTAAGAAAGTAAAGGTGCAGATGATTTTTTAGTTTTTACCGCCGTCACTTGTTCTGAAGTGATAATCGAAGTTTATGATTGCACGATATTTAACTTCATCACGGTTAAGTGCGTATTCTTCAACTCTCACCTTACTATCATCGATTGCAATATCACGAGGGAAACCGCTTCCAATGATGTTTAGACGATTTCTAAGTTCATGTTTTGATAGCGTTTGGTATTCATCGACAAGATCAAACGCAGAGCTATAAGCGGCATCTTTTGTCGTAAAGTCATTGAGAACAACTTTGTTTGTAGAGTGTTCGACATGAATACCAGCAGTAGCAGATAAACTGAATAATAATAGTGATGAGAGCGTCATTAGTTTTTTCATATAGTCACCTTTTTATTTGTATTACAAAGTCAAGATGTCCAACGAATCCTTGTTAATATCTCTCGACAAAGGTGATAGTGCCATTATAGAAATGTGCTGTACATCACATTTGTGACCATTGACTATGGAAGAATTGTCAACAATAAAACTCAAGCACTTTTGACATTACGGTCAATGTGAAAAAGCGAATATCTGTATGGTTTCGTTAATAATTAAACCACTCTCGGAAACGCTGACTATTCAGTCAAAGCGTATGTTTCTTGTCGTTATAGTGACCTGCCTACAACTTAATCACTTAATGCATGCAATTCAATTGCAATGGCTTGGTATAGATTTTCATTCAGATCTTCCAGCTTAGTAACGATCCTACAAATTCCAGTGATTAAAAAGTCATTATTTGTGGTTTTTTATTCTATTGTCGTGTATAAAAAAACTTTACAACAAATGATAAAGGAATATCCATGAAAAAGTTATTGTGTTTTGCTGCACTGGGGTTAGCTGTTTCGACGACGGTTAATGCAGACCCAATTTTAGACGACATCAAAAGTACAGGGGAGCTAAAAGTCTGCTTTGATTCTGGGTATATGCCTTTTGAAATGACAGCAAAAAATGGGCAGTACATCGGGTTTGATATCGATTTGGGTAAGCAAATGGCGCGTGCCATGGATGTTAAGTTTGTTCCGGTAAACACTTCATGGGATGGCATTATCCCAACACTGTTGACTGGTAAGTGTCACATGATTATGGGCGGGATGACTATCACACCTATGCGAAATACTCAGGTGAATTTCGCTGATCCCTATGTGGTTATTGGTCAATCCATTCTCGTAGATCTCAAACATGAAGGTAAAGTGTCTAGTTACCGAGATCTCAATAGTCCAGAATATGTTGTTGCAACTAAGCTTGGGACAACGGGTGAGCAAGCGGTAAAACGATACCTTCCGAAAGCTAAGATAAATCTATACGAAACTCAGTCTGAAGCGGTACTTGAGGTTGCCAACGGAAAGGTAGATGCGTTTGTTTATGACTTTCCTTACAACTCTATTTATGTGGCGGAAAACAAAGGGCAGTTAATGCACTTGGCTAAACCGTTTACTTACGAGCCTTTGGGTTGGGCTGTGCCGCAAGGAAATCCAGATACGCTCAACTTCTTAAACAACTATTTACGTCAAATTAAGGGCGATGGAACTTACGATCGCATTTACGATAAGTGGTTTAACGACGATAAATGGTTAAAGCAAGTCAAGTAATCATATTGTTATTGTAGAGGAGCGGTTAGCTTCTGGCTTGGTTCATCGCCAACCAAACGGTTCGCGCTGTGAAGCTAACGCTTTTCTTTATTCAAATACCCAACCAACTTTAATCAAAGTCATTCTCGGAATCACATGCAAAATAACTTTAAATCCCTATTGTGGAACGCTGTTTTTGTTCTTGTTTTGCTATCAATTTGCGGTCTTGTCTATCTGTCAGGTAAGCGAATCGATTACAGCTGGAATTGGGAGCGTGTCCTTCCTTATATTGCCACTAACGCTGCTTCATCCATTACCGCGCCTGTCGATGGGAACATCATTCTCGACGAGAATAACCAACTGGCTCTGGAGAGTATTCATGGTGATATTGTTCTTGAACTAAGCCAATATAAGTCTGTGGACGTCTATGAAGGTGATCTTATTTTTGAAGGAGATACCTTAGCAACTATAAAAGAGTGGCGCTCTGGCCCAATTTTAGATGGTGTTGTGACGACCATTAAAATCTCACTCTGGTCACTTATCATTGCTCTAGCGTTGGGCTTAGTTGTCGGACTAATGCGCATATCCAGCAATCCGGCATTAAAAAAGCTGGCGCTTGTGTATGTCGAGGTTATTCGTGGAACGCCTCTTTTAGTACAGATTTTTATCGTTTACTTCTTTATTGGTACTGTGCTTGACCTTGAGCGTTTTACTGCGGGAGTGATAGCGCTCTCCGTGTTTACCGCTGCTTATGTCGCAGAAATTGTGCGGTCAGGAATCCAGTCAATCCCAAGAGGACAAATGGAAGCGGCGCGTTCACTAGGAATGAACTATCCCAAAGCGATGATTTATGTCATTTTACCTCAAGCGTTTAAGCAGACATTACCTCCCTTAGCCGGGCAGTTTATCAACCTGATAAAAGATTCCTCACTTGTCTCCGTGATTTCGATTACTGATCTGACAAAAGCGGGCAGGGAAGTCGTAAGTGGTAGTTTTGCCCCATTTGAAGTTTGGTTTACCGTAGCGGCCCTTTATTTGCTTCTGACTAGTACCTTATCTTGGGCAATACAAACGTTAGAAAAGAAATTGGCAGCAAGTGATTAATGGTGGAGTCATTAATGGAATACATTATTTCAGCAAAAACAATTAATAAAATTTACCCTAATGGCTGCCATGCGCTCAAGGACGTATCGGTAAATGTAGAAAAAGGGGAAGTGATTGTCATCGTAGGACCGTCAGGTTCTGGTAAGTCAACATTCTTACGGACGATCAATCAATTAGAGACAATAAATAGTGGGTCTATTATCGTAGATGGTATCGATATGTACCACAAATCTACGGATATCAATAAACTACGCGCTGATGTGGGCATGGTATTTCAAGGCTTCAACCTTTTTCCACATAAAACGGCGATAGAGAACGTCATGTTGGCACCTTTAAAGGTTTCTAAACGTGACCCTGAATCGGTGAAGAAAGAAGCAAAAGATTTGCTTTATAAAGTCGGTCTATCGGAGAGAATGGATAATTATCCTAATCATTTATCAGGTGGGCAGCAGCGCGTCGCAATCGCTCGTGCGTTAGCAATGAAGCCCAACATTATGTTGTTTGATGAACCCACATCAGCACTAGATCCTGAAATGGTTGGAGAAGTTCTTGATGTGATGAAAGATTTGGCCAAGGACGGAATGACGATGGTCGTGGTTACTCATGAAATGGGTTTCGCAAAAGAGGTCGCTGATAGGGTGTTGTTTATGGAAGATGGTGAGCTTTTGGTTTCTGACTCTCCTGAGCGATTTTTTGATAACCCCACCAACCCTAGATTGCAGAAGTTTTTATCTAAAGTATTATAATAAAAAGAAAATTTGATTGAGGGCGAGTCCCTCAATCACTTCATGCACTATTGTGGCTCGTAACGTTCGCCTCGCCGAGAGACATAGATAATGGGCTTTTTACTCGAAGTTAATGGCGATAACATTAGCTTGGTCCGAATGAAAGGTCTGGTAAATACTAAAGTGTTTAATCAGCCATTAAGTCTTTGTTCACTTTAAACATAACAATTTCATTTTGAATTGATAAAAATTGTGTTTGAATAGAGCTTATGGATGTTTGGCGGTATGGATGTCTAAATGAAGAAAGTAACAATTTTAGATGGTGGCATGGGGCGAGAGTTGAAACGTATTGGCGCCCCTTTTTCTCAGCCGCTTTGGAGTGCACAAGCGCTAATTGAATCACCACAACATGTAAAAATGGCCCATGAGAATTTCATAGACGCTGGCGCTGAGATTATCACTGTCAACAGTTATGCATGTGTCCCATTTCACTTAGGCGAGGAACTCTATGCAAAACGGGGGACTGAGTTAGCAAAATCTGCAGCTAAAATTGCCAGAGATGTAGTCACCAGCTCTAACGGTAGAGTGCTCGTTGCGGGTTCTCTTCCTCCTGTAATGGGGTCTTACAGGCCTGAATTATTCGAGCCGAAAAGGGCACTGGAAGTGGCTTCTGAGTTATTTGAAGCTCAAGATCAATATGTTGATATTTGGTTAGCTGAGACCGTGTCTAGCCTCGCTGAAGTTGAAGTTCTATCAATAATTTTAGCCAAAACAGATAAGCCCAATTATCTTGCTTTCACCTTAATGGATGAGCCTAACTCTTTGCCTCGCCTTCGCTCAGGGGAATCTCTTAAAGTCGCGGTTAATACGCTGTTGAAAACAAATGTTTCAGGTATCTTTTTCAATTGCTCTATTCCTGAAGTTGTCGAGCAAGCGATCATAGATACACAAGCAGTATTGAGTGAGTCAGGTAGAGAATTGACGATAGGTGTTTTCGCAAATAGCTTTGCTCCGATAAAGCAAGCGCACCAAGCCAACGAGACCATTCAGGAAGTTCGTCATTTCTCTCCGACTGAATATCTTGAGTATGCTAAAAAGTGGCATGCGCAGGGAGCAAGCATTATTGGTGGTTGCTGTGGGATTGAACCACGTCATATTAAATTGCTAGCGACTTGGAGAGACACTCTCGAAAACGCCTAATTTTGGTGAAGCGCAGGGAAGTATGGCAAGAGGTTTTGTTTTTCATTCATCGTTATAGACAAAATAAAGGTCTTTCATATCTGGCAAAGTAACAAGATGCTTTAACTTGCTCATTACTTTGCCAGTTTGCCTCGAGATCTTTATTAATTATTTTTGGTTCAGATTAACGACAATCTTTCCAACTGTTCTCTGATTTCGCATGTCCAAGAGTGCGTTACCTACATCCTCTAAGCCGATGATCTTCAGTTTCGGTACTTCCAATTCTCCATTTTCTAATAGCTCAGACACTTCCTTTCCGGCATTAACGATACTTGCAAACCCTCTCTCGCCAAAGACATGACCAGAGCCCAAACTTATTTGGTGGAAGCCCAAGCCTTTTAAGAAGGCATCTGGATATTGAGAAGGGTCGACAGTCTTGACGAGCTCCACCATTTCGCCCTCAAAGGTTAACACCGAGGCTGCAATTCGGTCGTTATCACCGCCTACACAATCGAGTGCAACCTCAACGCCATGATTTCCGGTAATGTCCATTACTCGCTGAACTACATCTTCATGATGATAATCAATCATATGGGTTGCTCCTAACGAGGACAAATATGCGTGATTAGCTTCTGAACTAGTAGCAATGATCTGTTCAACAGCAAATGTCTTTGCTAACTGAATAGCAAAGCTTCCAACGCCGCCAGCACCTCCGGCGATAAAAATGCTGCTTCGATTTGAAATATCGAGCTTGTCTACCAAAGCGCGATATGCGGTCCAGGCTGCGCAAGGTGTAGATGCTGCCACTTCAACCGGAACCTGAGGGTGCTTTATGAGCGTTCTTGAATCATGGATAGCAAATTCAGCGAATCCACCGTGATGGCGCCTCATGTTTCCGTGATACAACACTTTATCGCCAACCTTCCAATCAACGACCGCATCGCCTACAGAGACTATTTCTCCTGATACGTCTAACCCGCCAACAAAATTGTTATCCATGTTAGTGACCATGTCTGACCAATAATGAATTTTTGCATCGACAGGGTTCAAACCAACAGCGTTAACTTTAACCAATACATCAAATTGGGTTTCTAGTTTTGGTGTAGGTAATTCGGATAAAGAGAAAGTATCGTTATCTCGTTGGTAAGTTATCGCTCTCATAGGTTTTCCTTATTATTAAGAATGGTCGAAAGTCATACTAACTCAGAGGGTGCTGCTGAAATAATTATGGTTTTTTCTTATTTTGATAATTTTAGGTTATGTTTGATAAAAAGGATTCGAGATGCTCTGAAATTATCATCGACAACCAGTCTGCATAGCTAACGACATGTAACTTTATGATAAGTATTGACTAGTTTTATTATTCCATTTTTATGGAAATATTTTGTTGATCTTTTGTTTTGTGATTCTATACTTCCAGAAGTATCGAAATAAAGGCTTGTCTATCAGGTAAGCTTGTTAGCGAAAAATGACGAGGAGAGTAAATGTGAATACAGAAATTATAACTATGGCTAAAGAAGCGCTGGATATGTTTGCGTTTCTAGCAACCGAACTTATCATCTTATTTCTGGCAATTAGCTACATTGTCGGTGTGTTGCAAGATTTTCTAACGCCAGAAAAAATTCAATCTATTCTCAGCTCGAAAAAGGGTAAAGGTTACTTCATTGCTGCGTTGCTAGGTTCGATTACGCCTTTCTGTTCGTGTTCGACCATTCCTTTCTTAAAAGGCTTGTTGCGTGCAAGAGCAGGTTTTGGACCTATGATGGTGTTCCTATTTGCAAGCCCGTTGCTTAACCCAGTGATTATTGGCTTGTTTGTGGTGACTTTTGGTTGGAAAGTTGCGGTATTTTACTTTGCTATCGCGATGTCAGTATCAGTGGTAGCAGGCTATGTACTTGAAAAACTAGGGTTTGAACGTTACGTCAAACCAGAAGCATATCAAGCGGTAGGTTCTTCTTCGTGCGGTACTTCTTGTGGCGATTCAAGCAAGAAAAAAGAAGAAGCGAGACCAGCATCAATCTGTGGTACCAGCGCCTGCAATGAACCTACGCCAGTTGCGGCGAAAACATCTTGCTGTGGTGATGCACCAAAACCTGAACCTAAAGTGGAAGTGTCTTGCTGCTCATCAGACGGTAGTGCAACAGCGACAGTCTTGGAAGAGAAAGAACCTAGCCGCTGGGCACGTATTTGGCAATCAACTTGGAAAGACTTTAAGCAAGTGTTCCCTTATCTCATGATGGGCATTGCGATTGGTTCATTTATCTATGGCTTCATCCCGACGGAGTTTATTGCGGAGTTCGCTGGTGAAGCGAAGTGGTACGCGATTCCGGTCGCAGCAATCATTGGTATTCCATTGTACATCCGTGCAGAGGCGGTCATTCCACTTAGCGCGGCACTAGTACAAAAAGGTATGGCTCTTGGATCTGTTATGGCGCTTATTATTGGTAGTGCTGGCGCAAGTCTTACAGAAGTGATTTTGTTGAAATCAATTTTTAAGAACCAAATGATCGCTGCCTTCCTAATCGTTATCTTAACGATGGCCATGGGAGCCGGTTACTTATATAGCTGGGCTTTTTTATAAAAATAACCCTCGGGCGATTGCTCGAGGGCTCTGTTTTTGTCGCCATATAGGGAAAGGGAAGTTTCCTATACCGCGCAGACTATAAAAAAATAACGAGGTTACTCGTAAATACTATAGGAGAAATACTTGCTGGCGATGGTTTTATGCTTACCGCTCTGGATCAATTTTTGTATTCCGCTATCGAGTAATGCTTTTAATTCTTTGTCTTGTTTTCTCACTGCTACGCCAATGCCACGGCCGAACCACTTTTCCTCTGTAAACGCTGGTCCAGTAAAGTGATAGCCTTCACCTTGTGCAGTTTCAAGAAAACCAGCACTTAAACCGATTGAGCCGCCAAATACAGCATCTAACCGTCCATTGAGTAGATCGGTAAATGCCTCATCGAACGTACCATAACGACGAATATCAATATCAGGATACAAGGCCGAAAGGTACTTATCACCAATTGTGGCTCTTTGAACTCCAATAGATAAACGATTTAGGCTGCCGTCCTCCATGTTGATTTCTCTATCATTTTTCATTACAAAACGAGTCGGTACTTTTGCATAAGGGACGGTGAAATCGACTTTCTTTTCTCTTCTGTGATTGTCATTGCAGCAATAATCGCATCGTTCTTGCGACTAAGGAGAGAAGGGATGATGCCATCCCAATCCATTTTTGAGATAACGCACTTTACTTCTAACTCTTTGCATAACGCGTTAGCGAGGTCGACTTCAAACCCTTCTAGCTTTCCCTCTTTTGTCGTCCAGCTAAATGGAGGGTAAGCCCCTTCAACAGTGAAGCGAATTTGTTTCCACTCTTTCGCATGGCTGAAAACTGAAAATAAGCTAATAAACAATACGACTATCCATTTCATAAACGTTTCCTTGTAACTATTTGGAAACCAATGTTTAACACAAAGTAAGCAAATATCAATGGAAGTGCATATATGTGTGACCTTTCGCCCGCATTGTGTGAGCGAAAGGTTTTGCGTGTATTACAGCTTATCTTCAATAGTTACGAGGGGAACTCTCGTTGAGACAGCGTGAAGTGCAATGTTGTGAATCATTTCATCGACCGTGGTACAGCTATCCATTAAGATCGAAACATCATACTTGTCCGCAGATTTTGAAATAGCAGTATGTGTCACGCAGTTTTGTGTCATCATTCCGCATACAAGTAACTCCGTTACATTTTTGCTTGCCAATACTTCTTCTAAACGTGTTCCTTCAAAGCTATCTGCGAAGTGCTTTACCACGATTTCGGAATTCGGCGCTAAAGCAAGAACTTCTGGGTTAATATTGGCACCGTCGCTGCCTTCATTGAAGAATGGGGCAATACCCATGGCAGGGTCGGCAATATGCTGAATATGAATCACAGGAATGTTTTGCTCATTGGCTTTAGTTATTGCTCTCTTAACATTGTCTAAAGTCGATTCTGTATTCCATAAAGGAAACTTTCCTTCCGGGAAATAGTCGTTTTGCAAATCAATTACAAGTAGGGCTTTTTGAGTCATTTTATTTTCCTTTTATTGAGGATCATTGCGGTACGAATAATATAAAGACTTTTAGCCACCTTCTTTAGAGTCTAAAATGACACAAAAGAGTCAAAAAGCGACACTTGAAGATAATTGAAAATGAAAATAGCACTCGTTAATTACCCAGATAGCTCGCAAGCCTCCGTATATGGTTTAAGCGAACTCTTCGAGATGGCAAACCGTGCTGCGGCTAAATTGGGCGTTGATGTGCACTTTGAAGTAGAGATATTGGATCACTGGCCAAACACGCACTTCGATGTGAAAACAGCGGTAATGATTCCGCCTAGCGGCACTGGTCAATATTACTTAGAACCAGAGCCAGAGCTACTCGACTGGTTAAATGTCCAATATAGAAAAGGTGCGATTTTAGCCTCCGCCTGCGCTGGTACTTTTATTCTTGCTCAAACCCAGTTGTTGACCAATAAGTCTTGTACAACACACTGGGGCTTAGCTCCTTCATTAGCGAGTCAGTTTCCCGATATCCACGTAAGACAAGAAGCCATCCTTATTAACGAAGGAACGATCATTACGGCTGGGGGTATGATGTCATGGGTGGATTTAGGTTTGGAGCTGGTTTCCTTATTTGCGTCACCGGCAGTAATGCGCCTGTTAGGAAAAATGTTGGTTATTGATACTGGTCCGAGAGAGCAACGCTTTTATCAACAGTTTACTCCAAACTTCCAACATGGTGATGAGGTAATTGTTCAACTACAGCACTATATAAACGATCATTATCAAGGAAAACTGAGCAATAAAGAGCTTGCAGAGTTGAGTTGTTTAACAGAAAGGACATTGCAGCGACGCTTTAAAAAGGCGACAGGTTTCAATGTTAACCAATATATACAAAGCTTAAGAGTACAAAAAGCTTGTGATTTACTTGAGTCGACAACCCTAACATTTGACGCAATATCATTTAGAGTGGGTTACCAAGATGTGAGCGCGTTCAGGAAAATATTTAATAGGATCGTAGGTTTAACACCGAAGTCGTTCAGATCTCGGTTCTGTTCATGAACGCCAGAAGTAAGATAATGTTGGTATTAAACATTTATAACTCAGAAGCAAACACACATATTTTTACAAGCTGGCTTAGCGTGATGAAAAGGGATAACAAGCTAAGCCAACCGTAGCGATCTTCTAAGTATTGAGAACTTTTTAGGATGCTTAAAGTGTTCTCAAATTACAACGACTTGTATAGGCCGCTGTTAATCGAAAAGCTATGTGATTTCCAAAACCAGTTTCCCAGTATGTTGCTTGCGTGAAAATACTTCTTGCGCTTGACCTATCTGGTTTAAGGGAAATGACTCCGCGACTAAGGGGCGAATTGCGTTCTGTTCGATATAGCGAACCAAGTTACCGAATACTTCTGGTGCCAAAACGGTACAACCAAATAACGCTAGGTCTTTAAGGTAAAGAGTTCTTACATCCAGCTCGACAATTGGACCGCCTATGGCGCCGGAAACAGCGTATCTTGATCCTGGTTTTAGTACCTGAAGAAATTGTGGCCACTGCTCTCCTGCGACCAGATCAATCACTACGTCAACGCTGTTTTCTCCGAGAGTCGCCGGCAAATTTGCATCGCGAGGGATAACTTGGTTTGCTCCTAATGCCGTGATCTGTTCTTTCTTTTCTGGGCTGGCGATAGCAATGACGTATGCTCCACGCGCCTTCGCCAGTTGGATTGCGGCAGAGCCAACACCGCCGGATGCCCCTGAAATCAGTACGGTATCGCTCGCTGTGACATTAGAGCGGACAAGCATGTTCTCGGCAGTTGAATAAGAACAAGGGAAGGAGGCCAAGTCGATATCCGATAAACTACTATTCACTGCATATGCATGTTCACTGTCAACAACAGTGAACTGAGCAAAGCCACCATCACATTCTGAACCGAAGTACCAAGGCGAGCTAAGTGCTTGACTGTTGAAGCGCGTAATACATGGTTCGATAAGCACACGCTGACCGATTCGTGATGGGCAGATATTCTCACCAACAGCGACGATGGTACCGCATACATCGGCACCTTGGATTCGAGGGAGAGATAGCGCGTCTCCTGACCAGCTTGCATCCATGCTATTGGCGTCGTTTTTAGAATGCCATGCTGTTCGGGTATTGATGTCGGTGTTATTGACTCCGGCGGCGGCAACTTGGATCAATACATCATCAGGCGAGGGGACTGGTACAGGTAGATCATCGCGGTAACGAAGCATATCTGGCCCACCATGACCGATAAGTTGGACGCCTTTCATGACTTTCGGGATTGTGGTCATTGATTGTTCTCCTTCATTAGTTCTAGCAGAGTGTGTTCAGCGGATGCAAAGGCAGCGTGACCGAGAACCGGCCATGCGTTGGATAGACCTTCATGTAACAAGAAGAGTGTGGTTGCGAGGTCTTCTCGCTGACTTAGTTGGACCATAAGCTGACGAACCGCCAATTTGTGTTGTTTTACTGCTTGATTAATCGATAGATTTTCTGGATAGGCTGCTAATGCATTGATGGACATGCAGCCATTCGGTGCAAACTCCTTCATCCAATCCTCGAGGCGAGTGAATAGGTGTAATACAGCCGGTGTTCCATTGGCAGGGGCGTCTTCGAGCAAAAAACTCAAATACCTTTGATGGCGATGCTCGAGAGCTGCAACAATCATCGCTTCCTTGGAGGGGTAGTATTTGTACAGGGTTCTCAGGCTGACTTCGCAGGCGTTTTTGAGTTGGGGTACGCTAGGCTCGGCGAAGCCATACTGACTGAATGCTTTTTCTAGGCTTGCTGCGATTTTTTCTTTCACTATTTGATACACCAGGTAGAACGTTTGTTTTACCTAAGGGTAGAATAAACTTTCTACCTCAGTCAATGGTGTATTTAAACTCTGTATGAAAGCCCGACGTAATGCCGGGCTAATTTAAGTGATTTTTATAGATTCGGAACGTGAATCAGTGTGCCGTTGCGTGCTGCTCTCCACGCTTGTCTAGCATTCCGCTGAAACGGGTTAGTAGTAGAGCACCTAATACTACGATCGCGCCAATCCAAGGTGTGTGCATCAGCCCAGCATTGGCCACGATAAGGCCACCGCCCCAAGAACCCAGTGCAATACCTACGTTAAATGCAGCAATGTTGAGACCAGAAGCGACGTCGACTGCATCAGGTGAATATTTCTCTGCTAGTTTGACAACATAAACTTGAAGTCCTGGAACGTTACCAAAGGCAAAGGCACCCCAGACAAGAATGGTCACTACTGCAGAAGTTGGATTAAATGCTGTGACACTAAACACGAGCAATACCACAATTAGGCCCGAGAAAATCGCTGTCAGAGCTTTGATTGGCCCCATAGAGTCGGCCATCTTTCCGCCCCAGATGTTGCCGAATGCGACTGATACACCATAAACCAACATAATTAGGCTGATAGCGCTAGAGCCAAACCCCGAAACTTCTTCCAAAATAGGAGCCAAGTAAGTGAAGGCTGTGAACGTACCACCGTAACCGAGTGCGGTGATTGCGTACACCAAAAGTAGACGAGGTTGAGTTAAGACTTTTACTTGCGATGACAGCTTGGTTGCTGGTGGTTGTTTCAGATTACTCGGCACTAGCAGAGCGCTTCCTATCAGTGCGATGATTCCAAGGATCGCGACGATTAGGAAGGTTGCCTGCCAACCAAATGTCTGGCCAATCCAGGTGCCAAGTGGCACGCCCGTCACTAGAGCTACGGTGAGACCGGTAAACATAATAGCAATTGCGCTAGCGGCTTTTTCTTTTGACACTAGGCCAGTGGCGATAGTCGAGCCGATCGAAAAGAACACACCGTGTGCAAGCCCGGTCAGTATCCTTGCTGTAACTAGTGTGTTGTATCCAGGTGCTTGCCAGGCTAACAGATTGCCAAGAACAAACAGTGCCATAACAGAAAGCAGAACGTACTTTCTTTTCCAGTTACCAGTCAGCGCTGTTAAAACGGGAGCACCAACCGCGACACCAAGTGCGTACAGGCTAACTAAAAGACCCGCTGAAGGTAATGATACGTTGAGGTCGGAGGCCATAGTCGGTATCAGACCGACAATTACAAACTCCGTGGTTCCAATAGCAAAGGCGCTCAGCGTCAATGCAAGTAAAGCTAAAGGCATAACAACTCTCTCTTATAATCATTGAATATGAATGGATAAACGAATAGCCCGTCTCCATGTCGTGTATTATTAAAGAGTTATTCGTTGCGAAAAATGGTGTTTATTACAAAATACTTTTGTTATAAGTGAAGGAAATGCGCAGTTAGGAAAGGGGATGAAATGTTAACCCGATCAGATGAATTAGAGATTCTTATGGCAGTTGTGGATAGTGGTGGATTTTCTTCCGCTGCTGATGCACTAGGTATTCAAGTCGCTAGGGTATCTCGTGCGGTTAGTAAAGTTGAATCACAGTTGGGGGTAACCTTGCTGAATCGCACGACACGCAGAGTGGAAGTTACTGAGGAAGGGCATCAGTTTGTTGAAGCGGTTCGCTTAGGTTTACTACAAATACAGCAAGCTGAAGAAGAGATCATCACACGAGGTGAATTACCCAAGGGGCGCTTAAGAGTTGATGCCGCTAGCCCATTTGTTTTACATCAACTCGTGCCGTTAATTCAGCCATTTAAAGAGGCTTATCCTGATATTCAACTCGATCTTACCTCTAATGAGGGTTTTGTGGATCTATTGGAAAAAAGAACCGATGTGGCGATACGTATTGGACGATTATCGGATTCAACACTGCATGCTAAACCTTTAGGAACAAGCCCACTATTTATCGTTGCCACGCCTGGTTATTTATCTAAACGAGGTTTTCCTGAAGCGGTGAGCGATTTGCGCAGTCATAACTTGATCGGTTTTTCTGGCGCTAAAGTGTTAAATCAGTGGCCATTACGAGGGTTTGAGATGATAGAGCCTGATATCCTATCCAGCAGTGGTGAAACGGTTAGACAGTTAGTGCTGGCAGGGAACGGCATTGCATGTTTATCTGGCTTTATGGTGAAAGATGATCTTGATTCTGGACGGTTAGTGGCATTGTTTGAATCGGAAAAAATCACAAATACTGGACGAGAACAGGTCAATGCTGTGTTCTACAAATCTTCTTCAGTCTCTAAACGTATTTCCGCGTTCATCGACTTTATTCAACCAAGACTTACTTTAAAATAACACTATTATTGTTGTTTTAACAAAAGAGTTTTGTCGTTATTGCGGCTTTTGTTTTTCCAACTGCCAAGCCTAGCGTGCCACCCCTTAGTAAGGTGGCACATATTTTTATTTGATCTTAGTTAAAGCGTGGCAACACGTACTGAGCGATCTGTTCCATTGATTTATCAATTGGTTGGCTATTACGACGGAAATGCAACCCGATGTGATTGACTCCTGCTTCTTGCATTTTTTCTAGCTCATCGCTCAAGCCATTGACTCCGGCCTGGATACCAAAATGATGCCGAACGACTGGTGCATTTGGGTTATCGACTAAATCAAGATGAATAAAGCTGGCGTAGGGTTTGTTTCCCGCTACGGAGCGCCAAAGTGCAACGCGGTGTTCATGATCATCAGGTGTGCCTGGGTAGGCGAGCCAGCCGTCTAGGTTTTCTCCTATCCATTGTGGACTTTGCTGCGCTAACCCTGCGACATAGATAGGAATATCAGCAAACTCGGGTAATAACTGTAGATCGTTACCCAGCTTATCATTTTGCGTATCTTTCAAAATCTCTACACTTTCTCGAAAAGCTGAGCCACGGCTGTCAAAGTTGGCATTAAAAACGGGATATTCACTAGGGCGGTCTCCACTAGCCACACCGAGTATCAGGCGGTCACCACTTAACTCGTTGATGGTCGCAGCGGCTTTTTTCACTAGCCAAGGTTGTCTTAACGGTAATACTATCGCTGCTGTCCCTAGTAGAATGTTGTCGGTGCACGCAGAGAGATAGCCAAGATAACTGAACGGTTCATAAATTTGTGCCGCGTCTCCAAAGTTAGGGTCGTACAACGGGACATCTCTCACCCACGCTACGTTAAAGCCTAACTTATCGGCTAACATAATACGCTGTTTATGTGCACTCATGTCTGGTACGCCGAACGGTTTTCGTTGGAGCAGCCGTTTTTTCTGGCCTTCTTGGGTCCAGTCATTATCTAGGGGGAGCTCAACCCCGATGGTGAATCTGTTACTTAAATCTTTATGCATTATGAAGCCTGACTATTACTGTGAGTACTAGGAGGCAAGGTGCCTCCCTGATATTCAGGACACTATGAGATTTTTGTTGTGAGAAAAAGCGGCAAAAAGACAAAAGTGTTTTGCCACAAACAGCGGTGGTCTTTAAAGGAACTGGTGGTTCTCTACCTTGATTTCTTGCTTGATGAAGTCAATAAAAGAGCTGATCCGGCGTGAGGTACTGGCATTTTTGTAATACACCGCATGAACTGGCTGTTCGACATTATGCGTGTGTTCACTAAGCACGCCCACTAAGCGACCAGCTTGTCGGTCAGAGTAGGTCATAAAGTCAGACAGGCAAGCTATCCCCGCACCATGTAAGGCTAAACATCTTAGCGTCTCGCCATTATCAGATCTTAGGCTACTCATAATACGCAGAAGTTTGTTCTTATCATCCATGATCGGCCATTCCTTAAGATACTCCGGCTTGTTGAATCCAAGTAGCTTGTGATTGAGTAACTGATCTATTGAGGTTGGAGTACCATGTTGTCTTAAATACTCTGGACTCGCGACGATTCGAATCCGACTTTTACCAAGAAATATCGCGCGCATGGTTGAGTTTTGTAGCTCACCGATACGAAAAGCAATATCGGTTTTTGTTCCCAAAAGGCTAATATTTTCCTCATTGGAATTGAGATCGATTTCGACTTCTGGATACAAGCTCTGATATTTAGCAATGTGCGGCGTTAGTACGTGCAGTAAGAAGGGGGTAGCTGCGTTTATTCGTAGGAGGCCAGAAGGCTTATATTTCTGGCTTTTCAGTTGTGCTTCGGCATTCTCTACTGCTTCTACAATATGTCTGACTTTATCGAGGTATATCGTTCCTTCATTAGTAACATCTAACTTACGGGTTGTGCGATTTAACAAGGTCGTTTCGAGTTTGGCTTCTAGCCGAGATACCGATCGACTCACCGCCGAGACGGTCATCGATAACAGTTCAGCCGCAGAGCTGATTGAACCCGTATCGACCACGGCCATAAAGGTGCGCATTTCATCTAGAGTAGCTTTCATTGTTGAATATATTTCAAATTAGATTTGAGTATTGTTAACTTTACGGAAAGTTTCTTGCGGCGTAAAGTTTTGCTTCGAATCAACTATAAAATCGATAATTCAGGAGATTTAGATGAAAGTACCATCATTTGGCGTCGGCACGTTTCGTTTAGAGGGTGAAGTAGTTAAGGATTCAGTCCGTAATGCGTTAGAAGTGGGTTACCGCGTAATTGATACTGCACAGATTTACGGTAATGAGGCAGAAATCGGTGAAGTATTGACACAGTCCGGTATTGCACGTGATGAGCTATTCATTACGACCAAGGTCTGGGTTGATAACATGAACACGGAACAACTCATTCCAAGTCTAAAAGAGAGCTTAGAAAAGCTAAATACAGATTATGTGGATTTGACCTTGATCCACTGGCCTGGCAATAACAATAACTTGAACGAATACATGGCTTCATTACTTGAAGCTAAATCGCAAGGGTTAACCCGTAATATTGGCGTATCCAACTTTAATATTGACTTGTTGCAACAAGCGATAGAAGTGGTCGGTAAAGAGAATATTGTTACTAACCAAATCGAGCTTAGCCCTTATTTGCAAAATCGTAAGTTGGTCAGCTTCATGCAGGAAAACGATATTCAGGTAACGTCTTACATGACCTTGGCATATGGGAAAGTACTTGGGGACCCAACTATTGCAGGTATTGCTGAGGACTATCAGGCCACGCCAGCTCAAGTCGCGCTTGCTTGGGCTTTGTCAAAAGGTTACGCGGTGATCCCGTCTTCAACTAAACGAGAGAATTTAGCAAGTAACCTGAAAGCACTTGAACTTAATCTGAGTGAAGAGGCGATTGCAAAGATAGATGCGTTGGAAAGAAATGGCCGCGAAGTAAACCCTGAAGGGCTAGCGCCTGAGTGGGATGATTGAGTGAGTTTCACGGGAAATCATTGCCTAAATGACACCTCTGCAATCGCTGACTTCCTCAGCGTTTGACGGTAGTACAACACCATAGACGATAACGGCTCGCTTGTCTGACGATAGTGCGAGCTTTTATCTTTTTGGCCTATTAGTTTACTGTATTCTCCCGGCCTTCAATTTGGCCGGGAGACGTCATTTAGAGAACAGTTACCATTCGATTGTAGAGCCATCAAATACGCGGAAGCTTCCGGATTGCTCAAGTGTTAGCTGTTCTGCGACCGAAACAATGCCTGCAACACTTTCCTCGGCAGAAAAGGTTGCGTCCTCACCGCCCATATCGGTTTTTACCCAGCCGGGATGAACTGCGACAGTTTTTACTCCTCGCGATTCGAGATTGCGTGCTGCTGATACTAGAACCTGATTAAGCGCTGCTTTAGATGCTCGATAACTGTACATGTTACCTGAACTGTTATCGCTTAAACTCGCAACTCGGGTTGAGATTCCCACGATGGTTTTGTGCTGACTTTTCGCAACGTTGTCTTGTAGGGCTTGAATTAGCAGGGCAGGTGCGACGGTATTTATGTTTAGTACTTCTAGCCATTTTTTCTGGGTCATTTCGCCAAGCTTTGCACACTCTTCGCCTAATACACCTGCATTAAGAATTAAATGATCGAGCGGACGATCCGCTAATTGAGTGGCTAACTGATCGATATCTTGTTGGTTAGTGACGTCTAGAGCCATCAGTTGAAGTTGATTAGATTGGGTTACTAGTTCATTGAGCTGCTTAGCATTTTCTGGTGAACGACAAGTTGCGATAACTTGCCAACCTTTTCCAAGGTAGTGGCGGACAAATTGCAAGCCTAAGCCACGGTTAGCGCCGGTGATTAATACAGTAGACATCGCTTCTCCTACGTTGTTGAGTTGAACAACGACCATATTAGAGGCGACGTATAAGCATGTAATCAAAACAGTATAAAAATGGCCTAGGATTCGACATTGTCAAATCTTAAAATTTGAGAAAGATGTTGGCAAAGTGTTTTAGCCTAGTGACCGTCAGTTCGGAGGCAGCACCGCTAACACCTGCAACAGCAACGACTTTACCATCCAAGTAAAGGGGGATCGCTAAGCAATTGAGGTTTGGCTCTGCCTCTTCTAAATCGAGTGCGTAACCTGATAATACAACCTGATTAAGTTCAGTTTCTAACGTGGGGGATATTTGGTTTTCAAGGCGTAATGTTCGACGAAGCTCATCATCAAAACTAAGAAAAACTTTGCCGATCGCAGATGTTGTGAGCCCTTCTCGTTTCCCTCTCGGGCTACGGATAGTAAGAGGGTTATCCTGCTCTATAGCATCGATATACAAGTACTCTTTAGCGCCACTTTGTACAGCGAGGTAAGCTGTGTTGTTAGTCACTTGGGCCATTTTTTTCAGCAATGGAACAAAATGTTGTCGGATAGCTTCGTTTTTTTGTTCAATCGGCTTAGACAGTTCATAGCATCTAAACCCTAGGCTGTAGCTATGGTTGTGTTTGGATACATATCCAAGAGAGTGTAGAGTCGCAAGTAACCCGTGAACAGTCGTCTTATTTAACTGGATCGCATTACTGATCGTCTGTAATGATAGGGGAGACTCACTCATCGAGAGCAACTCGAGGATTAGAAAACCTCGCTCTAGAGACTGAATGTTTTTTCTTGCCCTGGGCACAAAGACTCCTTGATGATGGTGTTGCATCTGAATGGCTTACTGATGCTTCCACCTATAACAAACCACTACGCTGGTGGTTTGGCTTTATTAGAGAATATACTCAGCACTTAAACTGATCGGCTCGTTGTATGCGTCCACAAGGGAGTTTTTTCCTTGCTTCTTAGCATTGTATAACGCTTGGTCTAATATCGAATAGAGCTCATCAAAGTTGGTGAGTGGCATTGAGGTTGATAGATAGGCCAGGCTCGCAGATATATTCAATTGATGGTTATTAAGCGAATGTACACTCTTTTCTGAAATTGTTTTATGCAGACTTTGTATTCTAAAGGGAACGTCAATCTCATCGACGTTTTTCAATAGCAAGATAAACTCTTCTCCACCTAAACGACCCAAGTACTCTCCCTTATTAAGTTTAGCTTTAAGCGCTTTGCACACCTGCTGTAGTACTAAGTCGCCAGTTGGATGACCATACTGATCATTAATCGCCTTAAAGTCATCTAGATCGATTAATGCTAGAACGTAGCGGAAGTCTCCTTCCGCTTTGGAGGTTTGGCTTTTAATCGTCTCTATAATTGCCGCTCTGTTTAATGCACACGTTAAGCTGTCTATTTTGGCTTTTAAGCGTGTTTGTCGCTGAATCATCAATGCCAGAGCGAGGAGAAGCAATAAACAGAAAACAACAAAATTATAAGTGCGTTGTTGGTCTGTGAGTTTTTCAAACTGATACTGACTTAGAAGAGTTTCGTTGTTCAACTGCGCGACTTGTAGATCATATTCATACTCTTTTTTAGTGAGATCTAGTGCCTCTAACGCCTTGATATTACTCGCGTCTCGGTTCGTTAGTTCAATCGTCGAGTAGGCCTTGTGATGCTCCAGCGCCTTTTTGTAATCATTTTGAGCTTGGTATGCTTTTGAGAGGAGTAATTGGGCTTGCGCTTGCAATAAGGGCCTAGCGTTTTTTACCGCTAATCTTAACGCAATTGTACCGTGTTCAATCGATTTTTCGGGTGTATGGTTCTTTAAATATGCCAATCCAGCAGCCAAATGACCCTCTGTTTCAAGGTGCGTATTCTCATAAGTTTGGGCAATGTTTAATGCTCTTCCAATGTAATCTACCGCGGTATCCAATTGCCCAGAATCGGCCAAAGCAGCAGATAACCCTAAATAGGTCAACCCTTGCCCGTATGGATAATGAAGTTGTTCGAGAATCGTTAATGCATTTTTGTAGTGGCTGATGGACTTTTCGAGTTCTTTGGATTTTCTGTACATCGCTCCTAGACTATGTTCGACTTGCGCAACTTCAAGAGGTGTCCCTTCATCTTGGCGAACCAGTAAGGCTTGAATGAGATATTGCTCTGATTGTTCAAATTGCCCCAGCTCTGCAAGTAAATTGCCGACGTCATTGTAAATCCCTGAAGGATCGCTTTGCGTCGACATGTTGGCCATCAACTGTCGATACAAACTTAAGGCTTTTTCATAGTCACCACGGTAATTGTAGTTATTTGCTACCACGCGCAAAGCAAGATCAACAGGGAAGTTTTCTTGATGCTTATGATTTAAGTGGCTCTCTATGGATGAGCAATAAAAGTTTGCTTTGTGATAACGACCTTGTTGATTCAGCGTATAACAAAGTTGATAGTTCATCAGAGCCTTGCCTTCGGAATCGGATATTTTCTTCATTGTCTGTCGCAAAGAAGAAAAGCTATCTACTGAGGCCTCGTAACTACCATGCTTACGTTCATTTAACGCAAGAATATATTCTGATTCTAATTGAGAAAAAGGGTTGTCTAAGACTTGACTGCTGCCATAGTAAGGCTGATTTATGTTTGACATATATTCATAAATCAATCCACTTACGTAGAGCTTTTCGCTGTCCGATTTCGCTGTATGGTAGCGATCTTGAAGCATGCTCAATGCCGACTCAGGGTTGCTTCGTAGTGTGGTTTGGTAGACAGAGTGCCACTGTGTGATATTTTGGTTTGGTTCAATATCTTGAGTGTCGCTTGCATATACTGGAGTGAGCAAAAGTGACGCAAGCAAGGGATAGAGCACGCGCATGTTTAAACGAGCCTTTAATTTAAGGTGCCTTTAAAGTTGAGTTATCATAGCGCTTTTAACGCATCAGCGTTGTGATTAAGTTGGGTGTACTAAGAAAAAGAGTAGTAAAACTATGCACTTGGTCGAGATATTGAAAGAAGAGGCATAAAAAAGAAAGACCTCAACATAAAGTTGAGGTCAGAAATCTTTAATCAATGTAAAGCTTTGCTAGATCTTGAGGCTCCATTTCTTTGCCTTCTAACTGATCGTTCCAGTTAGTTCCAACAAGAACACCATCTTCAGCAAGAGTCAAAAGCCAATCTTCAACAAAGATATCTAATGGGATTTCTAGTACAGTAAAATCTGCCCATTCTTCAACATTATGTGCTTCTGCATCTTCTTTAGAAGACCAGAAAGGCATGACTTCGCTGTTTTCGAATTCAGTTGAATCGCAAGATAGCCAACCTTCTTCATTGCGTAAACCCCAAACCAATTGGTTTTCTTTCGTTTCTGCAACAAAAAGGTCAAGGTTCGCTTGGATATCTGATGTAAGTTTGCTCATTTCAAAACTCTCGTTGTTATGACGTGGCTAGAGTAACACTAAAGTGCCGATTCCTAAAGCATAATACGGTTGTCGAAATGAGTAAAAATAAAGGAGCCGAAGCTCCTTTTCTGAGGTTAAGTATTCACTCGTTTTTGTTTGCTTTGTGCTTGCAGAGCAAACAAAAACAGGTACTTTACCTTTCTGGAAGAGTTGTGAATATTGTCCACTCTCTTTTTATCTCGCCTTTGTAACCAACGACTGATGCGGTTACTCGACGATTTAAAGCATGGCTGACTTCATCGGTCCCTTGCTGTGCTAAGTGAGTGTCACCAAAACCAACAATGCGGACTCTACTCGGTTCGATGTCGTAGCTTAGTAGGGCTTCACGGACATTGCGTGCTCGTCTTTCAGAAAGATCTTGGTTATGCTTTGAACCACCAACTTTACTAGCATAGCCGTGCAGCTCTATCGAAGTAGTAGGGTACTCTTTTAAAAAGTCGGAAAGCTCTCGGACTTGTCTTCTGAAGACTGGATTGATCTCATCAGAGTCGTTAGCAAAAAGTATCCGCACTTGCATGTTATCTGATGCTTTAATGTATTCTCCACAACCGTCGTTGTCGACCTCTGAGCCTTCAGGTGTACCTGGGCACATATCTCGAGCATTGATGACACCATCGTTATCGTCATCTTGCAAATCTGCTATTTGTTCTGCATTTGGTACAGGACGATACTCATATTCGTCTTCAGCAACAACGTGTTGAGTGATGGCGAGCATACCCAATGCAAATAGAATCTTCACTGGTTTCATGATCAGTACTCCACCTTTTCATTCCATTCTGTAGGTACATCGACACGCAAGGCATTTAACAATTGGCCAGTCGCGTTCATAACGCGGTACTTGGCGTACTGCTCTGAGTATCGAGCATCCAAGTAGTTCTTTCTCGCTTCGAAAAGTTCGTTTTCAGTATTTAACAAGTCCAGCAGAGTGCGTTTTCCAATGCGATACTGCTTTTCGTAGGCGATGACAGTTTCTGAGGCCGAATCTACGTGATCCGCTAGGAACTCTTTTTGTTGAAGTGTTAAATCTAACGCACTCCAAGATAGACGAAGACCTTCTTCTACTTGGCGGTATGCACGTTCTCTTAGGTCTTTTGCTTTATTTAGTTGGTAGGCAAAACTTTCAGCGTTGGCTACGTCACTACCACCGTTAAAGAGGTTGTAACGCATACGTAACATTGCTGTTGTCTCTTCGCTGCTTCCTTCGATACCGCTTGCATCATCACGCCATGTTTGAGCCGCTTCTACCGATATCGTTGGGTAGTAAGTTCCCTTAGATTGCTTGTATTGGAACTTTGCAGAGTCCACATCAGCTACCGAAATTTTGATTACTGGATGTGACTCGAATGCCAAGTCAATCGCTTCATCGATGGTGTAGGGAATAAAGTTTTGGTCCGCTCTTGGGAAAATCAATCCTTGTGGTGACTGTCCGACAAGGCGTGTAAAGGTGGTGTGGCTGTCATATAAGTTGTTCTGAGCTGCCACCAAGTTACCATGAGCCTTTGCTAAACGAGCCTCTACCTGGGTTAGGTCTGCTGTAGAACCGATACCTGAGTTAACTCGCTTTTTAATGTCTTCATAGATCTTCTTATGCACTTTCAAGTTATTCTCGGAAAGTGTAAGAATTTCATAAGCTTTTACTGAGTCTAAATAAACTTTCGCGACCTCTAGAGCGGTGTCTTGGGCATCAGCTAGAAGTTGATAACGGACCGATTCAGCATCAGCTGCTGTTCGATCCATATCATTAAGTGTCGCTGAGCCATCCCATATTAGCTGGGTTAGTGTCACGGTGGCTTCTTTTCTTGTCAGATCGGTTGAATCTCGCCCTGACTCTGCGGGTTTGATTCCTTCGTAACCGATACCGGCATCTAAGTCTACGGATGGGAGGTAAGCACCACCAGATGCTTCATTCACATACTGCTTGCTAACGAATTCATTGAACGCACTTTTGATGTCAGGATTGGTTTTTAATGTGTTTTCAACCGCTTGCTCTAGCGTTTGCCCAAAAGCATGACTAGCGGTGAACATACCAATACAAAAGGCGTTGGCACGAGTCCACTTCACTGTGATTCTCCTAGATAATGGTAAAAATTCTCGAGGTGATAGGGCTTATAAGTGGAATACTTATAAGGGCGTCAATAATTTAGCGCACAATAACATTAATATGCGATGAAGTAACCTGTTGATTCGCTGTTCATTTGTTTCAATTTTGATAAATCAACCTACTAAATCTGCCTAAAACTTGAATTAAGATCTCAAATTAAAGATGGAGGTAATGGCTAGAAACGAGTGTCCAGATTTTAATAAAATAAAACACTTATGCGTCTGGATTCTTATTGATGTATGACACATAATTACTTCATTGAGCATCAAATTGCTGTTATTGCACTATATATTCGGGCAATATATAGCAAATTAGTATTATTAGTCAAAAACTTGACAGTTATTTAGGGTTAAGGTTTATATGGATCGTACAGCATTAGTGCCACTCGGTAATCAAGTCGTCGTAATAGGTTTGGATGGGCAGCTGAGAGTCCTTGCAGAAGGACAGCAGCCTCTACCAGGTGAAGTGATAGTGGCAATGACAGATGCTGCGCCTCAAGACCTGAAAATTCAGCTTGCTCAAGAGCAAGGTTTAAAAGATATTTCAGACGATGTAGCACAGATTATTAGTGCTATTGAGCAAGGTCAAGACCCTTCTGCTATTGATGAAGAACTCGCACCTGCAGCGGGTGAAAATAGTGGCTCCAGTTTGCAAAATAGTGCCACGATTGTACGAGATGGTACTGAAGTGCTAGCCTCAACAAACTTTGAAACTATTGGCTTAGAATCCCTCGGCTTATCTGAAACTCAAGCGTTGACCTTAAATGATTTCTTCACAACAGGTATCGAGACAAGTGGGGATGGCTCAAGTAAGCCACTTACTAATTCTCCAGTGACATTAAGCGCTGTTGAGGAAGATAGCGATCCAATCACGATAACTACTGAAGAATTACTATCGAACGTCAATATTGATGATGCCGATACTCTTGTCATTACAAACGTCACTATTGAGAGTGGGAATGGCACCTTAATTGATAACAGCGATGGATCTTGGACTTACATTCCAGAGGCTGACGATGACACTGAAGTGTCATTCTCCTATGACATTATTGATAACGATGGCGGTGTTATTAATGGCACTGCTAACTTAGATATTACGCCTGTTAATGACGCGCCAATAGCAACTAATGATGCGATTCAAACTGACGAGGATTCCCAGGTTGTAATTGATGTGCTCGCTAACGACAGTGATATTGAAGGTGATGATTTAATCATTACCTCTGCTTCTGTACCAGAAGAGCAAGGTATCGTTGAGATTATCGATGGTAAGCTTGTTTTCACTCCGGCTGAAAATTTCAACGGTAATGCAACGATTAGCTACACCATCTCAGATGGTGAGTTAGAGGATGAAGCTCAAGTTTCGGTAACAGTAAACTCAGTTAACGATGCGCCTATTGCCTCTAATGATACAACAATTACAGAGGAAGATAGCTCAGTAACGATTGATGTCCTGCCAAACGACACCGATATTGATGGCGATACGCTGTCGATTGAATCGGCGTCCGTACCTGAAGCGCAAGGCACAGTCGAGATTGTTGATGGCAAACTGGTCTTCACACCGGCTGAGAACTTCCATGGCGATGCTGAAATTACTTACACCGTGACCGATGGTGCACTGACCGACCAAGCGACGGTTAACGTCACGGTGAATGCGGTGAACGACACACCTGTGGTTGAAAGCAACCTCGCAGACCAAACCTTGGCAGAAGACTTTACGCCATACAGCATCGATCTAAACACCGCTTTCAGTGATGTGGATAATGTGGATGGCGAGTTAACGTTTAGCGTCTCTGGTAATAGCAACATTCAAGTGGCGATCGTCAACGGTATTGCTACGTTCACTCCAACCGCAGACTGGAACGGCTCAGAAGCGTTAACCTTTACTACCACCGATCCAAGCGGTGAAAGCGTCAGCCAAACGGTGAACTTCACAGTAGCGCCTGTGGCGGACATCGTGGCAGATAAAGCGACGGTTGTGGAAGACACGCCGACCATCATCAAGGTCTTAGGTAACGACACGTTCGAAGGCAACGACAAAGTGGTGTCGCTGGATACCAATAACGGCCCAGCTAACGGCACGGTCTCCGTCAACCCGGATGGCAGCGTCACTTACACGCCAAACGACAACTACCACGGTACAGACAGCTTCACCTACATCGTCACGTCCGGTGGGGTATCAGAGTCCACCACGGTGAACGTCGATGTGACGCCAGTGAATGATGCGCCAGTGGCGACCAATGACAATGCCGTTACTGACGAAGATACGCCAGTGACGATTGATGTCCTGCTAAACGATACTGATATTGATGGTGATACGCTGTCTATCCAATCGGCGTCCGTACCTGAAGTGCAAGGCACAGTCGAGATTGTTGATGGCAAACTGGTGTTCACACCGGCTGAGGACTTCCATGGTGATGCTGAAATCACTTACACCGTGACCGATGGTTCGCTGACTGACCAAGCGACGGTCAACGTCACCGTGAATGCGGTGAACGACACGCCTGTGGTTGAAAGCGGCATTGCAGACCAAACCTTGGCAGAAGACTTTACGCCATACAGCATCGATCTAAATACCGCTTTCAGCGATGTGGATAACGCCGATGGTGAGTTAACGTTTAGTGTCTCTGGCAACAGCAACGTGTTGGTTTCGATTGAAAATGGCATCGCGACCATTAGCCCAACGGCAGACTGGAACGGCTCAGAAGCGCTGACCTTTACTGCCACCGATCCAAGCGGTGAAAGCGTTAGCCAAACGGTGAACTTCACGGTTACCCCTGTGGCGGACATCGTGGCAGATAAAGCGACGGTTGTGGAAGACACGCCAACCATCATTAAGGTCTTAGGTAACGACACGTTTGAAGGCGACGACAAAGTGGTGTCGCTCGATACCAACAACGGTCCAGCCAACGGCACGGTCTCGGTCAACCCGGATGGTAGCGTAACCTACACGCCAAACGACAACTACCACGGTGCAGACAGCTTTACCTACATCGTTACCTCCGGTGGGGTATCGGAGTCCACCATGGTGAACATCGATGTGACGCCAGTGAATGACGCGCCAGTGGCAAAAGATGATACCGCTGTCACTGACGAAGACACGCCAGTGACGATTGATGTCCTACCAAACGATACTGACATCGATGGTGATACGTTAAGCATTGATTCGGCGTCTGTGCCGAGTGACCAAGGGACAGTTGAAATTGTTGACGGCAAGTTGGTGTTCACACCGGCTGAGAACTTCCATGGTGACGCTGAAATCACTTACACCGTTAGCGATGGTTCGCTGACTGACCAAGCGACGGTCAACGTCACCGTGAATGCGGTGAACGACACGCCTGTGGTTGAAAGCAGCATTGCAGACCAAACCTTGGCGGAAGATTTCACGCCATACACCATCAATCTAAATACGGCTTTCAGTGATGTGGATAACGTGGATGGCGAGTTAACGTTTAGCGTCTCTGGCAACAGTAATGTCAATGTCTCAATAGAAAATGGCATCGCGACCATTAGCCCAACGGCAGACTGGAACGGCTCAGAAGCGTTAACCTTTACGGCTACTGATCCAAGCGGTGAAAGCGTCAGCCAAACGGTGAACTTCACAGTTGCGCCTGTGGCGGACATCGTGGCAGACAACGCGACGGTTGTGGAAGACACGCCGACCATCATTAACGTCCTAGGTAACGACACGTTTGAAGGCAGCGACAAAGTGGTGTCGCTGGATACCAATAACGGTCCAGCCAACGGCACGGTCTCGGTCAACCCGGACGGCAGCGTCACTTACACGCCAAACGACAACTACCACGGTACAGACAGCTTTACCTACATCGTCACGTCGGGTGGGGTATCGGAGTCCACCACGGTGAACGTCGATGTCACGCCAGTCAACGATGCGCCAGTGGCAAAAGATGATACCGCTGTTACTGATGAAGACACGCCAGTGACGATTGATGTCCTGCTAAACGATACTGATATTGATGGTGATACGCTGTCTATCCAATCGGCGTCCGTACCTGAAGCGCAAGGCACAGTCGAGATTGTTGATGGCAAACTGGTGTTCACACCGGCTGAGGACTTCCATGGTGATGCTGAAATCACTTACACCGTGACCGATGGTTCGCTGACTGACCAAGCGACGGTCAACGTCACCGTGAATGCGGTGAACGACACGCCTGTGGTTGAAAGCGGCATTGCAGACCAAACCTTGGCAGAAGACTTTACGCCATACAGCATCGATCTAAATACCGCTTTCAGCGATGTGGATAACGCCGATGGTGAGTTAACGTTTAGTGTCTCTGGCAACAGCAACATTCAAGTGGCGATCGTCAATGGGATTGCTACGTTCACTCCAACCGCAGACTGGAACGGCTCAGAAGCGCTGACCTTTACTGCCACCGATCCAAGCGGTGAAAGCGTTAGCCAAACGGTGAACTTCACGGTTACCCCTGTGGCGGACATCGTGGCAGATAAAGCGACGGTTGTGGAAGACACGCCAACCATCATTAAGGTCTTAGGTAACGACACGTTTGAAGGCGACGACAAAGTGGTGTCGCTCGATACCAACAACGGTCCAGCCAACGGCACGGTCTCGGTCAACCCGGATGGTAGCGTAACCTACACGCCAAACGACAACTACCACGGTGCAGACAGCTTTACCTACATCGTTACCTCCGGTGGGGTATCGGAGTCCACCATGGTGAACGTCGATGTGACGCCAGTGAATGACGCGCCAGTGGCGACCAATGACAATGCCGTTACTGACGAAGACACGCCAGTGACGATTGATGTCCTGCCAAACGATACTGACATTGATGGCGATACGCTGTCTATCCAATCGGCGTCTGTGCCGAGTGACCAAGGGACAGTCGAGATTGTTGACGGCAAACTGGTCTTCACACCGGCTGAGAACTTCCATGGTGACGCTGAAATCACTTACACCGTTACCGATGGTTCGCTGACTGACCAAGCGACGGTCAACGTCACCGTGAATGCGGTGAACGACACGCCTGTGGTTGAAAGCAGCCTCGCAGACCAAACCTTGGCGGAAGACTTTACGCCATACAGCATCGATCTAAATACCGCTTTCAGCGATGTGGATAACGTGGATGGCGAGTTAACGTTTAGCGTCTCTGGCAACAGCAACGTGTTGGTGTCGATTGAAAATGGCATCGCGACCATTAGCCCAACGGCAGACTGGAACGGCTCTGAAGCGCTGACCTTTACTGCCGCCGATCCAAGCGGCGAGAGCGTTAGCCAAACGGTGAACTTCACGGTAGCGCCTGTGGCGGACATCGTGGCAGATAAAGCGACGGTTGTGGAAGACACGCCAACCATCATTAAGGTTTTAGATAACGACACGTTCGAAGGCAACGACAAAGTGGTGTCGCTGGATACCAATAACGGTCCAGCGAACGGCACGGTCTCGGTCAACCCGGATGGCAGTGTCACTTACACGCCAAACGACAACTATCACGGGGCAGACAGTTTTACCTACATCGTTACCTCGGGTGGGGTATCGGAGTCCACCACAGTGAACGTCGATGTGACGCCAGTGAATGACGCGCCAGTGGCAAACGATGACGCGGCAACAACACAAGAAGATACCGCTGTTACGATTGATATCTTGCCAAACGATACTGACATCGATGGTGATGCATTACGTATTGACTCGGCATCTGTGCCGAGTGACCAAGGGACAGTTGAAATTGTTGACGGCAAATTGGTCTTCACACCAGCTGAGAACTTCAATGGTGATGCCGAAATCACTTACACCGTCACCGATGGTGCACTGACCGACCAAGCGACGGTCAACGTCACCGTAAATGCGGTGAACGACACGCCTGTGGTTGAAAGTAGCATTGCAGACCAAACCTTGGCGGAAGATTTCACGCCATACAGCATCGATCTGAATACCGCTTTCAGCGATGTGGATAACGTGGATAGTGAGTTAACGTTTAGCGTTTCTGGCAACAGCAACATTCAAGTGGCGATCGTCAATGGCATTGCTACGTTCACTCCAACCGCAGACTGGAACGGCTCAGAAGCATTGACCTTTACGGCTACCGATCCAAGCGGCGAGAGCGTTAGCCAAACGGTGAATTTCACAGTTGCGCCTGTGGCGGACATCGTGGCAGACAAAGCGACGGTTGTGGAAGACACGCCAACCATCATTAAGGTCTTAGGTAACGACACGTTCGAAGGCGACGACAAAGTGGTGTCGCTGGATACCAACAACGGTCCAGCTAACGGTACGGTCTCGGTCAACCCGGACGGCAGCGTGACTTACACGCCAAACGACAACTACCACGGTACAGACAGCTTTACCTACATCGTTACCTCCGGTGGGGTATCGGAGTCCACCACGGTGAACGTCGATGTCACACCAGTGAACGATGCGCCAGTGGCAAAAGATGACGCGGCAACAACACAAGAAGATACCGCTGTCACGATTGATGTTCTGCCAAACGATACTGACATCGATGGTGATACATTACGTATTGACTCGGCGTCTGTGCCGAGTGACCAGGGGACAGTTGAGATTGTTGATGGCAAACTGGTGTTCACACCGGCCGAGAACTTCCATGGTGATGCCGAAATCACTTACACCATCACCGATGGTTCGCTGACTGACCAAGCGACGGTCAACGTCACCGTGAATGCGGTGAACGACACGCCTGTGGTTGAAAGTAGCATTGCAGACCAAACCTTGGCGGAAGATTTCACGCCATACAGCATCAATCTGAATACCGCTTTCAGCGATGTGGATAACGTGGATAGTGAGTTAACGTTTAGCGTTTCTGGCAACAGCAACATTCAAGTGGCGATCGTCAATGGCATTGCTACGTTCACTCCAACCGCAGACTGGAACGGCTCAGAAGCGTTGACGTTTACCGCCACCGATCCAGGCGGTGAAAGCGTTAGCCAAACGGTGAACTTCACAGTTGCGCCTGTGGCGGACATCGTGGCAGACAGCGCGACAGTTGTGGAAGACACGCCGACCATCATCAAGGTTTTAGGTAACGATACGTTCGAAGGTAACGACAAAGTGGTGTCGCTGGATAGCAATAACGGTCCAGCCAACGGCACGGTCTCGGTCAACCCGGACGGCAGCGTCACTTACACGCCAAACGACAACTTCCACGGGGCAGACAGCTTTACCTACATCGTTACCTCCGGTGGGGTATCGGAGTTCACCACGGTGAACGTCGATGTCACACCAGTCAACGATGCACCAGTGGCGACCAATGACAATGCCGTTACTGACGAAGACACGCCAGTGACGATTGATGTCCTGCCAAACGACACCGACATTGATGGTGATACGCTGTCTATCCAATCGGCGTCCGTACCTGAAGCGCAAGGCACAGTCGAGATTGTTGACGGCAAACTGGTGTTCACACCGGCCGAGGACTTCCATGGTGATGCTGAAATCTCTTACACCGTGACCGATGGTGCACTGACCGACCAAGCGAAGGTGGCCGTTACCGTTAACCCAGTAAACGATGCGCCAACCATCAAGGTCGATGCTGTAGAAAGTATCACTGAAGACGCAGTGAGTACCGATACGGTAGTGGCAACATTGGAAGTCGCTGATACAGATACGCCAGAAGAGCAATTAACCGTTTCTTTAGAAAACAACTCAAACGGCTACTTTGCGCTAGTTGGCGATGAAGTCAAACTGACTCAAGCGGGTGTTGACGCGGTTAACAACGACGAACTCAACCTTAAAGACCTAACGATCAGCGCATCAGTATCGGATGGTGTTAATCCAACGGTTAGCGACAGTGATAGTTTGATTGTGAATCGCGTTAACGATGCACCAACAGTCGATAATGTGATTTCAGATCAAGTGTTAGCAGAAGATTTTACGATCTACACGATTGATTTAAACGACGCATTTAAAGACAGCGACTCCGCACTGAACTTCTCAGTGTCCGGCAACAGCAACGTGTTGGTGTCGATTGAAAATGGCATTGCGACCATTAGCCCAACGGCAGACTGGAACGGCTCAGAAGCATTGACCTTTACTGCTACCGATCCAAGCGGTGAAAGCGTCAGCCAAACGGTGAACTTCACAGTTGCGCCTGTGGCGGACATCGTGGCAGACAAAGCGACGGTTGTGGAAGACACGCCGACCATCATTAACGTCCTAGGTAACGACACATTTGAAGGCAGCGACAAAGTTGTGTCGCTGGATACCAATCACGGTCCAGCGAACGGCACGGTCTCGGTCAACCCGGATGGCAGCGTCACTTACACGCCGAATGACAACTACCACGGTACAGACAGCTTTACCTACATCGTTACCTCCGGTGGGGTATCGGAGTCCACCACGGTGAACATCGATGTCACGCCAGTGAATGACGCGCCAGTGGCGACCAATGACAACGCCGTTACTGACGAAGACACGCCAGTGACGATTGATGTCCTGCCAAACGACACCGATGTGGATGGCGATAAGCTGTCGATTGAATCGGCTTCCGTACCTGAAACACAAGGTACAGTTGAGATCGTTGATGGCAAACTGGTCTTCACACCGGCTGATAACTTCCATGGTGACGCTGAAATCACTTACACCGTGACCGATGGTGCACTGACTGACCAAGCGACGGTTAACGTCACCGTGAATGCGGTGAACGACACGCCTGTGGTTGAAAGCAGCATTGCAGACCAAACCTTGGCAGAAGACTTTACGCCATACAGCATCGATCTAAATACGGCTTTCAGCGATGTAGATAACGTGGATGGCGATCTGACCTTCAGCGTCTCCGGCAACAGCAACATTCAAGTGGCGATCGTCAATGGGATTGCTACGTTCACTCCAACCGCAGACTGGAACGGCTCAGAAACCCTAACGTTTACGGCCACCGATCCAAGCGGTGAAAGCGTCAGCCAAACGGTGAACTTCACGGTAGCCCCTGTGGCGGACATCGTGGCAGACAACGCGACGGTTGTGGAAGACACGCCAACCATCATTAAGGTCTTAGGTAACGATACGTTTGAAGGCGACGACAAAGTGGTGTCGCTCGATACCAATAACGGTCCAGCTAACGGCACGGTCTCGGTCAACCCGGACGGCAGTGTCACTTACACGCCAAACGACAACTATCACGGGGCAGACAGTTTTACCTACATCGTTACCTCGGGTGGGGTATCGGAGTCCACCACAGTGAACGTCGATGTGACGCCAGTGAATGACGCGCCAGTGGCAAACGATGACGCGGCAACAACACAAGAAGATACCGCTGTTACGATTGATATCTTGCCAAACGATACTGACATCGATGGTGATACATTACGTATTGACTCGGCGTCTGTGCCGAGTGACCAGGGGACAGTTGAAATTGTTGACGGCAAATTGGTCTTCACACCAGCTGAGAACTTCAATGGTGATGCCGAAATCACTTACACCATCACCGATGGTTCGCTGACTGACCAAGCGACGGTCAACGTCACCGTGAATGCGGTGAACGACACGCCTGTGGTTGAAAGTAGCATTGCAGACCAAACCTTGGCGGAAGATTTCACGCCATACAGCATCAATCTGAATACCGCTTTCAGCGATGTGGATAACGCCGATGGTGAGTTAACGTTTAGCGTCTCAGGTAACAGTAATGTCAATGTCTCAATAGAAAATGGCATCGCGACCATTAGCCCAACGGCAGACTGGAACGGCTCAGAAGCGTTAACCTTTACGGCTACTGATCCAAGCGGTGAAAGCGTCAGCCAAACGGTAAACTTTATGGTTGCGCCTGTGGCAGATATTGAATCTGACCGCGCGACGGTTGTGGAAGACACGCCGACCATCATTAACGTCCTAGGTAACGACACGTTTGAAGGCGACGACAAAGTGGTGTCGCTCGATAGCAATAACGGTCCAGCCAACGGCACGGTCTCGGGCAACCCGGACGGCAGCGTCACTTACACGCCAAACGACAACTTCCACGGTACAGACAGCTTCACGTACATCGTTACCTCCGGTGGGGTATCGGAATTCACCACGGTGAACGTCGATGTGACGCCAGTGAATGACGCGCCAGTGGCAAAAGATGATACCGCTGTCACTGACGAAGACACGCCAGTGACGATTGATGTTCTGCCAAACGACACCGATGTGGATGGCGATAAGCTGTCTATCCAATCGGCGTCTGTGCCGAGTGAGCAAGGGACAGTCGAGATTGTTGACGGCAAACTGGTCTTCACGCCGGCTGAGAACTTCCATGGTGACGCTGAAATCACTTACACCATCACCGATGGTGCACTGACTGACCAAGCGACGGTCAACGTCACCGTGAATGCGGTGAACGACACGCCTGTGGTTGAGAGCAACATCGCAGACCAAACCTTGGCAGAAGACTTTACGCTATACAGCATCGATCTAAATTCCGCATTCAGTGATGTGGATAACGCCGATGGTGAGTTAACGTTTAGTGTCTCTGGCAACAGCAACATTCAAGTGGCGATCGTCAATGGCATTGCTACGTTCACTCCAACGGCAGACTGGAACGGCTCAGAAGCGCTGACGTTTACGGCTACCGATCCAAGCGGCGAGAGCGTTAGCCAAACGGTGAACTTCACAGTAGCGCCAGTGGCGGATATCGTGGCAGATAAAGCGACGGTTGTGGAAGATACGCCAACCATCATTAAGGTCTTAGATAACGACACGTTCGAAGGCGACGACAAAGTGGTGTCGCTGGATACCAATAACGGTCCAGCTAACGGCACGGTCTCGGTCAACTCGGACGGCAGCGTCACTTACACGCCAAACGACAACTACCACGGGGCAGACAGCTTTACCTACATCGTCACCTCCGGTGGGGTATCGGAGTCCACCACGGTGAACGTCGATGTGACGCCAGTGAACGATGCGCCAGTGGCAAAAGATGATACCGCTGTTACTGATGAAGACACGCCAGTGACGATTGATGTCCTGCCAAACGACACCGATATTGATGGCGATAAGCTGTCGATTGACTCGGCATCTGTGCCGAGTGAGCAAGGGACAGTCGAGATTGTTGACGGCAAACTGGTGTTCACACCGGCTGAGAACTTCAATGGTGACGCCGAAATCACTTACACCGTGACCGATGGTTCACTGACTGACCAAGCGACGGTCAACGTCACCGTGAATGCGGTGAACGACACGCCTGTGGTTGAAAGCAGCATTACAGACCAAACCTTGGCGGAGGACTTTACGCCATACAGCATCGATCTGAATACGGCCTTCAGTGATGTGGATAACGTTGATAGTGAGTTAACGTTTAGCGTCTCAGGCAACAGTAATGTCAATGTCTCAATAGAAAATGGCATCGCGACCATTAGCCCAACGGCAGACTGGAACGGCTCAGAAGCGTTAACCTTTACGGCTACTGATCCAAGCGGTGAAAGCGTCAGCCAAACGGTGAACTTCACAGTTGCGCCTGTGGCGGACATCGTGGCAGACAACGCGACGGTTGTGGAAGACACGCCGACCATCATTAACGTCCTAGGTAACGACACGTTTGAAGGCAGCGACAAAGTGGTGTCGCTGGATACCAATAACGGTCCAGCCAACGGCACGGTCTCGGTCAACCCGGACGGCAGCGTCACTTACACGCCAAACGACAACTACCACGGTACAGACAGCTTCACGTACATCGTCACGTCGGGTGGGGTATCGGAGTCCACCACGGTGAACGTCGATGTCACGCCAGTCAACGATGCGCCAGTGGCAAAAGATGATACCGCTGTTACTGATGAAGACACGCCAGTGACGATTGATGTCCTGCCAAACGACACCGATATTGATGGCGATAAGCTGTCGATTGACTCGGCATCTGTGCCGAGTGACCAAGGGACAGTCGAGATTGTTGACGGCAAACTGGTCTTCACACCGGCTGAGAACTTCCATGGCGACGCCGAAATCACTTACACCGTGACCGATGGTGCACTGACTGACCAAGCAACGGTCAACGTCACCGTGAATGCGGTGAACGACACGCCTGTGGTTGAGAGCAACATTGCAGACCAAACCTTGGCAGAAGACTTTACGCCATACAGCATCGATCTAAACACCGCTTTCAGTGATGTGGATAACGTGGATGGCGAGTTGAGCTTCAGTGTCTCTGGCAACAGCAACATTCAAGTGGCGATCGTCAATGGCATTGCTACGTTCACTCCAACCGCTGACTGGAACGGCTCAGAAATCCTAACCTTTACGGCTACCGATCCAAGCGGCGAAAGCGTTAGCCAAACGGTGAACTTCACAGTGGCGCCTGTGGCGGACATCGTGGCAGATAAAGCAACGGTCATGGAAGACACGCCAACCATCATCAAGGTCTTAGATAACGACACGTTTGAAGGCGACGACAAAGTGGTGTCGCTGGATACCAATAACGGTCCAGCCAACGGCACGGTCTCGGTCAACCCGGACGGCAGCGTCACTTACACGCCAAACGACAACTACCACGGTACAGACAGCTTCACTTACATCGTCACCTCCGGTGGCGTCAGTGAGTCCACCACGGTGAACGTCGATGTGACGCCAGTCAACGATGCGCCAGCGGCAAAAGATGATACCGCTGTTACTGACGAAGATACGCCAGTGACGATTGATGTTCTGCCAAACGATACTGACATCGATGGCGATAAGCTGTCGATTGAATCGGCGTCTGTACCTGAAGCGCAAGGCACAGTTGAGATTGTTGACGGCAAGTTGGTGTTCACGCCAGCTGAGAACTTCCATGGTGACGCTGAAATTACTTACACGATTACTGATGGTGCACTGACTGACCAAGCAACGGTCAACGTCACCGTGAATGCGGTGAACGACACGCCTGTGGTTGAAAGCAGCATCGCAGACCAAACCTTGGCGGAAGACTTTACGCCATACAGCATCGATCTGAATACGGCCTTCAGTGATGTGGATAACGTCGATGGCGATCTGACCTTCAGCGTCTCTGGCAACAGCAACGTGTTGGTGTCGATTGAAAATGGCATCGCGACCATTAGCCCAACGGCAGACTGGAACGGCTCTGAAGCGCTGACCTTTACTGCCACCGATCCAAGCGGTGAAAGCGTTAGCCAAACGGTGAACTTCACAGTGGCGCCAGTGGCGGATATCGTGGCAGATAAAGCGACGGTTGTGGAAGACACACCAACCATCATTAAGGTCTTAGGTAACGACACGTTCGAAGGCAACGACAAAGTGGTGTCGCTGGATACCAATAACGGTCCAGCGAACGGCACGGTCTCGGTCAACCCGGACGGCAGCGTGACTTACACGCCAAACGACAACTACCACGGGACAGACAGCTTTACCTACATCGTTACCTCCGGTGGGGTATCAGAGTCCACCACGGTGAACGTCGATGTGACGCCAGTCAATGACGCGCCAGTGGCAAACGATGACACCGCTATCACTGACGAAGACACGCCAGTGACGATTGATGTTCTGCCAAACGACACCGACATCGACGGCGATAAGTTGTCTATTCAATCAGCGTCCGTGCCGAGTGACCAAGGGACAGTCGAGATTGTTGACGGCAAACTGGTCTTCACACCGGCAGAGAACTTCCATGGTGACGCCGAAATCACTTACACCGTGACCGATGGTGCACTGACTGACCAAGCAACGGTCAACGTCACCGTGAATGCGGTGAACGACACGCCTGTGGTTGAAAGCAACATTGCAGACCAAACCTTGGCGGAAGATTTTACGCCATACAGCATCGATCTGAATACGGCCTTCAGTGATGTGGATAACGCCGATGGTGAGTTAACGTTTAGCGTTTCTGGTAATAGCAACATTCAAGTGGCGATCGTCAATGGCATTGCTACGTTCACTCCAACCGCAGACTGGAATGGCTCAGAAACCCTAACCTTTATCGCCACCGATCCAAGCGGTGAAAGCGTTAGCCAAACGGTGAACTTCACGGTTACCCCTGTGGCGGACATCGTGGCAGATAAAGCGACGGTTGTGGAAGATACGCCAACCATCATTAAGGTCTTAGATAACGACACGTTTGAAGGCGACGACAAAGTGGTGTCGCTGGATACCAATAACGGTCCAGCCAACGGCACGGTCTCGGTCAACCCGGACGGCAGCGTCACTTACACGCCAAACGACAACTACCACGGTACAGACAGCTTCACGTACATCGTTACCTCCGGTGGGGTATCGGAATTCACCACGGTGAACGTCGATGTCACGCCAGTCAACGATGCGCCAGTGGCAAAAGATGATACCGCTGTCACTGGCGAAGACACGCCAGTGACGATTGATGTCCTACCAAACGATACTGACATCGATGGTGATACGTTAAGCATTGATTCGGCGTCTGTGCCGAGTGACCAAGGTACAGTTGAAATTGTTGACGGCAAACTGGTCTTCACACCGGCCGAGAACTTCAATGGTGACGCCGAAATCACTTACACCATCACCGATGGTTCGCTGACTGATCAAGCGACGGTCAACGTCACCGTAAATGCGGTGAACGACACGCCTGTGGTTGAAAGCAGCCTCGCAGACCAAACCTTGGCGGAAGACTTTACGCCATACAGCATCGATCTAAATACCGCTTTCAGCGATGTGGATAACGTGGATGGCGAGTTAACGTTTAGCGTCTCTGGCAACAGCAACGTGTTGGTGTCGATTGAAAATGGCATCGCGACCATTAGCCCAACGGCAGACTGGAACGGCTCTGAAGCGTTGACCTTTACGGCGACCGATCCAAGCGGCGAAAGCGTTAGCCAAACGGTGAACTTCACAGTGGCGCCAGTGGCGGATATCGTGGCAGATAAAGCGACGGTTGTGGAAGATACGCCAACCATCATTAAGGTCTTAGGTAACGACACGTTCGAAGGCGACGACAAAGTGGTGTCGCTGGATACCAATAACGGTCCAGCCAATGGCACGGTCTCGGTCAACCTGGATGGCAGCGTCACTTACATGCCAAACGACAACTACCACGGCACAGACAGCTTCACCTACATCGTCACATCTGGGGGCGTCAGTGAATCCACCACGGTGAACGTCGATGTCACACCAGTGAACGATGCGCCAGTGGCAAAAGATGACACGGCGATTACTGACGAAGACACGCCAGTGACGATTGATGTCCTGCCAAACGATACTGACATTGATGGCGATACGCTGTCTATCCAATCGGCGTCTGTGCCGAGTGACCAAGGGACAGTCGAGATTGTTGACGGCAAACTGGTCTTCACACCGGCTGAGAACTTCCATGGTGACGCTGAAATCACTTACACCGTGACCGATGGTTCGCTGACTGACCAAGCGACGGTCAACGTCACCGTGAATGCGGTGAACGACACGCCTGTGGTTGAAAGCAGCCTCGCAGACCAAACCTTGGCGGAAGACTTTACGCCATACAGCATCGATCTAAATACCGCTTTCAGCGATGTGGATAACGTGGATGGCGAGTTAACGTTTAGCGTCTCTGGCAACAGCAACGTGTTGGTGTCGATTGAAAATGGCATCGCGACCATTAGCCCAACGGCAGACTGGAACGGCTCTGAAGCGTTGACCTTTACGGCGACCGATCCAAGCGGCGAAAGCGTTAGCCAAACGGTGAACTTCACAGTGGCGCCAGTGGCGGATATCGTGGCAGATAAAGCGACGGTTGTGGAAGATACGCCAACCATCATTAAGGTCTTAGGTAACGACACGTTCGAAGGCAACGACAAAGTGGTGTCGCTGGATACCAACAATGGACCAGCGAACGGCACGGTCTCGGTCAACCCGGATGGCAGCGTAACCTACACGCCAAACGACAACTTCCACGGGGCAGACAGCTTTACCTACATCGTTACCTCCGGTGGCGTCAGTGAGTCCACCACGGTGAACGTCGATGTCACATCAGTGAACGATGCGCCAGTGGCAAAAGATGACGCGGCAACAACACAAGAAGATACCGCTGTCACGATTGATGTCCTACCAAACGACACCGACATCGATGGTGATACGCTGTCTATCCAATCGGCGTCCGTACCTGAAACACAAGGCACAGTCGAGATTGTTGACGGCAAATTGGTCTTCACACCAGCTGAGAACTTCAATGGTGATGCCGAAATCACTTACACCGTCACCGATGGTGCACTGACCGACCAAGCGACGGTCAACGTCACCGTAAATGCGGTGAACGACACGCCTGTGGTTGAAAGTAGCATTGCAGACCAAACCTTGGCGGAAGATTTCACGCCATACAGCATCGATCTGAATACCGCTTTCAGCGATGTGGATAACGTGGATAGTGAGTTAACGTTTAGCGTTTCTGGCAACAGCAACATTCAAGTGGCGATCGTCAATGGCATTGCCACGTTCACTCCAACCGCAGACTGGAACGGCTCAGAAGCATTGACCTTTACGGCTACCGATCCAAGCGGCGAGAGCGTTAGCCAAACGGTGAATTTCACAGTTGCGCCTGTGGCGGACATCGTGGCAGACAACGCGACGGTTGTGGAAGACACGCCAACCATCATTAAGGTCTTAGGTAACGACACGTTCGAAGGCGACGACAAAGTGGTGTCGCTGGATACCAACAACGGTCCAGCTAACGGTACGGTCTCGGTCAACCCGGACGGCAGCGTGACTTACACGCCAAACGACAACTTCCACGGTACAGACAGCTTCACCTACATCGTCACGTCCGGTGGGGTATCAGAGTCCACCACGGTGAACGTCGATGTCACACCAGTCAACGATGCGCCAGTGGCAAAAGATGATACCGCTGTCACTGACGAAGACACGCCAGTGACAATTGATGTCCTGCCAAACGACACCGACATTGATGGCGATACGCTGTCTATCCAATCGGCTTCCGTACCTGAAACACAAGGTACAGTCGAGATTGTTGACGGCAAACTGGTCTTCACACCGGCCGAGAACTTCAATGGTGATGCCGAAATCACTTACACCATCACCGATGGTTCGCTGACTGACCAAGCGAAAGTAGCCGTTACCGTTAATCCAGTGAACGATGCGCCAACGATCAAGGTCGATGCTGTAGAAAGTATCACTGAAGACGCAGTGAGTACCGATACGGTAGTGGCAACGTTGGAAGTCGCTGATACCGATACGCCAGAAGAGCAATTAACCGTTTCTTTAGAAAACAACTCAAACGGCTACTTTGCGTTAGTTGGCGATGAAGTCAAACTGACTCAAGCGGGTGTTGACGCGGTTAACAACGACGAACTCAACCTTAAAGACCTAACGATCAGCGCATCAGTATCGGATGGTGTTAATCCAACGGTTAGCGACAGTGATAGTTTGATTGTGAATCGCGTTAACGATGCACCAACAGTCGATAATGTCATTTCAGATCAAGTGTTAGCAGAAGATTTTACGATCTACACGATTGATTTAAACGACGCATTTAAAGACAGCGACTCCGCACTGAACTTCTCAGTGTCCGGCAACAACAACGTGTTGGTGTCGATTGAAAATGGCATTGCGACCATTAGCCCAACGGCAGACTGGAACGGCTCAGAAGCGTTGACCTTTACTGCCACCGATCCAAGCGGCGAAAGCGTCAGCCAAACGGTGAACTTCACAGTAGCGCCTGTGGCGGACATCGTGGCAGATAAAGCGACGGTTGTGGAAGACACGCCGACCATCATCAAGGTCTTAGGTAACGACACGTTCGAAGGCGACGACAAAGTGGTGTCGCTGGATACCAATAACGGTCCAGCTAACGGCACGGTCTCGGTCAACCCGGATGGCAGCGTCACTTACACGCCAAACGACAACTTCCACGGCACAGACAGCTTCACCTACATCGTTACGTCAGGTGGGGTGTCAGAGTCCACCACGGTGAACGTCGATGTGACGCCAGTGAATGACGCGCCAGTGGCAAAAGATGATACCGCTGTCACTGACGAAGACACGCCAGTGACGATTGATGTTCTGCCAAACGACACCGATATTGATGGCGATAAGCTGTCGATTGACTCGGCATCTGTGCCGAGTGACCAAGGTACAGTCGAGATTGTTGACGGCAAGTTGGTGTTCACACCGGCTGAGAACTTCCATGGTGATGCCGAAATCACTTATACCGTCACCGATGGTGCACTGACTGACCAAGCGACGGTCAACGTCACCGTGAATGCGGTGAACGACACGCCTATGGTTGAAAGCAACATTGCAGACCAAACCTTGGCGGAAGATTTTACGCCATACAGCATCGATCTGAATACCGCTTTCAGTGATGTGGATAACGCCGATGGTGAGTTAACGTTTAGCGTCTCTGGTAATAGCAACATTCAAGTGGCGATCGTCAATGGCATTGCTACGTTCACTCCAACCGCAGACTGGAACGGCTCAGAAAACCTAACGTTTACGGCTACCGATCCAAGCGGTGAAAGCGTTAGCCAAACGGTGAACTTCACAGTTGCGCCTGTGGCGGACATCGTGGCAGATAAAGCAACGGTCGTGGAAGACACGCCAACCATCATCAAGGTCTTAGGTAACGACACGTTCGAAGGCGACGACAAAGTGGTGTCGCTGGATACCAACAATGGACCAGCTAACGGCACGGTCTCGGTCAACCCGGATGGCAGCGTGACCTACACGCCGAATGACAACTACCACGGTACAGACAGCTTCACCTACATCGTTACGTCGGGTGGGGTATCAGAGTCCACCACGGTGAACGTCGATGTCACACCAGTCAACGATGCGCCAGTGGCAAAAGATGATACCGCTGTCACTGACGAAGACACGCCAGTGACGATTGATGTTCTGCCAAACGACACCGATATTGATGGCGATAAGCTGTCGATTGACTCGGCATCTGTGCCGAGTGACCAAGGTACAGTCGAGATTGTTGACGGCAAGTTGGTGTTCACACCGGCTGAGAACTTCCATGGTGATGCCGAAATCACTTATACCGTCACCGATGGTTCGCTGACTGACCAAGCGACGGTCAACGTCACCGTGAATGCGGTGAACGACACGCCTATGGTTGAAAGCAACATTGCAGACCAAACCTTGGCGGAAGATTTTACGCCATACAGCATCGATCTGAATACCGCTTTCAGTGATGTGGATAACGCCGATGGTGAGTTAACGTTTAGCGTCTCTGGTAATAGCAACATTCAAGTGGCGATCGTCAATGGCATTGCTACGTTCACTCCAACCGCAGACTGGAACGGCTCAGAAAACCTAACGTTTACGGCTACCGATCCAAGCGGTGAAAGCGTTAGCCAAACGGTGAACTTCACAGTTGCGCCTGTGGCGGACATCGTGGCAGACAACGCGACGGTCGTGGAAGACACGCCAACCATCATCAAGGTCTTAGGTAACGACACGTTCGAAGGCGACGACAAAGTGGTGTCGCTCGATACCAACAACGATCCAGCCAACGGCACGGTCTCGGTCAACCCGGACGGCAGCGTCACTTACACGCCAAACGACAACTATCACGGAACAGACAGCTTCACCTACATCGTTACGTCCGGTGGGGTATCAGAGTCCACCACGGTGAACGTCGATGTCACACCAGTCAATGATGCGCCAGTGGCAAACGATGACGCGGCAACAACACAAGAAGATACCGCTGTCACGATTGATGTCCTACCAAACGACACTGACATCGATGGCGATAAGCTGTCGATTGACTCGGCATCTGTGCCGAGTGACCAAGGGACAGTTGAAATTGTTGACGGCAAGTTGGTGTTCACACCGGCTGAGAACTTCCATGGTGACGCCGAAATCACTTACACCGTCACCGATGGTGCACTGACTGACCAAGCGACGGTCAACGTCACCGTAAATGCCGTAAACGACACGCCAGTGGTTGAGAGCAGCATTGCAGACCAAACCTTGGCGGAAGACTTTACGCCATACAGCATCGATCTGAATACGGCCTTCAGCGATGTGGATAACGTGGATGGCGAGCTGAGCTTCAGCGTTTCTGGCAACAACAACGTGTTGGTGTCGATTGAAAATGGCATCGCGACCATTAGCCCAACGGCAGACTGGAACGGCTCAGAAGCGTTAACCTTTACGGCGACCGATCCAAGCGGTGAAAGCGTTAGCCAAACGGTGAACTTCACAGTAGCGCCTGTGGCGGACATCGTGGCAGACAAAGCGACGGTGGTGGAAGACACGCCAACCATCATCAAGGTCTTAGATAACGACACGTTCGAAGGCGACGACAAAGTGGTGTCGCTGGATACCAACAATGGACCAGCTAACGGCACGGTCTCGGTCAACCCGGATGGCAGCGTGACCTACACGCCGAATGACAACTACCACGGTACAGACAGCTTCACCTACATCGTTACGTCGGGTGGGGTATCAGAGTCCACCACGGTGAACGTCGATGTCACACCAGTCAACGATGCGCCAGTGGCAAACGATGACACGGCCATTACTGACGAAGACACGCCAGTGACGATTGATGTTCTGCCAAACGATACTGATATTGATGGTGATACGCTGTCTATCCAATCAGCGTCTGTGCCGAGTGACCAAGGTAAAGTCGAAATTATTGATGGAAAACTGGTCTTCACACCGGCTGAGAACTTCCATGGCGATGCTGAAATCACTTACACCGTCACCGATGGTGCGCTGACTGACCAAGCGACGGTCAATGTCACCGTAAATGCGGTGAACGACACGCCTGTGGTTGAAAGCAACCTCGCAGACCAAACCTTGGCGGAAGATTTCACCCCATACAGCATCGATCTAAATACCGCTTTCAGCGATGTGGATAACGTAGATGGCGAGCTGAGCTTCAGTGTCTCTGGCAACAGCAACATTCAAGTGGCGATCGTCAATGGGATTGCTACGTTCACTCCAACGGCAGACTGGAACGGCTCAGAAGCGCTGACGTTTACGGCTACCGATCCAAGCGGTGAAAGCGTTAGCCAAACGGTGAACTTCATAGTGGCGCCTGTGGCGGACATCGTGGCAGATAAAGCGACGGTTGTGGAAGATACGCCAACCGTCATCAAGGTCTTAGAGAACGACACGTTCGAAGGCGACGACAAAGTGGTGTCGTTGGATACCAATCACGGTCCAGCCAACGGCACGGTCTCGGTCAACCCGGACGGCAGCGTGACTTACACGCCAAACGACAACTACCACGGTACAGACAGCTTCACCTACATCGTCACCTCCGGTGGGGTATCGGAGTCCACCACGGTGAACGTCGATGTCACACCAGTGAATGACAGGCCTGACAGTGAGGACTTTACGCATGTTACTGACAAGCCTTTGACGCAAGTTGTATTTGATACTGATATGAAACCTTTAGGTGATGGCGACTCTCAGGATCATATAGCGGATATTGAAGATGACTTAAATGGCAACGATTTGCATGTGCGGATTACTGAACTGCCAACCTCAGGTACGTTGTTCTTTAAAGATAGTGATGGTGAGTTGCACGAAATTAAAGAAGTAAGCGATACGCTTTATGACAAAGACAGCCTTTACTATGAAGCTGATAATGTTGGCTTCTTATTAGGTATCAAAGATCGTCCTAATACGCCTAATAGCTCGGAATCTACAACAGATTTCAATAACTGGGGATTAAGTGAGGATGGTGGTTCATCACATTCCCGTACTGAGCATTTAGCAAATGGAGCTTCTATCACCATTTCTTCTGATAGCGGTGAGCTTGCGCAGTACAACCGCCAGGTGTCACACATCGGCAATGGTATCGCTGACAATGATGGGCAGGGTATTGAGAAAGGTGAAACGATTACGATCGATTTGTCTAATAACCCTGTGGGCAGCGTAAACCTTGGCTTAGATGGATTAGGTGGATTGTTTGATTACGGTGATGACAACGCAGCACTTATTACGGTTACATACTTAGATTCAAATAATGTCCAACAGACTCAAACGTTCGAGTTTTTGAAGCCTGAAGGCAACTTCATGCTATTCCAAGAAACAAGCGTTGGTTATGGGAAAGATCTAGCTCTTCCTGAAGGTTCGGTCATTACTCAGTTAGATTTTTCTACGAAAAATGAAGGGAACTGGGAGTTACGTTATGTAGAAGGTGTACCTGCCGAAGACAGCTTTGGATATGTGGCAGTCGACTCTGAAAATGGCGTTAGCGATCCATCTACAGTCAATATCGTTAATGAAATGCTAGATGGTAATATTGCTGAAAATGGGCCAAGCCTGTCTGTGGTCGGTGATAGCGTGACTGAGGGTGACAATGTCACGTTCTCGGTTGTTCTAAATGAAACCACCAGCACTGCCGTTAAGTACCAAGTTGATATGCTTGCTCAAGGTTCTTCAGTTGATAAGAATGACGTAAATCTATCAAATGCAACCTATACAAATGGTGTTGTTTTCTTAGGTGGTTACTTGATTGTTCCTGCAGGTATAAGTAGCTTCGAAATATCGATTCCGACTATTGATGACTTGGTTGTGGAAAGCAGCGAAACGATCGTTCTTGAGATCGGCGGTGAAACGGGGACGGCAACAGTTCTTGATAATGACAGTACAAAACTTAGCGTAGTAGATGCCGGCGATGTCATTGAAGGAACTGACGCAATATTTACCGTTTTACTCTCTAACCCTGTTCAAGAGGCCGTTGTCGTCAATCTGAAGTCAACAACAAATGATAGCTATACTGCGGAAGATGTTGATTTAGGCACTATGGTAGTGACCTATGTGGATACTCATGGTCAAACTCAAACATTAGATATGGCGCCTAATGGAGACGTTACCATACCTCCAGGTGTCGCTGAAATTAAAGTCGCAGTCCCGACCAAACTAGATAATGTCCATGAAGGTGATGAGAGCTTTGGTCTGACGGTTACGGAAATCGGTAGTGTCACCAGTAATGGTATTGCAACTGGTAACGCAAATATTGTGGATTCTGATCCTGCACCTTTAGTTAGTATTAGTGCCGATCAAAACAGCGTAAATGAAGGTGAAACGGCAGGCTTTACGCTGACACTTGATAAAGTTGCAGATGAGAGTGTTACGGTTCATGTCGAATATAGTGGCGTGGCCCAAGATGGAAAAGATTTTGTTGGCGTTCTGAGTGTTGAAGTTCCTGCGGGTCAATCTTCAGCTGCTCTTGACTTACTGACGGTCACCGATGGTATTTATGAGGGCGCAGAATCTTTCACAGTAACCATTAAAGAGGTGGATGGCGCTGATGCGAGCATTGCTTCAAATAACAGCGCAAGTGTTGTGATCGTTGATGCCCAAAGTGCACCGAAAGTGACTATTAGCTCAGATCAATCCTCAGTTGATGAAGGTAGTGATGCAAAATTTATCGTCAACATTGACCAAAAAGCAGATGAAGATGTACTGGTAACATTCACAATCGGAGGGAATGTTGATGACAAAGATTATATTGCTCCAAGTACGTACACAGTCACGATTCCAGCGGGTAAAACGTCGGCGCCGATTGATATAAAAACTCTCGATGATGGTATTTACGAAGATCTTGAAAACCTAACCGTGACTCTAATTGATACGGTTGGTGCAGATTCGACGCTTGCAAGTGACTCGAATGAAGCAACAGTCTCTATTATAGATGCTCAGCACGCTCCAGAGTTTATTTCTGGCGGCGATAGTGCTGGTGACAAACCAAATGATGATGTTTACGACTTCGGGTCAGTTAACGAAAACACGGTGAGTGGGGCCGTTATCGGCACGGTCGTTGCTGAAGATCACGATAATGACGTGCTTGTATACCGCTTTGCAGATGGCTCGAGCACTAATGGTATTTTTGATATCGACCCGACAAGCGGAGAGATTTCATTGAACAAGACAATCGATGATGTTGACTTGGGCGATTATATGCTTCAGGTTGAGGTTATCGATGGAACTGGCGGGATTGATACTGCCGAGGTAAATGTTTCTCTGGTAAATGTGAATGATGCTCCTGAATCTTCGCCTTCAGTGGTTGAGATGAATGAAGATACTCAAGTGATGCTTGATTGGTCATCATTCGGTATTAGCGATGTGGACTCTGATGTATCAGATCTCTCCGTCCAAATTACAACGCTTCCTAGCGATGGCTCATTAGAGTACAGAGATTCGCAAGGCGATTGGCAGTCTGTACAAATCGATCAAGTCCTCGATAAATCGCTTTTTGAGGAAAACGGTGTTCGTTTTGTACCTGAATTAAATGAATCAGGCAGTGACAGCTTCGGCGGAAATCAAGTCGGAGATCAGGAATCTAGTTACGCTCAAATTGGTTTTAAACCGACAGATGGGCAGAGCTCTGGTCAAGAGTCGACACTGACAATAGACGTGAACCCTGTAGCTGACAAACCGAACTTAATTGCAGTGACGCCATTAAACTCATTGCCTCAACAAGAGTTTAACGTTACGACATGGAGTAATGTTCAAGTTGGTTCTAGTGATGGTATGGGGGTCAATGGAGAGACTCTAATCTCAGCGATCAACGCTCTTAATGAAGCCGATGGTACTCGATTGAGTTGGGCAAATGTGGAAGATTTAGGGACTCATGCAACCTTGGCAAATGAGGCCGTTCTAGTCACATCTCTTGTTTATCTCGAAGCTGGCTCGAGTTACGACTTTGTCGGTCAAGCCGATGATAGCCTTGCAATCAAGTTGGGTGGTACGTTACTTGATCAAGCTCGTTGGGGGAGCGACAGTGGTGATATTAAGGGAGCTAGCTTTACCCCTTCGGTATCTGGCTTTTATCCAATTGAAATTTATCACCATAACCAAAGTGGTCCGGGTAACTTTAATGTGGATGTATCCATTAATGGACAAGCGCCTGTCAACCTGAGCAATAGTAGTCTTTACGTAGTTAGTGATGAAAGTGCACTAGAAGCAACTGATATCAGAACGTCTGAACTACAAGAAGTTAATGGTGTTGCGTTTTACGAAACATACCAGCTGAACGAAGGGTTACAAGATACAGCGATACCGCTCTCTGAAATTAAAGCAAGCTTAAATGATACAGATGGCTCTGAATCACTTAAAGTCACGCTAACTGGCTTACCTGTAGGTGCGATCCTTTCAGATGGAAATAGTTCTATTACTGTCGCAACTATTGATGAAGAACTGGACGTGACAAGTTGGGCATTAGATGCACTTACTGTGACTCCACCTGCGGGCTCCCATGATGACTTCACTATCAATTTGACTGCAACGAGTACAGAAAGCTCGAATGGTGATTCAGCAGAATCTAACTTGGCGATCAATGTTGTAGTACATGAGAACTTACCGACGGAAACGGAAAGTGATTTGGGCGAAACCATAGAAGACAATACTCTACAAGGGAATGTATTGCTTAATGACTCTGACGGCGACAATATTCTGATGGTAGATCATCTTACTATCGATGGTGCTGATTACGAGGTAGGCGAAAGTGTTTCTTTGACTAGTGGTACGTTACTAGTAAACCGAGATGGTAGTTACATATTTGAACCTGCTGAGCATTGGTCAGGTGACGTTCCATTAATTAGCTATACCACAAATACTGGCGTAACAAATACACTTGATATCAATGTTGTTGCTATCGCAGATGCACCTACGATCACGATCAATGTTGGCGACTTAGTTAAACGAGATGCTATTGATCCAAACCATCACTTAGCTACATCGGCAATAAATAATACCAATACCGAAAATGAGGCTGTCGCAGCCAACCTTGGGTTGGATAATGCAGTACCTAAAATTAATACACACGCTGGTGTTGTGTTGGGAGTCAATACTGACTTAAGTGACACCGACAGCTTGTTTGTTGGGACAGATTTCAACGATGTATTCTATGGTGGCGGTGGCGATGACGTATTTGTTGGCGGTGGTAACAATGATACGTTTTATGGTGATGACGCGACCAGTCTTACTCTGCATGATGGTAAAGATACAGTCTACTTAACAGGGAACTTTGATGACTACAAAATGACCTTCAAAGACGATCATGGAGGTAAAGTTCCATATTGGATTTTATTAGATAGTCGTTCTATCGATTCGGTAAACGATCATACAGGTAGTGATGACCGAGGTGATCATTTATATGAAATTGAACGCGTTGTTTTTGCAGACAAAATTGTTGATTTGAAACCTGATGGCACTTATGAAGTGCTTCAAGATCGCTGGATTTCGGTCGATGTGGATGTTGATCTAGTTGATGTCGATGGAAGTGAGGATTTAGCGCAGACTGCTCTTGTACAAGATCTACCAGACGGTGTTGACGTGTATGTTGATGGGGTCGCAATTAAGCAAGATTCAAATGGAGATTACCCTGTCACTCTTGGTACAGATGGTAAGCTTTCCCTGGATATCAGAGTGCCATTCGATTATGAAGGCAGCTTAGAGTTCCCGCTAAGCGTTACTGCTACGTCTGTTGAAGGATCAAATAATGACGCAGCTTCAACAACTGAATCCGTTGAGCTTACAGCTCGTGACTATGTGTTGGAGTCGGGATCGCATGGGAATGATCAGATAACGGGTAGTGACGATCACGATATTATTGTTGGTGATGTTCAAGGATTGGAGATCATTGCAGGTCAGGACTACAACATCGCATTTGTTCTGGACACTTCAGGGAGCATGGGTAACTGGGTAGGAACTGCGAAGCAAGAAGTGCTAGATGTGTTTGATGAGCTGTTAAGTGCGGTAAATCAAGGAGAGAAGCCAGGGACAGTGAATATTCACCTTAGTGAATTTGCTTCAAGTGCATCAGCGGTGATTTCTGTTGACTTGAGTTCTCTTACAGCAAGAAAAGAGTTTGTAGAAGAGTTGAATCGTGTAATTGATGATGAGGGTTCTGGCGGCACAAACTATGAGGCGGGCTTACAGTCGGCCGTTGAATGGTTCAGCAGTCAACCTAACCCTAATGGCCAAAATATCACGTACTTTGTTACGGATGGTCAACCAAATAGAGCAACATACCTCTATGGTGTAGCACCGAGTGAATTCTCGAAAGTGATTTTGGACGTCGATAATTCTGGCAAGCTTGTTACCCTGCAAGATATTGCGAGTAAAAACAATTACTCATACGGACAAACAGTTACCTACAAAGGTGATGTCGTTATAGATAGTTACGGTAAGGTTTATTCACCGCTAACAGGAAGAATCCTTGGCGATATCGACAGATATTATGGCTCTATCCGTTATTACGATGAAGGGAATAGCTCGACACAAGCTCAACACATGTATCAAGTACTAGCGGCATTGTCCTCTATAGAAGCGATAGGTCTTGGGAGTGGCGTTGATGAACATACACTCAAGCAGTATGACACTGATGGTGTGGTAGAGTCAGATATTGATGTTACTAAGCTTGCTGAAACGATATTGGGTCAAGATGTACCTCTCAAACAAGGTTCAGACACTATTCAAGGAGGTGAAGGTAACGATATCTTGTTAGGTGACTTAATTGAGTTTGGTGGTAATGAACAAGGCTTAAGTGCGATTCAATCACATGTGGCGCAGCAAACGGGTCAGGATGTGTCTACCGTTGACGGCGAAGATATACATGAGTACGTTAGAAATAACTTGGAAGAATTCAACCAAACTCACCAAGGAGATAAATCGGATAATTTATATGGCGGCGCTGGTGATGACTTACTATTTGGTCATGGTGGCAACGACATACTCGTTGGCGGTGAAGGGGATGATATTCTGATTGGTGGTTTAGGTAGTGATACTTTAACAGGGTCAGAAGGGGCCGACATCTTTAAGTGGAGTGAAGTCACTAACGATGTTGATACTGTCACTGACTTCAATAAAAATGAAGACGCTCTAGACTTCTCAGATCTGTTTGACGACTTATCTAAAGATGAAATTGGAGAGCTTCTTAATGATCTTCAATCAGGTGATCATACTGGTGATGTCGGAGAGTATCATGTAGAAGTGGCACCAGACGGGGGATCTGAGGCAAACCTGAGTATTACAAAAGGGAGCTCGACATTGGACATCCATTTTGACGGTGCAAGTGTTGATGATGTGACTCAAAGCTTAATTGCGAGTTTAGAAGCTCAGTACAAAGACATGTAGTAGCGCTAAACTGTAGTCAAATTTAAAATCAAAAAGGTCTAGCAATTTGCTAGACCTTTTATTTTTACGGTCTGTTTATTGTTGTGCTAGCTTTTTGGAAGTGTTGTGAAAACGGTCCATTCTTTCTTCACTTCACCCTTGTGGCCAATCACTGTTGCGGTTACTCGACGGTTCAATGCGTGACTAACTTGGTCTGTACCTTGTGTCGCAAGTACTGTGTCTCCATAGCCGACAATGGTAACTCTATCTCCACTAATGCCGTTCTTCATGAGCTCTTTTCTAACGTTTTCAGCGCGGCGCTTAGATAAGTCAAGATTATGTTCTGCAGTACCAGTGCGACTAGCATAACCTTGAATCTCTATAGACGTGTTCGGGTACTCTTTCAAAAAGTCGGATAGTTCAAGAATTTGTTGCGTAAAGATAGGGTTGATCACATCGGAATCGTTCGCAAATAGTACTCGAATTTGCATTTCTTGTGAGGAGTCAACGTACGAACCGCAACCGTCGTTGTCTATTTCGGCACCCAAAGGTGTACCCGGGCACAAATCTCGCTCGTTAATGACTCCGTCAGAGTCATCATCTATATGATCAGCCCACTGATCGGCAATTGGGGTATCTATGTAATCATATTCATCACCACGATCTGATGAACTGCATGCGGAGAGCATTAATGAGAGTGTAATAAAAGCTATGTGTTTCATAATTAATACTCCACTTCTTCTAGCCATTCTTTAGGCATTTCAACCCTTAATGCACTCAACAGTTGCCCAGTTGCGTTCATCACTCGATATTTGGCGTACTGCTCTGCGTATTTAGAATCTAAGTAGTCTTTACGCGCCTCAAAGAGCTCGTTTTCAGTGTTCAATAGATCAAGCAGTGTTCGTTTACCGATGCGATATTGCTTCTCGTAAGCAATTACGGTTTCAGACGCAGAGTCTACATGATCTGATAGAAACTCTTTTTGTTGTAATGTTAAATCAAGCGCACTCCAAGAAAGCCTTAACCCTTCTTCAACATTGCGATAGGCACCTTCACGCAAGTCTTTTGCTTTATTTAGCTGGTAGGCAAAGTTTTCTGAGTTCGCTGCATCACTGCCACCATTGAATAGGTTGTAGCGTAGACGCAGCATGGCAAGTGTCTCATCACTTCGACCTTTTAAACCATCAGCGTCGTCACGCCATGTTTGCGAAGCTTCAATTGAAATGGTTGGGTAATTAACACCTTTAGACTGTTTGTATTGAAACTTAGCCGAGTCTACGTCTGCGAGCGCCACTTGAATAACGGGATGAAGTTCAAATGCCAAGCCTACCGCTTCATCAACCGTGTACGGGATAAAGTTTTGGTCCGCTCTCGGAAAGATTAACCCTTGTGGTGTTTGACCGACTAAACGAGTGAACATCGTGTGAGAGTCATACAGGTTATTTTGAGCAGCAGCTAAGTTTCCGTGTGCTTTTGCCAAACGTGCTTCTACCTGCGTCAAGTCAGCAGTAGAGCCGATACCCGAGTTGACTCGTTTTTTAATGTCATCGTAAATATCTTTATGAACAGCAAGGTTGTTTTCTGAAAGCTTTAGGACTTCATACGCTTTAACAGCGTCCAAGTACACTTTAGTCACTTCAAGTGCCTTATCTGAAGCATCTGCTAAGAGTTGAAATCTAACAGATTCAGCATCAGCTGCGGTTCGATCAATATCATTTAATGTAGCGCTACCATCCCATATTAGTTGGGTCAGTGTCACTGAAGCTTCCTTTCGAGTGTAATCCGTGTCTCCTCGACCAACTTCATCTGACGGGTCTAATCCTTCATATCCAATTCCAGCATCTAGATCAACAGAGGGGAGGTAAGCACCTGATGAAGCTTCATTTATGTACTTCTGGCTCATAAACTCGTTAAATGCACTCTTAATATCGGGGTTATTTTGTAGCGTCTGTGCAACCGCTTGCTCTAGAGTTTGACCGAAAACTGGTGAAGACACTATTAAGCAACAGCAGGCTATATGTACTCGATTCCATCTCACGTTAGTTCTCCTAAAATCATGTCGCTCTTATTCTGTTTCATATTTGAGACGAGAAGTTACAAACAATGAATTTTCTTAGTGCGTATTATCAACTTGTTGATGTTTAAATGTTTAATTCAATAAAAAACAACAATCTTACTCTCTAAACTCTAGCATACGAGGCAAAGCTTGCTTGGTAAGTGGTCGATTTTTTCGTAGAAAACCTTTTTATCTTAAGAGCATAGCGGAAACTGGTTTAAATGAAGGCAAATTCTTCGGTTATTTTCCTTATTACTCTCAAAAAACTAAATCCTCTTGGAATAAAACGAAAAATTCATATTTTGTCTAAACTATAGACGTGTTTAGTGCAGTAACAAGCCTTTAATTAAACTAATACAAGGATGAAGAGCATGGATCGAGTAGCGTTAAGTTCATTGATGAGCAATGTCGTGGTTATAGGGCTTGATGGGAACCTGAGAAGTCTTGAAAGTGGTCAGCTACCTCAGCCTGGTGAATTAATTATTGAGGAAGTTTCTGATACATCAGAATTAATTGTACAACAGGTAACACCGCAAGGTAGTTCAATTAACGTTACTGATGATGTCACTGCGCTAATCGAGGCTATCGCTAGTGGAGAAGACCCTACTGCTCTTGGTGAGGATTTTGAGCCAGCTGCAGGTGAGGAAAGTGGTTCTAGCCCCCAAAATACTGGTGCAATAGATCGTACTGGCGCTGAATTGTTGGCTAGTACGAATTTTGAGACCGTCGGTATTGATGGAATCGGACTGTCTACAACTCAAGCACTATCTTTGTTGGATCTTTTCAGAGTAATTAATGGCCCTGTACCACCGACTATCTTAGTTCAAGAAATATCTAGTCCGACTATCAACGAAGGTGACCAAGTTGTATTCGATATTACTCTAAGTCAAACAACTGAAGACAACACTGATGTCATTCTTTCTCTCCTTGATGGAACCGCAACAGGCGGCTCAGCTGACGAGAACGGGAGTGACTACGTCAATGAGCGTGTCCTCATAACATTTTCTGATGGTACAACAGAAGAAGTTTCAGTCGGTGAAAGCGGAACCTTTACCATTTCGATCCCACCGGGTGAAAGTGACTTTACGGTCTCTATAGACTCTATTGACGACTCTGTATTTGAAGGCCCAGAAACGTTTACGCTCTCTGGCACGACAGAAGAACAAAGCACACCTGTTACTGGGACTGCCACTATTTTAGATGATGGTAGTGGACCTGGCTCAAATCCTGATGATGATCGCCCAGCGGTAACGATGAGTGATGCAGGTACGGTTAATGAGGGTGAGACAGCGAACTTCAAAGTGACGCTGTCGAATGCCTCCGAGTCCACTGTTCAAGTCGAGCTAGGCCTGAACTTAGGTGACACCGAAGTTGGAGACTTAGGCACCTTAGAATACAACACAGGCTCCGGTTGGGTTGCAGTGCCAAACGATGGCGTAGTAACGGTGCCAGCGGGGCAAACTGAGTTTGATGTGCGTATCGCTTCCATTGATGACGCCGTTTATGAAGGTCCTGAAGATTTCAGTGTGACAGTGACTGGAATTGGTGCAGTGCAAGGCAGCGATACGGGGACGGCGACGATCGTGGACGACGGCAGTGGTCCGGGCCCTGATCCGGATGATGACCGCCCGAATGTGACTATTTCAGATGCTGGCACCATCAATGAGGGTGAGACAGCCAACTTCAAAGTGACGTTGTCGAATGCCTCCGAGTCCACTGTTCAAGTCGAGCTAGGCCTGAACTTGGGCGATACCGAAGCCGGTGACTTAGGTACCTTGGAATACAACACAGGCTCCGGTTGGGTTGCAGTGCCAAACGATGGCGTAGTAACGGTGCCAGCGGGGCAAACCGAGTTTGATGTGCGTATCGCTTCCATTGATGATGCTGTTTATGAAGGCCCTGAAGATTTCAGCGTGACGGTGACTGGCATTGGGGCGGTGCAAGGTAGCGATACCGGTACGGCAACGATAGTGGATGA
>NZ_JALNTL010000011.1:0-126303 GCF_023161825.1 Vibrio sp. 2CM40D
GTCTAACTCCCAATGAGTCAGAGCGATTATATTGGGAAAACTCTAAAACCGTGGCCAATTTTAGTTGACCACTACAGATCGATTTGCTTAGGATTTGTCCAATTAAACATTAAATCAGTCCTTGAGAGTTTATTGTTGCCGACACCAAGATTAACAGACATGCTCATCTAAAGTTTGAGACTTTCGCCAAAACACATAACGCCTTGTTAAGGTGTGAAGCACGCAATGCCAATGCTGCCGCATACCACTATAATCACTAAAACCGACGCACATTAAAAATGCAAAGCGTGCCGAATCACTCTTAAATGTTTGTTAGATGCCAGACAGCTAAACCTGATTTAGTAGTGGTAACGACACGAAATTATCGTTATCGCTTGATCATCGACTGCGTAAACAAGCCTATTAGTGTCATCAATACGGCGAGACCAAAAACCAGATAAGTTCTCTTTTAACGGCTCTGGTTTGCCGATGCCCTCTAATGGAGAGCGTTTAACATCATTGATGAGTTTATTGATGCGCTTGAGTGTTTTCTTGTCTTGAGTTTGCCAATACAGGTAGTCATCCCAAGCGTCATCAGTCCACGACAGTAAACGTTGACTACTACTCATCAATTAACTCTCGTGCTGTTGTTTTACCGGCACGGTACTGTGCAATCGAACGATTTAGGTGTTCAGCGTTTTGAGGAGAGCGTAGTAAGTGAACTGTCTCCATAAGGCTATTGTAGTAGTCTAAAGACATAACCACTGCATCTTCAGAATCACGGCGTGTAATAACTGTTGTATCAGCATCATTAACTACACCGTCTAAAACAGCTTTGAGACTATTTCTAGCTTCAGTAAAAGATACGATTCTCATAAGAACCTCCACATGTACGTTTAATGGAACAAGTATAGTCTTCACCACTCTACTTGTACAGTAAATTGAACATGAGATATTGATAAGGAAACTAACGCCGCATTAAGGTGTGAGCGACGCTTGGCTATACTTGAGCGAAGCGAAACTGCAATCACTCTTAAATGCTTGTTAGCCGCTCATTCCCAAAGGCTATTGCTTACCCAACAAGAACTTACGCAAATCTCTCTCTGCACGCATAACAAACAGAATAAACACTTTTTCACCGTCTTGTTTATAGAAAACACGACATGGATTAACGACAACTTCACGATAACTTAAATGTTCTAGCTCGGGTGGAATACGACCTGACTCTGGGAAAGTTTGTAGGCGTTCGACTTTGGGGAAGATCGTCTGTACTAACTGCTTTGCAGCTACGATATTTTCAAGCGCGATGTATTCAGCGATATCATTGAGGTCAGATAACGCTGGTTCAGTCCAGATTACTTCAGCCATTTTGACATTATGTCCTTGGCTTCATCATGACTTACAGCTTTACCATCAGCTAGTGCACGCTCACCTCGTGCAATACCCTCAAGAATAGCTAAACGATTTTGCATAAATTCGTAGTCATCAACATCAACTAGATACGCAGATGGCTTACCATGCTCAGTAATTAACACTGGTTCTTTGGTGTCGTGGAGATCGGCGAGGATCTTAGTTGCTTGACGTTTGAGCGATGTAACTAGTTCTACTTTCATGAGAGCTGCTCCAAAGGAATACTAAAGTGATACTATTCTATCACTTTGAGCATAGCAAGCTCCATGACGGCTAACGCCCTGTTAAGGGGTGATCAACGCATAGTGAAAATGCCACGCGTTGCGAATCCCTCTTGAGCAGTTTGTTAGGTTTTTACTCAAATAGTTCGTTAAACTTATCTGTATCCCACATAGAAACAATTGGTGAGTCTGATACTACCGCTTTACTAAAGCCATACTTTTCATTTTGACTAACGAAAGCTATGGGAGCATTTTTATAAAGTAAGGCTACTGAGTTACCATCTGCCGACCATAAGAAGCTAAAATCTTGCTCTGCTGTTTTTGCTATAACTGCAACTTCAGAAGCTAGACCTTCATGTAATTGCGGCGGTTCTCCTGCCCTCATTTTCTGTTTCCAAGCGTCCTCGGATACAGGAGCATACTGAATGTATGCGACAGCGTCTCGTTCTGGCTTTTGAGTCTCTGGCTTAGTTAAGTAAAGCACTCCAGATTGGTCAAACTCATCGAGAATTGCATAACGATCAGACACTTTATTATATGAGCTTAAAAACAAACCCTCAGACATTACTACTCCTGACATCAAAGTACACAAGATAAATATTACTTGCTTCATATTACTCCGAAAACCTAACGCCCTGTTAAGGTGTGAGCAACGCAATGCCGATGCCTCCGCATACCACCTTAAACAACAAACACAACGCATAGTAAAAATGCCACGCGTTGCGAATCACTCTTGAACAGTTTGTTAACTGTACTACTCAGCAGCAAATGGCTTAGTCGAAATTTTCATATAATTTATTGAATCGATAAACCGCTGTGCCTTTTCTAAACTTCTCGTATAAAAACGCTTAACAACCTGTTGTTCATCGTTCTTTAGCTGAATGATAAACCAATCTCTTTTGCTATACAGTTCAAGCGCCAATATCGAGTTGAAATAATACCTTGAATTGATTTCTGATAGCCTTACGTTTGAAGATGACAGGAGCAAATTTGAAGAGTCATTATAATTGCTAACTGCCACTACTTTTGAATTTTGACCTTCTGATAACCCGATATAAGAACTGGTCACAACAAGACCTTCAGGTCTAAATTTGGGGGGCTGTTCCATTATGACCTGTTCAATCACATTCGCCGCAACTTCTGTGCTTACCATATCAGAAGGAGAGTAAGGTACTTGCTTAGCAACACACCCTGTTAGCAAAAGAACCAAAAATATAAACCACTTTTTCATTTTAGAAACGACCTGTTTTTGTGCAACTTGCTCGTAATTTTTATATCGAAGTACAGTTAACGCCGCGTTAAGTAGTGAGCAACGCCACCACGAAACCTAACCATACCACCGTAAACACAAAACCCAACGATGGAATGAAAAATGCCATGCGTTGGGAATCTGTCTTAAACGCCTTGTTAGGGCACAATTCTCAAAGATGACCACCTTACTAGCCACCCTTTTGAATTTACACGATTTTTAAACGTTTCTCGTGACCTTTTCGGATTATGTGTGATGCAGTAACCAAATAGTGAGTCGTAGCCATAAGCGGCTATGCATTCGTATTTTTCAGGAGCAATTTGGCGGATAGCAATAGCCGTTTCTTTCTCAGGCCAGTAGCTCATTGCATCCAATGAACTAGTGTATGGCAAGTCACCATTTCGTGTATGCATCACTGCTTGATTTCGAACTTGCCAATTAATCTGTGGCATTTGTTGCTTTAGCTGAGATTCGTAGGATAAGTAAGCATTAGGGTTTTGCTCATCAGGGTCGAAATAGATTACATCAGCATCATTCAAGGGTGTTGCTACCTCAAAGCCATGTAACGAGTCCCAAACGAGGTTTCGAACAAAGCCTGCCGCGATATAGCATTGAGGTAAGCTAAGTTGAAAAACACAGTTTAAGGCTTCAACTCTAGTCGGATCTTGTTTGATTAATTCTACGATTCTGTTCATTTTCGCCTTGTGCCCTAACGCCGCATTAAGGTGTGAGCGGCGCTTGGCTATACTTGAGCGAAGCGAAACTGGCAAGCGTTGCGAATCACTCTTGAATGCTTTGTTAGGCATTACATTTTCAACCAACTGACAACGGCATTTAAAAACAAACCACCTGCTGCGAAGATTAATCCGATACGAGTGTACATATTGGAACGTTTTAATTCGTTGCGCTCCTGCTCCCTCTTTTGCAATTCATCGGCTGCCGTAAACATCATGTCTTGTTGATAGGGAAAGAAAAAGCAATATGGTCTTCTAAGTTTCACAACTCGGCTGTAGAAGTCTTCTTTTCCCACGCTGTCACGCCAAACACCCTTATGGCACTCAACGGTGTAATGTTGCTTAAGTGTATTTTCTTTTTGCTTTTTAATGTCATTTCGATCTTGTTCACCAATAGCAAAACAGAGACGACGACCTGTATTATCTTCAATGTACTCTTTAGAGAAGAAGTGACAATTGATACAACTCTTTTTCATATATCCTCGTAATGCCTAACGCCCTGTTAAGGTGTGAGCAACGCAATACCGAAGCATCTGCAAACCACCTTACACAATAAACGCAACGCATAGTAAAAATGCCATGCGTTGCGAATCACTCTTAAACAGTTTGTTAGGCTAAAACTCCGGCAAGTTTTCTAAGTTGTCTTCCTCTTTGCTATTATCAGTAGTTTTGAGGTAACTAATTCCATTAACCTTGATCACAAAAACCTTTTGACCCTTGCTGTACTTGCCTTGGTTATTTTTGTAGATAGTTACAAATGTAGTTCCTTTTTCGATAGCATCAACTATATCCTGCCTAGTATACGAAGCCCCTTCACCAACATTTTCGCCTTTGTCCTCATGCGCATATAGATGTGTTATGTGAGTGTGCTCAGGGTTATATCTTACTGCTGAAATTAAGTAGTCGGCCCATTTAGCCATATTTAGTCCTCGTTTGTGTATGGATCTAAACTGTAACTAACTTATCTGACAAAAAGTATGAACAAGCACACATAAAGATGAACGCATTCTTTAGCCTAACGCGCAGTTAAGGTGTGAGAGACGCACATGCACCCTAACCTAAAATAAACTCTGATAAATCCGTGCCTATTTGGGCACTAAAACCCCAATGCGTTTCGAATCGCCTTGAACGTCTTGTTATTCCGCAACTAAAGTCGGCTATGTTTACGCCTAATCTTTTGATATAACGAGAAATTTTCGGCATGCAGGCAAAAATCGAAGCCGAAGTATTTGGCAGCTCACTACCTTAAATCGCTTTAGCGTCACTCTTTAATTGCTGCGCCATATTAAGGTGCGCTTAAAGCGCTTTAAGGCTAGCATGGAAATGACCAATATTCGCCCTTTTCGCCGCTTTTCCACCCTATTACCCCGCCACTTTCACTCTTAGGCTACAATCACGTACATTTAGCCTGAGAGATCCGTTGCGGAAATAACGCTTTCTATACGGGTTTTAGCTGTCTTTCATACTCCTATCATGCAATCTTTCCAATTACAGTTCAATTGTTAATCAATAGGTTAATGAGAGGCGCTGGGTATTAGATTGCAAAATAACGGATAGCTATATAGGTAAGGAAAACTCTTATCTAAATGAAGTTAATTAGCTCTAGTGCTAACCAACAATAGAGCATAAATGTTTTGGAAAAGGCAGCGTATCGACATGAACGCTGCCTTTTTGGTGTGATATTCTAATCGTTATGAGTCCTTATTACTTAGTAACGAAACTTTATTCTACTCACACCATTGGTAACTCAAGAAACTCTGCAAGCTCTTGGGCCATCTTGCTATCAATCAAGTCGTTCCAGTAAGTCAGCTCGTTATATTCCATAGAAAAGCGATGCAGTTCGCCAAAATGACTCCTTACCTCAAAGTTAACCATAGCTTCCTCTGGAATGGTGATCGTGCCATTGCCGTACAGGTTAAATAGCCAAGCTTGCGTCATAGAGTTTGGCTTAGCCAGTAGGGCAGTTTGACCACCAACAAAGAACAACGTGATGCGCTCGATACCAGATTCTTTTGCCTGTTCGTCGGCTTCCTTGGCGGCTGCTCTCGCCTTAACCAGTTCAAAATCTTCAAAGGTTTTCTCTAGCTTTTCCGGGCTCATTCTCTTCATGGTAGTTAGGATGCGGTCTAAGTCGATGCCTTTATTCATGATGTGTCCTTGCTGGTGGTGTTCTGCTAAATAAACATATGCTTTGGTACGCCGAAACGTTCCGATAGCGCTTTAATGTGTCCAACGGTTAGTTGGCGTTTACCGCTTAGGATTAGCGATACTAGCGACTTGCCACCAATCTCAGGTAAATCACTTAGAGTTAGGCGGTATTGGTCGATGAGAACGCGAAGAGTAGCGATACCAGTATCTAAGCTATCAATGTGCGCGTTAAACTCTTGGAAGTGTTCTGATTCTTCCTCGTAGCGTTCAAGTACAGGGAACAGCAAGTCAATCAATACTTGGTTTTCCTCGTAGTCTTCCACTAGCGTATCCATGAGTTCCATAAGCTCTAGATATTGCTCATGGTCACGGATGCCTTGTAACCAAGGCATCGCTGTGTGAATCTCATTTGATAGGGTTTTTAGAGCTTGAATGTTCATGCTTACCCCCTTTTCCCCTTTGTTCTGTGTTGGTCTGTGATCTTGTCGTATTCTGCGTGGGTAACGATGTGTTTAACGAAGCATTTCCCACCTGTAAATTCGATAAAGGCGATTAACCTTAATGAACCTCCGCCAATGTCGATGACATACCACTTGTCTACGTATTTAAAGTTATCCAATGACGGAAAAAGTTGTGTGAGTTGTTCTGGTGTTTTTGCTTTTGTTGCTTTTAGCGTTTTGAAAGTTGAGTCTAATGCCTCGGCACATTGCGGATATAGTCGCTTTGCCGTTTCAAAAGGCTCTCGTTTAATTACGTGCATTTCCTAACTCTTGTTTACATCATATAAACACTATAGGGCACTCACACCAAGTTTACAATATGTAAACGAAAAGGTCTGATTAATTGGGCCTTTATGGAGTGAGCAGTCCGAAATGCTTGTTATATGCTTGTGTGTGCGCCTATAATTTATGCGCACACACAATACGCACAGGTTACTATTATGAGAAATGCATATAGTACGCAAGCACCAAAGAAAGCTACAAACTTAAGCTTAAACAGTGAGTTACTTGCGGAGGCTAAACGGTTAAACATAAACCTTTCGGCAACAATGGAAAAGGCACTTGAAAAAGAAGTACGTCAACGCCTTAAGACTGAATGGTTAAAGCAAAATGCTGAGGGCATTAATGCTTGTAACGAACTAACTGAAAATCATGGACTATTTTCTGATTCTTACCGAGTATTCTAATGTCACAATTCTCGCTATACAAAAACAACGATAAAAACACAACAACCGCATACCCATACTTTGTTGACGTTCAAAGTGAATTGCTTGATACATTGAACACCCGATTAGTTATTCCGCTAACGCCTACTGAGTTGTTAGAGAAAAAAGCGCCCAGTCATCTATGTCCGGTAATCCATATTGATGAAGGTGATTTCGTAATTCTGACTCATCAAATGGCAAGTGTACCAACCAAAATTCTAAGCGAGCCTGTAAATGATCTAAGCACTTTTAGAGACGAGATCATTTCTGCTATCGACTTTCTGATTACTGGCATATAACGCCCTGTTAAGGTATGAGCAACGCAATTGGCTTGTTTATAGCGTTTCTAAAAGAAAGAGTCGCCTCTCCGGCGACTCTTTTCAATCATATAATGATTACTTATTCGTCATTATTGTGTTGTAACACTCAACACTAGAGGGTAGAGCCAATATATGACTGTGGTTGTGATAAGAAAATACTTAGGTTCTGCTTTAACCCACTTAGAAAGAACATAGATAATAAACGCAGACAAAACATCAAAAAAATGAGGCTCTCGGAAGTCAAATATGATGTTCACTACAATCAAACCGATTATTATGCAGCCATATAATAATCGTTCTTTCTTCCCATTTAACAGAGTAAAGCAAAGCACCAAGTATGATGCGACTGCCAACGTCCAGATTAAATATGACAACTGCTACACGCTCCACCAGCAGAGACACCTAAAGCACCACCTGCAACTACTCCAAACTGACCAGCTCCCATCAATGGACCCAATGCTCCACCAAGCGCTCCTGAGAATGCTCCAATAACAATTGGTCTAAGGCCAGCGCTAGGGTTCGAAGCTACAACTCCCATTCCGCCCAAGATAGCTCCACCAATAGCACTAGGAATCCAAACGGCTAAAGGTGCAATCCTTTGATTCACGTTTGCTTTTTTACCACCATAATCACGAGCTACAACGATGCCTCGTTCTTCTTTACTAACTACAGCGCCTTTAGAGTTTGCGACTACAAGCCTGCCTGTAGTAATTACATACTCATTTGGATAAACAATATGAGTAGAGTCTTTTAAGCTAACCACCTCAACGGGGTTTGACGATAGATTAACAAACGTGACCTGAGCATCTTCTGTTTCAATGCAGTATGGACGTTCATCAGGTATTTGATGGTGCTCTTTTACCTTTACAACATTACAAAGAGGCGGATATGAAGCCATTGCGAGAGTTGGTGTAATAGTGGAAAACAGGAATAAAAATATCAAAGTATAAATACGCATAATACAGCCCTTACAACTTAACTGACTTTAATGTAAATGATAATTATTTTTAATCGCGCGCAATTTACTTAAGAGCTCATGAGATGTATGTGACAAGCATCACAGTTATATGCATCTATTTGTTTATTTAGGGTTAATAGCGTCGAGGTGTATAATTTGCGCTCAAATCAGCCCTAGTCCACCCCCATCCTTAAAACGCCACTCCAATTTTGGAGTGTGCATGACATTACAGACTAGCCGAAAGCAAGTGCCAGCCAGTGCAAAACGCCTTAGCAGACTTGCGCCTAACTGGTCATACGCGAACAACATTCTTAACTTTGGTTGCGGTAAATTTCCCGACCTAACAGAAGAATACCTTACTAACTACCACAAGCAGATCATGACGGTCACTCACTATGACCCGAACTCGAAAGGCGTAGTAAACAATATTGCCGAAATTGACAGCTCAAAACGCCGTTTTTGCGTCATGTTATGCGCGGACGTACTTAACGTGTGCAAAGATCTCGATGCAGCAATCGCAGACATGGCCAAGATTGATTTTGATTGCGCGGTCATTCAAATCTATGAGGGCAACCGATCCGGTAAAGGCCGTAAAACGCGAGACGGCTACCAACGCAATGAGCCTGTATCGGCTTACCTACCTATCCTAACGAACAACTTCCACAAATTCGATGTGACCTTACACCGAAGCGATAAGTGCATCACTATCGTTAAAGGCCATAAGTATTACGAGCTGGACGATTTGGAGGACTAATCATGCAACTGGATGAGACGTTCTTTGAAATTCCATGCGATGTAGTGACATTCGATGGCAAGGTAGAACACACAGAGCTAACCGACATTGACCGTGCGGTAGCTGCCTTTTTCCAGAACGTGCTTGATTCCTTAGTTGTGACTGACACTAAACGGCGAGAGAACAGTGAGTTTTCTCGCTTTGTTGGCCGTGATAAGTCGAGAAAGATTTACTACGGCAACTTTAACGATCCAGTGTCATTCCTATCTAAGTTAACGGCAAAGTTGGGCGACAAGGTGAAAGCAAACCGTAATGAGCTTTTACCTGTTTGCTACATCACGCGCGATCCGGTGATTGGGTTTGTTGATGGCGCGGAGTACGTCGATATTGCTGACTATGGCGAACTGGCCAATGAACAAGGCGAGCCTTATGCCGTGATTAATAAGTCCTTTGTCGCGCTTACCTACCGCATTAATGCCCTAGCTTGGAACCAGTCTACCCTTAGCCGCCTAGCGCTAGGTTTAATGGTTTGGCTACGTCATACCAAGGGCAAGCGTAAGCATGTATTCAGAGCGAAAACCATGCTCGCGGGCACTGAAATGGAAATCAGCATCGAGATACGTGGCCGTAAAGATGCGATGACCGAACCCGCCGAAGTCGACCATGAAAATACTCGCCTGTTTGCTTCCTCAATCTCTTTTGAAGTGATTGCAGAAGTTTATGAGGCCGAGTCGATCACTGTCCGTCAGGGCGCGATTGGTATGGGAGGCCGAGTCATTGAGTAATAAAGAATACTTTCTCGCCCAAAAAGTTGTCACCAACGAAAATGACATCCCTATCGAGCAGATTCATTCGTTTACCTACATTGAGTGTGCTTCGATGGACGGCAACAAGCTGGTTATGGAAATCATGGATCAGGCTGCCGTTTATCGGGATGACTACGGGATTAAGCGCGGTTCAGAGATCGAGGTCACGATGGCCGATGTGAACGAGCGAGGCGATCAGGTTTGGATTGAAAAATTCATTGTGGCCAAGTCCACCAGCGCTGACGGTATGCTTACCGTTCAAGCATTCCAAAAGGATGCGCACCTACTTAAAGAGCCAGTCACAACGCCTCGATTCTTTGTTGAAATGCAGCCTAAAGACATTCTGGCCGAGCTATTACCCGATCTAAAAATCGAATGTGACAGCTTTGAGCGTGGCGCTACGTACCATTTAAACGCTGGTGGCACTAAGTCTCGCCTAATTCGAACAATGGCCAGAGATTACGGTTCAGCAGCGTTTATCTGCCGTGGTGTTATGCACTTTAAGTCGCTCAAGAACATGGATATGAGCGAGCAATTCAAGCTGGAACAGTCGAATCCAGAGGAAGCAGAGCACAGCATTGCGAACTACTCCATTATCGGAGAGGAAGCCCTGTTTGAGCGCGTTCTTAACCGTAACTATGCCTCGTGGGATACCGTCGAGGGATTCCAAGGTGGCCAACGTTCGGGCGCTATGGTCATGGTCAGCGTTCCACAAGCCAAGGCGCTGAATAATCAACACATGGCCATCATCCCTATTTTGGATGTGGAACTTACCGGAAATACTGCCTTTACGCCTCTTTCGGTGTGCTCAGTGCTATTCCATAAACGGCTACCCGCTACCGAGCTGGATGAGTCCATGCCAGAGAAACAAATCATGAACCGTGTCGCCCATTGCCAACGTGGGAACCGGTATCAGTGTCGTATCGAGTTGGGAGTCAGAAACCTATGAGCGATTCGTCAGAGAACAGAACACGCACCAACGTCACTAACCGCTTGTTTGGTAGCTATCAGGCCGAAGTGGTAAATACCGTCCATCCGAAAGGCTTGTACATGGTATCCGTTCGCTTGCTTGGTTATTGGGATGCAATCCCCGATAAGGATTTACCTTTTGCCGAGTTTCTACTGCCATTGGGCGCAAAACCGAGTGGTGGCCATGCAGTGCCAGTGGAAAAAGGGGATCTGGTTTGGGTGGATTTTCCTCGTAATGGAGATACCCGTTATCCCCGTATTACCGGATCGCTTTACTACGCGCCTAACTATGAGTCGTACCTACCAAGCGAGGTGAACGGCGAAGCCTATCAGCCTAAACGAGCCGATGGAGAACCCGAGCCACCAGCCTATGACCGCAAAGATGCGCTCTTTGTGCGATTTGGTTTGCGCGAGCTCATCACGCATCAAGGCGGCTACTCAATAACGCATACCCAAAGCGGCACGGCCATTGAAATCACACCAGATGGCCAATGTGTTATCCACGTCGAGGGCAATGCGTTTCGCAGCTCAACAGGGAACACATTGGAGCAAATCGGAGGCGCACTAACTATCAAAGTGAAAGGCGATGCGAACATCGAAGCGGGTGGTAATGCAACCGTAAAAGCCTCCGGTAAAGCCACCCTAGAGGGCGATGAAGTGACCATTAAAGCGAGTGGTAACGTCAATATCGATGCTGGTGGTCAGTTCGCTGTTAAGGCTGCCGCAGCTCCATTTACATTAGGGTAATGCACTATGCCAGCCGTAGGAATTGTAGGGAGTGTGGATAGTGGTCATGGTGGCTTTAGTCCAGGTGTTTTTGTTTCTGGCCAGCCACTACTGACCATGAATGGAATCAATGTATTAGGTACGGGTGATATATCCGTCATGCACGTAAAACCAGATAACTCGCCGCACGTAGGCGTTATTACTGGTAGTTCAAAACTTACTGTTAATGGCGTTCCGGTCGCCGTGGTAGGCGATGCCCTTGGGTGTGGCGCTACGCTGGTAAACGGTAACGACTTGATGACGATTGATTGAGGCAATTTGATGTTAGACACACAAGAGCAAGTCGAACAGTTTCGCCAGTTTTTAGACGTAGGCGGCCTTAAGGAAGCGGAGAACCTTACCCGAGGAAAATCCCTTAAGGTGAAGTGTGAAAGCTTGTCAGGGAAGCTATCAGGCTGCGTGAGCGAGGATATTGAAGACTACCAAGGCGCATCGCAGTTAGTGGTAACGCTTAAGGGTTTGAATGACTCAGTGAGCGCAACGGTGGCCACGTTAACGCAATGGAATGAGCACCTAGTGTTGATCACCGATCCAACCGACCTCGAACAAGTGTCTATTGGTGTGAACATCAAACACAAGGTTGATGGTACAGAGGACAACGTACCCGCTCCGAGTATCTTGCCAATTACCAGCAAGGAAGAACTGAAAGCGCTTGAGGCAGTGATCAACGGTCTTTCCGGCCATGTGGATGCAGCCGTATCTCTTATGGCGCAAATCAATACTGCATTAACGCCACCAACAAGCGGCAGTGAGTCAGATAACGGTGCAACCTTACCGCCACCAGACTTGCCGCCGGAACTAGAAAGCCAAGCGAATGCGCTAAACGAGAACATGGCTCCCCTTGCTGGTGGCGTGACCAGCTCAAGCACGGTGATTGACGCAATGATCATTGCGTCGAAAGAGGAACGCACCTTAGCGTTAGGCTACTTCACTAAGGCGATTTCATTTACCATTTGTAGCAACCAGACGAAAAAAACGAGCATCAAAGACGCGACAGCAGAGGTATTTAGACTGTAGAATGTTTCTGTTGCTAATCCCTTTCCTATTCGCACTAGAAAAAAGACAAAATGAGTTATTCAGTTTATTTAAACGCCATATGAAATATGCGGATTAATGTCGCTTACCATCGTACTAGCAATTAACCTATTTAGAGCTCGAAACGAGCTTAAATCCACCAAGGCGCGACTATCCTTTGTGATACGCAAAAGCCTCAGTGTTGAGGGAGAATACATGTACGATGGGTGCAGAATGAACGTGATATTTGATGCGGTGCTATACAGCGAAAATCAGTTTTACTCGATGCGTAAAGATCAGGTGATGGCCAGCTTCCACGTAGAACCCTATCGAGTTAATCCTGTTCTTGATTACTTCAAATCAAACAAGATAGAGCCCGTTCAAAACCGACCATAATCCAAGCAAAGCCAGCGTTCGCGCTGGTTTTTTTCTAAATTGCAGGCAAAAAAAAGCCGCGAGGTAAGTGTTCGCGGCGCAAGAAGCTATTACAAAGGTTAAAAATGAAGTTTCAACGTTAGTTGACACCAGTCGATTGGGATGCCGATCTGGTAAAGCAAATATATTTCCCATTCCGAACGCAGTCAATACCTAAGTACACATTAGTTAAGCTAAGTTTGGGAATTTATAAAATGAAAAAAGTCTGTATTGTTGTTGGCCATAGTTTTAAAGATGGCGGCGCTTACAACAAAACATTCGGAATGAATGAGTATGGCTATAATCATCCCCTAGCCAGCTTATTGGCCGCCGAGCTACATAAGCGAGACATTCTTCCAGTGATCATGTATCGAGACACCTACTCACGGATGATCGGTGATGTTAACGAATCGGGCGCTGACTATGCCATTGAGTTACATTGTAACAGCGTGGCCAATAAGTCAGTTCAAGGTTCAGAGACATTGCATTGGCATAAGTCGGACAAGAGTCAAGCACTTGCTCAGCGCCTACAAAAAGCGGTGGCTGGACTTATCGGACAGCGTGATCGTGGCCTTAAGCCTATCTCGAACACTGGTACTGATACTCGCGGTTGGCGTTTCTTGATGAAAACCAAAATGCCAGCCGTGATTTTGGAGCCGTTCTTTTTGTCTAACGACGAGTCGTTACAAAAGGGATTGGAACTGCGCGAAAAGCTAGCCGTAGCACTGGCAGAAGCGTTCGCAGAACACATTAAAGAGAGCAACTAATGATGGGACTAGCAAAAGTGTTTACAAGTAGTCTATTTAAGAGCGCCACCAGCGAGAAAGTAGGTGGCATTATCCACGAACTGACCGAGTTTGGTGATCGTGTGTTTACCAGTGACGAAGAACGCAAAGAGTTTGCCTACAAACTGGCAGAGCTTGAAGCGGCCAGCTCTAACACATTGGTGCGTACAGGACGCGCCGCTATGATGTGGAGCATCGCGCTGGTGGTCGTTTATCAACTCATTGTTCGTGACTTTTTGGCCGTTTTCTATGGGGTTGAGCTTCCAAGCTTAGAGACTGACACACAAGAGCTACTAAGCAACGTGTTCGGCTTTTTGGCAGGAACCCTATAACAACTGAAAATTTTTTAAATTTTTTTTAGATGCCCTTTCCTATCCCCTTTTCTCTCAACAAAAACACACGATCAACGACATAGAAACCCCCTGTCGTTACCATTCCCACAAAAGCACACAAAAATAAATAAATTCATTACATAACAATAAGTTAAACGAACTTTCACCCCTGTTTTTTTCGCAATAAATCTTAATTACTATCCGAAATTGAGCGAATTTTTACCGCTTTTCTGCGGCACAACTATTCCGAACACACAAATCAATAACTAAGGTTTATTTACATGGCAGATAAACGTTCTAACTTCAACAAACGCATTGAGGCGATTCATTTAGGCGCTCAAGCAATGCACAATCTGTGTGTCGAATCCCAATTCGATTCACAAACAGGCATATTTCTAACTGACGACAATTCTCGTGGCGCGGCCATTTTGTCAGCCATTGCGAATGAGCCTATGTTCGAGTCAGTGTCTCAAGAAACAGCGGTTAGCATCGTATCAGGCATGCAGTCTGCGGTGCGTGAATACGAAAATACTTACGGCCACCTACCTAGCGATGAGCTAATGGCATCAGCTCACGCAACTATGCGTAACATGATGATGCTAGAGGGTGCTAAGCGTGATGGCTCAACAGGCGCAATGATGCTTGAGTCGATCGGTCAATCTCTATCAACATCTGAGGGTGTTGAAATCCGTGCAAAGATGGTTGGCCTAGTGCTTCCAGTTCTTCTTGAGACAGCAACACTTGACGCTGTAACGATGATCCCTGCGGGTGCTAACGAAGTTGAGATCTTCAAAGTGTACCGCCGCACTGGTTCAAACTTCGGTGACTTCGCAGCGGGTACTGAAATCGACCAAGCAACGGTTGGCCAATACTCGTCTATGCGTCAGCGCTACAAGTTTGTCTCTGAACAGCAACCAGACGGCACTAAGACAACTCACGTCTTTGACTCTAAGACTGACCTACAACACACCAAGTTTGAAATCCCATTCACGAAGACATCTGTTTCCCTATTTATTAACCATAAACGTGTGGCTCGCGACCTAGACAGCAACGGTAGTCAAATAATGACAGGTACTCACAATGGTATGGTTATTAACTGTCAGATAGACCATGCAAAAGGCAAAGTTACCGTCACTCCAACATCAGCCCTACCAGCAGGAACGGTTCTGCACATCGAGTTCGAAGTAGACATTGAAAGACGCCCTGACCTTATCCCAACGATCGACCATGATATGGACTCTCGTATACTGCGCCCACGTCAAAACGCAATCGCAGCAGACGCGACTATTCAAGCGATGTTCACAATGCAACGCGAGTTTGGCCAAGATCTGAAATCTCTACAGATGAGCCACATGCGCAACACATTGGCATCGGAAAAAGCGACTCGCCACCTAGTAGATATGGACTTTGCTTGTACGCGCGAAGAAACATTCAATATCTACGTAGCGGCTGGTGAAGATTGGCGTCTACATCGTGAACGTCTAAACGAAGTTCTTCTAAACGTTTCTACGAAGATCCTACAAGCGACTCGCACAACTGGCATGACAGGTATCTTTGCTGGTACTGGCGCGTCAACAATCCTTAAGTCTCTTGGTGCTCCATATTTCGTAGCTCCGGCTAATTACCAACAGAAAAACGCTATCCACTACGCAGGTAAGTTGTTCGGCATGTGGAAAGTATTCGAGTGTCCGGTAGTGATCGGTACGAACGACATGCTTTGTTACGGTCGTGGTTCTTCTCACTCAGAAGCGGGCTACGTAGCAGGTGATGCAATCGCAGCAACCATGTACACGCATCCAATCGGTAAAGGTCTAGTAGCGTCTAACACCCTATACGAACTGGCCTACGGCGAAATCCATCCATTCGACGGAGAAGACTACTTCTACCGCGTGAAACTTATCGACGAAGCTCCTGTAGCAGAAGCGGCATAAGGCAAGTAAGCGGCAGTCTTACGGGCTGCCGCTCTTGGGGGATTCGATGAAAGAAACGATCGTTTTAATCACCAACTACACACCAAAGGAAATCACGGTACAGGGTCGCCTCATGCCACCACTGGCTAAAGATTTCCCTCTCTCAGTTTTCAACGTGAGCCGCTTCAAACACGAAGTGGAAGCGGCCTACCCAAACGGCCTTGTTTCGGTTCGCCTTAAGCCAACGGTTTTACCAGAAGCTCAAAGACAACCAGACACAGCCACCAGCAACAAAGGCACAGCGCTATCAGCACTTGAGCTAAGCGCGAGCGTTGAAAAAGCATTGACTAACCACGGTGTAGCAACGGTTGAGCAACTAACCGAAATGACGAAAGACAACGTGATTGCGGTGAAAGGTATTGCTCAAGCGGGTTTGCAAGAAATTGTAGACCAGCTTGCAGCACAGGATCTAACGCTGAAAGAGACAGAGAATGAGTAAGATTGAATTTTCAATGGATAACGTCTCACAAGTTGCGGTTTCGCCAATTAACGCTGACTCGACAACTAAGCAAGGCACTGGCTCTAATCAGCTCGTGTTTGGCGGTGTGATTGTGTCTCAAAAAGGTAAGCCGTTCGAAGTTATTCCGGTAACGACGGCTAACTTCCTAGACAAACTAGGTAAGCCTTACCACTCAAGCCTTGGCAAATTAGCTGACGGCATGCGCGTTCTTGATGAAGCATTGCGCGGCGGTAATGGCCTTGTGGTTCGTGTCGTACCAAAAACGGCAACTTACCCAGCTATCAAGCTAACTAAACCAGCAGACGATGTAGTTATCACTAACGAAGCGATCAACTACTCGGCTGACCTATCGCTAGAAGATGGCGAATTTTTAGCGATCGCTATCAAAGACGGTGCTCAATCCGATAACCGCTCTATCACGCTTGCGAAAGCAGACGAAGCGACTTATGGCACTGGCATGTTCACTCTTACACTAAAGGAAGAACAGGCGGCTGGTGGCTCTGTAGTGCTAGAAGAATGGGTTGTATCCCTAGAGCCTACAGCAGTAGATCAAATGGGTGGCGCTGCGTTTATCGAGACTGTTCTTGAAGAACGTTCGCAGTACCTAACTTGTCGCATCGATGCAGAAGTAGCGAAACGCGAAGTTACTGCAATTGCGAAAACCAAATTCACTGGCGCGACCAACGGCAATATTAGCGACATTACGGCTGACGATTACCAGAAAGCAGTGAAAGCACTACGCACTACCGTTTACAGCTTTAACTACGTTTGTGGTTTGGGCTGCTACGACACTGCGGTAATCACTGACCTTGCGAAAATCTGTAAAGACAAACGCATTTCTGGCTACTTCGATGTTGATCCTCGCCTAACGCACGAAGCGGCATTGGAGTTCAAAAAAGGTCTGAACTTCAACAACCATCGCGCTTCATTCGTGTATATCCCTTACCAAGCTAAGTGTCGTTTCTACGGCAACATGGCGGTATGGGGCGGCTCGGGTATCGGCTTTGCAGCTAAAGCGCTTGGCGTTGCTAAGACCTCTCCGGTCGGCGGTTGGCACTACACACCAGCAGGTGTTGAACGTGCTGTTATTCAACGTACTGGCCTAAAACCAATCCAAGGTGCTGGCGAGCCTAACTACCAAGAAATGTACAAGGCACGTCTAAACAAACTAGGCACAGACGAAAACGGCAACCTGTTCATTGATGACTCTCTAACGTCATCTGCGACTGAAAACTACCTACGTTTTGAGCAAGTCGTGTCTATTGCTGACGCTATCTCACGCGACTTCTACGCACTAGGTAATCGCCTAAAACACCAACCTGACGGTGCAACGCTTGAGGGTCTAACTGACGGTATGGCCAGCATCCTAGAGGGCTATGAAGCCGTTGGTGCGCTAGTGACACCTCGTAATCCAGATCAAGACGGCGAAAGCGCTTGGACACTGGAAATCAAGCAAGTCGAAATCGACTACTGGAAAGTCACTTGGTCGTTCTGTCCAACTGGCTCTGCGCGTCGAATCCTTGGTGAACCTGTACTAATCCGTTAATCAAAAAAAGAGCAAGAATAGAATGAAATCAATGTTTTCTGAGGGTTCTGTTCTTGCTCGCCCATTTGTGATGCCACAAGTGGCCGAGCAGGAACAAACTGAAACTGCATTTTTTGAGTCTGTAACAGAAGATCAACTTCTTGAGTCAATCAACCGCGCATCAACCATCATGGCTCGCCAAGACGCAGCAGCGGCTTGTGTTCAGTGGGTTAACGGTGGTGACAGCTCAATCGACAACCTAGACGCAATGCTATTTGGCATGGCTGGTGGCGATGACGATACCGAGCTAACAGATGGCCAAGCAGCGCTATACGAATCGCTACAGGAAGCGGCTAGTGAGTTTATTGCTCAAGTTGGCCAGCCAAAAGAGGGCGACATGCAAGAAGCACTGGAAGATCCAGAAGCAGCAGATCGCATCTTTGAATCCCTAGAGCATGGCCTAGGCAACGTGGACTCAGACGAAGCGATTGCAGAGTTCGCCGTTCGTGAATCCATGATGCTTGAAGCCCTTAAGAAAGTGATCCGTGATGGCAAGGTAACTTACATCAAAACGAATCGCCGTAAGCGCCGTATGAGTGCAGCACAAAAAGCAGCACTTAAGAAAGCGCGCGCGAAAGCTCACAGCTCATCGGCTAAAGCAGCTCGCAAAAAGTCTAACCGCATGAGCGATTCTCTCGGTATGGGCAAGTAAGGGTAAGCAATGGCTGTAATTGTCGGCGTACCTAATGATGATGGCGTGTCTATCCACAATAAATGCGCCATTACACAAGTCATAGGCGGTCAAGAGGTTACGGTCATTGGTTACATGACTGATGAGTGTCAGCTTGCCTTTAGAGCGATATGGGAAGCGCCGTTTGAGGGCGATTCCGTGGGTAACATCAATGCCCTAGATAAAACGTCCTCAGTCGCGCAAACCGTGTCGGATAAGACGAGTAAAACACTATGGAACAGTCAGCAAGTTTGGCAAGGAAACGAACCGCCAGAAATCACAGCAACGCTGAAATTTGTCGCGTTCACCAATGCCAAATCAGAGGTTAATGATCCCATTAAATACCTGGCTCAGATGATAAGTCCCGAGCTGCAAAATACTATTCCAGTCAGTTCCGATGGCCTTGGTGGCCGTGTTCCAAGTGATGCGCGATTCAAGATTGGCAAAGCGCTCAATCTACCCATGCGTATTAGCGAGGTGAGTTATGACATTAACGCACCTAAGACGCGAGACGGCAATTTCGCTTACAACACGGTAACTATTACCGCCGCTCCTAAGCAAATGATTAATCAGTCACAGATTCCAAACCACTTCCAATAGAATAGGGGTAATTATGGCCGGAGCATTTAACGCAAAAGGCGATATGAATTTCTTAAAACAGAAATTCACTAAGAACGTCCAAGCTGGCGAAAAGATGATGGGTACAGAGTTCGAGATGAAAATCGAAGAATACCCTAATCTTAGCGTTTTGGTGCGTTCTACTCAGTTTCCAGCAATGGGTCGTGCAGACGTAGAAGATTTTGGCCAAATGGGCTTGGGCTACATCCAAAATGGTTCGCTTGAGAACAAAGGCGAAATCGCGGTGACGTGCGTAGAAACGATCACAGGTACAGTGCTAGAAATGCTACGTGAGATCGTTCGTGAAAAGAAAATGGTCACTGTCGTTATCGAGTCTACGCCTGAATCAACTAAGGGTAAGGGTGCAACCTCGCATCGATTCCGTTTGGAGCACGTAAAAGTACGTTCAGACGTGATCGACCTATCGACAGAAGATTCAGCAGCACTTGTTAAGCCAGCTATCACACTGCAATACAACTGGGTAGATTTCTAATCGCCAACCAGTCCTATTCTATTCCCTACAAAAAGGCCGCCAGTTTGGCGGCTTTTTTGATGCTCTTAAGCTTTGGTTAGCCTATCTTTCAAGTCGGCTGGTGCAATGTAGGTATTCTCGTTGCCATCCTTTGATTTGAACAGCAATTTCAGCTCCACCAGCTTCTCAAGATACTTGCGCGCAGAGGTATGAGACACGTCAAAATCAGACTGGATTTCCTTAACAGAAAAGACACGTCCGGCTGTTTCTAATCCCTTGGCCAGAATCACAATGTGCGGCAGTTTCAACACGCTCTTAAGCTTGGACTCGTCTAGCAGCTCGCGCACCTCTCTCGTATCTTCAATCTTAGATTTGATGTACTCGTTAAAGCGCTCAATCGCATTGATGATGACCGTTAGCTGGTAGTCCACAAAGTGCGTTAAGTCATTGTCGTCCGTTTCGGTGTAAACGTAGCTTCTAACGTACTTGGTTGGCGCGCTCTTAAGTGGTGCAGAGATCGAGACGTACTTAAAGTTCTCATAACCATGCTTAAGGATGAACCAATAGAAAAGCGCCCTAGCCGTTCTCCCGTTGCCGTCCATGAATGGGTGAATGTAGCCAATCATAAAGTGCAGAATACAAGCCTTAACGATTGGGTTAATAAAATTGGTGCTGGTGGTATGGTCGGTGTTGGCGAAGTCACATAGTTGCTCGATTAGCTTCAAAACATGCTCATGTTCTGGCGCTTCGTGAATAATATCGCCAGTGGCCACGTCTCTAACCATGACCGCATCCGTTCTGTATTGGCCAGCAACGTGCTCATTCTCTAACACGCCATTGGTGGCTATTTCATTAAATCCGCTAATCAATTCCAGTGTGAGCTCTACATCCTTGAAATCGTCAGCCATCATGATCAAATGCCAGTTATTGATAATCATCCGTTCGGAGTCATCTTGCGGCTCACGTTCTGTCTCAAGCATTTCCTTGGCCACCTTGCGCGTTGTGGCCGCTCCCTCCAATTGAGCGCTGCTAATGGCTTCTTCCATAATCACGCTTTTCACTAGGTGTGCCTTTTTGTCTTGAGCAGATAGCGGCAAATCTTCTAGTTTAAGCTGTTTATCGATGCGGAATAGCTTAGCGTCGAGACTGGCGGCACTAAGTTGGAACGGATTGCCGTTTTCATCAACAAGCGAAATGTCGTTAAGGCCACGTCTAATTTTTAGGGCATGCCAAGCGTAACCCTTTTGGTCGCCTTTAAACTCTTTTGAACGGTACTGAAAGTCGTTCCAATGCAAGTAATTACCGCTGCTATCAAATCCGTATTTAATTGGATCTAGTTTGCGAATTAGAGAGGCAACTTTACTGAAATCGGTTGGTAATTCTGGTGGGATGCTAACTCCCGCTATCTTTCTGCTCATGCTGTTAAACTTTTTCAAAATGTTTAATACAGCTAGTATTGCATACAAGATGCGGGAGTCAATTTCTTATTTTAATTGACGCGAACCGGATGGGTGAGCGTTCCGGTCACGGCCAACTGACAGGGCGAATTTTTAACTTTTCTTCTCTAAAAATCGGTGATCTGGAACACAAATTAGTTATGATACTTCCAAAAAATTAGTAATTTCAAAATAAATAGAAATTCAAACAAAATGACCAACCATAACGACTAATTTTTTCTATAAAAGACAGTCTCGAAAAATGATCTAAGACAATGTTTGCATATAGGGCAACGCTGATAATTGCCACGCCTTAAAGTTTTGACTTAACGATAAAAGGAGTAAAACATGTTTGGCTTCTTTAAACGAAAAGCTTTAAAAAAAGAGCCTTTAACCTATACAAGCAATTAGTCTTTGACTGCCTAAATGAAGGCAACCGTTTCGGACTAAGCGCAGAAGATTTATGCAAAACAACTGGGCTAAATCTTTTCTCAACTCTTAATTTGATTCATCGACTAATAGCGACAGGATTAGTTCAAGAGTATGAGCTTCTTGATGTGGTTTGTTACCGAGCGGTCAATGTGCCAATTTACCTAGATGACACCTCTCCGCCAAGCATAGTTGACAAATATGTAAAACGTGCAATTGGACGAGTAGACTTTAAAGGTCTTGCGTAATTGTTACTTTAAAAAAACCACCCAAAGGGGCGGTTTTTCGTTTTGCACTGTTATTGCGTTTTCAACTATCTTAAGTGATAAAGAGACAGGTATGCTTGCGGTACTAAACACAAAAACTTTGAAAAACATGACGATTGCTCTCTATCACGAACTTGTTCGTGGTCGTATATATGAGGGTAAGCATTTTGGGTTTAACTTGGGTGATGTATCGAAAAAACAGGGCTTAATATGCACGTTGCCAACGCTCTAATTCATCGGCTTATCGATAACGGACTGATTGAAAAATATGGTTTCATGGACGATGTTAGCTATCGAGCGGCCAACATTCCTATCCATCTGGATAAAAACTCTACTCCAATGACTATTTTTCAGTATGTTAATAGTGCAATTGGGCGAATGAGTTTCAGAGGTATCGCTTAATCCAAACATTAAAAAACCGCCGTACCTGGCGGTTTTTTTCAATGCACCAACACTTCAACACTCAATCTGGCCGTATCAAGGCTGCGATTACTTTCCCAGCTATCAAAAGCGTGTTGGATGTTGAGCCAAAAATCGGGCGTAGTCCCGAGCGCAATGGCTAGCTTGGCCGCAATGAGCGGGGTGATAGTAATGTCTCCAATTATTAAGCCGTCTACAGCGCTTTTATCGATACCAAGTGCGCCAGCAAGCTTACTTTCACTGATAGATAACGGGTCGAGAAACTCTGTTTTTAAGATGGTGCCAACGCCTACAGGTTCGTGCTTTGTTCTTCTCATTTTGGTTCCTCCCTTAACTGCCATCCCAACCTATCAATATTGTATGAGAGTGACCAACAACAGTCGGTAGACATTAAAGTTCAAAGCCTTTCGAATGGTTAGCTTTTAGCTTTTAGCTTTTAGCTTTTAGCTTTTCAGTAAGATACTCTCTAATTTCACGTCGTAACACTCATCAGTGCCCAAAAACGTGCTGGTGCTGATCTTGGCAACACGCCTTGTCCCCGAAACAAGTTATGCACCAAAGTATGAGCATTGATTTTCTGTTAATTTTTATATGCAAGAAGTAATGCTGGTTAAAAGTTAAGAAGAGGCGCCGATTAACCTAATCAAGCATTTATATTTACACGAAGAAGAATTAACTACTAAGTAAGGTGGATAATGTCACGAAAAAAATTTATGGAATCCTACGGCGCAACTAATCGCAACGCTCGGTATGGTTGGCCCTTTGTGAATCACGAAAAAAAGGAAGTATACTTTGGTGCGTGGGATGTCAATACAAACGGAAACAGAGCGTTGATTCTTTCAATGGCCTGGGAGTTCAATAACGAAGGGCGTAGGGTTAATGCATTTGGCGAAGCTCTTGAGTATATAAAACTAGTAGAAAATGAAGGTTATTCATTAAGAACATTCCCAATAATATGGGATGAAGGTAACGACGGTTACGCAGATACAGGCAGCGTCCACATCAGCACAAATGACATAGTACTCCCTGCTGAAGCCGAGAAATGGCCTCATAAAATGACCGGATTTAGTTATCACTACATATCCAAGCTTATTCCGTAAGGGAAATTTTTATCGAATACTCCCAAAAATACTCCTCATCCTCATCATCTTCAAATATAACAGAAGCTTCTCCTCCTTCTGGCCTCATAGTAAACTCGGGCATCGCCTCATGATAAATACTCATATTTCCATAAAGACATTCCATTTTCCCTTCCAGCAATAGAGCCCCTTTTTCTTTTTGGGTGATTCGAGCACTATATACACAGGTATCTGTCTTAGCTGTACCCCAAGAGCCTTCGGATACTTGAAAAGCTGGAAAGCTTTCAACTCGTTGGTTATCTTCTACTTTCGCTTGTATCGTATATTGAGTATTAGCTAATACAAAAGAGCTAAATAATGCTGATATTGCGATGATTCCATACTTAGTCATAAAAGAACTTATGTCCGCTATTGTTATATTTAAATATAATAATTACAAGGTAATATAAAGTAAATGATGTATTTCTCCAATTTTTAACCTCAGTTAAGAGTAGACGTCAAGCAGCAATCAAGTTTAGTTTAACTCCGTTGGCTTTGTGTGGTCGCCCATAATTATAGAACCACAACCATTTTGTTGCATAGCTCTGAACTACTTCCAGTGGGCCAAACAGATGCTTACGCCCCACTAAACTATATTTCATCACAATGGGCGAATATATAATCTATTCGTATCCCTTTCTATTTTTCGACGCTGTAAGCTCACCGGAAATTAACTCGGGGCCATTATCGCAACGAACGGCAACAAGTGCATCACACCACTTTAAAAGTTGTTCCAATACTCTACTCAAACATCATGCAGGAAGCGAAAAACCTGTTTCAATCACGATACCTTCAAGAGGTAATAAACGATGATATTGAGTAGTCTTAGCTCTGTCCGTCCGACAGTTGACCATGCGTAAAGTCAAACGTTCAGACCTACTTCGCGCGAAGATTGCTTTGGTTTGGAGGAAAAGCTCAACCGGGAGATGAATAAAGTTGCAGGTTAGGTGAATGTCACATTCGACAGCCCTCCCATCAGGGAAATTACTGATGAGAACGTTGGACTTATAGTACTATGATCCCCGATGTCCCTATCACTCTACGAGTCGAAAAGGCGGTTACTGATTTCAAGATACTTTTCTCAAAGTTGGGTAAGAAGTTAGATCAAATGCCCTAATACAAAAATCTCCAGAGGTGTAACAATACCGATCACTGTTAACACACCTTTGCCCCATTGTCATTCAGAGTAAATGCTCTTTCATATTTTGCTGATGTAAATTTACCCTACAAAAAGTTATCCGATAGAATACAAACCAACATAACTTGCCCCTTCACTATGCTTGTTTGACTTGGCAATTTGCCTATTTAACCAGTTAATTCCTCGAGGTATCTTGTTGGGGGATGATAAAGCACTGAAAATATTGTTATTATCCTTTTTCATTTACTAGTAAAACTAAACCCCATGAGATATGAATCCGCTCCTGTAGCTCCAGTAGAAAGACAAAAAACCACAAGAGAACGTACAGTACGTCAACGCCTAGAACGTCAGGAAGAGCTGAGATATACCGCGAGCGATGAGAAACGATGGGCTGAAAATAGAGAGCGCGTTCTTGCTGAACGCAAAGCTGCCCAACAAGCTTATGGCTTAACAGAAAAAGAATGGGACGATGATTTACAAAAGCAAGCTAAAGAATATCAATGGGATACCTCTCAACAAGAGAACGTCAGTATTGCCGTACTAACCGTTGAAGAAGCCAACGAGTATTTGGATTTGCTCATTAAAGACACGCACGGACAGCTCACTATAGGTAAGGACTACACTGGCGTTAGCAAGGGACTTAAAGACGCTTATGACGTGGCCAAAGATCTCGGTGGATTTGGGGCAACCGCCAAAGCCGTCAATATCAATGGTGTAATGAACATTGTGGTTGAGAACTACAAGCCTCGATATTTAGATTTAGGTGTCCGTTGGCAGGAAGCAACGCCTAAAATGCTTAAAATTGGCCACGCCCTAAACACCGTTCGAGGCAATGTCAGTTTCTTGAGCAGCAATATCTATGTAGAACTTGTGTTCAGTGGTGCGGTTAATGCAGTTGATTACATATTGCACGATGAAAAAACGCTAGGTGAGGTAGTAGGACAGTTTACATCGGATGTATCAAAAGGTGTGGTTGCTGGTGTGATTGCTCAAGGCATAACGATAGGGCTTAGAGTTGGAGTTACCGCAGCGTTTGCAGCGCCACCAACAGCGTTATTGTTGGGTTTCTTTGTGCTTACTGCTTTCGGTATTGGTAAAGTTGTTTCGACTATTGATGACCAATACAAGTTCACCGAACCAATGAAAAAAGAAATTGAGAGGTTGATTGATGAAAATTAATCGTTTTCGCTCTGGACTATTTTTGGCGGCATGCATAGCATCATCACTGCTCATAGTCCCTTTCTCTACCAATGGCCTTTACGACTCAGAAAGTCTCCCAAATGTGGTCAAGATATACAGCCCACTAAATGACGCGTCATTACTGGCTCTTAGCTACGCAATGATCACTGCATCGTTATTGTCATTGATAGTATTCATTACTGGCCGATGCTTAAGATGGTTACCTAAAGCGGTTGTGCTAGTTCTAAGCTGCTTATTCTTGGCTTCCTTTGCATATGGTTGGCATACGAATGTATCAACAAAGCAAGAGCTTAATGAGAAAGGCTATATTGAATGTGTATCTGAACGGGAGCTTGCATTGAAGTTCTCAAGCAAAACTTATGTTCTTCCACCCGAGACTTGCGATTAAAGGTTTAGTGAAGATGGCCACTAGCGAACTGGTTACCAATGAAAGTCAATAGCCGTTTACTTTTTGAGGAAGCTTGGTAATCACTGCCAATACTTCGTCACATAGCGCAGGGGCATCTTCATAGGGGCAATATCATTAACGTCCACTGGGTGGTGCACGTCACGAATGTCCGAGCCAATTTTCAGCATTCTTACCATTCTTGGAGCTAACACACCTTGGTTGGTTAATGGAATACTAATCCTACCGTTTGTAGTGGCCAAAGGAGTTTGGCCACGCATTTGAAGCCCATCCATACATAAACTAATCAGTATTTCGCTAATTTAGCAAAATCACTAACTCAAAAATGTCCAAAAATGAGTTTCGGTCTTTGTTGTCCATCGACAATAACAAAGTTTAAATCGCGTGCCCTATTTGTTTGAGTTAATATTCACCAAGCCTATCCCCTATCTCAAAATGCGCCGCCGCTACCGGAGTGGCCATGACACCAACTGAACTACTCGAAGACGTGAAAACGAGATTCCCTGTCTTGCTGCACGACGACGAAAAGGCGCTGTTAAGCCTACTGCGTAAAGCGCTGGCCAAGTACCAGGAGACTGCCGGATTTACCACGAAAATCCGCATCCACCAAAGCGACTTAGCCAATAATAATCAGTTTGAATTGCCGTCCGACTTTGCTGCAAGGCTGGTGGTCAAAGATGACCGTGGCCGTTATGTGCGTAGCGAGGTTTGGGGCAGCGTTCTTGAACTGAAATTAACGGGCGCAGAAACATTCCCACTGACATTGATGTACATGCAAAACGTACTCAATGAGCCGTTTGATTCATTCCAGCTTCCAACGCCGTGTATTAGCTTGCTTGGCGACTATCTGGAATTGCTGATCACTATCCCGAACACAGAGCGTCAACGCCGTATTGCCATCGCTGGCAAGCTGGATGTGACCGATATTGCTGCCGAACCAGACCTAGCCGCACGTAAAGCCGAGATTGAAAGCTCAATGCGCGCGAACCGTGCCATTGTTCCACCAATATCGTTGCTCTAAGCGAGGCGGTCATGAATCCATACATGCAGCTCGCCAAACGCGCGACCAATAACTTTATGAATAAACCGTGGCTGCAAGGCTGGCAATGGGCGGTAGAAATCGACTCGCCGGACGCGCCAACGGACTTTGATATTTACGTAAAGGATATTGATTTTGGTGCTGGCTCTATCGATGCGGATTCATTCCAAGTCGGTTCGGGCTCTATTGCGCTGCCTACATACAGCAGCGTAGGTGAAATTACCCTAACGGTTCGTGATGACCAAAACCTGACTATTTCTAAATGGTTTGGTGGCCGAATAAAGAAAGTCAGAAACCAAGACGGCACACTCAACATCCCCAAAGAGTACGTGTTCAAAATCAACATATTCACGCTCAATGAGGACGGCAAAAAGTCACTCTATAAGAGCTATCAAGTCTTTCCTACCAAGATTGGCAACGTGATGTTTTCACGCGAAAACGGCAACCAGATCCAGTCATTCCCGCTCATTCTCCAAAAATTTATGTCTGTAGGTAACAAGGTACTGTAATGCACATTCCATCATTTCCACTACCAAGTAACATTTCAGAAGTGATTGAGTTTCGAGTCCCAACCGTGGAAGACGCTCTATTGTTCTGCGACCTCAACGAGTACCAAGAGGAAGCCAACACAACTCGCTATCTGAACCACATGCAAGACACCAGCAAGCGCCCTATGAGTGATAGCGGCTTATGGACTGGTGAAGATCGCCGAGCGGCATTGTGGTGGATTTTTATGTCCACTAGCGAGCTAGGCACCATTCCATTTAGCTATGAGTGCGAGCACTGCAAAGAAACTCACTATCTCGATCTCAATATGGGCGAGCTAATGGAATCGGCCAAAGCGCTCAATGGATTGCCAAAACAAGAGATCACCTTAAGCGTGAAAGGCAAGTCATACCTAGCGAACGTGAAACCACTAACCGGTTACGAAGCGGAGCAACTTGAGAACATTCGCAATGAGCGCGACCAGTACGAACCGGACAGCGCTGAATGGAAGCAGCAAGCGAATCACATGGCGCTCACTGAGCTGGCCTATTGCCTAACGTTCGAAGTTCAACCCAAAGACCAAGACGATGCCCTAGTGTGGAAAATCGACCTATTGAAATCGATGTACCTCAACACGGAATTTCGCGTGGCCTTTGCCAAGGTTGAAAAGTGCCTACGCAATGCGCGTCACGGATTGCTTACTAAGTACGACGAGGGGCGTTACTACCTAGTCGCCACCATTCCGCAGTGCCAGAAAGTTATCGAGCAAGGAGGTGAAGCAACTCGAACGTTGCTCTTACCCTTTCGGAATAACGACTTCATTACAACGTTTTGATTACGTTGGTTGGAACGTACTGATTGAGAACTTAACGATCTACGGTGGCCAGCCTATCGATGCGGTATTCAAAACACCTCAAACAATGGCCATAAGCCTAGATAAAGCGCTCCAAGACAAGGTGAAAAATGGACAGAAACCAACAAGAGGTTGATCTTTCACTGGTTGTTGATGCAGTGAAGCGAGCCAGTGACAAAGAGCTGACCGTGCTATCTGAGATTAGTCGCAAACTCGATGGCAAGACTCTACCAACGAGCCAACAAAAGGCCGTCCTTGCAGTGGATACTAAGGGCATCGAACAGGCGGTGACTAAGGGCGTTTCCAATGCCTCTCTTAACGTATCCACTATACCGAGCACTAATCCACAAAAAGAATTAAAACAACAATCAAGTGACGCACCTAAACCAAGTGGAACCAAGACCAAGCGAACAGGTGAAATTGAGCTGTCCTTTGCGCCTAGCCAGCCAACAGAGACACAAGCCAAGCCGGATGCTAAAGCGGTCGAGCAAAGCAGCTCTGTAAGTGGCGTAACGTCGATTGCTGACACGCTGAAAAGCGAGGACGTGCACGAGCCAGTAAAACAAGCGCCCGTTGTCGTGAATGTAGAAGCGCCAGAATCGAATTCTGAGCGTTTTGACACCTCAATCCTTGATGATGTAACAGAGAAGCTAGAAAAGGTCGTCTCTGACGCACTGGCAGAGTTTGAGGGCTATTGGGAAGACGCTAACGGCAAGCTTCGACGCTCCGATGGTCGCTATGCGAGTAAGCAAGAGCAATCGGCTTACAAGAACGCACAGCAAACCGCATTAGAGCGCCAAATTGAAAAGCAAACCGACACGGAAAAGGAAAGCCAGAACGTTTTTGCCAAGTTGGCCACCAGCCTTAAGCAACTGGCCATCAATAACGTGAAAGAGTTCCTACAGGAAGAAAACGACGCGACCGATGCGGCTGGCGCTGCGGCTGGCGGTTCGTTCTTCTACTCCGCTAAAGAGCTTTATCACTTAGGGCAAGACGCTAAAGAAGCATTGGATGATGTGACCGAAAAAGCCACCTCAACCAAGAACAAGCTAAAAGAATCGAAACTAGGCCGACTCTTTACCCGAGGCAAGCAAGCGCCAGAGGTAGACAGTCATGCCGTCACAGCCATAGAGACAGTTAGCCATGAACAATTATCAGCGACAAAAGATTCATTCGAGACAAGCCATTCAACGCAAATTACGCCTAGTGATCGACCTAACCGTGATGGTGCTAGGGGTAACGTGCCTGTCAATCTTGTCGGGAGTGATTCTAGCCGGATAAGCACTGCTAGTGAGATCAAAAGCACCAAAGAACAGAGCTACCGAGCAAACATGCTTGAAGTGCTCCATGAATCGAGTGCTGAACGTGAACGCCAATTCGATGATGTACTAGATAAGCTCGATGATCTGATTTCGGCAACCAAAGCAGCGGCGAACGATGGTCAAGGCGATCTATTAGACCTAGCTGGCGATATGTTTGAACGCCGCCGTGCTGGTGGACGTGCTGGCCGTAAAGCGGGTGGCAAACGTGGCCGAATCAAATCGGTAATGTCAGGCATTGGCAGCAAGGCCTCAAACGTGGCCAACAAGGGCGTATCGATGGCGGGTGCCGCCTTTAAAGGTATGTCTAAAATCGGCTCTGTTGCTGGCAAGGCGATCCCTTTCCTTGCTCCGGCATTAATGGCCTACGATGCGTTTAGCGGATTCACTGACAAAGACAAACAGAAAGAGACGTTCAACCTCAAAGATGGCCAAGAGGCGACAACTGGCCAGAAAAGCTCAATGGCATTGGCAAACGCGCTCGATTTGGGTGGCCTAGTCAGTGGCGGTGCTGGTTTGCTTGGTTCGGCGCTTGGGGCGTTCGGTTTTGATGGTGTTAAGGAAGCATTGACCTTTGATTCTGGTGATATGGCCAAGGGCATTTACAAGCTGTTTGGCGGCGAGATCGGGGGAGAAACAACGGCTAAGAGTTCTAAAGTCGAAAGCGAGACTAATCACTCTAAGAGTGAAAGAGCTCAATCAGAGAAAGAAGAACACCTTAAAAGCGCCGAAGCCTACCACACTGCTAAAGCGTCCAATGACAGCCAAACCATGCGCGAACTTGATGCGAAAAACTCAATTCAAGTGACCTCTCAAGAGATATCGCAAAAGGCCAGCGAGCAAGGGATTAGCTACAAAGAAGCTTACTTAGCTGTAGAAAGAGAAAAACGTATTAGCCAGGACAAACGTGTGCAAGTGGCTAATGAAACGGGCATGGATATGTCCGGTATGGTCGAGCATCCCGAGCTTGGCCAAGTTTACTCGCCAGATAAGAAAGCTGAACAAGTGGCCGCCGTCGATGCGGAGATCAAACGCCGTAAAGAGGCCGAGGCCATAGCCGCACTAACCAAGGCTGCAAACAACACGCAAACCAACAGCGTGACCACAGCCAGCCATGAATCATCCATCAATACCGAGCTAAGTAACCAGAAAACGGATGCTCAATCCGTGGTGAAAGTGGACACCGAGAACACCTCGAATAAGACGGTTGCGACTCAATCATCCATTCAACACAATGAGCGAGTTAGCGAGCTGCAAGCACAGGCAGCAATGAAAGACCTCAAAGAGAGCGGCAAGCCTCAAACCGTGGAACTTAGCAAACATTCACTGGATGCCATTGGGCGCGCGGTTAGCGGCAGTGATAACAACAAACCGACCACTATCTTTGCAGCGCCTAGCGGCAGATCAAGCAAAGACAAGCCAGCGTCAGCCACTAAGGCTAGCGGCTCTATTCCTCTCAACTTTGATGACCGTTCGTTACAGCGTCAAAGCGCTGATATGGAGTAATAGATGAGCCAAGAAATTGATTACTTACTACGGGTCGATATTGACGGTGTAAAGGTGGCCGATGAGAAACACGCGATCGTTGCGCGCGTCTCTGAATGGCTCGATACACCTCAAGGCCAAGTTTGGGGCGCTCCAAAATGGGGCAACAGATTAGGGGCATACAAGCATGAACCAATAAACGAAACCACAGCAGCAGCTATCGAAAACTCAATCCTATTAACCCTCCCAATTGACGTGAAAGACGCGGTGGTTCAAGGCATTGCCGTAGAGCCAAGCGTGAACGGTATCGATGCCTACAAATTGACGATCGTTGTGAACGGTCAAACGTTGGAGAGAGGTATTACGTTTTGAGCAAGTTAGAAGAAGTCAAAAAGACCTTTAACGAGGCGATTGCTGGTTCAAGCTGGTGGTCGCGTCATATTGGTTCGCAGTTCGTTGACTACCTTTGCTTATTTGTGGCCAAGATTGTTGAACGCATGGCAGCAATCAGTAGCCGTGCATTGCAAGAATCCTACCTAACGCTAGCCACTAAACGCACCTCCATTTTGGCGGGTTCTGAAACTGAGGGCTATGTAGGGCGAAAAGCAGCGCCATCGAAAGGCCGTGCGCTAGTGACCAATACCGGAACAAAGCGCGTTACCTTGCCGAAATACAGCCAATGCGTGGCTGACAATCAATTGCGCTATACGCTAATGGAAGCCATTGATCTTATGCCGCAAGAAAGCGCCGCAGTAGAGGTGCAACAGTTCGAAGTGTCCAAGATGACCTACACGGTCGATGAAGAAAAAAACTGGTTGGCCGTGGCGTTCCCTCAAGAGCTGACTAAGCGTATTCATAACATCATCGTGCGTGTGAACGGAGAAGAATGGACGCACGTCTTTAAGTTTCGTAATACTGACGGCAAATCCAAAGCCTACATGGAGTATTACAAGCCAACCGACCAGCTAGGCGTTCGTTTTGGTAACAACAATAACGGTCGTGCGCCAGCGACAGGTGATGTAATTGAGTTTGAGCTATGGCTGACTAATGGTGTGACTACCCTGCTCGATGCGCAGCCTTTAGAGCTTATCGATATGGGGATTCAAAGCGCCTATAAAGACCAACTCTCAATCAAAACGTCCACCAGCATCATCGGCGGTGCAGAACCAGAAGACATTGAATCAATCCGAAACAACGCCCTTTACTCGCCAATCTATGACGAGCAGATAGCGTGGGACTCGGATTACATGACCTTTGTTAAGCGCAATATTTCTGGTGTTACTTGGTTGTCGATTTGGGGTGAAGCGGAGCAGGAAAAACTCACAGGAACGCCGGACGTTCGCAACATCAATACGATATTTATTTGTGCTTACTCTGCCGATAAAACCGACGAGATTTTGAATCAGGAAATCCAAGTTCTATTCGCTGGCCGAGAGGGCTATAACGAGCGCTATAAGCTGGTGGAGCGTAAGGACGTGCCATTTACCGTGACGGTCAAAGGTAAGCTTTACCCAAGTTCAAATCCAGAATGGGCGACAAAGGTACTGGCCGATGCGTTAGATGAGAAATTTGGCAAACAGACAAGTCGCAATGAGCGCATTACCAAAAACCAAATTTGGGATGCCATCCAAGAGCTCAACGTGACTTTGGGTATTAAAGAGTTTGAGGTTGAAGTCGTTGGGATTCTTGACCGCATCCCGATTGATACTTACCACTATTTAGATGTGAATGCGTCAACCATTCAACTGAACTTCGATTACTCATAGAAGTTTTCGCACGGAGCAAGAAAGACACGGATGTTTTCGCATGCGAGAACTTTAAAACACAACATACTATATAGTTTTCGCATGCGAGAACTTTAAGAAACATCATCCCGTATAGTTTTCGCATGCGAAAACTTTTACACCAATAAGGCGAAAAACATGGCATTTGGAGACTTCAGAAAATGGCTATCTGGCCAGCTAACCAAGGCGCGTCAAAAGGAAACCGCTTGGGTAGATTTAGCAAGCGCGATCGCAGAGTCAATTGAAACTCACGTAGAGTCATACATTGAAAAGCTTAAAGCGCGTTCTTCACTGTACGAAATGGACAAAGAATCGCTGCAAGAAGACATTAAAGAGCTGCGAAAAATCTTCCCACTAGGCGAAGTGGCCGATGAGGACTTGCCACACGTTGTGATGCAGCGTAAGGACGAAATTCACTTCAAAAAGACCATTTACCCACTTATCTCAACGCTCGCGCGTGAATTTAAAGGGTTACGTGTTAAGTGGGAACGAATCTACGCGCCAGTAGACCAAGAGCGATTTCCATACGGCACGTTCTTAGTTCCCGAGTCAGAGTTAGAGCTGCAAAACGGACTAAACCCGAGCGACTTTTTCCTTACCAGTCGCGGTGCTATTCGCATCCCTTTGAACGACATTGCAGGTGAGGACGGCATTACCGAGGAAGCCATTCGAGCATTCGAAGCGAAGATTAAGCGAGTGGTGCATCCTCTTATCCCATTACGAATTGTTTTAGATGGCCAATTGTATTCTATTGAATTTGAAGTCATGGATATGGTGGAAATACCTAACTATTCTGACCATGTTACGGTTGGAAAACAGACCACGACCGATATAGAATCAACACCGAGCTATAAACAGGATTTCGTTCAGACTGGAACGACGACACAGGAAGAACGCCCTGTTAGCCCTATGTATGGTACACCTAGAATGGATGCGATCCCCTTAGATGCGATCTCCATTGATAGACGGTACTATTAGCCCTATTCCTATTCCCCGTCCCATTAAAGCGGCACGACTTATACGAGGTCGTAAAGGTGCTTACACAAAAAGTAGTCCTATCGCAGTGTGAACTGCTTAACCGTTATTACGACGAACGCGCCTTGTCGTCGTTGCCTACCAATGGTACTGAGCCTTATTTCCAATTTGGCGATCTTGAATGGGGTTTTGACCTTATCCAAGAAATTGAGGGCAAGCCTAGCTGCATGCCTATCCCACTGGATAAGACAACCGTTGAAAACGTGTTTTACCGCTCTAAGGCGAACTACGCCTATGTGAACGGCAATATCGTAATCACGGCAAACTTGCCAGCGGGTACGCTAGCAGAAGATGAACAATACCAGTTCTCTTGCGTCGGCGTGAAAGATGCGAGCGGCGGTCTGATTCTAGTGGCTGTCACTCAACCAGTTTGGATCTACTCTGACCGTGGTCTATCGATAGAAATCGTGATTAACACGGCTCGCACGGATAGCGCTCAATTGGCGCAGGTAGGTTCCTAATGAGTCGCCCAAACTTCGAAGAAACGATCATCATCCCGCCACTGCTAACGGACTGGCAAGCGCTACCGCTTATCACCGATACGCAGTACCTAGAACCACTGGCTAGTAACAGCCTAAACCGTAAGTTTTACGGCATCGTTCGCGCTGGTATTTTCCGCGGTTTTGAATGTGCTCCGGCTGGTGGAATGAAACTGCGTGTGAGCAGTGGTGAACAATTTGGCGTGGCGTTAGTTGAGCGCGACGACTATGTGTTAACCGTTCGACAACAACACGATGTTGATGTGGAGATTCCGGCTGGTGCCACTTCTTATGTGGTGCTCGAAGCGTTCTATAAGTTTGGCGTAAAGACAAAACAAGTCGATTTAGCGTCAGACATTGAAGCGTCCGAAATTAAGGTGCTTCCGCAGGAAGCGGTTGAAGATCATCATTTGATATTGTGTCGCGCTACCGTGCCAGATGGCGTTACCCAACTCAAAAGTGAACACCTTAACTTTGATGATCGTGAACAAGGCGGTTATGACCTACAAGGCCACGTTTCACATCCCGATCCACATAAGCAATATGCGATGCGCGCCGAAGCCAATGCGCACTACGCAGATCGTGAAAACCCGCACCATGTAACCAAAGCGCAAGTTGGCCTTAGCTTGGTAAACAACTGGGACGCAACCAGTCAGATAAACGTAGACAACGATCAGCTTTATGCCACTGCGAGAGCCATCAAGTTGGTTCACGACAAAGCTGCTGCTGCATACAATAAGTCGGTTGAACATTGGCCGTACATTGCGTCTGGTGGCGAAACAAAAATAGCATTGCCTTACGAAGTGCCGGAAGTAGATTCATTGTCTATCCAAGGTATCGTGCAGACCAAAGACAGTGCTTGGCAATTCTTGAAAGACACTAATGAGGTTGAAGTAGCCGAACCACTTGAAACGGGTGATGAAGTGGTGATTACTCTTGGTGTTCCATCACTAAGCTCAAGCTCCATCATTGCCGAGCTTCAAGAACATATCGATAACCTTGAAGCCATCATAAACAGCGGTATCGCTGGCGCGCCTATGGAAGTATTCCATAGCCACTTCGCTAGCACGTCGAATACTTTCACTGTTCCACCAGTCTTTGAAGAACGCGCGATTAAGCTGGTGTTCCTACAAGGTGTGCAGCAATCAAAAGATATTGCTTACACCATCTCACCGGACGGTGATGTTATCCAGTTTGTTGATCCGATTGCGGCAGGAACGGAGATCACCTTGGTCGGCTAATCAGTTTCTACATTCCCCCAAAACCTATTCCCCATAAATGCCCTTTTTACTAACAACGAAATTGGATTTTTTATGGCTACACAAAACAAATTAACTCGCATTAACCGTCTTGTTTCTGATCTCTCAGCACAAGACGTTGGTGCATTACCAGCGGGGGCTCGCGCAACAGACTCATCAAAACTAGAGGGGAAAACCAAGGCACAAGTTGTCAGTGAAGCGCGCTCGAATCTTGTCCCAACTTCTCGCACTATCAATAACAAACCACTAACGGGCGATGTAACTCTGACTCACTCAGATGTGGGCGCAGCGCCAGCAAGCCACACGCACGACTACATCCCTAACAACAAGAAAGGCGTTGCAGAGGGTGTGGCTACGCTAGATAGCACTGGTAAGATCCCACAAGGCCAATTGCCAGCTATCGCTCTCAAAGAAACGTTCCCTGTTAAGTCAGAAGCGGAAATGCTTGCTCTTACAGCGCAAGAGGGTGATATGGCAATCCGTTCGGATCTGCGTAAATCATTCGTTCTTATGCGCCAACCAGCGAGCACACTAGCGAACTGGCAAGAACTATTAACACCGACTGACGCCGTTTCATCGGTTAATGGTCAGCGCGGTAACGTAGTGCTTGAAGCGACTGACGTTGGTGCGGAACCAGCGTTTGAGAAAAAAACAGCATTCAACAAAGACTTTGGTACTGCCGCTAACACAGTGATGCAGGGTAATGACTCTCGCGTTGTGAATGCAGTGCCAAAGACTCGCACCATCAACGGTCACGCGCTAAGCGCAAACGTCGAGCTAACCGCAGAAGACGTGGGCGCACTAGATGCTGGCGCAACTGCCGTTAACGCAGCGAAGCTTGAGAACACCACTAAATCGCAAATCATTTCACAAGCGCGTAGCGGTTTAGCTGCTAGCGGCGCGTCATACACCAAAGCAGAATCTGACGGTAAGTATGCCACCAAGGATAGTCTAGGCGCTTCCATCAAAGACGCGATCCGAACGGTGGATATTACTGTCGAATCTGCATCAACTACGGTGGCTCTGCCAGCGGGTACAGTCTCAGCAATCCTTGTTCTAAGCGTGTGCGGCGTAATGCAGAACGCAGGTGTATGGAGTCTATCTGGTAACACAATCACGTTCGGTGAACAGCTACAAGCTGGCGACATCGTGACGGTTATCGGCTTCAAGTAAACATGACCTTTCCTTCCCTACTTCCCCATTAACGATGTGCTCCGGCGCTTTGTCGGAGTTGCTGGTCATTGAATTGAGAAAGGCATATTTCTGAATGGCATTAAAAAAATTGACTCAAGTTGGTGGTAGTCCAGCTCGAAAATTGCGTGAAGAAATCACAACAAAAGTGGATGAACACGCTAGCAATAAAACGAACCCGCACGGAGTCACAAAGGCACAAGTAGGCTTAGGTAACGTACCAAACTATCCGGCCACCAGCTCGGTAACAGATGCGTCCAACAGCAAACTTGCGACCGCTGGTGCTGTTAAACAGGCATACGACAAAGGCATCGAGGGTTTAAATCGCGGTAACGCAGCTTATGACCGCGCAGAACAAGCAGAGACGAACGCAAATGCTCACACTGACAACCGCATTAGTGCTTTGATTGGTGGTGCGCCAGTAGAAGCGCTCGACACAATCAAAGAGCTTGGTGACGCGCTCATGGATCAAGAAGATGCGGTAGCGGCCATTACAACCAACATTGCTCAACACAAATCAGACAACTCGAACCCACACAAGGTTACGAAAGCTCAAGTTGGTCTATCAAACGTGCCTAACTACGCATTCACAGCAGCGGTTAATGATGCTAGCGATGTGAAATTTGCGGCGGCAGGTGCCGTTAAGAAGGCGTATGACCTTGCAGCCTCAAAGATGACTCAAGCGCAAGCCGATGGTCGCTACCTAAAACAGTCTGGTGGCACACTGACTGGTGGCCTACTCATTGATGAGGGCAGTTCCAATGTTTCTCAATTGTACATAGGTCATGCAGGTAAGCGCTTTCATGTTGAAACGAAAACCGATGGCACCTTTGAGATTGTAGAGAGTGACGTTTCCAGTCGATTAAAGATCCGCAAAGGTGGTGAATCAACACTATACGGCTCCCTAAACGCTACAGAGTCGGTATCTTCGAATCGTAGTGTTGAAGTGCAAGGCACTCGCGCTGGTAATAACGTTCCATCGAGCGAGCAAGTTAAGCTGGACGGGTACGGGTTGATTGGTAATCGTCGGGCGGTTTACTTAACGAACGGCTCTAATTCGTCGGATGCTTACGTTCAAATCGCGGTGGGTGGTGCTCATAATGGAGGGAACGCCAAGTTAGACCTGACTCGATCAAAGCTTAGTTCCAGTGTCCCTATCGAAGTGCAAGGGAATAAAGTCGTTACAGAGGCGTTTAACCGTACTGAGGTTGTGCGCACCTCTTTAGGTAGTGACAACTCTTGGTGTCAGGTTGCTAACGTAACGATGCCTCAATCAAGCTCTACTGCGGTTATTGAGTTCTTTGGTGGTGCTGGCTTTAACACTGACTTGCACTATCAGTCGTCACGACATCAAATGATTCTGAGAGCCAGTAACGGAAACCCTAAAGGTCTAAATGGTCAGGTTATTACAGACCATCCTAGCGGCTTGCCATTTAGTGAGTTTGGTTGGGTAAATACTAGCGGTGACAATTACGCCATCTATGTAAAAACACGTAGTGCCTACAGTACGAACATTCTTATTCGATACATGTGTAGTCACACCATTACGCCATACGTTAGCAATAAGGGGGCAAGCCAGCCAGTGAGTATTGTCAAAGGGCGAATGGTCACTAGCTATACGTCTTACAATAAAGACTTAGGGGCAATTAACTCTGTTGATGGAAAGGGTTTAGAGCTTGATTACTCTACAATGAAAACTTGGATTGGTTCTCGCAATTCATCTTGGTGCCACATGGAGACTGAGGCCGCAAGCGGCTTTTACTCTTACTCCTCGTTCACCTTTGCTAAAGGGATGGATGTAATGCTCAATCAGAGCATTTCATTAGGTGGGCGAGCTGCATTTCGTAATACAGACGGCAACTGGCTTCGCATCAATGATTTAGGAAAGTTTACTTCTGGTGTCTATTTCGGTAACTCATTGATTCGCACTGAGGGTGAAATAACAGTTGGCGCATGGAGTGGTTCGACTGATTCCGTTCGTATGGATAATAGTTTTATGGATTCATCATGGGCGACGAATGGCCGCGCGGGATTCAGTATCAACTGTAAAGATAGTTCAAGTGCGCATTGGGCGTTAGCCTCTTACTATGATGGCACCAATATACGTTCTGGTATTCAGATCCTATCTAACTCAGAGGGTCGGATGCGCTTCTACACTAACCGCCGCAGTAATTATGTAGACATTAAGGACGGCAATGTATATGCAGGTTCGCCTCAGAGCTCGGCTGGTAACTCTCTCGCACGTAAAGACTACGTTGATAGTAAACTAGCGGGTGTTTCATCACGCGCGGGAGAGGTTGCCTTGGGCTGTAATGCGGGGCTAAGAGAGGGCAACCTTACGATAGATGGCATTACATGGGAGTTCAAGAATTGGATAGGATGTTTCCTCGATCCGTTTGATTTGATTAACTACAACGCTCCGGTTGCTGGTTTTGATGTTCGTGTTGAGGGGTATTACGAAATTGAATGGACTGCGATACGACGCCGCAATGCTTCAAACTCATCGGCTGTATACTCTGCAATCGCCAAAAGCAATAAGATTATAGCGGAGGCTCAAAGTGATTCCAACGACTTCGATGCCGTGCCAACGACTTGTCGATGGGTAGGAAAATTATACTACGGTGAGCTTATTCAATTCTTAGACAGAGGTGCATCCACGCCTATTCGGGGTTCGCATTTCTCGATCCGCTACATCAAGCCATAACCATAAACCAAAGGGACACGATGCTGTCCCTTTTTTGCAAAGTTTTCGCATGCGAGAACTTTAAAACATGAGCGCATATTGATGCGAAAACCAATATTTATATAATCTTCCTCGTCAAATATCGATTCGACTCGACTATCCTCGTTGGAAGTTTTGTATGCGTTGCCGCGCAACAAAACGCTTGGATTAGCCTCTCACCAGCCTTTTGAGTGAGAGGCTTCTTTTTTATATAGGCTCTTGAAATCTAACTTTTTTCCGCAAAACAGCCCTATTTAATACCCATTCAAAAGTAAGTAACGCCCGTCTATTGAGCAAAAGCCACCATTCCGAATACACTCGCTAGGTGATATACAAAAGGGGGATTTAATGCCGGTGTCAGTTGTTGGTGAGAGCTTTGCGATTAGCGTACTGGCTCTATCTGTCCTCAGTGGTGTTGGGTCATATCTCCAAGGCATACGCGAGCAACGTCTAGCTGGTGGATTCCTTGATTTTTTAACCGAGCTAACGCTGGCGTTGGTGGTCGGTTTGATAGTCGCTTACTTGTGTGAAAGCGAGGGTGTGGAGGCTGGTTATACCAGCGCGCTTGTCCTCATTGCGTCGAACAACGGAGCAGACTCGATCAACTTTATCCGCAAGCTGGCTAGCCAAATGTTAGCGAGATTTTTTAATACCGGAGGGCAAGGCAAATGATGGAATTTGCAGTAATTGGCCTAGCCATTGCTGACCGATTTTTGCTTAAACGAAACGCAGTAAAAATACTGCATGCAAACCAGATGGACGATCCCGATGTGATTCGATTCGTTCTTGGTTATCAATCTCATCGAGCCATAACGAGTGGGACTTTAACCTATTCGTTGCGCAGTAAAAAACGACCAAAAGCCGTCATTACTCGCACACGTAAGCTCGACTTTTCACACGCCGGACATAACAGCGAATACCTGACGTTCGATCGCAAGTTACTCGAACTCGAAGCGGGGGAAAAGCTGCATGGCGAGTGGATTCTGGACGTTAAGATTGAGCGCTCCTGTTCCCTAATCAATCCGCTATACAAAATCTTTCCTACCTGTACGACATATTCAGAGGAATTTGAAATTGCGTAACAACAGTAAGTTTGCACTAGACCAGTCACATAACTATGTGGTGGTCGATTTTGACAACGTGACCGAACGCGGCCTTAAGAGTCTGATCACTGCGTTAAAACAAGCTGGTGCGACTGTTACAGACGTAGAAGCCTCGAACAAGAGAACGAGACGAGACGGCGAGACAGTTAAACGCGCCAAGTTATTCTTTGATAATGGCCAGTCAATGACGCTGTTTATTGGTGATGAGGGTGATATTTTCCAAATGACACTCAACAGCACTAAACAGCCTATCCCTAGCGTGAAAAACGAGCGTGAGCTTGCGCGTGAAATGGTTCGCCTAATGAAGCGCAACCAAAGCAAGTTTGACAAGCAAGTTGCACGTAAAGCGGCTAAAGCCGTTAAAGACACCTCAGACATTCAACCAGCTACACGTTCTGTTGCTAAGCGACTTGAAGAAGCCAAAGCGGCTGAACAAGTCGCTCAGTCCAATTACACCAATGCCCTAGCCGCTCGGGATAGCGTTCGCACTAAGTTGGAAGAAGAACAACGCCGCATAGCAGATCTCGAAACTGCATTAGAGCAAGAGAAGCAAGAAACCAAAGAACTTGAAGCACAATTAGAGGCGGCAACGTCATGATGTTTACCAGTCAAAATCAAATCAAGATTGTGGATCGCATCGACCATCTGGCCAAGAAACTCACGCCGGAGCAGATTGAAGCGGTGCTGCAAGGTAAAAACGCCGATCAAATCCTAGAAGCATTGTCACTTGAGGATTTGGAGAACACCTACTTGTATCAGTGCAAGCCTGCGCCACAAATGATGTTAGAGGCGTTCAAATCGAAAGCCTCAAGGCTTCAATTTCGTGCTCAGCAATTCGGTAAGCACTTGGAACGTAAAACCCCTACTCTATCGGTAGAGGCCGTTGAAGTAGGCAAACCGCGCAAGTCTGGTGCGGTTGCTGTCCAAATGGTGAAAATCCCGTTTTCAGATGGCCAGAGCATTTCTATTGCGTTCCATGCGCCGGATAACGATCCGCTAAAAATCAATCCAGATGACACGTTAATCGCGTTCCGCTTTCTAATGAACTCGCGCGATATTACTCACGTAGTCGCGCCAAAGGGCAACATGGATTTATCCCTTAAGGAAGTGACCAACAAGCTAGCGCAGTTGCTTGAAAACAACAGTGAGAAATTTGTCGCTGCTAAGGCCAAGAAAGACGCTGACAAGAAAGCATTGGAAGAAGCGCAACAAAAGGCACAAGAACTTGATGAACAAGCTGCGCAACTAGGCGAAGAAGCTACCGAATTGGAACAAAAGCTCGATGAGCTGGCCAAGAAAGAGAAGCGCTTGGAAACTCAGATCGCTACGCAGAACGAAATCCAAGAAGAACTACGCAAACAGCTTGCTGCTATCAAGCCAGCAGCAAATACAGCAACGAAAAATGTAAACGCTGGTGGTAGTTCGTCTCAAGTGATCGAGCAATGGGACGCTTCATGGACTAAGCAAGAGAAGCGCGACTTCATCATTAACCGTGCTTTCAATGGCGATCTTGATGCCTTTGTTAAGCAGCTAAGCCAAGAGTTTAAAGACTCATTAGAGTTTGCAGGTGCAGCAAATCAAAACGTTCCTAGCACTTATTCAGAGTCGTACATCAATGATGTGATTTATGACCTCGATAAAGGTGCTATGACGGTATCAGAGCTTGCCGAGGCTAAAGAATACATCCGTGATTCAATTGAAAACGATTTTCCTCAGTTGTCAGACGAAGAACGGGAACGAAAAGCAAATATCGAGCGCAAAGAATGGCTATTGACTCTTATTGGTCGCAAGACCATTGCTAAGGGCTGGAAGATGGATAAAGGCGAAGATAGCGAGCCGTTTGTCTACTTCGAATCCCCTGACGCGAACGACGATGATAGCTTTGGCCAGTACATGATCCACGCGCGCGATAACCAAACCTTGGCTGTCACTTACGGCGAGGGTTCACCGCTTGCTGGTGGCGACGATCTACAAGGTTGGGAAGCTGCTAAATCACTTATTCTGGCTGACTACGATCGCGAATCTAAGTTGCTTCAAGATACCGATGACAGCAACGAAGAACCACAACCAATTGCGAACGACGAGCCAAACGCGAACGACCAAGACAAAGACGAAACCACGGATAACCTATTCTGGTATGGCCTACGTCTACGCCCTTATGGCTTGGGTACGACGCCGCCACAACATCAAGTGGTTAAGTACCTCGATCCAGAATCGGCTAAAGAGCAATTCGCTGACGCTGGTAATGGCATTCGCCACGGTGCGATCGCTTATGACCAAAAACTGCCACCAGAATTAGTAAGTAACTTTGACCTAGAGCCGCTATTTGGCATGGTTGAGGGCGACCTAGAAGAAGCGGAGCGCATCGCAACCGAAGCGCTAGACCAATGGGTTGAGGACAAAGGCGTTGATGAAATTCCTCAGTCTACGCTCGATACCCTAAAACAAGTGGGCTTCAAAGCAGCGTTCGCTAAGCAGCTACGCCAGCAACCAGAAATGAAGAACCGCAAGGAAAATCCAAACGCGTACAAGCTATGGAGCGCATCGATTGACCTTGTGACGCCGGACATGATTCAAGAGATTGCCGAAGACCTAATGCTGGTTCAAAGCGATGCTGAATTACAGCGCCAAGCAGAACACACGCAAGGCCGCATGCGCTTCCAAGAAGCAGCTCTATCCCAACTTAAGGATATGCAGTCAGTAAACCCAAGCGATCGCAAACGTCTTGTTATGCTAGCTGACCTAACGCTAGGTACTGGTAAAACACTAAAACGTGGCGAGAAAGTGGATGACCAAGCTAAGCGTATTTCAGAACAAGCGCACCTAGTGGAATCACTACAAGGTGAAACCCTAGCGTCACTGGAAGCGCAATTTAAGAACCGCAAAGAGATCACTGATTTCCTAACGGCTCATCGCATTCCATTTAACCGCCGTGCGAAACGCGCTGACCTACTGCAAGCTATCTTGAACTACCGTGACGGATTCTTTAGTGCAACGGCGAAAATGTTCGACCTACGCGCGCTACGTGGCGACCTATACGAGAAGTTTGAGAACGGCGAAGCGTTAGCACTGGATGACGTAGAAAAAGCGTTTAGCGCGACTACGGTTTACCATGAGGGAGACGTAGCTTACACCAAGGCAAAAGGTGAAACCGTCATTCCAGCAATGGCAGACCAAGGCGAGGACTACCAAAAAGTTGAGCGCTTCATTAAGGCGATTGATGACGGTATCTACCCTGACCTATCCGAACTAAGTTCAGATGAGCTCTTTGCTCAGCACTATGCAATGGCAAGTGTTACCAACCAAGACATCCTGGCAATTCATGGTTTTAGATACTTGGATAACGATGAGCAGATCGACAATGAACAGATGGCGCGCGCTATCCAGAACTCGGTCATGCCATTGTGGTACACAAAAGCTATCGAAGCGGAATACGAAAGCCGTGGCTTCCCTAGCCTTGCTGCGTTGCCTGACTTGAACCATAAAGGTCAATTCAAGGCGACACGCGAGAAACGCTACGCACCAGTTGGCACTATTGGCCAATCTGATTTTAGCGTTATCGATACGTACACAGGCAAGGTGCTAGAAACTGGCCTAGAGGGTGCAGCAGCGCAGCAAAAAGCGACTCAACTAAACGACCAAGCAGTGAAAGAAAGCACTATTGCAATCTTTAACATGCTTAAGGACGGCAAAACGCTTGAGCAAATTGCAGAGACGGAATACAGCGCACCACTAGAGCCTGTCAGTCCGGCCATGTTCACCACAATCAACGGCTTTGAATCATTGTATTCAACGTTAGCCATTAACGGCTCGGGTTCGCTTCACTCGCGCCCAACACTACGCGAGAACGCCGACAAGCTACTGGCTAAGGTGGACGCTTACGGCAAGATTAACGATATTGCGCTAACCGAAGAACAAGAGAACCAAATGGAAAATACATTTGGCTACAGTTTCTTCTCTGCGAAGTCGAACAAGGGTAAAGAGCTACGCTTTATCGCTAACACCAATTCTCGCAGCTACCTAACGGTTGACGGTGCTAACAAACTGCTTGAGCTATTGGGTGCTAAGAGCGCCGTAGAATCTGACACAGCAGATGAAGTGAGCAAGGGTGCATCCGAGGAAGAAAAACAACTTCTCGCACTAGACCCAACTCAATATTCATTTGGCTCAATCTATGAGAGCGAGGGCATTCGAGATACGGGTGAAATCGCTAAGCGAATCCGCGCCTTTATCGCTCAGCTTAAGAAAGCTGGCAAGATCAGTAATGACGTTAAAATCTCAGTACGCAAGCCTCGCTACGGCACACTAGACCTAACGCTGACTGACTTGCCAAGAAACGTCATGCTCTACAATCCAGCTTACCTACAGTTCGAGATTGATAACCCTAACTCGCCAGCGCCACACGGTATGAGCCGTTATACCGAAGCAGTAGATCAGCTGATCGAGTTCGTTAACGCTTATGTAGGCCAATACGACTACAACAACAGCGACACGATGACCGATTACCACGATCGCAATTTCTTTGGTGGCCGCCTAACCGTGGACTCTGATTTTGGTAAAGAGCGCAAAGTGGTAGAGCTCGCGTCTCTAACTGAAATGCACCAGCAAGGCGAACAGGCAGAGGATGACGTATTAGACGTTACCTCATTCCGTGAAAGCCTAGATGAAGAAGAAGCGAAAGCACTTGAGCAGCTAGAAGCCTTTACCAACCTAGAGCTAAAACTTGGTAAGCAGGAAGTGACTTTCCCAACAGGCCGAGTGAAGTCGATTAATGCGAAAGATGAGGACGGACTAACTTACAGCCTAGACGTTCTATTCGACATTCTAGCGACCGACTTAAGCGAAAAAGCGAAAGCTCAACTTGAGACGATTAAGGACTGGCAATCTGCGGATGCCTACTACAACGAAAAAGGCGCATTGGTACAACCAAGTGTTGCGGCAGGTATCCACTCAGTAAATGGCTCAGTGCCAACGAACGTGTACGCTCCGCTAATCGCCCGTTCATGGTTAAATGAAAGCCACGCTGACATTTATCCGATCGCTAAAGATGGCGAGTACAAGTTCGCGCTATACCAAGGCAACGACTTGATCGGTGAATTTGACGATACAGCGGAAATGGAAGCGCTATTAGTGAAAGCGTTCAATCTAAGTAGTGAAGCACCTCAATCTGAAACAGAGGGCAATAACGAAGAAATGGAACATGTAGAGAAACTAAAGGAAATCCGAGATTTTACTGGTGAACCTACGCCGGAATTGGTTGATGAGTTCCAAACCGCACTAGAACAGGCTTACGCCCACTTCGAAGCTAACGACCAAATAGCAGAGAACGAAGCGTTGATGGATGCCGCTCTAAGCAACATCACCAGCATGATCCAAGCGCAAATCTAATCACAACCAAGGCCGCCACATCGGCGGCCTAAACCGGAGAGAATCAAGTGTTAAGCTTAAGAGAAAAAATGACGCTCAACCGCGATGCTGCGGGTTTGTTGAAAGAGCTTAAGAGTGGCCAGCTATCGATTGGTGAACGCATCAAAAAGAACCGTGAGCTGGTGGAAATTCTTAATAAACTGACAGGCGCTAACCAAAAGGTTGAGCAGGAGCCGGTATCAAGTTCGGATGAGCCAATATCGGTAGAAGAATTTTCCAAGTTAGGCCGCTCCGATAAGATTGAAAAGCTCAATGAAGTGCTACTTCTGCCTAACTGGTACGAATACGAAATGGCGTTTTTCCCTAACTACCAAATGGTTGAAAAGGGCGATAACTACGTTGTGTACAAGGATGGCGAAAACTTCCAGTTTGGCTACAAAGGGCATATTGCGCGAGGTTTGGACTACTGGAAAAACGATGCGGGCTCAGCCAAGAAAAATGGTGGTTTTGGTAGCTGGTCGCGCGCTGACCGTAGCAAGGCTATCAAGATCATCACTAAGCACATTGAGCAGAATGAGCGCGACAATGGCGAACGTCCAGTTGAACAAAGCGAACTGGTTGCGAGATTCCTTGCAGGGGAGTTTAATACAGCCAAGCCATCGTTGTTTGTTGATGTAATGCGAGACGTTCACTCAGAGGGCTTGGAGCTAGATAGCATCAAGCAAAAAGCGATTGAATGGTTCGAGCACAATCCTGACAAACTGGCCGCTTAAGTTTTCGCGTGCGAGAACTTTAAAACATGACATTCTATATACTTTTCGCATGCGAGAACTTTAAAGAATCTCGTTCGATATAGTTTTCGCATGCGAAAACTTTTCAGAGAACTTGAGAAAAAACAATGAATGTTTTCACTAAAATCCGAGCAGACTATTACTACAAGCAATCTCTAAACCTTGCGCTGGCAGCCAGTGAGCGTCACAACTACGCCAAGGCGCTTTTCGCATTGCTTAAGAGCCTTTAATCCTTTTTCCCTGCCCCAAAAGTTTTCGCATGCGAGAACTCGCCACTCCACCGGAGCGGTCAAATTGAATCAACTCAAATCAATTAACACCGAAATCGAAGAGGCGAAAAACATCAATGACCTAGCCGAGATTGTTCAACTGTACGCAACAGACAATCCAAAACCCAAGCTAGGTCGCACCAGCTACGTTGTGACAGCAAAAGGCGACGAAGTAGAAACAGGCTTTAAAGTCGTGGAAGCCAGCGACCTTATTCCATCGAACGACTTAGACGGTCGAATCAATCCGAACTTCCCGCAAGAACTGCAACCGCGCGACCGTACTCGCGTATCCTCAAAATTGCAGATCTCAAAGATGGCCAACGATTTGCGTCCACAACAATTAACCGATTCTGGACTATCTAGCCACGGCGCACCGATTGTCGGTGCAGACAATGTGGTGGAGTCGGGGAACGGTCGAACCATCGCTATCATCAAGGCGTATCGAGAGGGTAAGGCTGATAAGTACCGCCAGTTCCTAATCGACAATGCGGAGCGCTTCGACCTATCACCGGAGAAAGTTGAGAGCATGCGCGAGCCAGTGTTGGTTCGAGAACGTGTTACCCAAGTTAACCGTGCTAAGTTTGCCCGAGATTCCAACCTCTCTGACTTGCAACAAATGAGCGCAGCCGAGACAGCTTGGGTTGACGCAGAGCGCATCGATGACCGCATGATTGCTCTATTCCAACCGAACGAAACAGGCAACCTTTTGGCCAAGTCTAACCAAGGATTTATAAACAGTTTCTTAACTGAAATTGGGGATAACTCAACCGCCGGACTACTTACTGAAGATGGCCGACCAACCAAGCAACTGATTGAGCGCATGCAAAATTCCGTGTTTGCCAAGGCGTACAAAAACGAGAAGTTGGTGAAGCTGGTAGCCGAGGAAGCCGATCCCGAAATTCGCAACATTTTGAGCGCGCTAAACGGCGCAGCAAGCGCGTTTGTTGAGATGCAATACCTTAGCGGAGAGGTGCATAAAAACACGTCTGGAACGCTGGCAGAAGCCGTGGAAATTAACGCCTCACAACCTGACCTCGCTAAGTCAGCACTTGACTCACTGGTGCAAGCAACCGAGCTAGTAAGACAGGCCAAAGATTCCGGTCAACACATCGATGAGCTATTGGCTCAGTCCGGTTTGTTTGGCGACAACGATCCCGAGGCCGAAGCGCTGGCGAGATTCATTGCTGCTAACAACCGAAGCGCAAAACGCATGACACTGGCATTTAAGGCAATGGCCGAGGCAATCAATAGTGAATTGCTTCACCAAGGCCAAGCGCTCGGGGATATGTTTGGCGGCGGTGGTGCATCGCTTATTGATATTCTTGGGCGTGTAAATCAAGAGCTGGAAAACGAGGGGGTACAAACAGGCTTTATGTTCGAGTCTAGTGTGCAACTGGACGAACTTGCAAACGCTTCGAGGCATGCTATAAAATAGTTCTTGGCATATATTGCCTATACAACCTTTATAGACACACAAAAACGCCAGATTTAATTGTCAAATCTGGCGTTTTTGCATTTGGGAGTAGGGGATGTTTACTATCAGGCATCGTTATCACTACGGGCTAATCGACATAAACGAAGACGGCGTTGCCGATGGCCATTCAGTCGCAGGGAATGAGATCCCCGCTTTAAGGAAAGATGGCGAGTATATCTACAGACCATTTAAAGGGGCGCTAGATAATATCTATCTACTGCATGTCCAAAAGGTAAAGTTGGTGAATATCGTCGCTTATTGCGATGACCAACTAGGGCTATTTGGCTAGCAAGACGTGCCGCTCGATCACTATGTGGTTGGTGTCTACCGTGACGGCGGGTATTACGTCCTAACGAAAAACGGGCAGCTAATTAGCCACCCGCTTTAAAAGTTTTCGCATGCGAGAACTTTACACACGATACCCAACTAATTGAGCTTCACCAACTGGCACTTGCTCAAGTTCGCCATCATCAAACAGTACCGTTAGCTTGTCGCTATGCTTACCAGATGCGAACACCAAACCATGACGGTCATTAACCATCACACAAATGCTGGTAGGCTTTTGGTTTGCCGTAGGCTTTTTGCTTACTGGTGTCTTATCGGTCTTTTCTGCTTTCTCTGGTTTGCTAGGTTGAGGTGCAACTTCCATCTTGCTATCTAGCTCGCCAGTGCGCAGTTTTACACAATCTTGGCGTGTTAGCTTCTCGCCGCTTTCCAGTGCTTCACGAACTCGCTCAGAGTTATCGATGGCTGCTTTGCGTAGTTCGTTGATGGACTCAACATCACCAATAATCCCTTTTTTGAATGCTTCCAAAACAAAGTCAGGGGCTTTAAGCACATTTAGGTATTTTGAAATGTAGCCGTCTGATTTGCCAAGGCGCTTAGCTAAGCCACGGTTATCCAGATTGTGCTTTTTCTTAGCTTGGTCAAACGCCTTACCTAATTCGATTGCCGTTAAATCTTCTCGCTGGATGTTTTCAATGAGCTGGCCAAAAATATCGCCCTTTTCACGGATAATACATTCAACGTGAGTCAGCTTGTCGCTCAACATAGTGGCGCGCCAACGGCGTTCACCCTCTTGGATTTTGTATCCCTTGCCATCGAACGGATAAACAACGACAGGTTGAATTTGGCCGTTTTCTTCTAGGCTTTCGCATAACTCAAGTAGTGATTCATCGTTAAATTCTTCACGAACTTGCTCAACTGAATACAAAGAGTCTTTAGGGATAGCCAACACTTTCGCTGCATCGCGGATTTCTACCTCTGATTCATCCAAGAGATTATCTAGGTCGCTAAGCTTGATTCGATCTCTTAAGCTTTTGGTCATGCTGTCACCTCTACCATGCGCTTGCAAAGTTCCTCACAAACCGCTGTAAAGCCGAATTTCTCAGCCGCTTTAGGGTTGGTTTCAATCAGTGCTTTGCCTTGGTTTAGAGCTTCACTTACGCGCGTTGTTTTAATCAGTTTGTTTTCAAAAACTAGGTTGCCGTACTCTTTACGAAGTTCCGCTTCCTGTTCGCGCTGGTCGTTTGTAATGTTGGCTTCGATAAGGTTTAGGACAATACCTAATACTTCCAAGTCAGGGTTCATTCGACGGATTTGGCGCGAGGTCTTAACCAGCTCATTAACGCCTTTGATCGACATTTTCTGTGCTTGGCTAATGATAAGTAGCTTACTGGCCACAAGTAGCGCTGCATGCTGTAGCGCGTTCGCCGCTGGTGGACAGTCGATAAAGATATAGTCGTAGTCGTCTTTGATAAGGTCGATAGACTCAGCCACGTTTAAGATTTGTGATTGAGTAATGTTACCCATGCGCTTATCGCCGCCAATAACGTGTACGTTTTCGCTGACTTCGAAAGGTTTAGCCTTTACTGGATTTTCAAAAAGGTTGTAAGCGTTGTGTAGGCAGCTCGCAGATGTGTACTCTGGATTCTCGACCATTTCCGGTGCGATTGAGCCGCCTAAGTTGTTTTGTGGGTCAAAGTCCAGGAATAGACATTTGTTGCCTTGGCTAGCGATGCTAATGCCAAAGTTGTAAGTACAAGTTGTTTTACCAACGCCGCCTTTTTGGTTGGCAATCGCCATGATAATGCTCATTAATTAATTTCCTTTGCTGGTGGAATTTGTTTGCTGTTTTGGTTTGCTCAGTGCTACCTCAAGATCCTCGATATAGCACTGAACTACGTAATCAGTTGTACCGCCGCCGTGCATTGCTTTGTAAATAGCAGTGTGGCAAGGGCTTACACCCTTAACGCCATCAATGAGCTGCTTGGCTTTTCTGGTACTTCCTGCCTTTTGGACTAATTGATTTAATCTTTCGCATCGTTCCTTGGATGCCATATCAATGCCTCTCGATTGTTGTCACTGGCAACAGGCACACACTATACGTTGCCAGTAGCAACAGTACAAGAAAAAAAAGTAACAAACAGAACCGATTGCACAAGTTTTCGCATGCGAGAACATCAGATAAATTGTGAGATTGATTCCATGTGTTTTCGCATGCGAAAACATTTTGACAATTCTATTACTTAACTAGGTTACAAAGAGCAGCGTCAACAGGCATAAGAAGGGAAAAGCACCTAGTTGCATAATCTGTTGTTTTTAATAAAAATATTGAAAAACCTGTTGAATATGAAATTTATTTCATATAAAATAAATTACAGATAGGCGGCAACAAAACTATTAGGGGTAGGATTGATTGCATCAAAGCTTATCTGTTCAACGTGCAATCCCCGCCATTTGTTCAGTGGCGGGGTTTATTTTTTCTATCTCAAAAGTTTTCGCATGCGAGAACTTCTTACCAAATTCCATGCAAAAAAATACCCGCCAAAAATGACGGGCATATGAGAAAAAGTTTTCGCATGCGAAAACTTAACGCATCGATTTGCTGTTAACACTCCACGCTTCGAGATTTACGTCCTCGATAGAGTATTCAAATTCTTCATCATCGACGTAGTAGGTATGTAGGTTTGCTTGCCAGTAGCCTTTATCAACTTGCTCTTGCTGGTACGCCCACGCAGCACACAACAAAATCGCAGGGTCTTCGAAATTGAAGTGTTGCTCTGTGATCACTTCTGAATCGCTGCCAAGGTCATAACCATGCTTGGCCATGAGCGATTTAACCGCCCACCAATAAGCGCCATAGTGACGGTACATGAGCGGATTGGCTTTAAGTGTTTTGTAAATGCCATCTACTTGAGCTTGGATAAATGCTTCTTTGCTTTGCGCTGTTTCTAGCGCCTCATCGAGTAAGGGCTGTAGATCTTCAACGGTAGGCAATTTCACTTGGGTAATCATTGTTGTCTCCAAAAAGTTTTCGCATGCGAGAACTTTTCGCATGCGAAAATTTGAGTTAGGCAGCTTCGGCCATTGTGTTGTGAATGGTTAATAGCGATTTCGCTAGCAATTCCAAATCCGCTTTCGCAGAGATAAACCACCAGCCGCCATTAAATTCACTGCTTGCGTTTGATGCGAAGTCAGCGCCGTACTCGGCCTTAGCTTCCTTGTCACCAGCGAACATCACTTTAAGCGAACCTTTAAGGCCATTGTTGTCCATCAAACCAATGCGCTCGTATGGCTCTACAACAATCTCTTTTCGGTTGCGACCGCGCTTAGGCTTCCAGCTAATTGGTGAAGTCACCATTTTAACGTCGATGCCAATGCCTGACATTAGTTCGCTAAACTTCTCGATGCTCTCTACGTTAATGGCAGAGATATTATCGATTTTCACTTTCTGCGTTTCGGTCACTTTAACCTCGGCCTTTTCCGGCTTATCCGCATTTAGGTACTTCTCGATAAATTCCTCACGCTGTGCGCTGCGGTAAGTGAATAGCGAACCATACGCACCTTTCATGCGATTCAATGACCAGTCATCCGAGAAAATTAGGCCATCACCGGATAGGAACTCACGTTCGCCAATAGCGTGTAGGTCGGCACATACCTTAAGCATGGTTTCTTGTGAGTTTTCGCCGTAAATCGCATCGACCTTTTTCAGTAGGTGAGTATCGGTCGTTGGTTTGTATTGCGTCATCCAGTACGCGATCTGTGATAGACGTTTTGCACGGTCAAGGTCGTTAGCCACCAGCTTAGTGAAGTCAGCGAATAGCTTATCTTCCAGCTCTGTGCGGTATTCGCTAGAGCGTTCGGTCAGAATATCGGTGTAACGAGTGAACTCACGAGCCGATAGGCGGCGCGCTTCGTGTGCGTTGGTGTAACCTGTCCATTTCAAATTGCTTAGATGGTTATCTAGCTCTTTAAGGAAAGTGATAGACGTTTTGTAAGTCGTCTCTGCTTTCAGTAGCGCTTCTTGATAAAGCTCAGGGTATTTTTCCTCGAATGCTTTGATCTCAAGTGTCACCAGTTCAACAACTTCCTGTTCGCTCACTTGGTTGCCGTTTTCCATCGCCTGTTTGTCCCAATCGCTACCGATAAAGAAACTTAGAATGTCGTGTTCCAACATCACGTGACCTTTATCTTCCAATTGCTTGGTTACTTGGTCGAGTAGGGCTTTCACGATCGCTTTATCGCTCGCATCTGGATAAATCAGCGTTTGGTCTGGTTCAACATCCAATCCCCACGGTGTAGAGAATGAGCCGTCAGCATTGCGCACCAAACAACGGCGGCTGTTACCGTAGGCTTTCATTTTCTTTTCTGCGACCAGTTCAAAGAACGTCTCACGGTCAAACGTATGAGCGACTTCACTTAGTGGTACACCTTGGAGCGCTTTTGCTTCTAGCGCAGCTCTATCCTGATTCACTGGCGCAATTTCAATGATGCGCTCAACAGGTAGATCGACGTAGTTGCGTGACGCAGGTTCGCCGTCCATTTCAGTAATAAAGCCGTCCACCGTGCCAGATTTACGGTCGAAGTTGGTGATCATGATTGTTGCTTTCGAATCGTACTCAGCGCTCCAAGAACGGCTCTTAACTTCGGCTTTGTAGGTGTAGCCATTACGCACAATCACGCCATTGCGAACAATGTACAACTCTGGATGAGTTAGGAAGTCAGGGTAATCCTTTAACACACCGTCATTGATGGCCAGCTCCATTGCTGGTTTCAATTTCTTGATGGTATCGCTCGCTTTGTCGCGGTTTTTGATCGCTGCCTCATAGGTTTTGATTTGGCTTTCTAGCGCAAACAGTCTGCCCTTGGTGCGTTGGTAGTTTTTGTGCTGCCAACTGCCGCGCTTCTCGCCCTCTGCACGTAGGCGATCTTCTTCCACCTCTTTGCGTAGCGGCTCTAACTTCTCGCGTAGTTCGGCCAGCTCGCCCTCAACCGCACTCACATCCAAAGCAAGCATTTGGGTGGCTTTGATGTACTTGCTAACGTTGATACTTGCTAGTCGGCGTTCCTCTAATTTTCGCTTGCGCTCAGCTTGACGCTTAGCCGCTTCGATACGGGCTTTCGCTTCTTCTGGATTCGCTGCCAGCATGATTGCAGTTTCGTCGGCTGCGTCTGCATCGGCGTTCGCAATGTACTTTTCATCACCTTTGAACATTGTCTCAATCCAAGTGGCTTTGCGTTGGATTGTGGCCAAGCGGAAATCATCGAATGAGCCTTTCGACGTGTAGTAGTGAACGTTCACGCTGTTTTGTTTAGAGCCAACACGCGCGCCACGGCCATTACGCTGTGTGATACTCATTGGAGTCCAAGGTAGCGTTAAGTGGTGAATATCGGTTGTGCCATGATGCAAGTTGATGCCGACTTCGCCTTTTTTATTGAGGATCATGAATTTGTATTTCGAGGTGTTGTAAGCATTGGCCATTGCTTCCAAACCCGCTTCCTCATCGTCCTCAGTCGCTTTAGAGCCTTTCTTACCCGCAACGGTATCGCTGTTCAAAATACCGATTTCAGACAGCTTACAACCAACAAAATCCGCAATGATTCGCGCGACTTTCTTGTGCTGTGTTTTTTCTTCGGTAAAGACAAGCTGCTTACCGCCAGCCAGATAAATCTCGCGCGCGTTCTCAAGGAACTTGGCGTACTTAGGGGAGACAGGGTGCGTAAATTTCAACTTGGCCTTGTCACAAATGTTTGTGAATCGGTCATCAAGTTGCTGGTGGAGCTGAACCACGCAGTGATCGCCCTCGACCTTAACGCTCTTATCAACCTTAACTTGGATTTTGCTTAGCTTAACCGTGCCGTCTGGTGCCACATCCTCAAAAGCGACCGTGACGGTATTTGGTAGCTTAGCTACTGCCGCCTCTACCTCTTTCTTGCTGTCCTTGGCGAATCGGTAGGTAACACGCTCATAGTACAAATCAAGGTCTGTGCTTACCTTGTCCATTTTACGGATTAGGCCGAAAACCGTGTCGTTAGGGTATTGCTCGACAATCTCTTGGTTTTCGTCTTTGTCTGGATTACTGATTGCGTCAGCGCGCTGGCGTAGTTCCTCATATAGCGCTTCCTGTTCGCTATTCATTTGGACAACGCTTTGCTGGCTAATCAGGTCAGGAATGTGAACGTTGGCACCAACGGATTTAGCATCCTCGATCGTCATGTAGCGGTTAACGATGTTTCGAAGTGCGTCTAGGTTTTGGAATCCGAGTAGGGCTTCACGCTGTTCAACTTCGCCCGAAATCTTAGTAACCAGCGCTTCGCCAGTCTTACCAAACATGCGGATAAAGTCGTCGCTGTCAAAGATCCCCATCTTGGCAAACGTGTCTGCCGGAATGATGTGGGACAGCATATTGAACATATCAACAGGGCTGTTTACGGTTGGCGTAGCTGTTAGGAAGTAAACGCCTCGACCGTCATTGCGAGCCTTAATGACGTTGTTCTTAAGCTGCATATCGATAGCGCGATCGGCTTGCGCTTGGCTAGGCAAGAATGCCAGATTGTTTCGGTATGAGCCGCCCTTGTACGAGTTGCGGAAATCATGCGCCTCATCGACCATAACCGAATCGAATAGCAAGTCCTCAAAGTACGGTAGTTCTTCGTTTTTGGCCGTACCATCGTCAGCATATTTCGCTTCAAAGCGCGCGTTCTTCGCTTGCTCTGTGTGGCTTTCCGCTTCCTTAACTAGCTTGCTTGAACCAGCAATCAAACCAGCATCGCGCATTTCAAGCACGTTGGCCGAAATCGTGTCCGGCTTCAATGGAATGCGGTTGTACACGTCTTTTGTCATTACCACGATGCGAGCTGTTGACTGTGTAAGCTGGTGGAGCTGTTCTGCTACGCGCTTGCCGTTGGTGTCTACGGTCAGTTTGGCGCGCAAGATAGGATCACCTTTCTTGTCTAACTTCGGTTCGCCCGTTTCATCTAATTCCGGTTCCCGAATGATTTTTCCGTCATCGTCTTTGTGAACTTCAAGGCCGATAAATACCTTGTCAGATAGATTGCTTTCACCAAAGAACAGGTCGGACTCATAGAACCAGTTCTCTAACACGGATTTAGGAACAACGATGGCCACACGGTTAGCGCGTTTGGTTTCTAGGTTGTGCTGCACGAGGCCAAGGCCAGTGAGCGTTTTACCCAAGCCAGTACCAAAGGCAATAATGCCGTTCCCGTCTGCACTGTGACGGCGAATCGTTGAGTTTTGGTAAGGTAGGAACTCAATCGCACCAGATACGCCATCTAGCGATAATGGAGTGTCATCGAACTCCGGTTTAATCCAACCGTTAAACGTATTGTTGTAAACCTGTTCCAAGTATTCTGAATGGTCAGATGATACAATCCATGTAGAAAACTCATCATCGAGGCGGCGCATTTGTTCACGGATAAGTGATTTATCTTCGTTCTTACTACCGCCACGAACAGCACCATAGTTGATGTACGATTCAATTTGACGCTCAAATCGCTCATCGCTGTTCGCTGCTTTACCTTTCACGCCATTACGAGTTAAGCCATCAATCCATTCGCCATCACGCCAACGGTAGCCAGTGAGGTATTGGCCGGATTCGCTTTGTACGAAATCCTCAAAGCCGTCCTTATCCTCGGTAAAGTCGCCCAAGATAAATTCCGTGTAGCCACGGTCATGCAGGAACTCAAGCATGATGTTTTTAGGAATCCACTTATCGGTAAGCTTCATCCTCACATCGGCAATCGAGATCTTGTTTCGCTTAGATTCGATGGCTTGGATTTGGCGCATGATGTTAGCTTTCACGGTATCGCTGGTGGCCGATACTAATTGTGCGGTCAGCTGATCCATGCGCTTGCCGACTAGGCCAGTCGTCGCTTTATGGAATGCCGTCACCGTGCCGTCAGGGTTTACAGCTACCTCATCCATGTTCGCTAGGTAATCAAGCAACTGCTCATCGCTCATCGCATCGATACCGCTTGCGGTGTAATACGTGCGAACGTCATGCAGTGTCAGTGTGGTTATGCCTAGTTCACGGTCGCATAGATGGAACACGTCACCAATGCGAGACGAACTGTATTGAACGGTCAGCTCACGCTTAAGGTCGCCTTTGAGTAGGTCAGACAGTTTGCCCTTAGAATCGATCGATGAGTGGTAGTAATTCCATGCAGAAACGTACTTCTCGCTTAAGTTGCTTAGCGCTTTCTTCGATTCCTTAGAGCCGCCCATTAGTGCGTTCAGCTCTAACACTTCGCCGCTTAACTTCACGCGATATTGTTCGGTCTGGAAGTCCTCCGCGCCCATTGCCATGTTGGCCAAGTCGCTATTGGCTGTGGTTCGGCCACCAGCAACCAGCGTTGCAAGTGTTTGAACTTTCATGCCAAGTAGAATGCCTTTATAAGCGTGTTCTTGGCTCGCTTTTGGCAGCTTGGCTATCTCGCGCATTAGGGCTTTAAAGTCGTCATGACACAAGTAACCGTAATCTTCGAAAAGCTTGAGCGCTTGGCTGGCCGATAGCTTAAGCATCGATTCAGTAGAGTAGGTGATAGAACCGATCTCATCGGTGTTATCTACGCCATAGGTCGGCTTGCTGATAGCGCCTGTTTGCGCGTTGCTTTTAGATAACTCCCATTCGCCATCAATCATTTCGTACTGCTGGCCATTGCGGAAAATCGTGTCGCCCTCGGAGTATTTCGCGCTCACTGGCTCGCTGACCGCTTCATCGAGCAACATCCAGTCAATGCGACTGTCAAAGCGGCGCATTAGCGACTCTTTAATATCCTCGTTAGAACGGTTGCCACGCTTCACGACTTTGCGCGCAAACTTACCTACGCCCTCAACAGTCTGTTCGCCGTTGATGAATTTATTACCCTCGCGCTCGAACCACTTACCTTTGAGCCAAGTGTCCCAAAGTACGTTAGATTCAATCAGCGTGTCGCGGTCGGCGCTATCAATCAGTGCTTTCGCTTGGTCGCTGTGTCTTCGCCAGATAACAAGGTCAGTCACTACGCCCGTATCAGAGAACGTGCCCGTTGGTAGTCGGTGCGCGCCCAAAAACTCCGCTTTAAGCGCGAGTTGTGTACGCCACTTCTCAAGGTTTTTCGCATCACAAATACGAGTTGGCAGCACTAGGGCAATCAAGCCACCAGCTTTCGCTTTATCGATAGAACGAGAAACGAAATACTGATCAGCGTACTTAATGTCTTTGTACGCTTTGTCTTTCATCGCGCTAGCGTCTCGAACACCATAAGGCGGGTTGCCGATCACTAGGTCAAAGTCACCAATGCCAGGATTAGTTGCTACCGCTTCGAATGCTGATTGGATTACATGGTCTTCGGGGTGAAGAATTTGGTTGATGGCCGCTGAGGTCTGATCCATTTCTACGGATGTAGTCAGGGTGCCTTTAGGTTTGGTTTCGCTAAATACGCCCACGCCCGAACTTGGTTCAAGTACGCTGCCGCCAGTAAAGCCATAGGAACGAACTGCATCCCAAGTCGCGCTCGCCAGCCATTTAGGCGTGTAGTATTCGTTGGTGGAGCCACCGATACCGCCAAAACCTGTGTAGTCGCGCAGAGCTGCTTTATCTTCGGGTGAAACGTTGGAGTAGTCGCCGTTGTACTTGGCGAGAATATCTTTGGCTAGTTGGTTAGCCTTAAGGCGCTGGTGGCCTTTTGGAGTGTCGCTAATATCGACAGCGAGCAAGGCTTCAAACTGGCGTACCAGTTCATCGATTGTTGTCGCCTGTTCAATACTGCGGGTTAAATCAGTGTTCATTGAACTTGCCTTTTATTCATTGGATAAAAGCCAAAAAAAAAGTCGAGCTTTCGCCCGACTTTTTCCTTTCCTATTCCCCATCCCAAAAAAACGCCACTATCAATATCAATTTAAGTTAATGAATAATCTAAAATATCTAAGGAAGTAGATTTTTAGGGATGGGATAATTATTCCGAACACGGAGGTTATCATCAAGAATAAAAATTAGTGTTTTTGGTGAGTAACCAAGATTCAAAGGCAAGCAATTGAACTTTGACTAAAAAAATTTAACGCATAGAAAATCAATCATTTATTAGCGTATTGGTCACATTGACGCGATGCGCTATCATCCAAGATCATCCCCATCCCTGTAGAAAGCGCCTCAACTAACCGAGGTCGCACATGTCGCAAAACAAGGCATCAATTGGGCTAGCGACAGCTTTAAAACAAGCGTTCCCTTTCTTTAACGAGAATGACGATAAAGAGAGCGGGATCAGTTTTGAATCTGGCGCTGGATACACGGGATCGCCATTCCACGATCGCGAAAACCAATTAGATGAAAGCACCGGCGCTCTGACCAATGACGGTCGAAAAAGCTCAGACCGCTTTTTTCTGCACAAGCTGCCGAAAGATCGCTTCATGCTATATCCGATACTCAAGGAAATGGCCGAGGACAGCACGATTGATGCCGCGCTCAATCTGCACCTTGGTCACGCTCTTTCGGTATCAAACGACAATGGCATGGCTGTGTATCTTCATCCAACCGATGAGAAGTACGCCGAGTACGTAGGGCGTCTTAACCGAGAGCTGCTAACTCCAATCAACGAAAACCTAATGAACTGGACGTATTCAACGCTGGTTTATGGGGTTAACTATGTTCGCCCATACACGAAAGAGGGCGTGGGTATTACTCACTTTGAGGCCAACTACTACACGTTGCCAAACCAAATTCGTGAGTACGAACGTTCGGGCGAGCTAGCGGGATTTACTGCGGAATATCTACAAACCCGAGCGAACGGCGAACAGGTACGCCTTGCCGAGCCTTGGGCGCTTATCCCACTAAAAATGCCAATCTGGCGGCCAGATATGGATATACCGCCAGTTAACTACACTGGCCAGCGCTACTCACTTTATGACGATGCGTATTCACGCATGCCAATCGAGACGCAGAACTACGGCACATCCATTCTTCTTACCTGTTTTGAGGCTTGGTCGATGCTTCGCCAGTCCATTGCAGCGCTCGGCGCAAGTCGTGTGAATGCTTCACTTATCGATCGCATGGTAGCGGTAAACACTGACGGCTTAGATGCGGCCGGAGCTGCGGAATACATCAACATGGTCGCTGACCAGATGAAGCAAGACCGTCAAGAGGTGGTAGACCGTTCCCGCAAGCTAGGTTTCATTCCAACCGTCATCAACACGCTATTGCCCTTTATGGGCGGCGCTAAAGGTGGCTTGCAGATCGATACCTTTACCACTGACCCGAATATCTCCCACATCGAAGACATTATGTTTCACCTTAAACGCTTAGCCGGAACGCTTGGCGTAGACCCATCCATGCTTGGGTTTGGTGATCTTCTTTCTGGTGGACTAGGCGAGGGCGGCTTCTTCCGCACATCGATTCAATCTGCACTACGCGCCAACCAAATCCGCGCAGCCGTGGTGGCGTTCGTTAAGCGCGCTATCGATATTCACACCATCTACCGAGACGGCAAGGTGTGGAACGATAACGATATGCCATTCGAGATCCGCTTTAACTCTCTCAATACCGCTATTGAGCAAGAGAAAGCCGATGCAATGGAATCTCAAGCGAACTACGCAACCATGCTGGCCACCGTGCTTGACCTTATCGAGCAATCCCCAATCGGCAAATCCGAAAAACTCAAAAATCACCTTTACACGTCTGTTATTGGCCTCGATTCCGAGCTGGCCAAGGAAGTCATTTCCGAGCTGGCCGCTCAAGTCTCTAAAAACGAAAAAATGATGGAATCCATTGGCATGACTGACCAAAGCGAAGCGGAACGATTCGTTAGAGACGTAGTTCTCGACCTACTAACCGAAATCCAAAGCCATTAATGGAGAAAAGAAAGTGACAGCAAAAGCACTTAAACAAGTATCCGACCGTTTCAGCCTATTCAATGACGGTCGCAAGCTTAGCGCCAACAAGCGCAATTACATCATCAAAGCCGTTCAAGCGATGCTCAACAGCCCACGAACTCAAGAGCTATTACGACTCGGTGAAGCGTATGGTTACTATGGCCATCAATCCCGCCAGCGAGCGAATAAGCTCTCAATCGGTGAGACTGAGGTGATCATGATTAATGGTCGTCCGGTTGTGGTAGAAAACGTGCCATCTAACCGCACAATCTCTATCACCTGTTCAGATGACGGTATTGTTGAACACACTCAAGAGTTTTTAGATACCGACACAGGCCGTATTGCTTTAGGTTTGCACAATAGCCGTGCTGGTGGTTGGAGCTGGGCGACTGGTGGCCAAGATACACGCGAGGCATCGATCACGACTTCATATCACGGTATGGACTACGTATTGCAGCCGAACTATATCAGCCTAGATCATCCTGCCATGATGATGGAAAGTGCGAACAGCGAGCAAATGATCCTCGAATCGCTACAGGAACAAGGTTTTGATGAGGAATCCGCGCGTAATATCTACGCGAACATGACTCAACAGACTAATGTTGAGCTTGTCGGTGATCTTACTAACCAGCTTATGTACCTAGAAAGCGTGAACGCAGAGTTGCGTGAAAAGGTAGAGCAAAACGCTAAGGCAACCTCGATGCTGCTTGATGTTGTGGACTCTTTACCTATCTATGTGACCGATGCGCAGCGCAAAGCGATCGCCAACATGGCCAGCAAGGAAGATCATCAAGTGGTGCGAGCTATGTTTGAGTCGCTAGGTTCCCGAAAAATGGCAACTTTACCGACAAATAGCTACGTTCCAGTAGAGCAAAAAGTGAGTGTTGCGCCTCAAATTAAACAGCAATTCGTCAACTTCGGATCTTCATCACGAAAATTCCAATAAGTTGATCAATTAAAAAGCGCCACCAGCGATTAGTAATTAAGTACAAAAAACACTCAATTAAATCGAAAATTCTGGTGGCCAATTCGGAATTTTATAAATCACTAGGCGCGACAGGACGCAAATAGAGTTTATCTTTCTTGAAGTGCGTTGGTCGCCAGTCCCAACCAGCGATAGATACGCTATCTCGCGCGCCAGCAATATACGATACTGAGCGCAACACATTGACACCCTTATCAAAGTTAATCGCCTTATCGGCCTTTAGAACGAGTCTACCGTCTTTTTGGCTATGCAAACCAAAGGTGCAACCTGAGATTGTTACTAACAAATCCAACGGTAGCGCTGGTGCGTTCTTTTTCGGGAACTGACGGCGCTTAAATTGTTGTTTTAATTGGTTAACTTGAGTTTCCAATTGCTGTTCAGCACTTAGTGGGGGAGTAAATTTCATCACAGAGTTATCCACAAAATTCGGCGTGTTCGGAATATTAACACGTCCAAAAGGAGTTTAAATAGATAAAATTTTTGGTAAACTTTAGCGCCAGATGGTAACGCCCCTTGTTCGGAATAGTTTTGATATGGAGACTTATTTGATCAACCATTGACGATCAATAATAGGGGAGTTTTTCTGTAATTAGGTCATGGCGATGCCGTGATAGAGAGAAAGTGATTCGATTTCGGACAACAGAAAATAAAAAAGCCCGCTTTGGCGAGCGGGCTTTCTTACTGAAATCGAGCTTTAAGCGGCAAACTTAAAGCGTCACGACAAACGAACTTAAGGAAAGTCAGTATGCCGTAATAAATTAGACCAAAGCCTAATCAGGTGAGACATTTTAGTTTGGCGACTAATGTCTCAAATGGTTCGTAATTAATTTAACAACTTAGATTGTTTTGAGCACCAATCTTAGCGAGCGTTAAAATTACACAACACAAGACAGGTGTAATTATAACGTTCAAAGAGATCGGTGGCAAACTTTTGCGCTTTTTATTTGAGCAAATTTTATGCAAATTACACCACTTTTGCTGAATCCTCGGTACTGGAAGTCAGGATTCAGAACACAAGCTTCCAATATCAAAGCCAATAAACCATTGGCACAACGTAAGCTTGCTTGCCTACTAGAAACTATCTCAAGCTTTATCCTTAAGCATGGTCACACTTGCTTTGCTTCAAGCGATACCTTAATGCGTACCTACAATGAGAACTGTCACCGTTACGGTTGTAAGCCAATCATAAAGCGCACTATTGATAATTACATCAGAAGTGCAAAAAAACTTGGCCTGATCGCTTATGGACAGCCAAAGAGGAACGCTCACACAGGTCAGAATCAACGTCACATCACTCTATGCGTTGATGGCATCCAAAACATGTTCACTGGTGCATACAAATACGCGCTACAAGCGGCAGAGAAGTTTTGTAATAGACAAAAATTGCATTTAGGGGGGCTTCTGTGGAAAAACCTCTTGAGGCCAGTTCTGACAAGGTTTGCGAGCAATCAGACAAAAACAAAAATTGCAGCATAAATACAAAAGATCTCTCTACAGAGAGTAAAAATAAAATTAATAACGGTATCCCATCTGATTCTTGGTTTTTGAAAATCTTCAAACGTGACGCAGATGAAGTAAAACAACTTCAATTAGCTGCTAAGCAAGGCCGCCTATCAGCTAGTGGAGCTCGTCGTGTTATCAAGCTGTACAACAAGCACCAACAGCCTTTAGCGCCTAAGTTCTTGTCATACCTTAAGTTTGTGATTGCTAGCTGGCACAACAAGGCTGCAAGCGCCGTGAAAGCTAGCGTGAACAAGGTTCGTGATACAGCTACCATACTAGCAGAGTACATGAACACCATTTCAGAGAAAGAGTCTCAAGGCTTGGTTGAATACTATCGTGACGCAGTAGGGCGAGTACAAATCAGGTATCTATAATCACTGCTTGATGTGAGTATTTCTGTACATGCTCGACCTAAAATGTGTCATAATTACCTAAATTTTGTTATTTATGGATATGCATTTGCATGAGTGATGAAGAATATTTCTACCCTGCGGTAAGCGATAACCTCCCGAAACATATCAAAAAAGGCCATCAACTGGTCTTTAGTCGTCAAGATCTATCCGCTAGGGAAGCTGATATGTTTGCGTTGATGATTGCACATATGAAACCAAACGACTGGGATCAGAAAACACCACACTATGAATTTACTTCACATCAATTATCAGAGTGGTTAGGTGTTGAGTCTAAACATATCGGTAGCAACTTAAGTCCAGTAGCGAACCGCCTGGCTAGTCGAAAAATCGGGATAAAGGTGGAAACCCCGAAAGGTGATATTGAATTCGACTATAGACCTCTTTTTAAACATATAGCTTATAAACACGGCATACTTACGATGGTTCCTAACGATATGCTCAAATCAGAGTATATTGAATATAATCAAGGATTTGCACTGATTAACACTCGCAATTTCTTTGAGGTAAAAAAGGAGTATTCTAAACGCTTGTACGAGCTGCTTAGTCGTTTCAAAGACAAGGGCTTTGAAATGCATGCGCAAAAGCTTAGTGAACTGAAAGGAATATTTGGGCTTTTGGACGAATCTGGGAAGCTGAAAAAAGATAAAAGTTCCTTCAAAAACAACAGCGTATTTATGAAACGTTGTATCAGGGAAAGTATTAAAGAACTTTCTGAACACCCTCAGATTAGCAAAGAGCTTTTATTTTTAGAAAGTAGCCAAGGTGATAAGGGGTTTGAGGTTGTAAAGAAAGGTAGAACCATTACTGGAATCAAGTTTCTATTCCGGTGGGTTAAACTAGGTTCAATTGATGAACTGAATCAACACGATGCTCTTAAGACAATTCGACAACTTGAATTGAAAAGGCTTCAAAACCAAGTCAGACTAACCGAGTCTGAACTAGAAGCACTTGCCATCGCGTACCGCTATGTGGGTAAAGAAGACCACGCTCTTAAAGTTGAAGATAGCTTGTCAAAACGATACTCAGAAAAAGAGCAACAAAAGCATGATGATGGAATACATGAACTAGAATCGTTAATGGAAAAGATAGATACCCTTTCAGAACTAACCGATACTCACGATTACTGATAGCTAACAAGTTTTAGGTCATGGGGTCTAAAGATGACATTTTTTAGGTTGAAATGAGCTATGTGACACATTTTAGGTATACAGGCGAGAATCCGACGTGATCATTGACTCGAAAGTAAAAAAAACCGGACAAGACTTCTATACAAGCACCTCACACACCTAAAATATGTCACTTAAGAACAGAAACACCTAAAATATGTTATCCGACCACCTAATATATGATCACTTTTACCTAGATTATGTTGCATTAAAGCCTGTAAGAAGATCACAAACACCTAATAAATGATCAATTAAACCTAGATCTTGTTACTTAAAGACCTAAAAAAAGATCTTTAAACGAGTTAAACTCTATTATTATCAATGCCTTACATCTTCTATAGATCTTATAGATCTATAGCTATCATAGATTTATATAGTTAAATATAGATCTTTATAGCGTATGTGGATAACTGGAAAATCAAAGATTTACACAGTTTCCCACATACACAACAAGTTTATCTCTGTCCTTAATGCTCATATGATGATTTTAACTCCATGAGTAACATCACATATCAATCTTGGATTCATCTTTTCTGGATAAGCTAGACATTCAGATATGCATATAGATTTACAATGACTAAGTCAAGATATACTACTTAAGTAAAATTTTAAAACTTAATATATTTTACTTAAGTAGTATTTAATACCTTTGATATAGAAATATAAATTGCCCTTGCAATTAATGATATTTAGATAAGCGATTGATCTTTTTATATAGATTTTTACGGCCTTCTAATTTTATGACAAATTTTTCACATTCTTTCGAGTAATCTTATGTTGATATTATAAATAAAACTATTTTTAGTCAGGTCAATAATAATGAAGATCAACTTAATATTAATATCAACAATAGTCGCTTCTAACTTGCTTTACGCAAGCGAAGATTATGTTGTTGGTCAATTTATTCCAGAAAAAAGCGTTGTAATAAAAAGTGAAGTTGTCGGCACTGTTGATTCTTATAACTATGATAATGGAGACCCGGTTAAGAAAGGACAAGAGCTCCTATTGTTATCACCTAAAGATTATGCATTAAGTTTAGATTTGGCGCGCAACGAATTAGATGTCCAGCGCTCAGAACTCGATGTTCAATTGAAGCAGCTAAAACGATATCAATCATTGTTAAAAAAGAAAGGAGTATCTGTAAGCGATGTTGACAACCAAGTTCGTGTAACCAACGTCAGTAGAGCTCAGTTTAATGTAAGCCATACACACTATAAAATCGCAGAACGAACACTGGATAAAGCCTCTCCTGATGCTCCTTTCAATGGGGTTATCATCAATCGCTCTGTTGAGCTAGGCCAATTTATTTCGGTGGGGGATGCACTCTTTACCATTGCAGATATGGAACGTTTGAAAGTGCGTTTTCGCCTGTTAGAAATTGACTTCAACAGATTTACCAAGGGCGAGAAGGTTAAGGTTGAAGTGCCTTCTGTTGGGCAAACAATCGATGGCACCATCACTTTGCTTTCTCCTGCTTTCCAAAACAGTGAACCTGGCTTCCTTGTTGAAGTGACGGTTGATAACGCCAACGGCAAGCTTAATCCGGGCATGGAATCATACGTCTATTTCAATGATCAGGAGGCAATGTGAGTTTCTTCTTAGATTTGCTCTCTCACCGAAAGTTTGCGTCTAAAATCCTAACCATTTTGATTATCAGCATTGGTACCCTTACTGCCTACAATCTTCCCCTTGCTGAGAAGCCTCGATTTGATTTAGGAAAAGGCGATATTGTCACAGTTTATCCTGGTGCCAGCGCGAAAGATATTGAAAGTAACATCACCAGTAAAATTGAGAAAGAACTCCTGTCTATCTCCGGCTTGAAAGAGTTCACCTCCACATCGGAAACTGGTGTCTCAAAGATCAGCGTGGTGTTGGATAGCAATGTTTCTGATCCGAATGCTGTTTACCAAGACATTCGAGATGCTCTGGCTAGGGTAACGGATTTACCTGCTGGCGTAACTGAAGCACCAACGCTGTCGATCAAAAAATCGTACAGCTTGGATTTCATGGTAGTCGGTATCTCTGGTGATGTTGGTTATAAAGCTCTGCGAAATAAAGCCAAAGACCTAGAGTTGGCATTGCGACGCATTGAGGGGATTGGTGAAGTTTACACTGTTGATTTGCGTGCACCTGAGTTCTTAATTCAACTCGAACCCATTTCTTTAAGACGTTACGGTTTGACGCTAGATCAAGTGGCTGCATTGATTGCAGAGCGTAATACGCTGATCAGCGGTGGTCGACTGGAAGCCTTAAAAAACAACCCTGAACTAATGACCTCTGCCGAGCTAGATAGCATTGAAGAGCTGCGTGAAATGTTGATCTCATTCAGCCCGAACATTCAACTTAAAGACGTTACAGGTCTCATTGAGGACGGGTTTGAAAAAGGCGAGGTGTATGGCTCAATCAATGGTAACAAGAGCATTCTTTTTGATTTGAGAACCAATGAGAGTGCGGATGTTATTAGCACCTCCAACGCGGTGAAAGCCTTGATTGCGAATCAGCAAAAACTGCTCGGTGACAAATACACTATCGCCATCGGTTCTGATTTGTCTGAAGATATCCAAGAGAAAGCGCGCATAGTGCAAGACAACGGCTTGGTTGGACTTGGTTTGGTGCTGATTACATTAGCGCTTTTCCTTGATAGACGCATAGCATTTTGGGTCGCGGTTTCTATTCCCGTATGTATCTTTGGCACGCTGGCTTTGCTGCCTCCTTTCGGGCAGATTCTTGATGTGTTCACTATGTCCGCCTTAATTCTGATTGTCGGAATTATTGTCGATGATGCCGTGGTGGTGGGTGATAAAATCGTAGCACTAGTTGAAGAAGGTTATCCGGTTGATAGGGCGGTCACACAAGGTGTGAAGAGTGTATTCCCAGCGGTCCTCGCAAGCATTTTATCCACCATGATTGCGTTCATACCTTTGCTCTTCTTGCCGGGAAACAGCGGTAAATTGGTCTATGTGATTCCACTTACAGTCATCATTGCGTTGTGCTTTTCATTTATCGACGCGCTGTTCTTTATTCCTGCCCACTTAAAAGGCATTTTGAGTAAGAAGAGCCAGGTAAAGAAAAAGCCACTTTTAGATTTAAGCACGCTGAATCGTTTGATTGAATTTGTTATTCGAAACAGCAAGGTAGCATTGCCAAGCATCACAGTGGTTATTCTAACTTTAGGGGCAATTTCATATAAGAGTTTGAGTTTCTTATTCTTCCCAACAGACGGCGCGTATTTGATAGAGATCAGCGCTGAGTCGAATCCAGAGTTAGATTTGGATGACGTCTGGAAAGAAACACAGCAGCTAGAAGCGCTGATCAAAAGCACTGAAGAGGTGAATTATTGGTATGGCGAAGTGAGCTCACCAAATAGCTATTGGGTGATTTCACTAACGCCACCAAACCGTCGGACAAGAACCGCAGAGCAAATCGTCGAAGAGTGGGAAGAGAAAGCAACGCAAATCACCGGATTGGCTCAAATTGAGTTTGATATTGATGGCGGCGGCCCTCCGGTAGGGCGTCCAGTGGACTTGCGTGTCGTTGGCGGTACGGATGAAGGGCGAGAAAAGCTTGCTAATGATCTGACGGCATACATTGAATCATTGGACGGGACGAGTCGAGTACGACGTGATTTAAATGCACCAGCACCACAGATTCAAGCTGAGTTACAACATCATTGGTTGAAGTACTACGGCATCAGTGCCAATAAGGTCGGTGATATCATTAAGTTTGCGATTGACGGTCAACGCGTGACGCGGATTTTTAATGGTGAAGAAGAAGTGTATTTCCGAGTCGCGCTAGAAGAAAACGACAAGTCCTTAAAAGAACTGGATAACATTTTAGTTCGTGCCAGCAACAACAAACTGGTGCCATTAAGTGAACTGGTTCGCTGGAAAAATGCTGATGCAGAAGCGCAAATCAAACACTTTAATGGAGAGCGAGTGGTTCGAGTGTCGTCAGGTGTCGATTCGACTATTACCGATCCAGTTGCCGTTTTTGCTGCGATCCAAGACGCTTTTGCCAATAAAGAATACGGCGGTGCTTCTATCATTGCGACAGGGCAGATCTTAGAAACACAAGAAGCACAACAAGGCTTTATGATTGCGATTAGCGTGGCGTTCATTGGTATCGCGTTGCTTTTGATTCTTCTGTTTGATCGAATGAGAGAAACCTTGATTGTGTTGACGGTGATTCCATTTGGTATCGCTGGCGCGCTGTTCATTCTGTTTTTACATAATCAGGTGCTTAGCTTTTTCTCCATCATAGGGATGATTGCCTTGATTGGTATTATGGTGAACAACAGCCTAGTGTTGATTTGGCACTTCAAAGAGCACGAATCGGAGTGTAGTAATACTAACTTGCTGGAGTTTGTCATTCGTGGAACGCAAAGCCGCGTGAGGCCGATAACCTTAACCACAATCACAACTGTTGCTGGGCTTATCCCACTTGCGTATGGCTTGGGAGGTTATGACAACTACATGTCACCTATGGCACTGGTGGTTGGCTGGGGCTGTATAATATCCATGTTAACAACCCTTACAATCATTCCTTCTATATATTTTCTTAGCTATAAGTACACTTTCAAATAGACATATTTGATTCTGGGTTATAGTAACGATAGCTGTTACTAAATATAGGTTAAACATCTCAAACATATATGTTTGAGATGTTTAACCATGTATATTATCGGATAGCTACTAGTTTACGTCTCTGGAGATATTAGTAATCTTCAAGATTCTTAGGCGTTAGCTTTGGGGGATGCTTGTACTTTTCGCTAGTACCCATAACAAGAGCAAAGTAGCCGTTAACTCCCAAGCTCGGAGGAAGGTGCTTTCCAAGCCTAACTCGTTACTGGTCATGTAGAGTTGAATCGGCAGCATGGTCGCTAATAACGCATCAGCATGAACGTCTTTGGCCGGGCCTTTCGCTTTTGCCATTGATGCGGTAATCATAAAAGCAAGCAGACCCAATACGATGGTGTAGTAACCGAACGTGGACTGATGCCCTGCCATTAGTAAGGTTAACACTACAGCTAATGCACAGCCACCCACTTGAGTTTGAAAACGACGGTCAACCACATCGATAAAGCTTTTGTGTGTGGTTTGCGTTGCTGCGGCAATCACTGGCACCAAACAAAACGTTGCTGAAATGATGTCGACAATCATCAAGAACGCCACACCAAGACCAATCAATGCGAGTGAAATCGCTCGGTTCTCAAACGTAACAGGTTCTTCTTCAAATGTTGGTGGTTTGCCGTCACGTTCAACAGGGAACAGAGATACCATGGTTTTTGCTACGACCATGGTAATCAGCATCGATAGCAGGATTTCATGAATGCGCATTGGCATGTCCATGGTAGTGTGCTGAGCAAACACCACAATCAGAATCCAGTTGAAGGTTGGCATTAGCATCTGACCTTTCTTCGGCGGTGTGGTCGCTCTGCGGCGCATGAAATCGAAGAAGAACAAGCTAATGGTCCACACCACAAATGGATGCTGTGAAAACACTTCGGTCACCACCAACGCTGCACTTGCTGCTAATAACGTAGGTAGCAAGGTGCGAAGCAGACCAAGCCAAGAGTAGTCTTTGTTCTTGGTCATGATGATGGTTGGGTACAGCGCAAGATAAACCGGAGAATCAAGGTTCAGCAGTTTTCCTAGCACCATACAAATTGTCACAGTAAGAGCGACACGCAGTGCTTCATTGCGCTCAGAACGACTTTGAAACAGGCTTTCGAAGGTCCACATGGTTCCCCCCCCTAGTAGATGTAGCGGAACATCGCCACCAAGTGAATCCAAGCCGAGCCAATGACGTCCATAACAGGATTGCCGCTTTCAACGATCACACTCGCTCGTGAACCAGAAATCATTGAAGGATCTAACTCGTTAACGGTAATGCGAGTACGCACTTTCTGTTGCTCACGGATCCAACGAGTATCATTGGTCACGCTAGAAAGTTGTCCATTAGCATTGTTGGTATCGTAAATCGCACGCTCTTGGCTGCTGACTTCACCGGTAAACACTTTGCCCGGTAGTGCATCGAAGGACACCAACACTTCGCGACCATTGGTTAGCTTATCAATGCCTTTTTCGTTGAAGTCAGCACTGATCCACGCATGGGCTTCGTCCACCAGCATCAATGACGCTGTGCCTTGTGTAATGTAGCTGCCTGATTGCAGTTGCAAGTTCGTTACCACGCCTTCAGTTTGCGCCACGATTTGGGTATGGCTTAAATCCAGCTCCGCACTGGCAAGTTTTGCTTCTGCCAATTCAATAGCCGCCGTACGGTCTTGAGTAGAAAGCTCTGCCTCAATGCGTTTCACTTCCGCGTTCGCCGCTTCCACCGCGCTGCTGGCGACTTGTGTATTGGTGAGCGCGTCATCCAGCTCTTGCTCAGTAGCCAGCCCTTTGTTGCGCAGTTTCTGGTTACGCGCCAGTTTTTGCTTCGCGTTGTGATATTCGAATTCGCGTTGGCTTTGGGTTTGCTTCGCTGCTGCCAATTGTTGCCATTTCGCGGAATCTGATTCACGTGCTTGGCGCAGTTCGGCTTTCGCTTGTGCCACTTTCAATTGGTAGCTGCTGGCATCGATAGCAAACAGTGGCTGACCTTTTTCAACCAATTCCCCGTTATTCACCATCACATCCGTAATCACGCCAGATACCTCCGGCGCAATGGTTGCGACATTACGATGCAGTGTCGCTTGGGTGGTGAAAGGGGAAACATTATCTGAGGTGACTAAAAAAGCGGAGAACAAAGCTGCCGCTGAAAAAACAGTGTATATCGCGTATTTATAAAAATTTTCTTTCACGTCTGTACCTAGTATTCATTCGTTATTAAGCGCCGCGTTCACGGCATATTCGGGTCTCTTTTCTACGTGGGCTAGGTTATACTTATCTAAAATTGGAAAAAATAACCAATGGGAGAAGTATGAATTCCATATTTGGAAACGTTGATGATTTGTACCTGTTTTGCTCAGTGGTTGAGCAAGGCTCTCTGCTCGCGGCGGCGAAAAAGCTCGAACTGCCGGTCTCTACTATGTCTCGTCGTTTATCGGCGCTGGAAGCGCGTCTAGGGCTGAGATTACTGGAGAAGAAAGGTCGTGAGTTGGTGGCAACCGAGACTGGCTTACAGGCGTTTGATCAGCTCAGCAGTGCGATGGCGCAGATTGAATCTGGCATTTTGCAGCTTAACCAACAAAGCCAACAAGTCGAAGGGCGAATTCGATTGGTGATGCCAAGCCGCTTCTACAATGATTTGGTCGACAAGGTGGTTGAGGACTACATCAAAACCTACCCAAAAGTGACCATCGATCTATTGCTTAGCCAAGTGAATTCAACTCCAGAAACTGATCGTGATCTAGTGGTAACATTCGAGTTGGACGGGCTAGATGACATGATCGCTCGCCCGTTGTTTAAAGCGGAGCACGCCTTTTTTGTTAGCCCAGAGTACTTAGCGCAAGCGGGCGGCAGAATTGAGAGCTTAGAGGATTTAGCCAAGCAAGATTGGGTCGCCAGCACGCACACTACGCAAGTGCCGATCTACCAACAAGACAAGCTAGTGGATATGCTCAACTGCAAGCCGCGCTTGGTGGTCAATGACATAACTGCAGTGATCAAAGCGGTGGAAAACGGTCTGGGGATCGCCTCGATTCCCATTCGTCATGTGAAACCTGAGCTGAATCTGGTACAAGTCGCGCAATCCTACAGCCGTGGGGATCGCCAAGCTTATTTGGTGTACCGTCAACGAAGTTATCAACCTAAGGCGCTGACTTTAATGATTGACTCTATTCTTAAGGCTATGGGGCGTGTTCTACTTTAGGTTCTTTTGTTTAGAAAATTCGTTAGGAGAAACTGATTAAATTTATTTGCTTAACCTATATCCAACTTTTGGAACTGTGATGAGAACATCATGTTCAAATGGTTTATCTAATTGAGCTCGCAATTGATATATATGACTGCGTAACGTATCATTATTTGGTTCTTTATCCCCCCATAAGATAAACGAAATCTTCTCATAGCTGATAACTGCGGGAGCAAATTTTATCAATGCTTCAAGGATATTATAAGAAGTTGGTTTTAATGCTAATAACTTATCATTTCTATATGCTTTATGTTCCTTTAAATTAATGGATACTTCCCCATATCCTAGGTAATAGGATGTAGATTTTCTATTATAACGCCTAATGATCGCATTAACTCTAGCACTAAGAATATCGAGATCAAACGGTTGAGTTAAATAATCATCAGCGCCGTTTTCAAAAGCCTTAAGCATATCAATACGGCTGATGGCTGACGTTAAAATTAATATTGGCGTTTCATTCCCAGACTTACGAATTTTATGACATAGAGTCAAACCACTTATACGTGGTAAATTTAAGTTTAGAATGATGATATCAAATTCATTTTCTGAAGCGAGCTTTAATCCAAGCTCTCCATTGTCAGCATAATCTATAATCATACCTAGTCTTTCAAAATGGTTATACAGCATTCCTGCTAATTCTCTACAGCCATCGACTAATAATAAACGTGACATCTTTTTATTCCATAAAATTAATACTAATTATTAATTTTCATTATTATTCATTCTCAACGTAGAAAAAAAGTGAATAACACATTTTTCACATTTGTAAGTGTAAAGTATTAGTAGTCTTTACTTACTAGAAGATGTCTATGTTGAATTTAAAAGAGTACTCAGAAAAAAAAGTAGATCAGCTCTCAACTGTAAAAGTTGTTCTGTCTGTTGTGGTGCCATTTTTTAACGAGCAAGAAGTCTTGCCTGAATTTCATCGTCGTTTAGCCGCCGTTTTGGATGAAATGCCAGAGCGTTGTGAAATCGTTTATGTCGACGATGGCAGCAAAGACGACAGCCTATTGATCGCGCACAATGTTTCTCAATCTTCTAGCGACGTTCGTTGTATTGCACTAAGCCGTAACTTCGGCAAAGAGTCCGCCATGAGCGCGGGTCTGGAACACTGCCAAGGTGAAGCGGTGATTGTTATTGATGCCGATTTGCAAGACCCGCCGGAGTTGATCCCACAAATGGTATCAAAATGGCGTGAAGGGTATGACGTAGTGAACATGCAGCGCAGCGAACGCCACGGCGAAACTTGGTTCAAACGCTTCTCGGCCGCTTGCTTTTACAAAGTGCTTAACAGCATGGCGAAATTGGATGTGCCTGAAAACGTGGGCGATTTCCGTTTACTGAGCGCAAAAGTGGTCAAACACATCAATGCGCTGCCAGAACGTAACCGATACATGAAAGGCATTTTCTCTTGGCCGGGTTTCAAGCAAGTGACGGTTCAGTTTGAACGTGACGCTCGTTTCTGTGGTGAAACCAAGTGGAACTACCTCAAGCTGATTGGCCTTGCAATGGATGGCATTACCTCGTTTTCCATTCGTCCTTTGCGCTTAGCGACACTTGCCGGTGCGTTAGTGGCGTTCAGTGCCTTTATCTATGGCGCATTCATTGTGATGAAAACCGTAGTGTTTGGTGAGCCTGTCACTGGCTACCCATCCATGATGGTCGTCCAACTTGCATTGGGTGGTGTGCAACTGCTGTCGATTGGCCTTTTGGGTGAATACATTGGCCGCATTTTTGTCGAGACCAAGCAACGTCCTCTTTATCTTGTTCAGTCTGTTTACGAGCAGCCTGCAAAACATCAATCCATCCAAACTATGAAGTTTGAACTGGGAGAAACCGCGTAGTCATGAGTATTAATAAAACCCATCTGTGGTTGTTGTTGGCGTTTGCTCTTTTACTCCGTCTTATTTCACTTGCCGCTTACCCTTTGATGGACACCACAGAAGCCCGCTACGGCGAAATGGCGCGCTTAATGGTGGAAACCGGCAATTGGCTTACCCCACAGTTTGATTATGGCGTGCCTTTTTGGGGGAAGCCACCCCTGTTCACGTGGATGAGTGCTTACGGCATTGAGCTGTTTGGATTGAATGAATTTGCAGTGCGCGCGCCTCATTGGTTAGCGGGTGTTGCGACGATTGTTTTTGTTGCTTTCATGGCGCATCGTGCAGGCTTTAATGCTGTCATCGCAGCGTTGGTACTGGCGACGTGTGGCATCTTTTCAATTGCGGCGGGTGCGGTGATGACAGACATGGCACTGACGTTGGCAATGACGATGGCGATGGTTGGTTTTTACTATTGCTGGCTCGGCAAAGACAAACACAGCCGGTTGTGGGGTTACCTCGCTTTCTTTGGCTTGGCTTGCGGGCTGTTAGCAAAAGGCCCAGTGGCGATCGTGATCATGGGTATCGCAGTGTTTCCTTGGCTTGTGATTCAGCATGGTTTCTTCGGTGCCTTCAAAGCCTTGTGGCAGCGTTTTCCAATTGTGTCGGGGTTGGCGCTCATGCTGGCGATTGCTCTACCGTGGTACATCATGGCAGAAATGGCGACGCCTGGATTTATTGATTACTTCATTGTTGGCGAGCACTTTAAGCGTTTCGTTGTCAGCGGTTGGGAAGGGGATCTGTATGGCTCTGCTCATGATCAACCACGTGGGATGATCTGGGTATTCTGGCTGCAGTCGGCTGCGCCTTGGTCAATCGTATTGCCTATCTTGGCGTGGAAACGTCGTAAGGTACTCAAAGCCATTGAAACGGATCATCAAGGTTTGTTTAGCTTCCTGATGTGTTGGCTGATTTCTCCAATGATCTTGTTCACCATGGCTGGGAATATTTTGCCTGCTTACGTACTACCGGGTGTGCCTGCGTTGGGTATCTTGATTGCGATGCTGGTGGATAAACACGATTTCAAATGGCTGACCGGAACGGCAGCGGTGTTGCCAACCTTGCTTATGATTGCGATGTTGGTTTTGAATATGGGCAAAGCAGACAGCCGCAGCGACCGAATCATCTTCGCGCAAATTAATGATAACGCTCCGGTCTTTTACATTGGTAAGCGCCCGTTCTCAGGCCAGTTCTATAGTCATGGTCAGGCGAAAAAGCTCAAAAATAAGAATGACTTAAACAATCTGAAGAAATTCCACCTGATTGGTAAACCGCAGCAAGTGGATAGCATGATTCATGAAAATGCGTTGAGTTGTACCAACGAGTTCACAGCAAAATCGAAACGCTCACTCTACACCTGTGTGATTGGGTAACAGCATGCGCAAATTGATTAAATTTGCTCTGGTAGGTGGTGTCGGCTTTATGGTCGACACCCTTATCTTTTCTGTGTTGTTCCATTGGTTTGGTCTGGAGCTGATGTTGGCTCGTGGGATAGCATTTTTATTTGCGGCAACCACAACGTGGCTTGGTAATCGTTGGCTGACTTTCTCTCAAGCAGAAAAAACCAACCCTTTCGCTCAATGGAAAAAGTCTATGATGAGTGCCTGTATCAGTGCTTTGCCAAATTTTATTGTGTTTAAAGGCGTAACGCTCGCGCTAGGAACGCAAGGACTGATGGTCTATTTGGCTTTGAGCTTAGGCATATTGGCAGGCATGATGAGTAACTACTTATTTAGTGCTAGATGGGTATTTAAGCTTCATTAATATGATCCACTTTGCTCTATTAAATATTATAGGCTTACATCATTTGTATACTTTAGTGTTTAGGCTTGTACAAGAATGCAAGTAAAATAAGCAATTTTTCTCATTTTTTCGTAGTTAAGTGTAGCCGTAAGCCAAAATTTCTATTGATCGTGGTTTACGACTACAGTAGCAACGAGATTATTGTTTTATGGGCCTTACCCCTTTAACATGGTGTTCACTAATATGATGTTGCAGCCAGTTCTCACCATAATCATTAGATGGATCTCGGACGATAGTATGAGGGTGAGTATTCCAGTCAAATCCCGTTCTTTGATCAACAAAGTCTATTAAGATGCTAGGACCATTTACCCTGTAGAAAATCTGTTCGCTCCCGTCAGTAGGACCCATCCACATAAAGTATAAATTATCCCACCCATCTTTACGGATTTTCTCAAGCTGTGTGTCAGCAACATCAAAATCTGCATTTCGGACATATTCTTCAATGAGTACCCACATTAGTTTTTTCTGGATATCATCCAGCTGATCTCCACGAATACCGCGCTTTTGGATCTCACTATCTTTGCTTCCCGGGCCGAAGAAGTCTTTTGCACCATATTTTGTAAACGGAACTTTATCTGCAATAACGGCAAGTTTTTTCTGCTCTGAGTCTAAGCTATCTAGTAACTCGTAACCTCGACGCCTCTCTTGAGGAAGAAATTGGTATCCAGCTTCAGCTCCGCCACTAATGTAAGCTGGATCTGAACCATAAAACATCGGAACGAAAGTTGTCTTTCCATCAATTACTGTGAAGTTAGCTGCAAGGTGATGACCTGTGATCATGTAACCCCATTTTGTGTCACTACGGGGATCACCATAAAATGATATCCAATAGTTGTTGGCGCCTAAACTTTGGTTTTTGTTAAAGAACTTTTCTGATGTGAGCTCTCTATCCTCCCCTTCTTTTTTAAGTTCATTATCACCTTGTACTGCCGCCCAAATTTTATAATAACCTTGCGAACTTGTTGAAGAAATAAGCAATTGATGAAGTTGATAGCGTTGGTCAATTGATAGCCTACCAATAGGCAAGCCGTTGCGCGCTTGAGAGTCAACTGGAGCATTTGTCCAGTAAGTTCGGTTTGCATCATCATTGAATTTATACAAGATCGAATCAAGTTGATTTTTACTCAACATCTGTAACAGTTTCTGTGCTTCATATGTCATTTGCTCGGCACTACTGACTTTGTTTAAGTAGTTTTCTTTGTGCGTGTGACCTTCATGCGCTAGAACTGAAAAAGGGGAGTTTCCTATAGCTAGTGAAGCAGCTACAAGTAATGGGGTGACTGGTATTTTTTTCATTGGAACTCTCATGTATTGTAAGTTATCTAAATTAATATTGATAACTCTATAAAATTAACCGTCAAAAAAATGTGGAAGAGGTTGTTAGTTATCATTACCATAAATTAAATGATGTAGGCTTAGGGCTGTATCCAATGTCTTTAGTGTAATATTTATTTGCTTAATCGGAATTGCATATATGAGTTTGTCTTGGCCGGCGTTAGTTCCTGCTATGCCTGGTAATGTGAAAAATTTCACTTTACTATTTTCATTCGTTAATGCTTTATCCACGGTTAACAAAACGTCTGGGTTTGCCATTAACAAAGACTCTGGATTAACTGGTTTAATACCTTCAAATGTAAAGCCGTTTTCAATAGAAGCTAATACTAATAGATGGTCCACCGTAGTATTTTTTCCCATCATTAACAGGTTGTTTTTTCCATATATGAATGCAGCTGTTATCTTTTTTTCGGGCTTCAGTTCAGAAAGTTTCTGTTTTTTTTCGTTGAGAGAAGTTATCAATAACCGCGCTTGGGCTTGACGATTAAACAAGTGTCCCAGTTTATCTATCTGATCTAAAAGCTCATTTATCGTCGTTGCTTGCCGTAAAATGATGGATTTTACTCCCAGTCTATTTAGCTTATTTGTAAGCTCAGAATTAGGATACTTGTTATCTGAAACGAAATGTGTGGGAAGGTGGGATATTACTCCCTCAATCGATATGTTATTAGGATGACCTAATACTGCCTTATGGACTGCTGTAGTTGGTTCAGTGCTCGTTTTATCTGATGCGACTACATGTTTGCCAAGTTCTAATGCATAAAGAATTTCTGTTATGTTGCTTCCAACTGACACAATCCTTAGCTCTTGTGCATTGATATTTAGGCACCAAAAGCACAACAAAAAAGTGATGAGTTGTTTCATTGTCATTCCCATATAAGAAGCACCCGATGAACGGGTGCTAGACTGGTTAGAATTTGTATTGCAGATCTAAATTGATGCTTCGCCCTTCTTCATAGTATTCAGCTTTACTGGAAGCGCGCGTATCGTTTTTTAGAGCATAAGCTTTGTTAAAAAGGTTCGTTACTGATGCTGTAAGTGAGAGGTTGTCTAGTTGAGTTGGCTTATATTGGGTGTAAAGATCCACAGTAGTCCAATGAGGAACCGCATCTTGGTTCTCTACAGCGATCGGCTCTAATGTACCACCTGAAGTTGTTTCTGATGTTGGTACTCGATGAAGTTTAAAAGCATGAGTAACAGTGGTTCCTGCTATCCACTCATTGTTTAACTGGCGGTTTAAATCCAATACAAGCTTGTCTGCGGGCATGTCAGCAAGGTAAAGGTTTGTTTTTTGGTCTTTACCAATGGTAATAGAGTAGCTTACTGAGGCTGCCCAGCTGTCACCTGTATATTGAGTGACAAATTCTGCCCCGGTTAAACGTACGTCGTCTCGGTTAACTTTCACTCCATCTTTGTATGTAGGATCACTGTAATCAGTACCGATATAGTCTTTTATGTCATTTTGGAAAATGTTAGCTTTAAGGATGATATGATCATCGCTATCTATTATGTCGTAGAAACTTTGTAAAATACCAATTTCTGTATTTTGTGACCTTTCAGATTTTAGATTTGGATTCGGTTTAAAACCACGGCCAGATGTAAACAATTGGCTCAATCTAGGTGGTGTTAAGGCTTGGTCATATGCGGCAAAAACTGTAGTGTTGGAAGGAAACTCATACTGAGCCCTTACCCCCGCAGACCACTGGTCTTCAGTGCGTCCTTCTCGCAAAATTTGTTTGTCGTCATATACAGCATTAGATGACTCTACATAAAATTGGTCATAGCGAACCTTAGGGGATATTTCTAAGTTGTTATTTAAGGAAAACTGAGAGTTTAGCCATAAGCTATGTAAGTGAGATTTTGCAGAAGGCTCGTTGGTAGAGGATTTGTCTATCCAAGTATTATTTTTGATTGTACGTACACTGCCTTTATGTTCAGTGAAATGAGTCGATGCTCCATAGTGAAGTAATACGTCAGCCCAAGATGTTAGGAATACAGAATCATTTGTTATCGATAAACCCATTGAGTCATCAGAGATATCTTGAACGTCAGTCAATATATTTTCAGACAGGTTTGCATATTCATTTGTTAAGGTTTTTACATTATTAATGTATACAGCACCCTTTAAGTCTAACCAATTCGTTGATGGGAATAGATTGGTATATGTCAAACTTGCGCTGGTATAATGACGCTTATTGTAGCCGTAATCCTTTCGGACCTGGTTCCATTTACTGTCATCGTGGTAAATATTAAGAGCGAGCCTTTCACCCTGCTCAAGATCATAACCCCCTTTGAATAAGAAGGATTTTTGTTCATATTTATTCTTGTAATAACTATTAGAACCGTCAGGTTGGTAATCACCTCCTATATAATAAGGATCTTGACTATTGTCTGATGTAGCAATCAACCAGTCTCCATCTCCATAATCAGAATAAAGAGCACCCATTATACTTTGCCCATTACCATTCGTCCTGTACGAACTACCAACCATGGCTCCAAAACTATTTCCATCTTCAAGAAACAATTTTGCGTCAATGAAGCTTGCTTTGATAGAACCAGCAGCTGCCCCAGAAGAAGTGCCATTAATGATTTGAAGATCTTTTAGAAAAGCAGGGTTTACGGCCAGTGTTCCCCTTTTACTATGAGAATAAGACTGTCTTGCACCATCGATCTGAACATAAGTGTGATCGGGTCCCAAACCACGTATAGACACATTTCGTGTCATAGCGCTAGGACCACCTTCTACCCAAACATTCGGTTGCTTAGACAAAGTTTCGACAAGTGTTTTAGGGGACTGTAGTTTAATGTCTTGAGCCGTCAACGTTTGAGCCGATTGGGTTGTATTTTCGATAGTACTCAATGATGTGCCAATGACAGTGACGGTGTCTAAATGATAGGTTGGAGAGTCTGGAGTATCGCTTTCACTCCCTACTACTAATGAGCAGTGAGATGTTGAGAGTAAGGTTAATGTAACTTGGGCAGCCAATGTACATACTTTCACTTATTTATCCTTTATTTAATAAAAATCATTATCATTATCATTTGTGTGCGTGAAAATTATGTGTAGAGTGTTTAGTTCCTCAAGATTTCCTTCGTTTGAGATGCTGATTTATATTTTTTTCATGAGGAGCCTGATAGAACATACCTTTCGGATGAGGAACAAATAATGAATAAGAAACAGTTTTGGTTAACCGCTTTTCTTTCTTCTTTTACAATGGCATTAATAATGTCTGGAGTTATTTCATTAAGTAAAATGGGACTTTCTTGGGATTGGTTTCATTCATGGATTTTAAGCTTTTTAATCGCATGGCCTTGCGCTTTACTTCTAAACTTAACTGTATTACCTAAAGTACGAGAGTTGTCTGAAATTATCTCTAAGCTATGAATTAACTTACCTTACTTCGTTATCTAAATTTTGTTTTGGATAATAGTATTATTTTACGAAAGCTGTTTTTGGACTTATGAAGTAAGAATAATGAATGGAGCCTTGATAAAGAGACTATTTTTTCGAGCCACAAGTATGTGTATTATGGTTGTCACTAACTTGATTAAAGCAATCAAGAGAACTACTAGTTTTACTATATCTTCCTCGGCATAAATTTATGGTGGATTTATGTTGAAATACAACGAGAAAAGGTAATTGATGGTTGCCTACATCGTTTACCCACATGCACGAAATAAAGCTTTCTAGCTGCTTCGTGCTTGGTTGGTGACTACATTGTTGCCTCCTGATTAAAGGTTGGTTTCTTCGAATTCAGCCTTTTTTGTTCTCTTACTTATTAACATCAGTAAGTTAGCCCAAGCGCAAGAAACAGTTGGATATATCAATAAAAACTATGAACCTTTTCCTAATTCCCCCTCAATAAAGATCAGTATTTTTTACGATGTGGATTTTATTATCATCCACTTTGAAAAGATAAATATTTAACTTGATAAGTTGCTTATATAGAGGATTGTCTAATTTTCACACAAGTCATTTAGGTTGTTCTGACAGCTCTTAATCGCATTGACCAAAGCGAAGTCTAAGACGCTGCTCGAGGTGTTGGTCATGTACTCCTTTACGTCATCTTGGATTTGGTCGTGAACGTTTTGGCTGTTGTTCTCTGACATTTTTCGATTCCACATATGGATACTCTTTCTTTTTCTCAAAAAATACATCGTTTTTTGTTTTTGCATTACTTTTAGAGTGGTTTTAAAATCTCATAAAAATACATGTGTTCGGAATAATATTTGGGAGTGGTAATTTCTGAAATTAAGCGTTTTCAACTGGAACAACGGCAAAGAAAGCGAGACGAAAGCTCACCATCAATCCTGGATACATTCGAGGGCATAGAGCTTACGGACGAACGCGAAGCTCTGGCGAACCGGTTACAAGATGCCGATGTGACATTGGACGACAAGCCGGATCGCTGCCCGACTTGCAATGGCACTGGTTACACCAAGTCGTTATTTAGCAAGTGGGAGTGCTGTAGCTGTTTTGGGACTGGTTACGACCTTTCCGATCCGGTTGCCGTTATCAAGTGGCAAAAGCTCTGCCTCGATTGGTCAAAGAATCGGTTACATGAATATCGCGTTGCATTGATTAAGGCGACTACAACCGAGGAAGAACGACTAGCAAGTGAAGTGGAGAGCTTCTATGAAAATGCGAGACGCAAAGACTAAACAGGCCGCTCGAATCCAATCGCTTGAATATCGACAGCAGCGTGCAGCGCGAATCAAGCGAGCGAGACGGCATGCAGATTTAACCATACTCGAAATGAGCAGGTTAATCGGGTTATCACCAGACACTTATCGAAAAATCGAGAATGGCGAAGTGAACCCAAGGGTGCAAAACCTAGAACTGATAGCGGTCTACACAAGTACAGACGTGGGTTATTTGTTCTTTGGTGATGCGATTTCTAACAGAGACAAAGCGGTAAAGAGAGATACCGGAGAATAACGAATGGCTTCAAGAGGCATTAACAAGGTCATTCTGGTTGGTAACTTGGGGTCAGATCCCGAAATCCGATACCTACCAAATGGCGGTGCAGTAGCGAATATCACGATCGCTACATCCGAAACTTGGCGCGATAAAGCGACAGGGGAGAACCGAGAACAAACCGAGTGGCATCGAGTGGTATTGTTCAGCAAGTTGGCCGAAATAGCGGGGGAGTTCCTACGCAAAGGCTCACAAGTTTACATCGAGGGTCAATTGCAGACTCGCAAATGGAAAGACCAGCAAGGCCAAGACCGTTACAGCACAGAGGTAGTGGTTCAAGGCTTTAATGGCATGATGCAAATGCTTGGCAATAACCGAGCTGGTGGCCAGCAACAACAAGGCGGTCAACCTCAACAACCACAGCAACAGGGTGGTTGGAATCAATCTCAACAGCAATACGGCGAGCCACCAATGGACTTTGACGATGACATACCGTTCCAAAACGAGTTCCGTCATTACAAGATGCTGAGTTACGTGGCGGCTTAAACGATGAGTAAACAAAATTTAGCGTTAGTAACTCAAGACGACTTACTGATTGTATTGCGTCGAATGACCATTAAGGCGCTTATGGAAATGCGCGAGGCGACAGGCGAAACGGATTTTACTGACACACCAAGTGCTTTTTATTTCAGTAACCGTGCAATCGCGGCAGAAGTCAACGGGTGTTCGGGTCATGTAGCCGAACTAATCCAAGACAGCGACCTCGACTACGTTCACAAAGGTAGCGAAATACTGGTTTGGCTGGATGACTTAGAAGAACGCCTAGAGCGCTTTGCTCACCAAAAATAAAACACTTTAACCCTATTCCCTTATCCCAATTTTTGAGTAGTAGAGAAATGTTCCGATGAGCGATGTTTTTTGCTGTAGAACTTCCTTGGGGACTTCTGAAATAAAAGAATTTGAGATACCGCCTGTTGGTTTGATGCAGCACATCATTGATGACTTGTAATTCAAACTATCCCAATGCACGGCCAAGGCCGACGAGGCGCTAAAGCAAAAATATCAGGCAATGCTTGATGAACGTACCGAAATCCTTGCAGCGCGTGACCGCGCAATGGCTGGTACTGAGGTGATGCGTAAAAAGCGTAACGAGGCCGAAGCGATTACAGCCGAGCTACGCGAAGAAAACGAGCGTCTAGGTAAGAACAACCAACGCCTTACCACTGGGTTGCGTCACGCTCAACAAGGACGAGGTATTTGCCTACTTTAACCGCCGTAAGGAACAAGAGATTTTAGTAACACAAGGGCTTATCTAGTTATGGCCAAGGCACCACGATTCGATCACTCTTTCCTCGCAAACCAAGTCGCCAAGCGCAAGAAGTGGAAAAGCAAAGGCGTGAAAGCTGGCCACGGTGGTGACTTCAATATCGATGCAGTACTTAACGAGATTAACCGTTCTGTTAATCACATCATCAATCCGGTATCGATAAACGTCCCTAATACCGCGCTGGTGGATAAGTCGGAACTACCAGCTTGGCTTATCCGTATTCTTGAGAAAGACAATGACGTTGCGCGCGCTGCAACACAGAAGAAAGTGGAACTGGATTCACCACACAAAACGCGCCTTGCACAAGGGATTAAGCGCCCGAAAGAGTTTAACGACACGAAGCTGGCCGAACACTGGTTACAGGTGCGCTTGTTCTACACGTTAGAGACGCAGTACAAGGACATTTACCCGCTGGTTTTCTCAATCCCTAATGGTGGCTACCGAACACCTAAAGCGGCTTCGATGATGAGCTATGAGGGACAAAAGAAAGGTGTGCCAGATATATTTTTTCCTATCCCGAGAGGGGTGTATCACGGCTTCTTCTTGGAGGTAAAAACGGAAAAAGGTCGCCCAAGTAAGGAACAACAGGAAAAGATAAAAATGTTCCAAAATCTAGGGTATTACGTGGTTGTGGCCAAGGGGTTTGATGAGTGCATTTGTCAAATTAATAGCTATCTCCAATTGCCAACATTTGATAACAAAACTAGACTAGCCGCATAAGTATATAAAAAGGGCTTAGTTATCTCATGTTAGCGAGTGAATATCACAGCATCGGCCAAAAGCCAGTTGATTTAGACGTGTTAGAAGCAACAAAGGTAGTCCGTAACTTCCTATGCGATTACCTTTACTATGACAAGTTGTTGCTAAGCTATGCTCCCGCAGGGGAATTTGGTAGCGCTCAAGCGTATCGCTGGCTTACTGGTGGTCATATTTGTGACTACGATGCTACTGGCGACACAATTGCACCAAGAGAGAAGATCAACTATCGAGTCATTAGAATGCTATTCGATGCTGGTCTAATCAAAGTAAAAACCAACATCCGAACGCCACATACTCGCTGCGTTATCTTTGAATGGGTTCGAGACATTAAGAAATATCGTCGTGAAATCCTCCGTACTAAAATCTTTGGCGAGAATGTTTACCTCACTAGCGCAATGATTGATGCTACAGCGGCACAATATGGTCTGACCGTGACGTTTGTCGGTGCGAGAGGTGTCTTTGAGATATTGGATGGTAATGGCAACTCAATCCCGAACGGCCAAGCCAAGAACACTTACATATTCATGAATAGTGTTGGTGAGCCAGTAGGCCGACTACGTGATATGTCCTATTGGGAATGGGAACAATACTTATACGACACAGCGACACGCGCCAAGCTGCGCAAAACGCCTCTCAAAGTTCGTGATGGCATGCGCAGCCACTTTTCGGAGTTCAAACGAGCTTAATCAAATCCTTGATCATCTTTCCACAAATGCCGCCTATATGGGCGGTGTTTTTTTGTATTAAAAACAGAAATCGTGTTCGGAATATTTATGGCGTGTTCGGAATGGTTATAATCGTCTTATGGCAAGACGTAAACCCAAGAAAAACGCCTTAACACCTCAACAGCGCTGGAATCGTCATCTGGCCAAGATGGCTAGGTTTGACATTAAACGTCAATACTACCGCGCCAGCGCGACACAACGAGAGCAAATTAGGCGACTCCAAATAGAACTTGGCTGTAGCAGTCGAGAAGAACTGGTTCTTTACGCCATCAATCTTCTAGGCCAACAGCACGGAATTTATCTGAAAGATATTCAAGAGGACTTAGCGTGTCTAAACAAAAAGTCGTAGGTAAGCACGAACTGATCTCAGCAATGAAGAAAGAAACGGGCGCATTACGTGAAGAATGCGAGCTGGTTTTTGATGCCTTTATCGAAGAAATCTCAACTCAAACCATGATTGAGGGCAATGCTGTATTGCTTAGTGGTTTCGGTACGTTCGCACCTCGCCTTAAGAAAGCGCGAGCTGGCCGTAATCCAAAAACGGGAGCACCAGCGATTGTAGCTGCGCGAGACAAGCTGACTTTTAGTGCATCGGATGTATTCCGCGATGAGCTGGCAAACAAGGTAAACGAGATCAAGGGGGCACATTAATGAGCACACGCTTAAACCGAACTGACATTGAAAGAAACATTTCTAAACGCCTTGGCTTAAAGCTTACTGGTGATGATGCAGAGCTGGTGGGCGATTGTCTGGACGCAATGATCAATCACATTCTGGTTGAGATTGCGAAAGGCCGTGAGGTGCAAATTCGAGGCTTTGGCCGTTTCCGTCACATAGAGCGTGAACGCACAACCATTAATCCGGCGACGAAAGAGCGCTTAGGTGTCAAAACCGAGCACAGCGTATTGTTCTCTGCTTACAAGGGCATGGTGCGCGTCCATGAATGATAGCAAGGCAATTGGGCTGCGTGTCTTTATCGGCTCCGTTCGGCTACTGGCCATAACCATTGTGTTGGCGCTAGTGGCTTTAATTGGTATTGGCACATACAGCTTTTATGGGTTGGTGGTCTATCCAAAGATAGAGCGAGTGAATATTGATTTGGACGCAGAGCGCATCGAGCGCATTACTGTCGCGGCCAAGAGTGGGGAGAAGTCAGAGAATGGCGCACCTAGTCAAAAGTAAGACCGTCGAGGGCGCAAAGAATAAATGGGCGACTCGTTGGGACTGCTTCTTTGATGCTCAATTCCTCTTTCGACGTGATACCGGAAAAGAGTTTGTTTTAGACGTGGCCGCCGAGCCACAAACCGCCAAGGTGAACCGCTTCTATGTGGCTCCTGACTGGATTAACGAACAGCCGAGCGGATTCCCAAGCCTTAAGCCAAAACACAAGGCCGCTCAGCTCCTAAATCCTGTTTGTGTTGGGTTCGATGGCCTACAAGGCGAATGGGAAGATGGCTGGTGGTGCAATCCTCCGTTTGACCTTAAGTTTGAGTTTCTAGAAAAGGCGCTAGAATAAGCCAGAAAAGGCCGTGACGGCATGATGCTGTTACCACATGAAGAACTCACAACGTGGTGGCTGGACTTGGTTGAGGGCTACGCCACGATGATTTACAAGCCGGATGGCCGCTACCCGTTCTATGAGACAGATGGACACACCAAAAAGCAAGGTGTGAACTTCGGCAGTGCCTTAGTGCTCTTTACCGAGAAAGGTCTACAAACACCATCCATGCGCTTTAACCGTAAGGTAGGCAGAACGCACCTTACTGGTATCTATGAGCAAATCGCTAAAGTGGCTTAAGGGAGTGAGCTACTATGAGTGTTCAATATCAGGGTCAATCGATGAGCGTGTACCGTCTCGCTCAGCTAACTGGTTATCCAATGATTTCCCTTTATCGCGCGTATCACAAAGGACTACGAACCGGAGAGGAACTACTGGCCGAGGCTACCAAGCACCTAGTGACCTACCAAGGCGAGGTAATGACCGCAAGACAGCTATGCGCCGCTACCGATACCAGTTACCGCAGAGTGCTAAGACGGCTTAAGGGCTGGTGTACCCGCTGAAAAGGCTGTAAAGGACAACGTAGACCGCCGAGGAAAGAACTGCGCATCCAAGCTATCCCCTAGTGAAGTTCTACGCATCCAAGCTATCCCCTAGTGAAGTTCTACGCATCTATGAGCTGTTATTCACTAAACAGGTATGCCAACACACGCTAGCCGAGGAATATGGCGTACACCAGTCCACCATTAGCGATATTTGGCGACATAAGCGTTGGGGATGGCTTACCGCTCCGCTTCGATACCAGTTAGAGGGAAAGACAAGCAGTGAGTAAATCAAGGGTCTATGTGTTCACGCTTAAGGTGAAGAAAGCGCGCCTAGTGACGGTACTTAGATTTAAACACCAATGGTTAGCCTATATGGCCATCAAGCATCTGAAAAAACGATTCTGGTTTGCTGACCTACAGTTTAGGCAAATTACGCCTCTTAACGCGCTGTGGTACTTCTTTCTGATAAAGATTGGCTATTACGAAACGCTCAAGAAAGCCACCAGCCAAAAGCGACAGAAACAATCTTTTAATGGGTAAAAAATCACAAAATGAAACGCAAACAAATATTGTGATGTGTTCGGAATGAGTTTAGTATTGCTCCCATAGGACAGTGACGGATACGACTTCCTATACGGTGCGCTTGTTTAATAAGGTTGTGCAAGCGTTGTAGGGTAAAACCTACAGGCTCCCAAAGAGGGCAAAGGGTTGATTTTCGAAAGAGGGTCAGCCCTTTGTTCTATCTATCCCCTACCAAAGAGCGCCTATATGAGTAGGCACTATGAGAATCTGGCATCGCAAGCACGACCGCATCCTTAAGCGAGAGCTGGTCAAGGATAAGCTGTACACCAAAGAGCTGGATAACTCCCTACGCAAGATGATTCACGAAATAAACAATCACCTTAAGCAAACTGAAAGCGTCAGCTAGATTGAGTGGAGTAAAGAGCATAGTATTAACAAAGCGATGCACTACAAAAGGTGAAGCATGCGTACTCAAGCACAAAAGAAAGGTAAAACAGTTCCCAAGGCGACTAAGAACAAAAAGAAACGCTCATTGCTTACAGAGGCAGAGCTATTAAATGGCTTAAATGCCCACACGGCACATAGTGATGAGCTAGCCAGTGTTTCTAGTAAAGAGCTAGGCGAGTAGCTAGGTAAAAAATGCTTGAAACTAGCATTCCGAACGGATAAATTTATTTATACGCGAGTTACATAGTTGCCATTGTGACGACCGTGTTTTCCTTTAAAAATCTTAGACAACTGTGCTCAAGCGCCTTTGGTTATTCTATTGGGGCTTTTTTCTTGATTTTTCTAGGGAAGTGTCAATATAATTGCCTTGTTTTCGTGTGAAGCGTACAGCTTCGGCGAGTGATTCAAAGAAGGTTTGCAAAAGAGAGTTAAAGAGCTGGTAGAAATACTGGCTCTTTTTTATGTGTCGTGTTTCAACCTATTTAAAAGGCGTTTTGAGTGTCCTATATTTACCTCGCTCGCAAGAAAATGGACGTGGATACTCCAAAATATAGATGGCCAATTGATTGGTTATTGAATTACCTGTTATTGACAACTCCTCAAAATCAAAAGGCCACGGTAAAACGTGGCCTTTTCTTATGTTAAAAATGTCATTTTTAACAAGTCTATTCGGAATGAATAAGGCCGTAAAAAGCCAACTAAAATACATGCTGCCGAGAAAATGAATACGCATGTGGTTCGCTGGTGGCTCCCCGAAGCGAATAGATTCAAACAGTACCTATCAAATGGGGTGAAAATCGGCACTGGCTGGCGGTTTAACACATCCCCAAGCCAATGCGACACACAACCGCATCCAAATCCACACAGAATCGCACCTAGAATCGTGCTGGTGGCCTTTAACGCCTCAATGGGTATGAATGTACCCCCTATCGCCAAATGATAGCCATAAGCCGTTACAGCGAGCCATATCGAAAGGATGTGGGTGTAAGTTCGGTGCGGGATTCTGTCAAATTCAAGCCAGTCCGGTGCGCTCGAACCGCTTAAGCAACCAAGAAATGCCAGGATTGAATGCAGTGGTGTTGTGTCTGCCATTAAGGCGAGAGGAACGGGCGCAAAGCACAGTGCGCCCCACGTGTCCAGTTCGGTTCATTCAGCTTCGCATCGAGCGCAATACGCATAGACGATAGCACTCATCGCTATGGTTCGATTGCGGTAGTTGGTGGCCAATTTCTCGAACGTCTCTGCCGCTGATGGATCAATCCAAGGGCTAATTTGGCGTGTCCCTACTAGGTCGCCCTCGATTACTTCGGGGTGCTTTTCTGGTAGTTCGTTTGGAGCAGTGTTGTTGATGGCCAACTGATACAGCTCGGTCAGGGTAATCCCGTTCTGTTCGCATTGTTCGCACGCTTTGGCGTGAGCAAGGCGTGAGATACGCGCTTGAAGTAATGCTAAACCCTTTTCTCGCTGGCGAGTTCTAAACGTGGCTTGTCGTGCTTTGGCTTTGGCTTTGTGTCTGAATTTGATGCGCTCGGGTGCTTTCAAGGGGTATTCCTTTCGTCACGTAGCGCGTTGTCTTGGGTATGGGGAAAAGGTGGCTAGTGAGATAACGCAGCCAATTACTATATCGTGCTGCAGAATCAATTGTACATGAGTAGCGTTACTCACTAGCTGGCCATGATTATATGCAGAAAATCGTTACTGTAAATACTATTTAATGTCGCGTTATTAAATTTTTAGTTAAAACCTTATTGACAATCAAATGATTGTTTTAACTAGTCTCGTTCGTATTGTTGTTACCTATTTGAACTCTGTATTATTCCGAACGTAACAAAATAAATGGGGTTTAACCGTGTCCGGCAAGATTGACTATCAGGCTCACCAACAGCAGTTTTGGGAGCAGTTAGAGAAGCAGCCGACTTTGACGCTGGCCGAGTATTGTGAAGCCAACGGATTGAAGTACGGCACCGCTAAGCGATATATAAAACGGCCAGCCAAAACGGGCGGCAAGTTTCAACCGTCCGTTATGCCAAAAATCAAAGCGAAAAAGACCAGTCAGGGCAATGACTGGCATTCCCTTTTGAAAGAATTTCTCGTGCGTGGCGCTCAAAACCCAACGCTCACGATGGCCGCTTTTGCGAAAGATAAAGGGGTGAATGGTGCGACATTGCGCCGCCAGTTTAATTCCATGCGATCGCTGCCCGAGTTTGATCGATTATTTGATCTTTACGATGAGCAATTAGCGAAATTCCAAGAAGCGAAAAACGACAAGAAGAAAAAAAGGGCTGATAAATCAAAGTCCAAAGAAGCGGGGGCAACTGCGCAAGCGCAAAGTGCGCAAGGCGATCGCGCGAAAACAGGGGGTATTGGATCACTGCGCAAGCCGCGATCAGTTGAGGGACTTTCGCAGTATTCCAGTGCTCAAGTGGGTCGCCCTGTTGTGCATGGTGGTTATGCCCGTAGTGCGGGTGTTACTGGCGAAATCATGGATATTCTCATGGATACCGATCCGCTTTCGGTTTGCAACGAACTGATTATTGCCCGTTCGCAGTATTACCGAATGAATGAGACGTTAGCTAAACGCCTTAAAGAGATCGATGAAATGGAAGAAAGCGGAGACATTCCGCTCGATGACGAAAACCAGCCAGTAGACATAAACGCCATGCGTGACCGTCTCATCTTTGGCTATGGCACCAGATTGCGTGAACTGGAATTGAGTATTTCCACGATGGCCAAACAAGAGGCCAAGCGCTACATCGATTTGCGTAAACAGGAATACGCTGAATTGATGATGCCACACTTACTGCCAGCGGAAGAAACCAGCCTAGTAATAGAAATGCTTTCTCTGCGCACTAAGAACAACTGGACAGCCTTAGATACGTGTCAGCAAATCGAGAAGTTAGGCGCACGTCCACCAGCAACGCTATTGCATGAAGCTAAGGTAGAACTAGCGAACCTAGAGCCAGAAGTAGACGACACTGGTATCAGTGAGCAAGAGCTGGATGAGCTGTTTGATGACTACACGTTAGAGCAGATTGAGCAGCAAGATAACTGGCTACCTGCGCGCAAAGAAGAAGTAAACCGACGAATCAAAGAAGCCGAAGACCTAGAGAACGGCGTAGAACCTACCCTATCCCCATCCCAAATACAAAACGAAGCCGCTAAAGAGCAAGCCTATGATGACCTCGATAACGAGGGAGTGTCGGGGTTTGACGATGTAGACAGCTTCGAGGTACTTGGTGGCTAGAAGAATAAAGAGCGTAACACAAGATCCCCGTTACCCTGCCCTAGTTAAGCGGTATCGCTATGACTGGAAACGCCTCGCTGTTGAGCTAGTCGGTAAGAAGCCGAGCTGGCAGCAGCGCAAAATCATTGATAGTGCTCAGCGTATTGGTGCGCGAACGACTGTCAGCTCTGGCCACGGTACAGGCAAGTCAGACATGACCAGTATCATGATCATTGCTTTCATGCTCTGCTTCCCCAATGCGCGTGTTGTGCTGGTGGCGAACAACGCGAGACAGGTACAAATCGGTGTATGGAAGTACCTAAAATCCAACTGGAACACGCTCTTACAAAAGCATGGTTGGTTGCAGCAATACTTCACCATTACCGAGACAGCCTTTTTTGAAAACTCAGCAAAAGGTATCTGGCAAACCAGTGCTAAATCGTGCCGTATTGGTAACGAGGAAGCGCTAGCGGGTGAACACGCTAAACACTTGTTTGTTATTGTCGATGAGGCGTCAGGCGTCTCTGACAAGGCTTTTGGTGTGTTAGCGGGGGCATTGACCGAGAAAGATAACCGAATGCTGTTATTGAGCCAGCCAACGCGCCCTAGCGGCTATTTCTACGATACGCATCACCGATTAGCCGAGCCTAGTGGTCGATGGCGAGCCATCCGGCTTAACTCCGAGGAATCTCCGTTCGTAACCGTGGAATTTATCCTCGATAAGCGATTGGAGTATGGCGGTCGAGAGGCACCGGAATACCTGATTAAAGTACGTGGGGAGTTCCCAAGTTCCATTGCTGGCATGCTGCTTAGTCGGGATGCGCTGGACAAAAGCGCAAGGCTCAACCTCGATATGCCCGATGGTTGGGGTTGGGCTGCGCTGGTGGACGTTGGTAATGGTCGTGACCGCTCGATACTCAATATCTGCAAGGTTTGGGGTCAACGCATGGAGCGCATCGTTAAGAGCGTGAAATTGCTTGAACAACCAAGCACGGTCGATCCGGTTCGGTTCGCTGACATTATCCATGCAGAGTGTAGTGAGGACTTGTACCCAAACATCACGATAGCAGTGGATAGTGACGGTGTAGGTTATGACACGGCGACTTGCTTAGAACGCTACGGACGGCGCGTACAGCGCATTCGTTGGGGTAAGAAGATGCACTCCACCAGCGATAAGCAGCGTTTCTTTAACCAGCGTGCGTATGCCAATGTTATGGCTCGGGATGCGATAAACCAAGGCCGCATGCAGATAGATAAGAACGTCAAGACGGCAGAACAAGGCAGTAAAATACCTTGTGCAATCAACGAGTCAGGCCAATGGGTAATGATGCCAAAACCGATGATGAAAGAGAAAATGAACATCCCATCACCTGACCGTTGGGATACATACTGCTTTTCTCAATTGGTAGATTATGTGCCGCACGAAATGGAAGTAACAGAGAGCATGCTAGAGTCTCGCAGTTCCGTAGAACAATGGGTACTGGAAGCGCTTGAATCGGACGATGCCTAATTCCGTTGGTGTCAACATATAAAAGTAATATGAAAAGGTGGCGATACCGTTAAATATCGCCACCAAATCACCAATTAAAGCGGAACAACAATAATTTAGCTTAAAACCTTAGTTCACTAATCCATCGAACTGCGAACGTGCTTTGCTTTCGTTCTTGCTTCTAAGCTCTTTTCTGGCTTCACGAATAGCGTCAACTTCGCTTTCTATATACATATTAGCGTTAGGGTACAATACCGACTTAAAAGCATTCGCTTCATCGAATATCGAACGTCCCTCAGTGGTGTTGTTCGTGATTAGCACATCGTGATCTTTACAAGAGCGATGCCTAATTAGAACAAGGCCACCAGCGTTAACGTGAACCTTTTTAGCTACGCGAGAAATGCTACCATTGTTGCCATCATAAGTATGGATAATAGCGACAATGTCATTGTGTTCTTGACCGCGCTTTCTAAACTCAACGTCTGCATTGTCTTTGAAGTATTTCAATTCATTCAATGCAGTGTTTTTATTGTTAGTGAGCTGTTCTTTCTCATCTTCTGGAAGATCGTAGGAGAGTTTACGGTCGAGGTCGCGTAGGTATGCTTCAAGTCTTTTGGCTAGACGTGCACCAGTGACTTTCTGGCTGCTAGCTGCTTTATTAATTGTGATGTTAACGCGACGGACGTTCTCAATTACGGTCGTCTCTTTAAATGAGTTAGATGAGCTGTTGAAATATTGAGGTGCGCGCTCTAAAAGCTCTCTATTGGCTGATTTCGCGGCCTCAATATACTCAAGTAAACGAGTGGTTGGATTACCACGTTTTACTACAGCTACGATGCGATCATTGAATAGTCCACTATCTTCCTTGCCATCTATTTGTTCGGAAAAAGTCGCGCGGTGCTTCAAGGCACGTTTTAGGCGCGCATCTGCCGTTTGTTTATTTGCAAGTAATTGATTAAGTGTTTCTATATCAATAGCTTTTAAATCTTTAATTTCAGTATTTTTTTTATTAATCATGGTGAACGGTTGCTCCAAATTACATTGGAGGATAAAGGTTACACTCCATCCATGAGCGTATGCGAGTAACGAAAAACCCTACCTTTATCCTTGATGCGTAGCATACCGTTTTTGTGTTCGGAATTAAATAAAAAACGAACAGAAGAAAGTTATAAGTGTTGCTTTTTAAGCGGAGAAGTGATCTCGAACGAAGTTTAATACGTCATCACGATTAATGGATGAATTGCATAGTGCGTTCGGATGCGATTGGATAAGATGCATCATGCAAATGTCGGTCGCGTCATCAAGGAACGAGCTGCTAAATACATCTAGGGACAGGTCACATTTATCTAGTATTTCGAGTGGAATTAATTGATTCAACGTGCAGTGCATATCTATATCTCTTAAGCCAATTGACTGGATAGCCAATACGTATATAGCTCTGATTTGGAAAGAGTTTAGGGGATTCTCGCCAACCGAGCTGATGTTCGCGGAGTATTATGAGACTGTGATCTTTGATTGTCTAGATATGCAAAATAATGCAAACATATCGTTACTAGCAGTTAGGTTTTGAGAACGTGACCTATACCGCATAATAATTGAGGATATGCATATTTGTTCGTGTCGCGTGACGGCGTAACACCGTCATTATATTACCACAGGCGGGTAATTGTCGTGGCGAGTTTCAAAAAAACCTATTTTAGTTTCAGTTCTAGACAGAACTGAAACTAACTTATCCAATGCTTTGTCGCTGGTCATCGACGCAAAAAGACACAAAATCCAATAAAAACAATGACTTATCAAATATCTAAGATTGCTTTCTAATCCTGGCATTTTGGTGAATGAACCTAAATATTCCATAGGAATATTGATAAAAAATGACTTCTTGCTGGTGGTGTTTTGAGCACTATTGCGTTATTTGTCAAAAGTTGATTAGTCGGTCACTTCTGAAACCCTTCGTGCTTTTAATGTAATTATTCCGAACATAGTTGAAAAAGATATTCCTTTGGAATATATTGTATTCCGAGCAAACACTGGCATTTTGCCAAAAAAGGATCAGCAAAAATGTTTAAAAAAAATGAATTGGTGTCGCTTTCGGATGAGTGGGCGAGTAAACGCAGTGCCATCCAAGAGCGCCACCACGACCTTATTCTTATCTCTTTGGATGAGCTAATTAATGAATGTGGAGGCCAAGAACAAGCCGCCGCCATCATTCGCAATTTCTACGGTTTCCCTTGTGTGCAAGGCACGATCAGCAAGGCTCGAAAAGGTAATAATGCGCTAAAGATTCGCTCTCAACTTCGCTTTGCCATAAACACAATTAAAGAAGCTCAAAGCATCCAAGCACAAACCAAGATGATCAACCACTTTGGCCGCTTACCTGTTCACCACGACTTCGTGCGTGTCGATGGCGAACTAGGCTTATTCTTGGGATTTAGCTTGTTATCTCGAACCCTACAAATTCAAGTGTTCGTTGGTGGCGAGTTTAAAACGGTTAATGCTAATCACGTGGAGTTGATCTAATGCCTGCTTTCCCTGCGCGTGACTTAGACGAGTTGGAAAAAATAATCCGTTTAATGGATGACATTAACCCACTTATCTCTATGATGATTGAAATGGAGGTTCGTACAGGTTTACGTTATTGCGACATTTCGAAGCTAAAATTCAGCGATGTGATGATAAATGGCGTGATCCGGTCTTCATTTAACATTGTTCAATCAAAAGGTTTTAAAGGCCGTATGGCCCGAGGTAAGAGCGAAAAAGCCGCTAAAGAGGCCGCTCGAATCACCATTCACGTTAATGCCGAACTGGAAGAACTGATTAAACGTATCTACTTACACAATGGCCATAATGAGTTGATGTTTCAATCTAATCACCACTTGGCCAAAAAGGGCAATGCGATCAGCATCCAGTATATCAACCGAGCGTATAAGCGCATAGCAATGGAGTTGAGATTGCCATATCAGCTATCAACACACTCGATGCGAAAAATGTACGCCATGCTCCTGCTTGAAAAGAAAGCCTCTTTGAAAGTGATTAAGGACGCGCTTGGTCACTCTAGTGTTGCCGTGACTGACCACTACTTAAGAACGTTCCACGACGAAGCGAAAGAGTACACAACAGGCATTTCATTAAAACCAAAGGCAGAATAGAGGGAGGGGAAATTATGTGTAAGGCTCTAATGAACGCGAACTTACGAGTAAACGAATTTAAGCTTCGACAACAGGAACTTTCCCGAACCTCAATTCCGAATGACCTTAAACCAAAGGTAAGAGAATTAATGAAAAAAGGGTTCAGCAAAAAGGCAATCAAGCTGGTGCTTGGTTGCAGTTATGACGACCTAAAGACTATCAATCTGTCGCATTAATTAGGAATATAAGAAAACATAGTTACACTGTAACGTTATCCATTTGGCCAAGAAAGGGCAACAATGGCCAGCCAAATCCAACCGAAAGGAATTACATGTTTTGTTTATTTGAGGGTTATAGAGTGTCAGAGTGTCGTAACGCTTATGCTTATTTCGTATCTAACACAGGCTATCGATTCATCACCAAGAAAAAGACCTGTTATGCCGTTAGTGTGCCTAAGCCGGAAGGGGGCTATATTCGTCGCTCTGTCGGGTTTGTTCGCATTGGTGAAAAGAAAGGTCTACGCAAGGCAACCAAAATACGCAACCAAATCGGCAAGGAACTATGGGGGCGTTGTTGGGATCGCGTTCGTAAGCAATTCAACTTGCTGGCGCGCTTGCCGAAAAGTCTTGAACCACGGTTAACTACCATCGATGGTAAGCAATACTACGTAGCGCGGTACACCAAGTACGATGAGAACAACCAGAAGCATGAGCATTCCATTAAGGTAAGTGTGAACGCTTATGGGAAATTGGCGGCATGGACGATTGCTAAGAGAAAGTTACTCAAGGCTCACAGCGATGTAATGGACGTATTATTACACATTGAAAAAGTTAGTAGTGTACGGTTAAAGTAATATTCTATTCATTTAGAATAATTCCGAACACTAGTTCCTAATATACTAATATTCATTAGTTAGTGACAATGCGATGAGGGGGCCCATAGAGACATATATGAAAGTACGTATTCTCGGTCAAATGTTTGCGGCTACTATAATTGTGCAACTTAGGCTTTATAGGTCCAATTTCATAAGAAGTTAAACATCTTCAATGGTAACGGGTATCACGATTTGTGAAAACAGTGTAAGTTATTAATCTGTTGTGTTTTTTGTATTTAGAATTGGCCCCATTAAGTATTCTAAAATGGTCCTCTTTCCGGTTATTATGTCAACTGATGTTGTCATTCCTGGAATGATTGGTAGATCTTTATCACCGAGATTAGTTTTATCAGTACGTATACGTACTACATAAAAGTCGTTACCTTCTTCATCCTGGATTGTGTCTGCACTAATGTGTTCTAACTCCCCTTTTAAACCACCGTACTTACTAAAATCATAAGCGGTAAGCTTGACAATAACAGGTAGCTCAGGACGTAAAAATGCAATATCTTTTGGTGCTATTTTTGCCTCTATCAGTAGAGCATCTTCGGTTGGCACAATTTCAACGATATCCATACCTGGTTGAATAACTCCACCAACTGTATTTATGCTCAACGTTTTAATTTTTCCCGTTACTGGTGAGTAAACCACGGTTCTATTGACTTTATCTTCTAAGTTAACTGTAGACTTTACCAAAGAAGATAGTTGATCTTGGGTGCTATTAAGTTTTTCTTGTTGTTCAGATCGGAATTGTAGCGCGACCTCTATTCGTTTAAGCATGAACTCTTGAATTAATGACTCTAATACGGGAATTTTAAGCTTGCTAGATGTCATTTCACGCCTGCTATCATTGGCTTGTCGTTGTAATTTAAGTAATTCAATGCGTGGAACTATACCTTCGTCAGCTAGAGGTTTGGTAATATCCAGTTCCTTTTTTGCATATTGATAACTCCTACGTAAGTTTTCTACTCGTGCTTTTATTTCAATCAAATCCTGTTGTTTCTGTATGACTTGCTGATCAATCACTGATAGCTGGTTGCGTATATTATTTAAGTTTTCTAGATACTCAGCTTTTTGACGTAGGATTAGTTCAGGTTGAGTTTCTTCTAAAAATGATGGGAACATTAGCTGGTCATAGTTTAGTGTGACATTTTGTCGCCAATCTTTAATGTCAAAGTCATTGTTAACTTGAACGCTATTTATCGAGGCTGTCAATTGTAATACAGATGCACTCAAGTTAGCGACTTGTTGTTCATGCTCACGAAAATCTGAACGAAAGAGCGTGTCATCGATGAGAATTAATGGTTGACCTTTTTCGACTAATTGACCTTCTTTTACTAAAATTTCTTTAATTAACCCGCCTTCCAAGTTTTGTATAACTTGAACCTGTGAGGAAGGAATGACTTTCCCTAAACCGACAATGACTTTATCTATCTCAGAAAAAGATGCCCAACCAACCATCACAATTGAAAGACTCACCATTATCCAGAGCAACAAACGAGCACTCCTAGGACTTGTTAGGAGTAAGGCTGCGACCTTGTCATTAACAAACTCTAACTCTTCATCGTTAAGTTTGTTGTAGTTCTTTTGTTTCATGCTTGCGCTCATTTATAATAATTTAGTTTTAGTATACCAACTTTAACACCTTGAAGACTGAAACGACCTAATATGAAAAAATCAGTACGATAGACCGAGTACAGAAAACGGACTTTTAACTCATATAGGTTGCTCTATGATTATAGTAGGATGATAAGGAACAATGCTCCTCTTGGGTGTCAAAATGTTGCTTAAAGCATTCTATAGCGGCTCATATGGCGCGCTTTCGGGGTCTGTAACGTGCATTATTAGTATAAAAATAGAAAATAAAGCTATCTTTAATTTTTGAAACGTGTATAGTTGATTTTGCTCTGACGAAGAGTTGTTTGAAGATAAAAATATAAAGTAAGTTTTCCAGTGTCATCCCTAGCAAGTTTTTCTCTGTATCTCCCTTAATTCTATATCCTTAAAATAATACTTATGTTCAGTGCACCTTAATTTTAATTTATATAAGGGGCATAATATGTCTAATCAAGTAATTGGTACAGTAAAGTGGTTTAATGAAGCTAAAGGCTTCGGTTTCATTTCTCAAAATAACGGCGACGACCTATTCGTTCACTTCCGCAACATCGTTGGGGATGGATTTAAAAAACTTATTGAAGGCGACAAGGTTTCTTTTACCGTAGGTAAAGGTCCTAAAGGGCTTCAAGCAGAAAATGTAACGACGTTGTAATAGTCTTACAAAACTTAGCTTCCTTATCGCTTGTAATCCAGTGGTAAGGAAGTAGTAGCTCTGATCAATAGTTGTTTCAGATAAAAAAGTATAAAGTCAGTTTTCCCAGCGTCATCCTTAATAAGTTTCTCTGTAAGCTCCCTTCATTCTATATCATAAAATAACGCATGTTCAGTACACCCTAATCATTAAGTAAGGGGCATTGTATGTCTAATAAAATCATTGATTTAATAAATGTATCTAATAATAAAAAAATCAGTAAAAAGAAAAAATCAAATAGTCAAAAATCAAAACTTGACCTACTTCAAAGAATAACAAGTGGCCAAAGTGGTGTGGTTTTGGAGGTTTTATTTTGAAGAATAATGGTAGAAAGAAAATTTGGTTTAAATTAAGAAATAAAAATAAAATTTTTGAAAGCCAAACTCATAATTAATTTTTCTTAACGTATTTTATCTTATCAATAGTAACTATTGACTCTGGAGTGGTACGTTAACGAACATCGCCAGTTTTTGAGCCATTTGCTCATCAACAAGACCATTCTAATAGCTCAATCCAAACACCATTGAAAGGCGAAATAGCTCGGTGAAGTAGTCTGCTACCTCACTACATTAACCAAATGTCAGGTAACGGATTAAGCTTTACCCGTAGTGCCTTGTGGACACCGGTAAAGAACACAGTAAAACGTTGATAACTGACTCATTATCCGACTAATCCTAATCTTCTTGAGAAGTTTATTCCATTTCTTGGACGAGACTGAACTTGTCCATTACTTTCTCTAAACGCTCTGTCGAAAACCTTGCTCAGATCATCAATCTTGTCGCGCCGTTTTTTCTTGTAGGCGATGTCGCAGCCGGTAATTGGCGGGTTAGTTTCTGTTCTGTAAGAAGTGAAACTAAATTGACTAGATTCCTGACGAGGCACTATTTCAGTAACTCGGCCCAACCGAACTACTGGAATAAGTTATTTAATGTTGATACCTAATCGAACTGATATGCCTAGAACGTTGGCCAGCCCGATAAGTGACGATAAAGAAGGGTTGTCGCGCGGGTGTAAGGTGTTGTCCATACCCTTAACTTGTGAAACAACTGCTAAGGCATCGGCGATTATCGCTGGTTCACCAGTGCTTGCTGCTTCATCAATATAGGCTTGGATAGCCTGTTGATCGGTTAAGTAATCGGATGGGTTAAACTCTTTGATCGCATTAGATGGCTTGCAAAGCGAGTCTGCATTCATGTTGTCTTGAAACTTAGCCACTATTGAAAAATCATAGTCTTTCAATTATTGATCCTCCTTTTAAGCAATTACGATACGCATAAAGAAGCTACCAGCTATACGCTGATGGCAGCTGAGACTTTATGACTTTATGACTTTATGACTTTATGGGAATTATTAGGTTAGTTTGGATATTGATGAATAGGTTTGCGTACTTATCGCTATTCTTCATCAACCTGGTCTCTAGATGATGGTTAATTACATCCATCAGACGAGCGCGTTCTACTAGCTCCATTGCTATCTTGTTTTTTTTGTATAACCAATCTGCTATGTCGCTAAGTCTCCAAAGAGGATCTTTCTTTGAAGCCTTTCGTACTGGCACAGGGAAGCCTCCGCCGCCAAATGTACCCTTTTTGTATTTTGCTAGTGTGCTTTTCTTAACCTCGGTGAACTCTGCAGCTTCGCCCAAACTCACAAGGTCGCCCTCAATCGAGATAACTTGTAAATCGTAGCCCTCGACCGATTCTACGTCCTTAATTGCTTGTGTAACCGCTTGAACGAACGTTCCGGCCTCTCGTTCAAATTCGATATACAGCATTTCATCAACAGACATTACCACAGCGTCAGAACAAGCGCCCTCGTATAGTTTGCGTGACACATCAAGTAGATCGTTGTCGTTCGTGATATTGATGTTGCCGATGTTTAAGGTGAACTCATAAATGCTCATTGAACTCTCTCTGCACTCCATTTATGTGTACAATTGTGCCTATACTATCAATTAGGCACAAAAAAGCCACTGTGCTGGTGGCTTAATGGTTAACTGTTCTCTCTCTTCTCAACGCAGCGATAAACGGCCATAGTAATTTCCCAACCGTTTGTAATCGCACTTTCATTGACGTAATCCTTGTCTTACTTGGCGCAATGCGTGGTAAATTCGCTTAGCATGGCCTTGTAATTGGTCATTGACGAATCATAGTTAACCTGTACATAGTCCTTATTTGCAATATCGATGTTATAAGATTGTCCCTAAACAGCGACACAACCAGACAGTAACAACGGTAGTAGACAAACAATTTTCCGCATTTCTTTTGGTACCTATTATTTTGATGTTTCTATTTTTGATGTTTGGATTGCCTAATAATGATAGCGGCATGAAATAATGGTTATCGCCTGATTATCCACGGCATAGACCAACCTGTTCGTATCATCAATACGGTGCGACCAAAATCCTGACAGGTTCTCCTTTAGTGACTCAGGCTTCCCTATCCCCTCAAAAGAGGAACGTTTAACGTCATTAATCAACTTATTGATGCGCTTTAGGGTCTTTTTGTCTTGCTTTTGCCAGTGCAAAGCACATCAGTCCAAGTAAAGCGCTTAGGTCACTTCGTAAGATCAACATTAGGTGGCGAACGTCACGAATGTCTCGAGCCAATTTTCAGTATTTTTCCTATTCTTGGGCCTGGCCAGAAGCAACACCATCATCGCTTCCAAATGTGATTTTAAACGTCACGTAATACTGTGAGAGAGTAATAAAGATTCATACTAGACAGTGGCAGCGATCACATAGGTATGCTGCTATTTCTAAAATGTTTATGCCCAAGGTGTGCTGACGGGATGTGTAACACAGAAATGCCCCAAGATGTGTTTAGAGCGCAAGAAGCCGTCATGAGATTTATTTGTGAAACAAGCTGTTTCCCAATTGTCCAACAGGTTGTTGGACAAACTCTAGTAACCAATTATGCAAGAGGGTCTTGCACGATTGCGAAACAGGTTGTTTCGTAAATCACCTCTGCTCCAACCCGCTTCTGATCTCGTCGCTTCGGCAATAGAACTAACTAATGCCCCAAAACAATTCAGAGTAAAAGCTCTTACTTACTTCGAATCTATAATTTTCCCCTATTAAAAGTTATCCGAAGAAGCTTGGGTAACAGCATTTTTCTGAAATTATAAGGCATCGTGCAATCTAATCTCTGTTAACTTTCGTTAACCTATTGATTACACATTGATGTGTTATTAAAAAGGTTGCATCATAGCAATATGAAAGGCGGCTAAAAGCCGTCTAGAAAGCGTTAGCTTAAATCATTAACAAGGATGTGTAATGAGAAACAAAAAATGGGTATTTGCGGCGATTTTACTCATTGGCGGACCTTCACTATTGCCCTTTAGTTTGGAAGTGATTTCTGCAATCGAGTTATTTGGCTTTTTGGGCTTATGGACAATTTATTCATCCTATGCAGAATATTTGGTGAATCATCCTAGATTCAAAAGAGGTCTTTGCTTAGCGACGAGTTGGGATTTTCAGCCTCAAATGCTGTTCTCTCTAAGTGAGCTTAAGGCATGTCCCCAGTTAGTTTTCCATATGCTTCCAGTTCAAAGCATTATGGTTTGGACTCTGAATATTCTGTTTTGGGGTGGTGTAGCGTGGTGCTACTAATTTAAGCTAACAAACAGTTCAAGAGGGATTCAGCACGCGTGGCATTTTTGATATGCGGAGGTTTTTGGTGTTGAAGTGCTATGCAGAGGCTTGGTTATTGCGTGCTTCACCCCTTAACTGGGCGTTATTTCCGCAACGGATCTCTCAGGCTAAATGTACGTGATTGTAGCCTAAGAGTGAAAGTGGCGGGGTAATAGGGTGGAAAAGCGGCGAAAAGGGCGAATATTGGTCATTTCCATGCTAGCCTTAAAGCGCTTTAAGCGCACCTTAATATGGCGCAGCAATTAAAGAGTGACGCTAAAGCGATTTAAGGTAGTGAGCTGCCAAATACTTCGGCTTCGATTTTTGCCTGCATGCCGAAAATTTCTCGTCATATCAAAAGATTAGGCGTAAACATAGCCGACTTTAGTTGCGGAATAACAAGACGTTCAAGGCGATTCGAAACGCATTGGGGTTTTAGTGCCCAAATAGGCACGGATTTATCAGAGTTTATTTTAGGTTAGGGTGCATGTGCGTCTCTCACACCTTAACTGCGCGTTAAGTGTATCAGAATAGGTTTTTTGTTTATGGCAAAAATGAGTTTTATAAGAAGATTCAAAATGCTTACAATTTGGAACAAAGTTGGAGCAGTTGGTTCAGTTGCTTCAATCATTGGTTTGTTAGCATTATTTGTACCGTCATATGAAAGTGAGAGCCATGATGACTTGTATATAAAAGGAGCTCGTTTTGAACCTGTACATAATTTCTTTGTTTCTGAATATCAAGGTTTTCCTAATAACCTTTATGAAACAGCTTTCCTTTATTTTACAGTTTTGAACGTTAGTGATTCAGATGTTTTTATCACATCACTAGATGTAGTTGATGTAGACAAAAGAGGGGTTTTGTCAAACGCGTCCTCTAGTTCTGGTCTTAGCGGTGACATAAGTAAAAACACTGTAGTCAGAATACCGGCAGGTCAAGAAGTTGAACTTGGGTATTCTGGCGGTTTCAAGTTTTCCGGATTAGTTAAGTCGTTAGATTTAGCTACTTTTTCAGAAGAGTACTATTTCTCTGATACATCGCCAAAGATCTCGTCAAGAACTAACTTAGTTCAAGAATTTAACGAGAAATTGGTAACTGTGTTAGGGGGAGAAACTAAGATTAGGGTTAAGTTGTATGTAGGTAATCAAACTCTTATTGCTGAGCATGAGTTTGACATTACTGAAGGTACTGACATCTTTGAAACGAATGGCAAAATACAGCACTCATACTTTTTGGGTGACTTAATACACCATCTCAATTCTCCATACTCGAAAGATACACTTAACAAAGCATTTAAGAGTGATTCCTAACGCTTGGCATTTTTCATTCCATCTTTGGGTGCAGTATTTACGGTGGTATGGTTGGGTTTCGTGGTCGCGTTACTCACACCTTAATGCGGCGTTAAGCTTCAATGAGAAAACTATGGATTACGAAGAACTAAAAAAGCAAGGAATCGAGAATTTTCTTGCCGACGAAGAACTTAATAAAGCCGATAAAATTGAACGTTTTGTTGAGTTAAATGAACTGTTTGGACCACAAGGTGACAAGCTGTTAACCGGTGGTATGCAATCACAACTTGCGTTACATGAAGTAGCTAATAGCTATGTCAATGGAAACTACATGGCTGTTGTTCTGCTTGCTCAAGCGTTTATCGAGCATTCTTTATCTGGCGAATTCATAATGCGAGGTCAAAACGCGATTGCAGAATCGTCATTTAAAAAGATTATCGATAACTCACTGAGCGAGAGTATTATAGGTGAAGAGCTTTACGTTTCACTGGAAGCTCTAAGGAAAATTAGAAATCCGTATGTGCATGCTAAAGCGGGTATCAAATCAGGCTCCCTTATAAAAAAGATGATCGATGGGCGCTTTGAGTCAGCTGAACTTTTAGCCAAGTCTGATGCACTAGAATCACTGTCTATCCTTAAAGCCTTTATGGAACAAAACGTAGTTATGTGGTTCCCTGAAGAAGAAGCTTAACAAACTGTTCAAGAGGGATTCGCAACGCGTGGCATTTTTACTATGCGTTGGTTTAAGTGATTAGGGCGGTATGCGGCGACTTCGGTATTGCGTTGCTCACCCCTTAACAGGGCGTTATAAAGCTCGAAGAAAAAGGACATTTCGTGGAAATTCGAACAGGCAAACTTGAAGATGTTGCTGGTATCACCGACATCTTTAATTTTTATATTGAGCATACTAATGCACGTTTTGAGGAAGTTCCATTTACTCTGGAAAATCGTCAGAAATGGTTTTCTCAGTTTTCTAGCACTACCAAATATCAACTATATGTAGCCACAGAAAACGGCGTGTTGCTAGGTTTTGCCTGTTCCCAACAGTACAGAGCAATTTCAGCTTTTGACGACACCGTAGAAGTGACCGTTTATTTGGCACAAGAAGCAAAGGGGAAAGGTTTAGGTTCTAAACTATATACTCAGTTGTTCTCATCAATTCGTGCTTATGGTGTCCATCGTGTATTGTCGGGTGTTGCATTACCAAACGACGCATCAGTTGCATTACATAAGCGGTTTGGTTTCAGAGAAGTTGGAGTTTTCAATGAGTATGCAAAGAAACATGGACAGTACATTAGCTCGGTGTGGTTAGAAAAGGCGTTTAACGTAGAGTCAGCTTTATAACAAACAATTTAAGAGTGATTCGGCACGCGTGGCATTTTTACTATGCGTTAGTTTTAGTGGTTAAGGTGGTATGCGGAAGTATCGTATTGCGTGCCTCACACCTTAATTGGGCGTTATGCGCTTGCAGAAATGGAGATAATCAATCATGGAAGATTTAGCTAATTCATTAAGAAGCTCTGGCATAAAAGTTAAAATTAAAAAAGGAAAAATTGCAGTTAGGCTTGACGGACTTTCAAATCCGGTTTCGATAATAAAAGATATATCTGCTGATGAGTATAAAGTGAAAACGAATGATTCGATTTTATCGATAATTGCCAGTCTTTTACTATTTAGTGGTCTATCAGGTATTTATGAGTTTAGTGGTAATACCTTGATAAATATTGCACTTATCTCCGTTTCTATATTGTCTTTTGTTACAGTGTTACTTACAGAGTTTAAGTTGACTAGATTACGCGCTACCGTAGCTGCGTTCAATCGTGGAGAACGCGCATAACAAGAGACTATGGCGTCAATAGTTAATTTTTGAGGCTATCTGTATCCCACATAACACCATCTCTTAGCATTGAATTTAAGATAACAACCATCTTTCTCATGCAGGCAACAATGGCAACTTTTTTCGGTTTTCCTGCCGTAAGTAGTCGTTCATAAGTTGCTCTGAAAACAGGGTTGCATTGGATAGCCGACATCATCGCCATGTACATAACGGTCCTAACTTGAGTCCGCCCTCCTTGTATCAGCCGCTTACCTTTAAAGCGGCCACTTTCTCTTGTTATCGGTGCGACACCAATGAGAGAAGAAGCTTGTTTGTTAGTGATAAAGCCCAACTCGGGTACATTACTAATTAGGGATGCCGCAAGGACTTTACCAACACCAGGCATGCTTTGGAGAATAGTATTTTTGGCTTGATACTCAGGACAACTCTCAATCAGTTTCGCTATCTTTGCTTCTACTTTTTCAATCTGATTTTTCAGGGCGGTAAGGATAGGGGTAATCGTAGACGAGATATTCTTAGGTAATATTTGTAGTCGGTTTCTTTCCATGGTTTGCATGGTGAGTAGCTGGTTACGCCTTGTGACTAAGTCACTCATAAGACGTATGTTTTCGCTTTTTAGTTTGGTCAGTTCTGGCTGAACACGTTCGGCATAATGTGCGATGAGAGCGGCATCTAAACGGTCGTTCTTAGCTCGTTGACCAATGGCACCAGCAAACCTTTTAATACGTAGTGGGTTGGCAATAACATAAGGTAATTTGGCTTTGTCACAGGCGAGTATAAAAGGCATTTCTAATCGACCTGTAGCTTCGATGACGACACGTTGAGGTTTGTGTTTCTTAATGGTTTTTATGGCATCGCTGATGTCATTTACGGAATTAATTGCGACTTAAAATAAATAAGTGCGACATCGTTTATTTTAGATAGGCTTTAGTCTTCTCTGGTTTATGTTTTTTACTAATGTGGGAGAGGAATAAAGTTCTATACTAAAATAGCGGTGATCACATCAGAGTGCTGCAATTTCTAAACCTAAAATGGGCTTTGTTGTACTGTTTCCAGTTAGTTGTTTTGTAACGAGGTTTCGGCATGAGGCTACGACGATTGATGGGTGTAGCCGATCAGATCGTTGCTTCTAGATTTAGTTCCATCTATTTAAGCAACAAAGCCTCAGTAACTTATTCAAAGGGAATATACTTGTGTTCTTCTAGATATTCATATAGTGATGTTAGTATGGCTAACTGTATGATCCATAATAATAAAGTAATTACATATGACACAAACTCAAGCACAATGTTATTGTCTCCTGAGAGTATATATTTTAGTACGATTGAACATGCAATAGGGAGTAGTCCAACAAGAATAAACACTTCTTTCCTTATTCCCTCACAGGATAAAATAGCCGTTCTAAATGTAATTCCTCCACTCAGATTTATAGTTGAAGGGAGTACAATAACTATTTGAGAAATAATCCCCATGGTTGGTAGCATTGCTATTAATATACCAATATTCAATGCATTTAAACTTTTTTGGCCAAATCCGGACCAAAATATAGACATAACAATAAAAAGCGATACTGAAAAGAGTAGAAATGTAATTAATATCAGTGATAATAGCCTTAAAATATAGCTAAGAACTCCATCAAAACCAGAAGAACTACTTGATGAGCGATTAAAAGAAGAACCATTAATGATAATTCTATGTGTCATTATAGATAGGTATATGAAAGAAATAGATGCTAATATAGAGCAAATTGACAATATAATGTGGTACTCAAATTTTCCCATATTATGTTCAAAAGACTTAATAAAGAATTCAAATATATAGATCGCCAATAGCGGAAAAGAAGAAAGTATAATAGAATTTATATTTTCATGTATTGATGATAAAGAATCATTTATTATCTTAAGTATAGATATTTTTTTCTTCATATTTAAAAATCCAAATTAGAAAGGTGGTAATGTTACCACCTTTCCGTAACCAGATAAATACAAGTTAAATCAGCAGATCAACAATCTAGTCGGGATGATTTCACTACTTATCGTCCACCCCAAGGAGTGTTGCACCCTTGACAACCATCACTATTTTCGTTTACTCCACCAGAGTGATTGCTCTCGTGATCATTGCCGTGTTTATCATCCCCAGGTCCACCGTAGTTACCACCGTCATTACCTGACTGATGCGAATCAACGATCAAGTGAACATCATCAATAACTACATACTCAGGAATCCCGTTGAGGGCTCCTGAAGCGAATTTTGCGTATGAAGCATTTACAATCGTAGCTGTATTCTTTGAAGTTGAAGCCGTTGCAGTAGTTCCGATTACTTGGCCATAATTATCTACTACAAATCCCGCTTGGCATATTGCACATCCCGGAACTGGAGCAGTATATACGCTATATTCGTCGCTCATGATACTCTCTAGATCATCCACGCCTTCAAATACTGTTAACCCAACTGTAGCACTCCAAGATGACAAATCATCTTCTGAATAATTCCAATCAAAATTCCCCTCGTCCGTTGTAGTCATTCCAACTGATATACTCACTTTACCTGCAGGAGTGTTCCCAGAAATACTCAGGACTGTGCTATGAGGGAAGTGTTGTCCACAGCCACCATTACTCTCACATTGAGGCATTACCTTCGTAGTTATTCCATTAGGGTTGTTGTCAAAAGTAACTGCAACTCGACTTACCTGATTATAGTTGTCCATAGTGTGTGAGAGTAATAAAGTCTCATACTAAGTAATAAAGATTCATACTGAGTATTAAAGTATCATACTAAAATGGCAGCGATCACATAGGTACGCTGTCATTTCTAAAACATTTATGCCCCAAAACTATTTAGTTCTTTTGTTCACTTACATTCTATTAGTGTGTACTAGTCTTACTAAAAGTTATCCGAATAGCAAAAAGGAGCAAGTCTGAACTCCTTTATTTAAAATCCAACTCTTAGTTGAGGGTAATGCTGAATGAGAAAAGAATCGTTCAAGTAGTAATAGCGCCAAAAGATAGAGAATGGGTATTCTACACCTAATTACCTCGAATCCCAGTCGTCCGCTTTTTGCACAATAAAATTAACTATTTGTGCAAACTCTTTTCCTTTATGTGTTAAGCCATAGTTTACGGTCACTGGTATAGTATCTTCTTGCCTACGCCATACAAAGCCATACTGTTGAAGCAGCTTCAAACGTTCTGTGAGCACTTTACTTGAAACCAACGCTAACTGTTTGCGAATTTGTCCAAAACGCATTTCATCACTTTGACCCAAAAGCCAAACGATATGAGCTGTCCACTTCGTGGATATCAAAGTTAAATACTTATCCACGCTACAGTAGTCATCGTGCTGTACTTGATGATTCACTACCTTTTTTGTCACTTTCATAATAATCCATATTGCTCTTATGCATTAGTGATCAGTCTAATGTTCAAGCTTACCACAAACCATTAGTTACCTTTGTGTAACTAGTTACTTTTTAGTAGCTAATTTTAATTAGTAACCAAGTTCATTATTGTTATCAAACCAGCAACGCACCAATTGGGTTTACATTGGCACAGTAATAATCAAGGACTAATTATGCGATTTATTTTACTTTTTCTCCCTATTTTCTCATTTGGCCTACATGCTACAGAATATGTCAAGCCTCAAACACCTGGAGAGCTTCACGCTCTTTTTGGACAGTATTTTGCCCAGCACGATTTAGAAGGTTTGAGCACTCTCTTTGATAAAGATGCAGTACTCGTCCTCGATAAAGAGGGTAATCAAGCTAGAGGTCATGACGAAATAAAAGAGGTATTAAAAACATTCATGCAAGGTGATGTGGAAATGGTGACAAAAAGTGTATCTATCCACATTAATAATGACGTTGCCATGATTCGCTCGGAGTGGGAGATATCAAATACTATGACAGGAACAGCTCTTGAAGTTATGCGCTATGTGGATGGTGGCTGGGTTTACATTATAGATAACCCCAACGGATTTTAGTTTAGAAATTAAGCGAATTTAAACAAATAAAATAGGTAACAACTTATGAAAGCAGTGCAATTAAAAGCATTTGGTGGCATCGAAAACCTAGTTACTAGTGAAGTAGAAAAACCAACTATTACTTCAACACAAATTCTAATTAAGGTGGCATTTAGTGGCATAAACTACGCTGACACGTACATCCGAAAAGGTGCTTTCCCAGGGCTCCCTACGCCACCCTTTACTCTAGGAATAGAAGGCTCTGGCATTGTAGAGTTGGTAGGCAACGACGTTAAAGGCTTTCAAGTTGGTGAACTGGTTGCCTTTGCTGGAAACCAAACATACGCTGAATATGTGGTCATCGATACACAAAGCACACAATCTTGGGAAGTCGCTGTCCCAGTAACACTTCAAAAAGATATTGCTAGTAGCATTGCTATGTCCGCTCGAACAGCAATGTTGTTAACATACAGAGTGAATCATGCTCAAAATAAAATTGCGTTGGTACATGGTGCAGCAGGCAGTGTCGGTAGTGTATTAGTACAACTTCTAAAAAAACAAGGTTATACGGTTATTGGCTTAATAGGTTCTGATGATAAATATAGTTTCGTGAAGGAATTGGGCTCAGATGTCGTACTCAATTATAAAAATCATGGACTTAATAAAACCATTTTTCAACAATTTCCTGAAGGGTTAGATCTGATCTTTAATGCCACTGGCGGAGATACGATTGCAAGAGATATCGAGTTACTGGCTGAAAACGGCCACATCATTTGGTACGGTTTTGCCCAAAGTAATCAAGCGCCTCAGCTCGAATCAGCTATCAGTAATGCATTCATGAAATCGATAAAATTTGAAGTATTTAATGGTGGCTCGGTTTGTAGGCAAGACAACATTCGAGCAATTAAAGAGCTTGAAGAGCTGATACAAAACAATGAATTAAAGATCCACATTCATAGTCATTACCCACTTGATTGTGCATTTTTAGCTCATGAAGAGCTTGAACAAGGTCAAACGCAAGGCAAACTATTACTTCAAGTGGAATGAAAATCGTAAGGCATGGCTCAGTAATGACTGAGCCTATTTTCAAGTCACTTCCTATTTCGAATCGAATTAGCAAATGCACTTGTGATCTTTTACTGATGAGAGAGTTTTACTGCTATATCTCACTTTTCCAGAGCCGTCACAGTAGGCACTTTCTAAGGAGATAGTGTGATTACTCAGTGGCAGAACATTTCATTGACACCATAAATGTCATTGTAGGTGCGGGAGCCGCTGCCTAAATGTGTGAACGCCTTTGGTTCACAATACAACTCTAACTCCAAAAATCCTGTCTCAGAGCCAATTCAGTAATGGAAGTTGAGGTTTACTCCATTCTACTTCAACACTGAAGTTCTAATATCGTATATGGAAATTACCATCAACTTTCTTCCTAAATGATATTTGAAGGTTTACGGATGCTTTCGCTATCTTTTTCAAAGACTAGAAAGAACAGAGTCATTTTACTTTCCTCAGAACGATATGTGTTGGACAACTAAATCCTAATAGACGTATAGAACTTGATGCCTTTTTCAATATTCTTAATTTTATGAGTTGAAAGGTTAAAAGATTCAGAACCCATCCGCCTGGGAGCTTTGAGGGCATTTTTTGAGATTTTTATGAATAATTTCAATGTAATAGTCAGTTAGGTGACATAAGTAGGCAAGCCCTTTAACGCCAAAACACTCTCCGATAAGAAGACCATGTTCGATAATCTTGCTACGGGTAGAATCTAAACCATCTACAACGATGTTACATTTCCAATATCTTTCGATTGCGCCCGTCTATCTAGACACGGTCATATTGGTTTCAGCTTGATAACTCAATTCCAACATGGTTTGTTCTGAGTCAAAGGACAGGTAGTAGTGCGACTGTCCTTTAGTTTAGCTACATATCTAATCGGTTCTGATAAAAACCCAGAGTGATCTCTGGATTTTTTATCATTAGGCGGTGTGCCGCAATTCTCACTATTAACGCTCACCTTGGACTTCAAAATCATCATGAACCAATCGGGCATGTCCGTCACTCTCAACAACCCAGTGCTCTCGATGCACAACACCAAAGGCATTATTCATTGTCCATTTCGAAGAAAGAATATAACCATCGTCACCACACGGCTCCCATTTGACATCGGTATAGATTATGTCTCTGAACCCCTTATCCATAATACCTTGCCAGAATGCTTGAATGGCATCCTTACCTTCAAAAGTACCAAATGGTCGTGCATACATTGTGCTGGCTTGAGTATATTGCTCTGCACATCCTTTAGCATCCTGTGCATTGAATGCCTTTTTCCAATCCTCAATGCCCTTCTTGCAAGCAGCTAATACATCACGTTCTAACATCACAATCTCCTCAATTAATATCGTAGCGTTTCGAGTATTAGATTACATATATCAATTACCAAGAAAAACAGAGATAATGAAAATTACTGTTTAATTAAAGAGAACAATAAATGAATAGACTAAAGCAGATGTCTATCTTTGCCTACATAGTTGAAGAAGGCTCTGTTTCAGCTGCTGCGCTCAAGCTCGACCTTTCTAAATCAGTGGTAAGTCAACACTTGAAAATTCTTGAACAAGAGCTAGGTTTGACGCTAATAAAAAGGACTACAAGAAGGCAGGCGCTAACTGCAACAGGAGAAGTCTTCTATCAAAACTGTAAAGAGATCAATTCCATTGCCAATTCAGCGTGGGAACAGGCTCAGGAATCTCAGGTTGAACCAAAGGGGCGCATACGTATAACGGCTCCAAATGCACTCATGGAGATACTAGTTACACCTGTGGTAGCAGAATTAATGAGGCGGTATCCGAAGCTTAAACCTGAGCTTATCAGTGATGATCAAGCCCTAAATCTTATGAAGCACGATGTGGATCTGGCAATTAGAGTCGGTAGCTCGCAGGATAGCAATCTCAAGCAAAAACGGATTGGTGAGTTCAGGGATGTTTTCTGTGGCATTCCAGACATAAAACTTGATGATATCGATAAGGAACCCTACATCGCTAACCACTGGCAAGGCAAGTTCGTTCGGCACAAGTTTAAGTCAAAGACGGGCAAAACTATGATTTATGAGAAAGAGGCCGACTGTATCGCTAACTCGTTTCACAGTTGTTTGGCTTTAATTAGATCAGGAGCTGGTATCGGTATCATTCCCGACTTTTATTTCTCTCAGATTGAGCCAGAGGTTGTATCTCTATTACCAGATATGATGTTACCTAAGAATCCCGTTTATGCGTTAAATCCATTCAATAAAAACACACCATTAGCCGTACAGCTATGTATCACAGCTCTTGAAGAACGATTAAGAAGTGGTGTTTAAGTATATGCTCTAGGCGAATATTATTTATTGCGCATTTATATGCAAGCTAGGTATTTCGAGTGAATTCAACACTCTGAAAGAAAATGTCCAGTTCCACGTCCGCGCAAATCTACCACCGGTGGCAACAACGATCTTTGACATTTTTGGATACGAAAAGTTATTCAATGATAGCTAAATTAGAAAGTCCACTAACTCACTAATAAGATGGTACGCCCCACACCTGCACTACACTCAGCTATGTCGCTGAATATGGGAGGTGCCATCATGTCGGCAATCAAAGTTATTGGAATCGATTTAGGTAAATCTACTTTTCATCTAGTTGGCCACGACTATAGTGGTCGTGAACAATATCGGCACAAATTATCTAGAAGTAAATTACTACAGTTTATCTCTGTGCATGAACCAACATTGATAGCAATGGAGGCTTGCTGTGGTGCTCACTGGCTTGCAAGAAAATGCCAAGAATATGGGCATCAAGTTAAGCTGATTCCCCCTCAATATGTTAAGCCATACGTGAAGAGTCATAAGAATGATTTTATTGATGCAGATGCTATAGCCGAAGCTGCGACCAGACCAAGAATGCGCTTTGTTTCACCGAAAACTGAACAAGCACAATTAGGAGTAGTTATTCGCAGGATTAGAACAGGCTATATTCGAGAGCGAACGGCAACGATGAACCGTATTGGTTCTATCCTTACTGAGTTTGGCTTCAGCTTTCCACGCGGGCATGCGAATATGAAGCGTCTTTTTCAATGGTTGGCAGATACAGGGCAGCCAGTTCCTTCTTTACTAGTCTTTGAGTTACGAGATCAGCTTAGTCATTACAATGATCTTAATGACAAAATTAAAGAGCAAGATAAGAAGCTGGAAACTCTTAATCGTGACAATGAGTTATTTACTATATTACAAACCGTACCAGGCATTGGACCTATGACAGCTTCTTGCTGCCAGTCTTCCGTCTCCGACCCTAAAGACTTTTCCAATGGCCGTAACTTTGCAGCTTGGCTAGGGGGTTAGTACCATTTCAATATTCAACAGGTGGAAAGCCAAGAATGCTAGGGATATCCAAGCGAGGTAACAAAGAACTTCGTGAGCTTTTTATCCATGCAGCTAGGGCTGTTTTATGGCGAGATGAAACTGCTCAGAGATACTTTGGCTCGTGGCTTACAGACTTAAAACTTCGAAAGCCTTTTAATGTTGCTTTAGTAGCTTTAGCCAATAAGTTAGCGAGGATAGCTTGGTCTGTTATGGCTACGAAGAAACCATTTGAAATAAGAGTATAAATCAAGTTTGCATATGAAAATGAAAGATGACAAAACGGTTAGACCACCAGATTGAAGACCTTGTGGACAGAACAGCGACATAGAACGCTTTCTCATTTTTGAGGACAATCTGGCGCGGATCTCATCGTAGAGCTGGGGCTATGTAGCATGTAGGTGTCCCCAATTAGACTCTGAATACATTAGCGCAAACCAACTCCGTTATTTGAATTTTTCACTTGCAAAACGGGGCGTACCATACATTTGTCCAAAAGTGATTTACAATCATTCTTCGTATCTAGCTTTGTGAAATAACATCTAAACAAGGTGCTTTGCTTTCATCCACTTAAATCGCGCCATAACTGCTTGATAGCGAACAGGCCACTCCATAGCCACTTGGAGATTGAGGGCGTAGAAAGTGCGTAAATCTCTAGGGGTGATAAGCTCAAACAAAGTCATATTTATTTAACTTGATCTCTTCTTTTGATATTTCTATCACCGTTGGCGTTCATCTTTAAGACAACGTCGTGTATCCTGGCAAACTACGAATTAATTCGGAAATTTTCCTTAATAAATTCGTCCAATGGGTAGATCGTCAGCATCGTTAAAACTGTTCTGCATACTGCTTTGTCATCTTCAAAAGGTGGCTGATATTGCGTAGCTGTTGGTCGTGAGTTGCTTGCGTTTGATCATCATCCAAAACCAATGACTGATTGGTGACATCACAATCAATGCCCTCTTTCTCGATCAAGTAAACCGTATCAGCTAGATAAGTTAAAAATTGATATTGGGAATCAATATCTGTGTAGCTTTCTTTGGCTTTGTAAGTAATCTCATCAAAATAAGCACAGAGTGAACCCCAAAACTTAACACTGCTACTTGCTGTCGCTTTCATCTCACAAATATGACCAACACGTAGCTTGATGTCAGTGAAAAATCGCTTTATCTGGTGGGCGTATGTGCCTCTCTGCATTAGCACTATACCAGGGTTAATTAATGGGTTTTACCGAAAAATTCATGAATTAAATTCATTTCTTAAACGGCTCCGATTGAGCGTAATCTAATCCCACCCCAGGATTATGGCAATCCCTTTTATTCCGAACATAAAATTTTATATCAATGTATATTTTTTTGATATTAAGGGCTAAATTAGTTATTGCATATATTATTTTTGATATGGTAGTCTCACCAACCCATTCCGAACACACTTAATTCTTTGTAGAAAATGACCGTAAAAACGTTCAATGCCAGCAAAGGCACTATTGTCCTGTCTAACCACGGAGCAACGGTGTCGATGGCCATTAACCGCGCCGCTGTCGCGGTAGCGAACGTGTGTGTGAGTTAGGTGTTAGGGAGTGTAGATGAGGAGAAAGCCTTTATTGAGGACGCAGACGAAAAAGCGATACGAAATGAAATGCCTCGCTTTTCCATGTGTGCAGATGTGGTTAGACAACTAGACAAGGCACTGACCAATGGCAATTCCAAAAACCAATTGAGCCTAATCATAGAGCTAATGGAAGCGCTACCACTAGATGGAACGGTCTACGAAATGCCACAACAAGTAGAGCTTATCCCGCACGATGAAATCTACATTGGATTTTTCGAGACTACCATCATTGACCGCATGCAAGGGCTAGGAATTATCACGTTATTAGGGGGCATGATGATGAGCGCCAAGCCGTCAAACTCAATGAGCGTGATGATTTTCTAGCAAGTTGGTCGGCGGGAGTTAATGAGGCTCGCAATGGCTCAGATCTGCATTATGCAGACTACAACAACAAATATGCGTTTACTGCCGGATACGAGCATTAACATAACCGCAACAAAAAGGCGTTAAAGGGAAGACTTACGCATTACTCAACAAGTAGAGAGTATTTATGTCATGGATTTATTGACGAGGATACGGGTGAAATTTGGCATCAATAACAAAAGGTAACTAACTATGAATTTGGGTAATCTACTTCTAGCAATTCTTGAGCAGAGAACACAAACAGGCTATGACCTAACAAACCGAACAATGCCTGAATCAGGCGCATGGCAAGCCAGCCACCAGCAAGTGTACCGCGAACTCGGTCGCATGACGGAAAAGGGGTTAGTGTCTCACGAAATTGAAGCGCAAGACGGTAAACCAGATCGCAAAAAATACAGCATAACTCAAGGCGGCGAACGTGTTCTGAACCTTTTACGCAACGAATCTACATGCGATATCCTGTCTATCATTCGTAGTCCGGCATCAGTGATGCTGGAAATCGGCAGCGAGACTTACTTCAAGTCGTACATTGAAAAACTCAATCAAGAAATCACTCAACTCAAAGAGAAGTTGAACGCGCACCAGAAAGAGAAAGGTGTGTTCTGTGACAACTTCACACTGCATGTAGAACGCGACATTGATGTGCGCAAAGCAGAGCTTAAGTTTGCCGAACGTTCACTATCTATGATCACTTCCTCAAACATTGCTACGGAGAATGCTGCGTGAAACCTCGCAAAGCCGTTTATCTTTTAGTTGACTCGCCAGCGCTTAAACGAGCCAAAGAGTGTTTAACTCGAAATCAGCCTTGGGACTACGAGGGTAAGCTCATGAAGATCGTCAACTGGGGTAACGGATGCGTAACGATGAAGGCAAGCCATGCCATCGGGTTTTGATTGAGAGTTACTTTTGATAGGTACAAAAAAACCGCGAATAAACGCGGTTTTTTTGCGGCTGGCCTTAGCAAACAGTTCGAATCAGCAAATTCGAGTTACCAGCCTTTTCATGTTCCACCAGCAAATGTGAAACAAGAGCAAGCAAATAGTAGGTGTTTTTAATGGCTTTGACAATAGCAGAGAAACTTCAAAGACAACGAGAGAAGCAAAAACAATCAATGGAACGTCGCATGCGTATGTATTACCCTTGTGTTATTATCACCACGATATTCCGAGCATTAATTAATATAAATACTATTAATAGGGCTAAAAAGCTTGGTTGATGGTGTTAAAATGACCAAGACTCCTCATCTTAAAAAGCGCACTTAGAGGTCACAACATGGCACGAATGCGCATAGCTGTACTTACTCTATCATCTGGCCAGCCACGGCTTATGCTTGCTGGTGTGAATGATGGTCAACTCCATATCATCGAATGCCAGCAATTAGAGCGTTCATTGATGAGTCTTAAGCTGACTTTGCCCGAGAAGTTAGAAAAGCTCAAAAAAAACGGTTTTATTGTGCTGGTGGACGAGGTTACTCCCTACTTTTCGAAGTATGGGCGCGCCGTTCGCTTGTTCGAACTGGACGCAAAAGGCAGACCGATCATTGTGTCGGCAATGGAAGCCTATAACTATCTCACATCCCTAAATGCTATCACCTACCCTCCTAACGCTGGTGGTCGCTTCGAAGTGTCGCCGTCCATCGTAGAAGAAGTGCGGGGAACGGATGGTAAACCCACGTACAACATTGACTGGTCAGAACTACGTCCTGATACCTACGCGCTCATGTTTGTGGTCTATGCAGCTACACAAGACAGTATTGGCGACACGGTAACACTTAAGAGCTTGTTTGGCTTGTTACGCAAGCCTAAGAAAGAGCCAGAAATGGCCTCGCGCGCAATGGGATTATTCAAGGCCAAAACGGGGCTAATCGCAGACGGTAATTATCGAATGGGAGGTGCTAATGAATAAGTTATCCCGCCTCTCAGCAGAGAACATCGAGGACGACATTCTACGGGCGCATTTCTTTGCGAAAGTCATGGAATACGTCAACCGTTCGGGCAATACCGAGCTGTTTGAGTACACCATTCGACTTGATGAAACCTACCGTGCCGATCTGGCCTCTTATCGTGCCTATGGCACGGTTGAGCTTGATTGGCTAGTGAGTCTGGTTTGTGACGTAGATGACCCAATGAATCCGCTACCCGTTGGCCAAACTATCAAGCTGCCACCAGCAGCGTGGGTACGCCGCTCTATGCGTCAATTCATGGACGAAATGGGGCTGTAACCTATGCCGAAGAAGTTTGTAGCGGAAAAACGGGATAACGGCTCATTTGCCAGCCTTGGCCTCAATGAAAAGCAGTTCAACCAGCTATTCAACAAAATTGAACAGGCGCAAAAGAGGAACCGCCGCAATGCTAAGCGAACACTGACCGCCTCAACGCTAGCCAAGCCAACTAATACAGCATTAAAGGCGCTAGGCGAAAAGGCTAAAGGGCAACGGTTTACCAAAGAAGACCTAATCAAGTTCGACAAGGCTCGCCAGCGACACAAAAAGGTCTATGACAGCAAGACAGCGGGTATTACCTATGCCTTTTTGGTGAAGAACTCGCGTCAAATGGACGTAGACCGTGCTAACAACCGTGTCGATGACGGTACGGGCATTCACAAGGCCACGTTGATCGGTATTAAGAACAATGTCGCGCTTATTCGTGTCCGAGCCTCAAGCGTGTCTAGGCATGAAGAACACCGAGTAAAGGTGCGTTTTGAGCAGTGGGATGAACTACTACACGAATCGCCTAATGGGGATTACAACCAAGCGGTGCAACTGGCGTGTGCTGGCCGTATTTCCTTTGATTGCGACTGCGGACGTCACCAGTATTGGTATCGATACTTGGCCACTATGGGTAACTACTGTATAGCACCGCCTAAAGAGTTTGCATTCCCGAAAATCCGAAACCCTGAATTGTCTGGTGTGGCATGTAAACACGTCCTTAAGGCAACAACCATGCTGCAATCACTGGCATGGCAATGCATCTTGGCCAACCAAATGAAACAGCAAGCGCGCCGTGTTGGTTTTGGCTCAGATAACAAAACGTACTTGCTCAACGAGAAAGAGAAGAAAGCCGCCGCTCGCAACCGTAAAACAATGGTGGATAAAGCCGCAGCTACGCGCGAACACGCGAAATATCTACGTGCTCAGAACGCAATGGAAAAACAGATCGCCAAACAGAAACGGGAAAGCGAAACTATTAAGCGCCAAGCGCGCAAACTGCGTCAGGAGTCCAACGAGAAGAAAGGTTATATCGATATGATTAAGGTCGGCTTCCAGAACTTCCATGACGGCTACAAGCTGCAAGGAAAGACTAAGAGTGAAGCTCTGACCAACTTCGCAAAAATGATGAACGTAACACCAAGCAGATTAGAGAGAATCATCAAATGAGTGACGCAGTTAAACCTGTAGTAAGAAAGGCTCGATACCAAGGCCATGTGCCCTTTAACCGTGTTTTAAGGGATGATTGGATTAAGGCCATCAAACTATCACCTGATCACTTTGAAGCGTCCCTGTATCGTCCTATTGAGCCAGAACTGGAACCAACGGATGATAATTACCAAAGCGAGTCAGTGCTAGAGCTAGAAACCAACCAAGACACGCTTACTTATCGTGAGCCAGAGCTGGTGGCTTTATTAGCTTGTCCAGATGAGCAAGAGAACTTTTTCATGATGGACGATGGTGACGAAAACCTTGGCGAGTCCTTAGAGCCGCTAATGCTGCGTATTGCTTCGCACCATGTTCCTGTTGGTAGTGTACTGGAATGGGATGAAGAAAACGCCGAGGGATTACGAACCGTGTGGTGGTACGTACATAAAGCCGTTGGCTATGGCACAGCGAATGTGGGCGTGATTTATATCTGCATACCAATGCGTGATTTTAACAAATTACTTAAGTAGAAAATTCACCACATAATGCAGCACCATCTTTAATGGCTAGGGTGCTCCCTGCGAAAGAGCAGAGAGGGGAATACAACATCTTAATACATAACATTTGCGATGTTATTTAATTTTCTATCCAATAAAGCAATGGGGATTGGACGACTTAAATAGAACCCTTGAACTAGCTCACAATCTAACTCTTCTAGAACACACAACTGTTCAAGGGTCTCTACCCCTTCAGCAACGACTTGAATACCAAATCCCTTTGCGATGTTGACTATGCCGGAAGTGATCGCTCTTGAGCGATAATCAATAGCGATGTTTTTAATGAAGCTTCGATCTATTTTTATTTCATCGACATCCAACTTATTGAATATTGCAAATGAGGTATAGCCAACACCGAAGTCATCAATAGAGAACCTCACACCAGATTTCTTGAGTTCCTTGACTAAACTTGCGCATTGTTCAACATCGTTTAACGTTGCTGTCTCTGTTATTTCTAAGCAGAGGTATTGTGCAAAATCAAGGTCTTTTTTTAAGTAATTTTCGATACGATGCATATCTTCAATGCTATTTAGCTCAGTAGCAGAAAGGTTCACTGATACCTCTTGAATGGCTCGTCCTAGAAGCTGCGTTTCTCTAAGTTGCTTTGATGCTTGCTTGAGGACTAGTTCTGTTAGAGCACTGCAGAGATTGTTCTCTTCTGCCAGTGTGATAAATACTGCAGGAGATATATCTCCATATTCGGGGTGTTTCCATCGAGAGAGCACTTCAACTCCAGCGACTCTCTTATCTTTAAGGCAATACTTTGGTTGAAATACAATCTGTATTTGGCCTTCTCGTATTGCGTTACGTAAGTCTGAAGTCATCTGTTGTCTCTGGAGCTCATGTTTAGCGAGCTCTTTGTCGTGGTAGCGGATAGTGTTTTTCGTGATCTTTGCTTGAGCAAGTGCATATTTAGCTGACGACATGAGCTGCTTTACACTTTCCCCATCAAATGGATAAAGCGCAACACCGATGGAGCATGTCAAATCAATACCATGACGTTTTGAGTTCTGCTTAAACTGCCTTTGAATAAGTGCTAAGTGCATATCAACTTGACTTTCGCTTTCCATACGAATCAAACAAGCAAATCCATCAGAATGCACCCTTGAAGAGAAAAGTGGAGAAACGGTAGAAGAGTTAATCGATTGTGCGATATCTTTTAGAAACAGATTACTCTTTACAAAACCGATTCGGTCGGAAACGGGCTTAAAATTGTCTATATCGAGAAGAAATAAAACATAATGTTCATCCTTTTTTGTATTATGAAACTTTTGTTCCAAATAGCGAAAAAAGACGTAGGGGCTATGTAAACCGGTTACATAGTCAATGTCATTGGCTCGTTCAATATACCTGTTGTTCTTTTTTATCAGCCCCCATAGCAAGAAAGAGGTGATCACAACAAATAGCATTCCTTTTAGTGACTGGACCGAGGTGTATACTTGTTGATTGTTAGATAGGAGATCTACCGCTTTGTCTGAGAACAATACCCACATTGACGCGAATGCAAAGTAGGACAAAACGAGCTTAGCGGAGCTGAGAAAGTTTTTTTTCATATAAACCACAAAATACTCGTGTACTGCCCAAGGTTAAGAGCATACTTAAATAAGTAAACTATCACCACATTGCATATCAAGCTAGCAATATATCAATTAGATTTTCAAAACAACATATTAAACACATGCTTTTACGGATTAAGTTGACGTTTCGTCGTAACAAGAACCTCTAATTGCCCCCATCCTAATATTGTTCAGGTCTAGAGCTTAGTTGCTGTATGTTTACCATCTATGTTGCTTATATGAGTTTCAAGAAATATATAAGCTAATAAGGAAGTTGCATATCAAACATGGCTGAACTGTCAAATCTGTTCAAACTGGATTTAATCGATTTACAGTTACGAGTAGAATCACTTTTAATAGACCAATGGATGACTTAATTTATGGAATACCTGGGTGAATCAAAGCGGCTGAGAGATAAGTTAAATTTAAGACAACTGATACTATTTTTAAGCATCTTTAGTATGATGGTCACCCTTCTAAACGCTTTTTACTCCATATATCATGTTCAACGTGAACTAACTGTCACTAACACCATTGAATCCAATCGTGTTTATGCTGAAAAAATGGCCAGAATGACGGACACTTTCATTGAATCAGCACTATCACAATTGGAGTACAGCGCACTTATGCTTAGAAGCAAGGTGCGAGATACAGATGAGTTGCAACAAGAAGTGGATCGGTTGAGGCTCCAAACCAATGCCTTTAACTCTGTAGTCATCGTCAATGCGAAGGGAATTATTGTTGCCGTTTCACCTGAAGCAATACAAGTGAAAGGTGTCCAATTAACAAGTGAAAGTTCGCTACAATCATTGAAAGCTAAGTCTCCAATCGTGACTGATCCCTTCGTATCTCCTGCAGGTAATTATCTGATAAGTATTTCCCACCCTATTTTCTCCGAACAAAAAGAGTATTTAGGATATGTCAGTGGCTCTATTTATCTCGATAAGAAGAACATGTTAATGAGCATACTTGGGCAACATAGCTATAGAGATGGGTCATACCTCTACGTTGTGGATAAGAATCAGACATTGATCTATCACCCTGATCGGCAAAGAGTGGGAGAAGTCATTGTTAATAATGACGCGATAAATGATGTTATTCAGGGAAATAAAGGTGGTAAAGCCATCATTAACTCCAAGGGTATTGATATGCTTACTGGGTACGCTCCAGTTAATGCTTCAGGTTGGGGGATAGTTGCACAGAAATCAGAAGGCTTAACTTTTTCTGTACTTAACGACCAAATGTGGGATGTGCTTGTAGAAACTTCTCCAATTGGAGCCATCACGCTTTTAGTTATTTGGATATCTGCGGCTTTTATCTCAAAACCGTTGTGGCAGCTAGCTAATGTAGTCAAAAGCTTTGAAAACCGTACTTCTGCTATACGAGACTTAAATGAAGTTAAACCTTGGTATTTTGAAGCTTCACATCTAAAGTGTTCATTTCTCAGCGCATTCAACATTGTATCCAACACCATTGACCAACTGCATATCGATACTTTAACGGATTCAATGACTGGGCTGTTAAACCGTCGAGGTTTAGATAAAGCCATTGATAACTTGCGTATACAAAACACTCCATTTTCTGTGCTCGCTCTGGATGTTGACTATTTCAAAAAAGTCAATGATACCTTTGGCCATGATGCCGGTGATGCCTTACTTGTCAGTGTGGCAAATATTATCAAGGCTCAGGCGAGAGAGATGGATATTGTCTGCCGCTCTGGCGGAGAGGAGTTTATGGTCTTTTTAGTTAAAACTGACATACGTCAAGCTGAATACGTTGCTGAGAGAATCCGAAAAGCCATTGATTCAAACGAGTTTGATGCTGTAGGTCACGTGACTATTTCTATCGGCATGTCTCAATGGTTTGCAGAAAGAGAACCGATCAACGCTATTCTTAAAGGTGCTGATGATGCGCTTTACCAGGCAAAACATAACGGTAGAAATAGAACTGAGGTGCATAAGGTCAACTGACTCGATCAATTTAATGTGTCATTTACTTTAGGTTCGTTGTAACTTAATTCAGACTTAGCGAACATATAAAGTTCACAACTTCAAGATACCTTTACTCTTAAAATTCAAGTGTATTAGGTTGAGCTGTCTCATAAGAATTTTTTTGTCAAGTCAAGCAAGCGAAACTTGTTACCAAGCTTCGTCTATCTCGTAATCCAACATGTAAGTAGTCTCGATGTAAAAAACATAATCTTTTACAGGTTAGCTCATTTCTCGTTCCTCAAGTTGCGAGTAGTAAGAAATGCTATCTGCTTCTAAAGCTTTATTTTACTGGATTGAGCTCGAACCCAATTTTAAGAGTAAGTAACGTAATATTGCAGCACCTTAATTATAAACATCAAACGCATAATGAAATTGCCGCGTGAGCCGAATCATTCTTGAGCGATTGATTTTACGAACAAAACAAACCTTAGCAATATGATTTATATGAACTTATCTCGCTCATCCAAACATTCATCTGAAGCCATTTCAAACTCGCGACATATCCAAGGACGATTTTCATAAATTTTGCACATTAAACTGTCTCTATCTAAAGCAGCACACCAACCATCACTTAGACGCAGCATTGACTCACTGCCATATTGATCACGTTTTATATACTGTTCTGGTACTCCCGTATCAGAAATGATCATTACCTCCAGTCGGCAACAGCATGCTTTACAGTTAGAGCAAGATATTTTTGAGGGATAAGTCGGTGTAGAAAAGGTGGGTATGTTCATAAGTAGCTACATTTTGGTTAATTACACATAATACCGTAATTTAGTACAAACTACTTACTTCTGATGTTCGCTATCTTGTGGATCATAATGCCCTGTTAAGGTATCAACGACGCTAATACCTTAGTTAAACAATTGTGCCATAAACACTAAACTGGCTTGGGGTGAAAGCGCCAAGCGTTACGAAGCCATCTCGAACAGTTTGTTAGCAGATTTATCAAAGCGATCCTATTTATTGTTTCCACCTTGCTTACCAAAAGCAGGCTTCAAATCATATGATATTGCATCTTCAATGAGCTGAAGGATCTCTATTGGAACATCATATTCAAGAATTCGAACCTCATAATTACCATCGAACCATTTATACATGTGTAATGAGTACGTTTTGTCAGGACAATAAATCAGATGTTGTCTTAACCTTTTTCGTAAACCAGTAGTTGAGGAACCGACATATAGAACATGTGATGGGGTATTTACTTTGCTACATGCTTTAAGCTTTTTCCGCTTAAAATCTACGAATGATTCAAACGTACTATCTGCGCATCCGCCAACCTCTTTGATGATATAAATCCCTTTATCAAGGTCTGGAATTTCATTAAAGCTAGAAACCCTAAAATCAGATTTAGGTTTGGCTGCTTTAGCTGTTTCACAGGTTCTAATTAATCTATCCAAGTATTCCATTACTGTCGTTTCTATCCTATTCTGCTAACGCCCTGTTGAGATGATGAGGTGCACGTACACCACCTTAAACACTAATTGCAACGCCACGCGTTGCGAATTTCTCTTAAATAGTTGTTATGTGCGTACTGTTTGTAGCAATTGCTCTGATAGTTCAGAAAATTGTTCAATTAACCAAGTTGAGCCATCATTCATATTGCACTCAAACTCATCTATAAGTGTTAACTCTCGGGAATTTAGGTCTTGCTTAGCTACATTTTCAATTGGGTAATGCTCTATATCCCAACCCCTTTTTTGAGCATTAGCTAACACAAGGTGAACGTATCGGTATTTCAAGTTACCTTGTGATTGAAGAGAGCCATCTCCTTTTAACACCGGTCGTCGAGACTTTCCTTCGAGAATCTTTACCACGTTAGATTTGTACTCATTCAGCCTCGCTTTATTCGAAGCTTTACCAACATAACGAAACTCCTTTTGTTCAGCAGAGATCTTAATGAAATACAGATATGGTTGAGTGAGATTGTAGTGGCATAGTGAATTTGGTCACTTAGTTAGAGGTGATATCATCACCTCATAAGTTAACAGGTGACACTATGAA
>NZ_JALNTL010000012.1:0-99784 GCF_023161825.1 Vibrio sp. 2CM40D
ACTCAGAAGTGAAACGAAATAGCGCCGATGGTAGTGTGGGGCTTCCCCATGTGAGAGTAGGACATCGCCAGGCTTTAGTTTTATTTTCACTTTTTCGAAAAGTGAAGACAAAAGCGGACGCTTGCTTATTAAAGCGAGTGATACCACTGCGGAGTGGTAGTTCAGTTGGTTAGAATACCGGCCTGTCACGCCGGGGGTCGCGGGTTCGAGTCCCGTCCACTCCGCCACTTATATTAAGCCTCAGTCGAAAGACTGAGGCTTTTTTCGTTTTGGTTACCTGACTTACCTTAAACCCACTTTCATATTGAAACCTTGCATCGAGAGGCAGGCTTCCCTCTGGCGATGCTTTCTAAGCCCTGTCATGAGTGAAGTGGAACGCAGTTTTGTGTGGTTTCTGCAGTCTCGAGCGCTAGTTTTGAGCCTCTTCATTCACCAAAGCTCCTTTTATTCGATATTAGAAAATCTAGTTATGTGACAGAGTTTAATTGTTTGAAGTGTCGCTTGTTTCTAATTTGAAAATAGGATGACTTTGAATACAAGTTTAGTCTCACTGAGATCAAGAGGGAGGGGGCTAAATTTCTGTTAAGGCTTTGATCTACTGAATGCTAGCTCAGTTTTATCTTGGTGAGGTTGCTAACCTGTTTGGGTTCTGAACGCAATCACCCTAAATGTCTCTTTCTCATAAAAATACAAACTCGCTCATTGCTAAGTATTGTGGAAGTTTAGCTTTGATGTTTGCGAGGAGCCTATATTGCCAAGGGAAGAGAAGTGATACAGATGAAAATGGGTAAATTAAAAGGCTCGTCTATGAATACTATCTATCGGCAATAGTTAGTATCTATGAAAATGTAGCGTAGCGATTCTTAGTATATTTGAGGGTATATCAAAGAATAAGGAGCATTCGTCCTTGAAGGGGAGTCTGAAAATTAGTTATGAAAAAAGCAGCTAGGTAGCTGCTTTTTATTTATTAAGTTACGTGTCTTTAAGAGTCCAATGGCTCCGTATGTTCCGGAGTGGTTATTGCTTGGTTATTCTCTTCCATCTTCTTCTCTTCTGCTTTTGCTTTTTCAATCATTGGAGTGATTGTTGAGCCTTGAATGAGGATAGAGAAAACAACGACGGAGTAGGTCATTACAAGAATAATCTCTTTTACATCGATTAACTTATCTTGAATCACCCAAATACCAGATGGAATGGAAAGTGCCATTGCCAATGCAAGGCCCCCGCGTAAGCCGCCCCACGTCAAAATACGCACTGACCATGGATTATATTTTCTGTAACGTTTAAAGCCTATGTAAGAAAGAAATACACTTAGATAGCGAGCTGCTAGTACAAGAGGGACCGAAATAGCCATCATGATCCAGTCTTCTTTGTGGAATTCAAATAGCAGCATCGACATACCGATCAGTAGGAATAACACACCATTCAAGAACTCATCAACAAGCTCCCAAAAATGGTCAAGGTGATCTTCACTCTCTTTTGAAAAGCCAATAAAGCGTGTCCAGTTGCCAATCATAATACCGGATACAACCATCGCGAGTGGGCCTGATACATGGATGTATTCAGCAAATGCGTAACCTGCTGTTGGGACACCAATGGTAAGTAACAATTCCATTGAGTGATCATCGGTGGCACTGATCAAGTAGTGGAATAGCAAACCGAGGACGAAACCATATGTGATACCACCGATAGCTTCTTGGATGAAGAGCAAGGTGACACTACCTACAGTTGGTGCCTCAGTGCCAAATGCAATCGTAAATAGAGTGACGAAGATAACCAAACCGAAGCCATCATTGAAGAGCGATTCTCCTTCAATCTGAGTGGAGATACGTTTAGGAGCATCTAGTTTTTTCACAATAGCCAATACAGCGATTGGGTCAGTTGGCGATATTAGAGCACCAAATAGTAAGCAGTAGACCAAATCAAATTGGATGCCAATTAACTGACAAAACCCATACAGTGCAAATCCAATAAAGAACGTGGAAAACAGTGTGGCTCCAAGGGCTAAAACAGTGATCTCCCACTTTTGATCTTTAAGGTTCGGGAGTTTGATGCCTAGTCCACCAGCAAATAGTAAGAAGCCAAGAATGCCTTTGAGCAAGAAATCTTCGAAGTTAATCCTTGTGACCGTCTCCGTCGCAATTTCGGTGAGATGGAACCAGTTGTTTTGACCCGCAATTAAGATTAGAAGTGAAAGCACCATTGAACCTGCAGTAATCGCAATGGTGGTTTGCATCTTTCCTATCTTGCTGTTTACAAAAGCAATTAGCATCGCAGCTGCGGATAGAAAACATAAAGTATGATAGACCGACATAGAGCTCTCTATTTGTAACATTTTATGAATGGAATTCTCGGCTGATGCTGCTTAAATAGCAAACATTTTTTCGTGATTATTTTGTAAGTTAAGAAGGATATAAAATAATCATTAATTCTACGTTTAGACGTCTAGACTCCTGAAGTTTGTGTGATAGGATGGAAAGATAACTAAAGGAATGAGGCTGTACTGTGGGAAGTAACGTAAGACAACAGATTGAAGCTCAATTGAAGCAACGTATTCTTTTGATTGATGGTGGTATGGGAACCATGATTCAAGGGTACAAACTTGAAGAGCAAGACTATCGAGGAACGCGCTTTGCGGATTGGCATTGTGATCTAAAAGGTAACAACGACCTGTTGGTTCTAAGTCAGCCTCAACTTATCAAGGAAATTCACGCTGCATATTTAGAAGCGGGTGCAGATATTCTTGAGACCAATACTTTTAACGCAACAACCATTGCGATGGCTGACTACGAGATGGAAAGCCTAAGTGAAGAAATTAACTTTGCAGCTGCCAAGCTTGCACGTGAAGTTGCAGACGAATGGACCGCAAAAACACCCGATAAACCACGTTATGTCGCAGGGGTTTTAGGGCCGACAAACCGAACTTGTTCTATTTCTCCTGATGTAAATGACCCCGGATATCGAAATGTTTCTTTCGACGAGTTAGTTGAGGCTTACTCTGAATCGACTCGAGCGCTTATTAAAGGTGGTTCAGACCTTATTCTTATCGAGACCATCTTCGATACGCTTAACGCTAAGGCTTGTTCATTTGCTGTTGAAAGTGTGTTTGAAGAGATGGGGATTGAGTTACCTGTGATGATCTCGGGGACTATTACTGATGCTTCCGGTCGGACATTATCCGGTCAAACCACAGAAGCGTTTTACAACTCATTACGTCATGTTAAACCTATTTCGTTTGGTTTGAACTGTGCACTTGGTCCAGATGAGCTGCGTCCTTATGTTGAAGAGCTCTCTCGTATATCAGAATCTTTTGTTTCCGCTCACCCAAATGCTGGGCTTCCGAATGCATTCGGCGAATACGATTTGTCGCCAGAAGATATGGCTAAGCATGTTAAAGAGTGGGCTCAAAGTGGCTTTTTAAACTTGATTGGTGGGTGTTGTGGTACAACTCCTGAGCACATTCGCCAAATGGCACTCGCGGTTGAAAATATCGCCCCTCGTCAATTACCTGAACTTCCCGTTGCTTGTCGCTTGTCTGGCCTAGAGCCACTCGCTATTGATAAAGACTCTTTATTTATCAATGTCGGTGAGCGTACGAATGTAACCGGTTCTGCGCGTTTTAAGCGCTTAATTAAAGAAGAGCTGTACGATGAAGCGCTCGATGTGGCTCGTCAACAAGTTGAAAATGGCGCTCAAATTATCGATATCAACATGGATGAAGGCATGTTGGATGCACAAGCTTGTATGGTTCGCTTTTTAAACCTTTGTGCGTCAGAACCTGAAATCTCAAAAGTACCAATCATGGTTGACTCTTCCAAGTGGGAGGTTATTGAAGCCGGTCTTAAGTGCATCCAAGGCAAAGGCATTGTTAACTCGATCTCTCTCAAAGAAGGCAAAGAGAAATTCGTTGAACAAGCTAAGTTGATCCGCCGTTACGGTGCGGCTGTGATTGTGATGGCGTTTGATGAGATTGGGCAAGCAGATACACGTGAGCGCAAAGTAGAAATTTGTACCAACGCTTACCGAATTCTTGTTGATGAAGTGGGCTTTCCACCAGAAGACATCATTTTTGACCCAAACATTTTTGCCATTGCTACGGGGATCGAGGAGCATAATAACTACGCGGTGGATTTCATTGAAGCCGTTGGCGATATCAAACGTGATTTACCACATGCGATGATCTCGGGTGGTGTTTCTAACGTCTCATTCTCTTTCCGTGGCAATAACTATGTACGTGAAGCGATTCACGCGGTGTTCCTCTACCACTGTTTTAAAAATGGTATGGATATGGGGATTGTGAATGCGGGTCAGTTAGAAATCTACGATAACGTGCCTGAAAAATTGCGTGAGGCTGTGGAAGATGTCGTTCTTAACCGTCGTGATGACGCCACTGAGAGATTGTTAGATATCGCGGCGGAATATGCAGGCAAAGGGGTAGGTAAAGAGGAGGATGCCTCTGCACTTGAGTGGAGAACTTGGCCTGTTGAAAAGCGCTTAGAGCACGCGTTAGTGAAAGGAATAACTGAGTTCATCGTTGATGATACCGAAGAGGCTCGTGTCAACGCTTCAAAGCCATTAGAGGTGATTGAAGGCCCATTAATGGATGGGATGAACGTCGTCGGAGACTTGTTTGGTGAAGGTAAAATGTTCCTTCCTCAGGTCGTAAAATCTGCACGAGTGATGAAGCAAGCAGTCGCGCATCTGGAGCCCTACATCAATGCAGAAAAGCAGGTGGGACAAACAAACGGTAAGATTTTGCTAGCGACGGTCAAAGGTGATGTACATGATATCGGGAAAAATATCGTTGGCGTTGTATTGCAGTGCAATAACTACGAAATTATCGATCTTGGTGTCATGGTTCCTTGCGAAAAGATCTTAAAAGTAGCGCAAGAAGAGAACGTCGATATTATTGGTTTATCAGGGTTGATCACACCTTCATTAGACGAAATGGTGCATGTTGCAAAAGAGATGGAGCGTCTCGACTTTAACTTACCTCTTCTCATCGGTGGCGCAACAACGTCAAAAGCCCATACAGCAGTTAAGATTGAGCAAAATTACAAGCATCCAGTGGTTTACGTGAACAACGCCTCACGTGCAGTGGGCGTATGTACTTCTCTTCTGTCAGATGAACGTCGCCCTGAATTTGTTGAAAAACTTGAAGCTGATTACGAACGAGTACGTGATCAACATAATCGAAAGAAACCGAGAACCAAACCAGTGACATTAGAAGCTGCTCGAGCGAATAAAGTTGCTATCGATTGGGAAGCTTACACCCCTCCAGTGCCTGTTAAGCCTGGCATTCATATCTTCGATGATTTTGATGTGGCTATATTACGTCAATACATCGATTGGACACCATTCTTTATGACTTGGTCACTTGTGGGTAAGTATCCAACAATTTTCCAACATGAAGAAGTTGGTGAAGAAGCAAAACGTTTATTCGAAGATGCCAACGAGTTACTTGATCGAGTTGAGCGAGAAGGCCTGTTAAAAGCGCGTGGAATGTGTGGCTTATTCCCTGCTGCGAGCGTGGGGGACGACATTGAAGTTTATGCTGATGAAACTCGTACCGACGTTGTGAAAGTATTACGTAACTTGCGACAACAGACCGAGAAACCAAAAGGATTCAACTATTGTTTATCCGACTACATCGCATCTAAAGAGTCGGGTAAACATGATTGGATAGGGGCATTTGCTGTCACTGGTGGTATTGGTGAACGAGAGCTTGCTGATGAATACAAAGCACAGGGAGATGATTACAACGCAATTATGATTCAAGCGGTGGCGGATCGCCTAGCCGAAGCGTTTGCTGAGTATTTGCATGAGCGTGTCCGTAAAGAAATTTGGGGTTATGCTGCGGATGAAGATTTATCTAACGATGATCTCATTCGTGAAAAATACCAAGGTATTCGCCCTGCACCAGGTTATCCAGCGTGCCCTGAGCATACTGAAAAAGGACCGCTTTGGGAGCTACTTAATGTGGAAGAGAATATTGGCATGACTCTAACCTCCAGCTATGCAATGTATCCGGGCGCGTCAGTCTCTGGTTGGTATTTCTCTCACCCTGACTCACGTTACTTTGCGATCGCACAGATCCAAGAAGATCAGCTAGAGAGTTACGCCGATCGTAAGGGGTGGGATAGGATCGAGGCTGAAAAATGGTTAGGGCCAAACATTAACGGTTAAATTGATGTTTACCTCGTCCAAATGTAACAACTAATGAAACAACAAAGGGCTGCAGATACGCAGCCCTTTGTTTTATTGAGTTGAACTTACTTCTCAAACAACTCGGTGTGGAGTTTTTGTATGGCTTGTTTCGATACCGATTCATGGAGCAAGAAGCATAAGTTGTGAGGGCTAGCGCCATAACAAATCATGCGTAGGTTAAAGTCTTCTAGCGTGCCAAAAACCTGTTTCGCGTAGCCTTTACTCTCACTCATGTTGTTACCAATGAGAGCAACGAGGCATAGGTCATGTTCAACTTCTACCTTACATAGCTCTTCTAACTCTTCTCGTACAGCTTGCGGCAGCTGCGGCGCGCCGCCGGATGTATCGGTTTGATCAAGTGTTAACGATACACTGATTTCAGATGTTGTGATCAAATCGACAGATATCTTATGCTTTGCAAGGATCTCAAAAACCTTCGCTAAGAATCCGTATGCGTGGAACATATTGGCGCTGCGTAGCGTTACCATGGTTTGGTTACAACGCAAAGCTAGCGCACGGAATAACGGTGAGCTTTCGACTTGGTGGCGAATCCAAGTTCCCCCTTTTTCAGGCTCTTTCGATGACCCTACAAATACCGGAATGTCGTGGCGTAATGCGGGTACTAGCGTAGAAGGGTGAAGGATTTTAGCGCCAAAGTTAGCCATTTCTGAAGCTTCACTAAAGCTGATCTCGGGAATTGGTGAGGCTTTTGGTGCAATTCGCGGGTCTGTTGTGTAGATACCCGGAACATCAGTCCAGATTTCTAGCCCTGCCGCTTTAACGCTCTCAGCAATTAAGGCGGCGCTGTAATCGCTGCCCCCTCGACCTAATGTTGTTGTATTACCGGCTTCGTCAGATCCTATGAAGCCTTGAGTAACAACAACGGATTGTTGGCAAAGTGGTACGAGTTTATCTTGCGCAAGCGTCGAAATTGCTTCAATGTTTGGCTCCGCGCGACCAAAGTTGTCATCAGTACGCAGCACATCGCGGATATCAAAGCGCACAGCTTGAATGCCTCGCTCACACATTAACTGAGTTAGAATATGCGTCGACATGAGTTCGCCACATGCGACTAAATGATCGGTTAACTTCGCACTAGCTTGGATAGATGCAGCCTCGGCCAGGCTGGTTACGGTATCTAATATGCCATACACCTCGGCAGCAGTTTTCGTGCTGTCTTCGAGCTGAGTTAAAATGGCGTCATGAATGTTGGCCAGATTTTGCAGCAGCTCAGTACGGTGCGTTTGATCCTGAACACCGTTGGCGAGTTCTACCAATAGGTTGGTGACGCCAGAGCAAGCGCTGCTCACGACCAGGCGAGTATTTGGATTGTTTTCGATAATGGTGGCGCAACGACTCATTGCCTCAAAGTTGGCAACACTGGTTCCACCGAATTTAGCTACGTTAAATGCGCTCACTGCGTTCTCCCACGACTTCCTAAAAAATTGTACATCCAATGTTTAGTGAGAAAAGGAACAGAGCAAAAAGAGAGGTATTTAGAATGCTATTTGAAAAATTTACCCTCAGAAGCCCTTCATCAGACTGCGCTGATGACAGTTGATGGGATTCAGCCCAATTCAACCGACAAGTCAAATCCTGCAACTTTGACTTACCTCGGCACTACTCCCCCTCAATGATTGGTGTTGGAATTGCGGTTCCACAAATCATCTACCTGGGTAGCGCTCCTCTTCTACATAAAGCTCAAACATTGAACGGTTTTGAGGCCTTAATGTCAATCAATATTTCAACCTTTATGGTGTTTTTTATTAACGATTTTGTGACACTGGTTTGACCTCTATACTTACGGCTAATTGCTGATAGAGGAAAAATCTATTAGGGTGAAGAACCCTACACCTGAGCCATGTTATTGAATAGAACTTTTAGAATGCTCAGGATAAAAGATAATCAAGGAGCTGACATGTCGATCCAAAGCTTTATTCCACCTCACCGTATTTTAATGGGACCTGGTCCTTCTGATATTTATCCTCAAGTGTTACAAGCACTAAGCCGTCCTACTGTAGGTCACCTTGATCCTCTGTTTATCGGTATGATGGATGAGCTCAAGCAGCTATTGAAGTATGTCTTTCAAACTGACAATGAGTTCACTATTGCGGTTTCAGCGCCAGGTAGTGCAGGGATGGAAACCTGCTTTGTAAACTTGATCGAGAAAGGCGATAAAGTGATCGTCTGCCGTAATGGTGTATTTGGTGAACGCATGCGCGAAAATGTCGTCCGTGCTGGTGGTGAAGTTGTTATCGTCGATGATGAATGGGGGACGCCTGTTTCCATTGATAAAGTCGAGCAAGCATTCGAACAGCACCCAGATACAAAAGTTCTTGCTTTTGTGCATGCGGAAACCTCAACTGGTGCAGTCAGTGATGCTCAAGCATTGGGTAAGCTGGCGAAACAGCATAATGCATTATCTATTGTTGATGCGGTGACATCGCTTGGTGGTGTGCCGTTAAAAGTGGATGAATGGCAACTGGATGCGGTTTACTCTGGTAGTCAAAAATGTTTGTCATGTGTACCTGGGCTCTCACCAGTGACGTTTTCTCCTGCCGCGATTGAAAAGATTCAAGCAAGAACAACACCAGTACAGAGTTGGTTCCTCGATCAGAGTTTAGTTTTGGGGTATTGGAGTGGAGAAGGCAAGCGTAGTTATCATCATACGGCGCCAGTTAATAGCTTGTATGCGCTTCATGAAGCTTTATTGATACTGAAAAATGAAGGATTAGAAAACGCTTGGGCTCGTCACCAACTGATGCATGAAAAACTCAAAAATGGCTTACAAAAGTTAGGCTTTGAATTTGTTGTGGACGAAGCCCATCGGTTGCCACAATTAAATGCGATTTACGTGCCTGAAGGAATTGATGAAGCAAAAGTTCGTGCTCACTTGCTAGAAACCTATAACCTAGAAATTGGTGCAGGCCTTGGGGCATTAGCTGGTAAAGCGTGGCGTATTGGCTTAATGGGTTACGGCGCTCGATCTGAAAACGTTGCGCTGTGCTTAAAAGCGTTAGAAGAGTCACTCACTGAATAAAATCATACAGCAATGAGATGAAGAAAAGCGAAGGTCATCCCTTCGCTTTTTTGTACTTATTACTCTTCACCTGAAGTGGGGGCTGGTGAGGCAGAGATTGCTTGAGAAGGTGGTTGGTAATTGACGTCACTGAAATCAATCTTCGGGAACAAAAACTGCGCTTCAGCTCTAATTTGCTCCGCTTTACTTGAGTCATCTAAGCCTTGGTAGGCCAAAATCAAATTATTATAAAATGCAGGGCGAGGCTTATCTTTGATGATTTTTAGCGACCAATCGATATAAGGCTGAATCAAGGTTGCGTCTTGTTGGTACAGCCCAATGTTTAAAAACGTGCTATAAACATCCCAATCAAATCTGTCTTTCCAAACCACAGGGTTACTGACTTGATTCAGAATATCAGGATTAGTTGGCCTAGTGGTCTCAAACTTCGTCAATACATAGTTCGTATGCAATGCGCTTACCATGTAAAACGTAAACGCAACGGGAAGTACCAAACTAAAAACACGCAGCAAGCTTTTGGTTACATTACTAAAGCCGACTTGTCGATAACGAGAGACGCGCTGATCGACCCAGTACAGCAGGATAACGAAGATCAACCAATGCACGAGAGAGTGGTAGAAAGGGTATTCCAGTTGCGAGTGCAATACGATAGGTATAAACAAGGCCAGCAACGCAAGACGAGTTCCGCGTTTGGCTTGATAGATTCGATACAGTACCAGTGCCATCGCTAAGAAGATGCCGAGTATTGGCAGCAAGCCACCTTCGACTCCCCAGTAAAGTAGCTCATTATGCGGATGATCCATGGCTGGCAAACCAGCTGGGTAATTCTCATTTAGGGCATGTTGACGAGCCGTATACAGCATGTACTCAGATTCAAACTTGCCATATCCATAACCAGTAAAAGGCTTTTCAATCACCATGTCTAATGTTTGCGGAAAAGTATACGCTCGAGGAGACTCCATATTTACTTTTTCTGCGGCTAACCCACCTCCATCAGGAAAGGCAAGATGCATGACAACGACTGAGAGTAAGAGCCCACTTACAAGTGACACAACCCAGCGGATAAAGCGCCCTTTGGTTGCAAAGCGGTACATGTATGGAATGACCAACAACACGGCGATGACCGAGGCTAACCAACCAGTGCGTGAAGCCAACGCCACAATTAGTGGTAAAGTTAAAACTGGTACGGCATAGAGAAGGTAAACATCGCTTAACTTACGATCGTATTTGTAGGGCTGACGTGCAAGTAAATAGCTGGCAATCACCAACCCTGTCGCAAGAAAACTGGCCATTACATTGGGCTGTTGGAAAATACCATAAGGACGATTGGCCACCGTGTCGTAACCAAACGGATTGCCTGGTTTGAGATACAGATATTGTGTCAGACCAAAAATGGCTTCGATAACAACCGCAAGGACAATGAACCATAATAGGCGTTGGCGATGTTTATTACTGAAATGAAATTGTTGTAAAACAATAAAGAACAGGACACCACACCACAGGCCAATGAGCTTATTGGCTGCCAAACTGCTATTCGCATTTGGGTACAGAATGGGCACCGTCATTATAAGAGCACTAATGAACAAGCCGATGGTTAGTTTTGAGTAACGTAGTACTCGATTATTCGCAAGTTGGTAACACCCAATGCCTAATGCAAAGCTAAAAGCAATCCAAGTTGTCGCATTGAACGAAAGTGAAAGCCCCGAACCGCCGGGGTTGGGCATGAAAAAGTGCATTGCCAACACAAATAGTGTTGCCAAGGCAATGAGAAACTTGCGATTGAGGGGAACCTGTACTTTTTCGGGAGAAAGCTTTGTTCCACTTACATGTATAGTAGCCATAGTTATTGCGTTGTTTTGAATGAAAAAAGACCAACACTTGCTGGTCTCGGTACTTTACCTGTTTTTTCTACTTCAACATAGGCTTAAGGAAGTGAGCTGTGTGCGATCCCTCGATTTGCGACACATCTTCCGGTGTGCCTTGAGCGATTATCTCGCCGCCACCCTGACCCCCTTCAGGACCAAGATCGATAATCCAGTCCGCAGTCTTAATGACGTCCAGGTTATGCTCGATCACCACGACAGTATTTCCGTGGTCGCGAAGTCTGTGCAGTACAGTGAGCAACTGCTGGATATCATGGAAGTGCAAGCCGGTTGTTGGTTCATCCAAAATGTACAAGGTTTTTCCTGTATCACGTTTGGATAGCTCTCGCGCCAGTTTCACACGCTGTGCTTCACCACCGGAGAGTGTTGTTGCCGCTTGACCCAATCGTATGTACGACAAACCGACATCCATCAGTGTTTGTAGTTTGCGAGCGATGGCAGGAACTGGATCGAAGAAGGTGCGTGCATCTTCGACCGTCATTTCTAGCACTTCATCAATAGTTTTACCTTTGTAACGTACTTCGAGCGTTTCACGGTTGTAGCGTTTACCTTTACACACATCACATGGCACATAAACATCTGGTAGGAAGTGCATTTCTACTTTGATAACACCGTCACCCTGACAGGCCTCACAACGACCACCGCGTACGTTAAAACTAAAACGGCCCGGCTTGTAACCGCGAGAACGCGACTCCTGTGTGCCTGCAAACAGTTCACGGATTGGTGTAAAGATCCCCGTATAGGTTGCAGGGTTAGAGCGAGGTGTACGGCCAATTGGGCTTTGATCGATATCGATGACTTTATCGAAGTGCTCTAGACCTTTAATCGATTTATAAGGTGAAGGCTGAGCCGTTGTCGCTCCGTTAAGTTGGGTATGCGCAATTTTAAAGAAAGTATCATTAATCAGCGTTGATTTACCTGAGCCAGATACCCCTGTAATACAGCTGAATAACCCAACAGGAATTGAAAGGTTAACGTTTTTAAGGTTATTACCTGTTGCGCCTAATAGCTCAACCGTTTTTTTCGGATCTCGCGGCGTGCGATCTTTCGGTACTGCGATTTCTTTAACACCACTTAAGTACTGACCTGTCAGAGAATTCGGATTTGCGATTATCTCTTCCATGGTGCCTTCCGCAACAACATTACCACCATGTACGCCAGCACCAGGACCAATATCTATGACATGATCTGCACAGCGAATCGCATCTTCATCGTGTTCTACCACAAGTACGGTATTACCTAAATCGCGCAAATGAGTGAGTGTTTTTAATAAGCGTTCATTATCACGCTGGTGGAGGCCAATCGACGGTTCATCCAGAACATACATCACACCAACAAGACCTGCACCAATTTGGCTTGCTAAACGAATACGTTGAGCTTCACCGCCTGATAAGGTTTCTGCACTGCGTGATAAGTTTAGGTAGTTCAAACCGACGTTAACTAAGAATTGCAGGCGGTCGTTGATTTCCTTCATCACTTTTTCAGCGATTTGGGCGCGTTGACCTTCCAGTTTCAAGGAATGGAAGAATTCCAATGCATCAGCAATGCTGAGTTCAACAATCTCAGGTAGTGTCGTATCAGCAATAAACACGTTACGTGCTTCAAGGCGTAGACGAGTACCGCCACAGCTTGAACAAGATTTAGTGGAGATGTATTTTGCAAGCTCTTCACGGACAGAGTTGGATTCTGTATCACGATAGCGACGTTCTAGGGTATTCAGAATACCTTCGAATGGATGGCGTTTAACGCGAATATCGCCACGATCGTTGATGTATTTAAACTCAATCTCAGTACGACCTGAGCCCTTTAGAATGACATCTTGCGTTTTCTTTGGCAGAGAATTAAAAGGGGCATGGAGGTCAAAACCATAATGATCGGCCAATGAGGTGAGCATTTGGAAGTAGTAGTAGTTCTTTTGATCCCAACCGCGAATCGCACCTTGTGCCAAGCTTAATGAATCATCTTGAATGACTCGGCTTGGATCGAAGTATTGTTGAACGCCCAAGCCATCACAAGTGCCACATGCACCAGCAGGATTGTTGAATGAGAAAAGTCGCGGCTCTAACTCTTGCATGCTGTAACCACATTGTGGACAAGCGAAGTTGGCGGAGAAAATAATCTCTTCACCGTCGCCATCCATTGGCGCGACAACCGCAATTCCGCCTGATAATTCGAGCGTGGTCTCGAAAGATTCGGCCAAGCGCTGTTGTAAGTCTGGACGAACTTTAAAGCGGTCTACCACGACTTCAATGGTGTGCTTTTTATGTAGCTCAAGGGTTGGAGGATCGGAAAGATCGCAAGTTTCTCCATCAATACGCGCACGAATAAAGCCTTGAGCCGCTAAGTTCTCAAGCGTTTTAACATGCTCACCTTTACGTTCTTTGACAATAGGCGCCAATAGCATCATTTTGCTGCCTTCCGGCATCTCTAGGACTTTGTCCACCATTTGGCTGATGGTTTGCGCAGCAAGAGGGGCATGGTGCGTTGGACAGCGGGGTTCGCCCACACGAGCATACAATAGACGTAAGTAGTCGTAGACTTCGGTAATTGTACCGACGGTTGAACGCGGGTTATGAGAAGTAGATTTCTGTTCAATAGAAATCGCAGGTGATAACCCTTCAATGTGGTCGACATCGGGTTTTTCCATCAGAGACAAAAACTGACGAGCGTAGGCAGAGAGAGACTCTACGTAGCGTCGTTGGCCTTCTGCATACAATGTATCGAAAGCTAGAGAGGATTTACCGGAGCCACTTAGTCCAGTAATGACAATCAGTTTATCGCGAGGGATTGTAAGATTAATGTCTTTAAGGTTATGGGTTCGGGCACCGCGAACTTCTATTTTATCCATCGTTTTTGCTCTATGTATAACCAAGTGGGGCAAGTATTACATAGTGTGAGAAATGTGCAAAGAAAATTACTGGATAAAAAAACAGTAAAGTAAAAAGCCCAGCGTTGTGCAGGGCTTTCGATACAGTAATTTCGTACTACGACGATGCTTTATACAGCTTTTTGTGTTGCGTGCTTACCTAGCTCAGAGGTTTTTTCATCTTTTAGATACAGGTTTTCAAAACAATAGTTAGTTGCTTCGATGTAACCTTCAACGCTACCACAGTCAAAGCGTTTGCCCTTGAATTTGTAAGCCAATACACAGCCCGCTTTTGCTTGTTTTAGCAGCGCGTCAGTGATTTGAATTTCACCACCTTTACCAGGTTCAGTGTTTTCAATCAGTTCAAAAATATCGGGAGTCAGGATGTAGCGGCCAATGATAGCAAGGTTGCTAGGCGCCGTGCCTTTCTCTGGTTTTTCTACCATGTCGTCTACGCGATAGATGTCGTCTTTGATCATTTCACCAGAGATAACGCCGTATTTGTGTGTTTCTTCGGCTGGTACTTCTTGCACTGCAACGATAGAACAGCGGAACTGCTTAAATAGTGCCACCATCTGAGCCAGTACGCCCTCTTGCTCGTTCACACAAAGGTCATCAGCAAGAACAACAGCAAATGGCTCATCACCTACCAATTCTCGTCCAGTTAGAATCGCGTGGCCCAAGCCTTTCATTTCGCGTTGACGTATATAAGTGAAGTTTGCAGATTCAATGATTTCACGGATATCTACCAACAGCTCTTCTTTGTTGGTACCGCTAATCTGATGTTCCAGTTCGTAGTTCTTATCAAAGTGGTCCATGATCGAGTGCTTGCCACGACCTGTCACAATACACATGCCGTTCATACCAGCTTGGATTGCTTCTTCGACACCGTATTCAATAAGCGGTTTGTTCACGACTGGCATCATCTCTTTTGGCATAGATTTCGTTGCCGGTAGGAAGCGTGTGCCATAGCCTGCAGCAGGGAACAGACATTTTTTTATCATTGGGGGAATATCCTATCTCGTTTTTATCAAGAATCTGCGCATAACTTTAACACGAGAGGTATCAATGAATCATGAATAAAGTAGGAAAAAATGTGAGACTCGGTGCGGAAAAAAGATGAGCGACTCGTCATTTCAGTTATCAGAGCCGCTCACATTGCATCATGACATTAAGTTTTGGTCTGCCCAGGCGATTGCCTGTACTCGGTTCTTTACGGATAGCTTTTTGAATATCTGATACAAGTGCGATTTGATGGTGAATTCACTGACGAATAACTCCTCGGCCATCTGACTGTTCGAGGCGCCAGCTTGTAGGCAACGCAGTACTTGTAGCTCACGAATGGTTAGGTCTACCGTAGCTGGTGCAGTATGAGTATTAATGACATTGCGGTAATAGTGTAAAAGTTGACTGGTTACATTACGCGGCAGCCAGTTTTGACCGTTAACAATGCCTTTTAACCCTTCTCCAATTTGCTCTAGCGTATCTTCAGAATAAAACACACCTTTTAATTGACCAAATGAAAGAAGTTCATCTGTGGTTAGTCTTTTAGGCACGTTGAAGACAACGGTTTCAAAGTTTTTCCATACAAGAGGCAAGTTTTTGATCGATTGAACAAGTGATTTATGTTCACTGAAGTCGATCAGTAGAATTTTATTACGGTGTTGTGGCTTGGCTTCCATGAGTGCTGCGGTTGAAATCACCGGGATGCTCATATCAACGTACTTTTCGAGTGCCGCCACTTTTTTTTGCGCATTATCTTCCATACTGATCAGAAATAGCTTTCTTGCGTAAGCCGACTTTCTCACGTGTTCCAATCTCCCTGGGTTCAATAGAAGCCATAAACTGGCATTAAAGAGAGGCCATAACCATCGCTTTACTGAATAAATGCGTTCGAATTCAAAGCTTCACGAAACGATGTCTGCAACGCGAATCAAAAATGCTACACACGTAAGTTGAAATACGATTTGGGTTCTAGAGGATGACTCAATAGATCACAATGGTATTAGACTTTAATCAAAACATTAAAGCGTGCTATTCTAATGCGCTAAAATTTTATATATCCAGAGTGAAACGGAGCACATCATGGCCAGCCGTGGAATTAACAAAGTTATTTTGGTGGGGAATCTAGGTAACGACCCTGAAATTCGTTACATGCCGAATGGCGGTGCAGTAGCAAACATTACTATTGCGACTTCTGATTCATGGCGTGATAAAGCGACTGGCGAACAGCGCGAAAAAACGGAATGGCACCGTGTTGTGTTGTTCGGCAAACTTGCGGAAGTAGCAGGTGAGTATTTGCGTAAAGGCTCTCAAGTTTACATTGAAGGGCAACTGCAAACTCGCAAATGGCAAGATCAAAGTGGTCAAGATCGCTACTCAACTGAAGTCGTTGTTCAAGGCTTCAATGGTGTGATGCAAATGCTTGGCGGTCGTGCTCAAGGTGGCGGCGCACCTATGGGCGGTCAACAGCAGCAGCAAGGTGGATGGGGTCAGCCTCAACAGCCAGCTCAGCAGCAGTACAATGCGCCTCAGCAACAGCAACCACAACAACAGGCTCCGCAGCAATCACAGCAGCAGTACAATGAGCCACCAATGGATTTTGACGACGATATCCCGTTCTAAATTCTGCTTATGCTTGAATCGAAAAGGCCGCGAATATCGCGGCCTTTTTTATTGTCGCAATCTAATGATCTCACAGGCTTATCTTGGCAAGGTTAGGCGTAACAATAAAACTTATCAATGAGTGTGATTTTCTTTATGCTCCAGCCTCTCACTATCAGACTAATCCGATTGTTTGATGAACTCTTATCAAGTATAAATATTTCAATAAGGTATATGATGAATAAAAAAGGAATTTGGTATTCATGAGGTATACCCCAACTCTTAAGTTAAGCACACGGCTGGTGGCCTTTGTCACCATGATCGTTATCTGCGCCATGTTTATCTTGTTTGTCGGTGGCACCCTCTCTTTTAAACGTCTTGGGCAGGAATATCTCACCCATTATTTAGAAGGGATCGTAGAGGTGGTCGACAAGGAGATGGAAGATCCTGACGCTGCTTATTCTATGCAGCGCTGGATGCCGAAGATGCTGCAGGCTTCCAATATTGTCGAAATGACGTTGTCGACCAACAACGCCGTTGTTTATCGCTTCAAAGATACTTCTCATCAAATGGAAGCGTCAGTCTTGTTTGAGGCTGAGTACCAGTTGACTCACAATCAAGATTACACGATTCACTTTAAAGCAATTCCCCCTTACTTAGGTTACAGCTACTCAATGCAGGCGCTTTGGTCGATCACGCTTGCCGTTATATTGATCATCTTCTGCTTAATGCGCGGCGTAGCATGGCTTAAGGAACAATTAGAAGGCTCCGAAATGCTCGAAGAGCGAGGCAGAATGATCCTGGCTGGTAGGGTGGAGCAGTATGCCAAAGGTGACAAAAAAGAATGGCCTTACACCGCCAGTGAAGCGCTCGATGTATTAATCGAAGAGTTACAAGATGCGCGTCAAGAGCGAAGCCGATTTGATACCTTTATTCGAACTCAAACCTTCCTTGATAAGCTAACCGGTACCGCTAACCGAGTGTTATTTGATAGCAAGTTGGAATCGGCGTTACTAGAAAGTGGGGCTCGCGGCGCCGTGTTGCTAGTGCGTATTCAAGACTGGAAACTGGTTGAAGAAGAGCAAGATAAGCAAATTACGGATGAGTTTATTGTTGAAGTTGGGAGTTTATTGTCCAATTTAGTTCAACGATACCCAGATGTTGTATTTTCCCGTTATTACGATGCTGATTTTGCGCTTTTTCTACCGCACCAAAGTGCGAAAGATGTGGCTAACCTTGCCTCGCAATGCATTCGCCAGTTAGAAAAGTTAATGCCGCCAGAGCCACTTGATCCAGACAACTGGTGCCATATTGGCATCACCACTTATAAAGAAGGTGAGCGACACAGCCAAATCATTGATGAAGCCGAGACTGCTTTGCGTAGTGCGCAACTACAAAATAACAATAATTGGAGTCGCTTCAAAAAATGGAACCACGATGAAGAAGCTCGCGGAAGTGTGAGATGGAGAACGTTATTTGACACAGCACTTACACCAGAAAGTGTGATACTCTACGCACAATCTGTGCATCCAATAAGTGACGCGACGCATAAAAAATCATTATATGAAGAGTTAACATGTCGGATTCGCGATCCTGAGAATGGGATTGTTAAAGCGTCTCGGTTCATTTCTGCGATCAGACAGGTTGGTTATGAAGCGCAAATGGATAAGTCAGTTATTAATAAATTCTTAAGAGAGTTTAAGGATAATTTTGATAACTCAAGATCGTATGCGCTCAATTTGAATGTAACGCCATTTTCTAACCGAGAGTACTTTAAATGGTTTCGTGATGAACTCTTACAGTTGTCACGTGAGCAGAGAAAGTGTCTCAGTTTTGAGTTTGTTGAAGCACAATTTGTAAGACACTTAGACTTTATGCGACCAGTCGCTAAAATGCTGGCCGGTTTAGGGTGCCACTTAATGGTTGGGCAGGCTGGGCGTACCATCGTCAGCACTCACTATTTAAAAGAAGTGGACATTCGTTACCTTAAACTTCATCGCAGTTTAGTAGCAAAAATCGACCAACGACATGAAAACCAGCTATTTGTCCGCAGTATGCTAGGTGCGGCGGCAAACAGTAAAACTAAAATTATAGCAGTGGGAATTGAGAATCAGAACGAGCTCAACACATTAATTGAGCTCGGGGTTTATGGTGGGCAAGGGCGTTACTTTTCTGCGGAGCAGCAGTTTCTTCCTCGTCCCCAAGCGTTGCCGAATTCTCAATCAGAATCCCAAGTTAAATTGGGAAGACGAAATCGCTGGCGGAAAAAATAAAGATAATAATCATGGATTTCAAAGCACTATTCGACAAGCTTAAGCGATCATCTAGTGGTGATCGCTCCTGCTTTTTGGTTATTCAGCCAGACGCCGTTTATTTATCATCTTCAATCAAAAGTAGTCGTCCATACCAATTTGATATTTCTGAGTCCAATTGGGAAAAAGCCGTTGAGCAAGCATTGAGCGTTGCAGCGAGTGCGTATGATTCATTAACGGTTGTTCTTTCTCATAACTATTACCAGATGTACCAAATCGACAAACCGGTCATGCCGCGTCAAGAATGGCCAGCCGCATTACCGTTTTTGTTGAAAGAACTGATCTCTGAGCGTGCCATCGACATTATTGCCGATGCGGTCGAGTTACCGAATTCAACCAAAGTGCAAGCATACGTCTTATCGCGAAAAATATTGGATAAGATTGTGTTACTGGCCAGTCGAGCCCAGTTACCATTAGAAGCCATTCTTCCTGAAGACGATATTTGGGGAGAGACTGCGGGTGAACTAGGAAACTTCCTATTATTACAACGCAGTGTGCGTGGTCATTTCCGTATAAGCGCTTTTGTCGAAAATACTATTGCGTTCCACCGCTCTATTCGCAGTGTGACGCCACCGTTAACGGGGGTTCCGTCTAGCGATTTACAGATGGACAGTCTGTCGTTAGAACTGCAACGTTCGATTGACTATCTTTCATCTCAGTTACGCCACGTGCAATTACATCAATTGAAAGTGTGCTGTGATGAAGAGGATGAGAGCGAGCTTGTTCAGGCTCTGAACTACCGTTTAAGTACTAAGGTTTCACCGTTATTACCACCAGAACATGAGCTATCAGGACATGTTTTGGCTGACACTGCGGCTACTTCAAATACTCGACGCGTCAACTTATATCCCGATTACTTAAAGCCGAAAAAAGAGCTCCTGACGCTAAAAAATATCGCGTTATCTTGGGGCGTTGCGGCGGCTGCAATTCTATTTTCTTACGGTTATGTCACTTGGCAGAGCAGCGGTTTGGAAGATGAGATTGCTATTGTAAAAAGTAAAGGCGATATCATGAAGTCAGAGCTTGAACGTTATCAAGTCAAGCTACGTAAACATCAACCTGACAATAATAAGCTGGCAGCTAAAGCCCGCTTAGAGCGTGAAGTCAAGGCGAAGCGAGACTCGCTTAAAGCTGTCGGGAAATACGATGACTCGCAACGCACGGGTTACTCTGGCGTGATGCAATCATTAGCGAAGCTAGGAAACCAAGAAATTTCTTTGTCCGAAATTCGAATCAATACCCATACCTTAGACCTGAAGGGACTAGCGAAAAAACCGAGCTCAGTGCCAAATTGGGTCAGCCAATTTAAAAATGAAATTAGCTTGGTTGGCCGAACGTTTGACGACGTCAAAATAGGTCGAAATGATAAGGATATTGTGACGTTTGAACTAAAAACGCGCGAGGATAAAGAGAAATGAACGAATTCTGGCTCTCATTAGAAGGGCGCTTTGGCGAAATGAGTACGCGTGAAAAAGTGCTCACTGCATTGTGCGGTTTAGTTGTCGTGATCATGTTGCTCTTTACGCTGGTATTGGAACCAAAGCTTAACGAGATCATCAGTAATGAGAGGCAACTAAGTAATTTAAAGCAAGCAAATCAAAAGATTGAAATCGATACGCTACGTATTCAGGCGCAACTTAAGAAAGATCCAAATGCTGAGATTGATCGCGCGATATCTAATCTGTTAGCTGAGAGTCAGCATCTTTCGATGCAATTAGCGGAGATCATCGAGCATCTTATTACACCTTCGCAAATGGCTGAGCTGCTTGAAAATGTGTTGGAGCAGCAAAGTGGCATTCACCTTTTATCTCTGCAAACCTTGCCATCTGAGCCAATAACGGAAGATAAAGAAGCATCGCAATACTCTGGTTACTACGTGCATCCTGTTCGTATGGAACTGACTGGTGACTATTTTTCTATTGCTAATTATCTGAATAAATTGGAGAGCCTTCCTGCGAGTTATTACTGGCGCAGCTTTAGTTATAAAGTCGAAGAGTACCCGAAAGCGAAGCTTGTGTTAGAAGTCTACACACTAGGATCTAGAGAGGAGTTTATTGGTGGTTAACAAACTCATCATCTCATTGCTTGTTATGGCAGCGGCAGGAACCGCTTGGGCAAACCAAGACCCAACGGCCCCACTTGGTTGGGAAAAACCAGCGGTTGAAACGTCAGCGAAACCAAAAGTTAAACGGTATCGACTGCCTAAGCTCAACAGTATTGTGTGTAAGCCAAGTACTGATTGTATCGCGATTATGGATAACAAACTTGTCGAAAAAGGCGAGCTATTTAAGGGTTATCGCGTCGCGAGCATTAATAGTGAATTTGTAACTTTAAAGCGTGGTAACCGTCAGTGGGACCTAGAGCTTTTTGATTTAAACGTAAAACAATAAACAATAATAACCAGAGCCCGATCAGATATGCGCAAATTAGTTGTAGGAATAGCGATTGCTTCTTTAATGGGATGTTCAATGGGTCATCGGAATCCAGTGGAAGTTAAAGAAGCGCTCAATGAATCGATCAATCAAGCGAACAGCCGCACATTGGAAGAAATCCCTTCTTCTGTTGAGGCAGACTTGATGCCAAATTTAGACTCGAACGTTGCATCAGAGCAAGGCACCTCGAAGCGTTTTCGTATTCAAGCGAATGCGGTCGATGCAAGAAGTTTTTTCGCCTCATTAGTGAAAGGCACAGAGTACAGTGTGGCGATTCACCCATCGGTACAAGGTAATATCACCGTCAACTTGTCAGATGTGACATTGGATGAAGTTCTGAATGTCGTACAGAATATGTATGGCTATGACGTGGTGAAGTCTGGCAAAGTTATTCAAATCTACCCAGCAGGTATGCGTACGGTGACCATTCCAGTCGATTACCTGCAGTTCAAGCGTTCTGGTCGCTCATTAACCAGCATTGTTACGGGCTCTGTAACCTCGGCTGGTACGTCTAATTCTGGTAGTAGCTCAGACAGTTCTGACTCGTCAGACTCTAACAATGGAAACAACAACGATAGCTCGACCACATCTACGGGCGGTACACGCATCGAAACCATCACTGAAAGTGACTTCTGGCCGATGCTGCAGCAAGCCGTTGCGAATCTAATTGGTTCAGGCAAAGGGCAAAGTGTGGTTGTAACGCCACAAGCGGGAGTTATTACGGTTCGAGCATTTCCAGATGATATTCGCGAAGTACGCGAGTTCTTAGGTGTATCGCAGGAGCGCATGCAGCGCCAGGTCATTCTTGAAGCTAAAATCCTAGAAGTGACGTTGAATGATGGCTACCAACAAGGCATCAACTGGTCAAACTTATCGGCGTCAATTGGTAACTCGGGTAGTATCGTAGTCAACCGCCCTGCGTCGACATTACCACCATTGGATGCGATTGGCACGCTATTGGGCGGTCAAACTAACGTGACTATTTCGGATGGTAACTTCAATGCTGTATTGAGCTTCATGTCTACGCAAGGTGACTTGAACGTCCTTTCGAGCCCTCGTATTACCGCTGCCAACAACCAAAAATCTGTCATCAAAGTGGGTACCGATGAGTACTTTGTTACCGAGCTATCGAGCAATGCAGGCAACGGTGAAAACTCAAATGCAGTTCCTGAAGTGGAACTGACGCCATTCTTCTCGGGTATTTCCCTCGATGTGACTCCGCAAATTGATAACAAAGGCAATGTGTTCCTGCATGTTCACCCCGCAGTTATTGAAGTCACGGAAGAAGTGAAGCAATTGAACTTGGGCGGAGATTTCCAAAACATCCAACTGCCATTAGCGAAAAGCTCTATTCGTGAATCAGACTCGGTTATTCGTGCTAAAGATGGCGATGTTGTGGTTATCGGCGGGTTGATGAAACAGCAAAATCGTGAGCTTGTTTCTAAAGTCCCATTTTTGGGCGATGTACCAGCACTGGGGCATTTGTTCCGCAACGTGAATAACGTAACTGAGAAAACAGAATTGGTCATCTTGCTAAAACCGACCGTAGTTGGCGTGAACTCTTGGCAGAAAGAGCTAGAGCGCTCTCGTGATCTGCTGCAAGAGTGGTTCCCAGATGCGCAATAAGCGCTGGGAAAGGTTCTGTTTTTCAATAGGTTTGTGATTCGAGTATGTACTTGTCACACTTTGGGTTCCGAGTTCCGCCTTTTTCGTTAACCCCAAATACAGAAATGTTCTTGGGGTTAGTCCCTCACTATGAGGCGATCCAAACCATCCTAGCTGCCGTGCAAATGGGAGAAGGGGTGATTAAGGTGACGGGAGAAGTCGGCACTGGAAAAACCATGGTATGCCGTAAGCTGATCGAGCAGATTGAATCTGAAGTTGAGCTTATTTACTTACCCAATCCAGTGTTGAATGGGGAACAGTTGCAGTTTGCTGTCGCCAGAGAGTTGGGTATCGAGAACGATGATCCGCTGCGTATCGTTTCCCTCATTCAAGAGCACTTGATTCAAGTACATGCCTTGGGAAAGAAAACCGTCTTGATCGTTGATGAAGCGCAAGCTCTTTCCCCACAAGCTTTAGAAACATTACGTCTATTTGGCAACTTAGAAACGGAACAAGATAAGCTCATTCAATTGGTGTTATTCGGACAACCTGAGTTGGATGAAAGATTGGCTAACCATGAGCTAAGGCAATTTCGTCAACGCATTACGTTTAGTTGCCAGTTACGTCCTCTCTCTATCGATGAAGGCGTGGCTTACATCAATAATCGTTTAGATAAAGCAGGCAATGGGGCGCACATTTTTTCTATTGAACAGAAAAAAGCGATTTGGCGTTCATCCATGGGGATTCCGCGCTTGATAAACCAAATTAGTCACAAGTCGTTGCTTGCTGCATTTAATGATCGTTGCACACTATTGAAAAATCATCACGTTTACGCCGCTATGCACGATACGTTTGATGCCCGTAAACCTAAGTTTAAAACACCCGTATTTTGGGGATGGAGTCAACCTTGAGTGCCATCAATAAAGCATTATCAGAACTTGCTGAAAAAACATCGCCGTCAGAGCTTACTCGTGCGGAGATTCCAAGTGTCTCACGCAGTAAACCTTGGCTTTGGCTTGTCGCCGGTTTTTCGTTAAGCCTTGCGGTTGGTAGCTGGGCGGTCTCTCGCGGTCCTGTCCCTTCAGGCGAGCTATCACAATTTCAAACCGACGCTATGCCATTGTCGTCTGTGAATGTCTCACCAATTGTTTCATCGGAGCGCACTCACTCGCCAACGAGTAAAATGACGCCCGATACAACTCAAGTGGTTTACACTAAACCAGCCACACAGCAGGTAGCGCAACAGCCTCACATACAAGAGACTGATAGGTTCACGCCAAGATCTGAGATAAATATCGCCTCTGAAGATGCAGTTTTACTCGCACAGTTAGCAACGATGCCGAGCGAGGAGCAATACGATCACGTAACCCACACGACATCAGAAAACAGCTCAATGCGTATTGAGCAGGTTGAGCTTACTCACCGCCAATTATCTCTTAAAGCGGTTAGCCGAGCGGAAAAGGCACTCGATGCTAACGATATGCAAACGGCGTTATCGGCTTATGCCGAGGCGTTGCGTTATGAGCCAATGAATGCAGACACGCGTCAAAAGTTATCAGCGTTGTACTTTGGTAAAGGTGACACGCGTAAAGCATATGAGATTATTCAAGAAGGCATCAACCTAGATACGAACAACCAAGTACTTCGCTTGGCCTTGTCTAAGTTGTTAGTGAAAGCTAATCAACCTGAAGCGGCGCTGAGCCCGCTTGTTCATTTGCCTCCAGTACCAAGTCGAGATTACTTGGCGATGCGTGCGGCATTGGCACAAAAACACAAGCAAAATGACATTGCGCTTGAGAGCTATCAACTCCTCACTCAGCGTGAACCGGAAAACGCGCGCTGGTGGTTAGGTTTGGCTATTCAACAAGAGCGCGCCCTGGCTTTTACTACCGCGATCAATTCTTACAACCAAGCTCTGGGTAAAGTTGGCATTTCGAATCAATCGCAAGCATTTATCCGTGACCGTTTGAGCATCTTGAAAGAGTTGGAGAGCGCACAATGAAAATTCAGTTGAGAAAACGCTTGGGCGATCTTCTGGTTGAGGAAGGTATCGTCTCTGAAGAACAAATCCAGCAAGCACTAAACGCACAACGCAGTACCGGGCAGAAGCTAGGGGATGCGTTAATTGACCTTGGCTTTATTACCGAAAAGCAAATGTTGGACTTCTTGTCTCAGCAGCTTGGTTTGCCACTGATCGATCTTGGTCGTGCACCTGTGGATGCCGAAGCCGTGCAGATTCTACCTGAGGTACACGCACGTCGCTTACGTGCGATGGTCGTTGCTCGAAATGGGGACACACTGCGCGTTGCTATGAGCGACCCAGCGGATTTGTTCATCCAAGAATCATTGATGAACTTGTTGGGCCAATACAACCTTGAGTTCATTGTGGCTTCAGAGCGTCAGCTCATTTCAAGCTTTGACCGCTATTACCGCCGTACTAAAGAGATCGCCTCCTTTGCTGAGCAGCTGCATGAAGAGCATAAAGATGTACAAAGCTTTGATTACGGTATTGATGAAGCCGATAGTGAAGAGGTTACCGTTGTAAAGCTGGTTAATTCCATGTTTGAAGATGCGGTACAGGTTGGAGCTTCGGATATTCATATTGAGCCAGACGATCAAGTATTGCGTTTGCGCCAGCGTATTGATGGCGTATTGCATGAAACGCTCTTAAATGAAGTGAACATTGCATCGGCTTTGGTTCTTCGACTGAAGTTGATGGCACACCTAGATATTTCTGAAAAGCGCTTGCCACAAGATGGCCGATTCAATATCAAAGTTCGTGGCCAATCAATTGATATTCGTATGTCGACGTTACCAACGCAGTACGGAGAATCTGTGGTAATGCGTCTGCTTAACCAGTCCGCTGGTTTGCGTCCGTTAGAAGAGTCGGGCTTGCCGCCAGACTTGCTTGCTCGCTTACGTCGACAGTTGGCGCGTCCGCACGGCATGATTTTGGTTACCGGGCCGACAGGTTCAGGTAAAACCACCACGCTTTACGGCGCATTGAGTGAGCTCAACGAACCTGGGAAAAAGATCATTACAGCAGAGGACCCGGTTGAATATCGTCTGCCTCGCATCACTCAGGTACAGGTTAACAGTAAGATCGATCTAACTTTCTCGCGTGTTCTTAGAACCTTTTTACGTCAAGACCCAGACATAATTCTTGTTGGTGAGATGCGTGATCAAGAGACGGTAGAAATTGGTCTGCGAGCTGCACTAACGGGGCATTTAGTATTGAGCACTCTCCACACCAACGATGCTGTCGACAGTGCGTTACGCATGATCGATATGGGGGCGCCGGGTTACTTGGTTGCTAGTGCGGTCAGAGCCGTGGTGGCGCAGCGTCTTGTGCGCCGAGTTTGCCCAGATTGTAAAACAGAAGACCACTTAGATGAGTCTCGCCAGCAGTGGTTAGCTGGGCGTTTCCCAAATCAAGTTAGCACCATTTTTTATAAAGGCGCAGGTTGCCAAAACTGTAACTTGACTGGTTATCGAGGCCGAATCGGTGTGTTTGAAATGCTCGAACTTGAGCAAGAGATGATGGATAAATTGCGCGCTAATGATGCGGTTGGCTTTGCGCAAGCCGCGCGCCGCTCAGAAAACTATAAGCCACTGCTTGCTTCTGCAATGGAACTGGCGCTACAAGGCACCGTCAGTTTGGACGAAGTGATGACCCTAGGTGAGGGTGATGCTTCTGGTAAGACTGATCCCATTTTCATATAGGTAAGTGAATGCCAACTTTTCGTTATCAAGGCCGCACGCTAGACGGCTCACCCACTAACGGCAAAATCGAAGCAGTGAACTCAGAAGCTGCGGCGGAAGCATTGATGAACAAAGGGGTCATCCCGCTCAATGTACGGTTAGAGAAAGAGTCGGCAAAAAGCCAAGTGAGCTTGTCTAAGCTGTTTGTGCCTGCTATTCCGTTGGAAGTAATTATTCTTTTCTCTCGTCAGTTGTTTAGTTTGACTAAAGCTGGCGTACCTTTGCTGCGCTCTATGCGTGGCTTGTTGCAAAATTGCGAAAACAAACAGCTCAAAGAGGCGCTAGAAGATGTCGTTTCTGAACTGAGTAATGGCCGAGGTTTGTCTTCTGCGATGCAGCAACACAGTAAAGTATTCAGCCCACTGTTCGTTTCTATGATCAACGTCGGTGAGAATACGGGTCGGCTTGACCAAGCGCTATTGCAACTGGCGAATTACTACGAACAGGAACTTGAGACTCGCAAACGCATTAAAGCGGCGATGCGTTATCCAACGTTTGTCATTATCTTTATCACCATCGCCATGTTTGTATTGAATATCTTGGTGATCCCTGAGTTTGCATCGATGTTCACGCGCTTTGGGGTTGAGCTACCATTGCCGACGCGTATTTTGATCGCGACTTCTAATTTCTTTGTTAATTATTGGGTGTTGCTGGTTGTAGCAATGATTGGCGCGTTTACGGTGTTCAGAGCGTGGGTGGCGACGGCTGATGGTCGGGAGAAGTTCGATAAGTTTCGGCTTCGGCTGCCAATTGTAGGCGATATCGTTAATCGTGCGCAGCTTTCTCGTTTTGCTAGAACCTTCTCGTTGATGCTGAAATCAGGCGTTCCACTTAACCAGTCTTTAGCTTTAGCCGGGGAAGCCCTGGGGAACCGCTTTTTAGAAAATCGAATTCTTGAGATGAAATCCGCGATTGAAGCGGGTAGCACCATCTCAGTGACTGCTATCAACAGTAAAATCTTTACCCCTTTGGTGATTCAGATGATTGCAGTAGGGGAAGAAACCGGTCGTATTGATGAGCTGCTGCTAGAAGTGTCGGATTTTTACGATCGAGAAGTCGATTACGATCTAAAAACACTAACCGCAAGAATAGAACCGCTACTTTTGGTGATTGTCGCCGGCATGGTCATGGTGCTAGCACTGGGTATCTTCCTGCCAATGTGGGGAATGCTAGACATCATCAAAGGCGGCTAATAGGTGGTTGAAAATCAAAGTCGGGCGACGCTAATCGTTTTTGGGGTAATTGCTACCATCATTGCTGTTGGCTTGGCGGTCAAATTACGTCCTGTTACCGAGCAGGCGCAAGTGACCGGAGCGAAGTTGGCGAGAGTTTGGATGCAAGATAGTGTTCAGCGTTATCGTCAAGCTTGGTTAGTACAAGGCGAGCCAAAACATATGCTGATGGATGGTTTTAACCTTACCATGACTGAGGGCGGGCTAGTGTCTCCCTTTACTCAACAAGGTGTTTTAGATTGTGGTTATTGGCTAGCGGTGCATTACCCCCAACGTAAAATAATGACCAACAAGTTAATAGATATCAGTGGAGCCATCAAAACTGATCGTTATGTCTGTCAATACACTTATGAAAATGGTCGGTCGATTGTAGTTATCTCAACTGCTAATCAACTGAAAATAGACGTCGAAATGTCGGCAGAGTGAATTTTTTGACACCTAATCACTATAATTGGTAATGAAAGTCGGTATAATGCAATCATTACCATAAGTAACAGGCTGTAATAGTGGGTAAACAATAATGTGTTTTTCTCATTGCAGCATGAACTGAATAATGGCGAATCGTCATTCTGCTCAAGCGGTAGATACAGTATCCACTTCACGGTCAGTTTTAGTGAACGTTGCTGCCCCAAACCGTTTTGACAATATCCAAAATGGTCGCGTGACCTAAACAAAACTTTGCAGTTGTACTGCATGCTTACATAGAGAGAGTAAACAATGAAAAGACAAGGTGGTTTCACCCTTATCGAATTGGTAGTGGTAATTGTAATCCTAGGTATTCTAGCGGTAACTGCAGCACCACGTTTCCTTAACCTACAAGATGATGCTCGTAACTCTGCGCTTGAAGGTCTAAAAGGCGCGATGGCTGGGGCTGCTGGCATTACTTACGGTAAAGCTGCAATTGATGGTAAAGAAGCTCTATCTTCTGCTGCTCTTACAATTAAGTCGACTGACGATCTAGCAATCGCATACGGCTACCCTAAAGCAACTTCTTCAGCTCTATCTCTAGTTGTAGAAGGCTTGGCTGATGATTGGAAAGTGATTAGTGGTGGTACAGGCTCATCAATCACATACGGTTACGAAGGCTACACCAAGTGTTACGTAACTTACACCCAAGCAGATGCTGACGATGCAGCTAAAGCTGAAGTTGTTGGCTCATGTAAAAACTGATAGTTCGACAACAAAGGCCAGCTAGTCTGGCCTTTATCTCTTTATTTTGATTAATTTCGGAATAGTTCATATGCGTAAATCATCAGGTCTTAGTGCAATTGAGTTTGTGGTTGTACTGATTATCTTAGGTGTGATCGGTTATGTGGTATTACCAAGATTTATCAGCTTTGAACCAGAAACTTACGAAGCGAAGTGGGAGCAAACCAAGCAGACCGCTGAGCACGTTTCTGAGACGCTAAGCAACAAAGAAACTTACGATCGAATTGAAGAAGAGATTAGTCGTTCAAAAAGGCAAAATAACTAGATATTGGTTATTTGTTCGTCTGTTCACACTTCGAATCGAAAAATTATAAACCTATCATTAATCTCATAATTTCATCGTATACTTATCTCGCTTGTTCTAAGCCTAAGGTTGGGGTATGAAAATTCGCAGCTCTGCATTAGGGGTCACGTTAATGGAGTTAATCCTAGTGATTGTTCTCCTCTCCATCCTTTCACTTTTTGCAGCCAGCCGTTTTATGGGCTCTGGCAGTTTTTCTGCATATGCATTACAAGAACGTGTGATTTCTGTGATTCGCCAAGTGCAGGTGAATCGTATGCAGTCGAATGTTGAGAAAACTGATGATAACTTTCGTTTGCAAGTTTCTAGCTCATGTGTTGGTTCAGTTGCTGCCTGCGCATTAATAGGTAGTGCACAAGATGCCCGTAGTGACGTGGTTATCGATAAGTCCGCAAAGTTTTCCGTTATCAGCGGTGCCGCAAATACAATTAATTTTAACCTTCTCGGCAATCCTGTAAGTGGTGCTGTAAACATCTTAATTGAAGATAAACATGGTCGAAGCCGCTGCCAAGTTGAAATTAATACTCAAGGCTATGTTTCTAAAGGTACATGCTCATGAAGAAATCTAGTGGCATGACGTTAATAGAAATGATCATCGCGATTGTTTTAATGGGCATTGCGATGGTGGCGTTTACTTCTTTTCTTGTCCCTCAAATTCGAGATTCCGCCATCCCTCATTATCAAACCCGCGCTGCCGCATTAGGCCAAGGTTTTATGTCTCAGATATTGGCGCGAGGCTTCGATGAAAACAGCGACTTTGATGGTGGCACCGTTCGGTGTGGTGAGAATGGAGTGAGCTGCACTGACGTAAATAAATTAGGTGCGGATAAAAAACTAGACGGTTCCTTGGAAACAACGCCTAGTGATTTCAATGATGTCGATGACTATATCGGGTGTTGGAGCACATCTACAACGGCTTCTCAGTGTGATGGTATCCCTAGAGGGAATATTAGTGATGTACTTGGTGCGGACAGTACTGAGCAGTACAAAAACTTTAGATTAGAAATTAGCGTTGCCTATGATGATCTGACGGATAAAGCTCCCGATGAAATAACCGAATACAAAAAAGTAACATTAAGGATTTTTGCGGGGAACACGCAGCCCCTTACTTTAACAGCTATTAAGGGGAACTACTGATGAAAGATCGTGGTTTCACCTTAATGGAAATGATAGTTACGATTGTGGTCGGCAGCTTCATCATGTTGGGGATAGCTGGGTATGTCCAGTTAGGAATGAAAGGTTACGCTGATACTATCGATCGCCAACGAATACAAACGCAGGCTCAGTTTGTTTTAGAAAAGATGACGCGTGAAATCCGCCATGCTGTACCTAATAGTTTCCATATACCAAAGGATGCTTCCCATTGCTTAGAATTTGTTCCGATTGAGTATTCTGGTTTTTACACTTTTAAGAATAATGATTTAGAGTTTTTGCTAGGTAATGACTCAACGCTTAATCCTATTCCTACGAATCGCAGGATGGTGATAAATCCGAGCCGATATGAAGATTTACAATCAACTTCTTCGCGAAATATAGCCATTGGTGGTTTAGCTAAAACAGGTAAGGTTTTTGTTGTTAGTGGGGGGGCAAGTACGATTACGGGATCCTCTGTTTCTAGCCGTCTTTATATTTATCAAGAGAAGTCGGAGGTTCGCTACTGTTTTGATACCAAGCGAGTTACGCGAAATGGTATTACAGTTGCGGATAGTGTCGATACGTCCGTAAGTGGTATGCGTTATCTAGAGTCTACTCTGCAACGAGGTGGTTTAGTTCATATTAATCTAGAGTTTGAGCAGGATGGTGAACGTAGTGTGTATCAACAAGATGTGCAGGTGCTCAATGTCCCGTAAAAGAAACTCCAGCGGAAATGTACTAATCATCGTGTTATTCGTCATTATTGTAATGGGATATTTGGCTTCCTCTTTAATGAAAGTTACATGGTCGAATCAAAGCGGATTAACAAGAGAGTTTTTGGGAACAAAAGCTTGGTTTGTTGCTCAGTCCGCCAATGAGTGGGCACTGACCAAGATGTATCCGTTAGATACAAGTACAACAGATATCGAGACCGTATGCAGTGGGGAGGTTAGCGGTGCCGTTCCGCCGGTAGCTGTGGGAAGTGGGTGCAAGGTTAATGCGATGGCATGTACAAATATAGGTACTTTCAATGAGGGTACCCCTGACGCTGAATCTCTTTTTAAGGTGCAGGCCACGGCAACGTGTGGTTCTGGGGTTATACAGGTACAGCGTCAGCAAGAAGTTTGGGTTAGGGATTAGGATAATGAAAAGAATAATAATTACTGCTTTATTCGTCAGTTTGTTTTCTTCTGAAAGTTTTTCTGCTGTTCCAAATGATATGACTCCATATTGGTCGATTAGTCAGGGGAAAATGAAAGCCAGAGGGAGCTTCTGTGGTGGGTATTATTATGATTTTGGCAACTATATTTGTCCCAATGGTCTTACAATGAATGTAGGCCAGTCAGTCAACGCTTACCGTGATATCAACATTCATGTTTATGGTGGTGTTGAACTTAAAGGAAAAAATACTTTAGGAAGCAGTGAACATTCGATCAATATCCTATCCAAGAACAGCGATTTCAAAGGTAAAAATGACATTGAAATTTTTGGGCGTGTGGAGTCTTTCGGTGCAGTTGAACTCAAGAACGATATTAAGGTTCACGGTTTAATCTACGTATCCCACGGAAAGGTGCTTCTTGAAGATGCAGAAGTACAAGGCAATGTTACCAGTTACTCTGATGGTATTGAGATAAAAGGTAAAAGGAATGTCATTAATGGCAGTGTTGAGGGGGCTAAAGACGTAACTCTCTCGAAAGTAACAGTGAATGGCAATGTTACGAGTACGGGTGGACAAATTAAAACGGAGAGCAATGGTAACAGGATTCATGGTGATGTTATAGCGCATGGTGATATAACGTTGAAGAAGACGGTTGTCGAGGGGAAAGTTACAAGTCAAGGCGGTGAAGTAAAGACAGAATCAAATGAAAATGAAATTCAAGGTGATGTTTGGGCACGAAGCAAAGTTACTTTAAAACAAACGAAAGTTACTGGGGATGTAACTAGTGGAGGTCACGAGGTGATCCTAGAGAGCCATAACCAAGTACACGGAAATATTCTCGCTCTACATAAAGTCGATATTAAAAACTCATTGGTTTGTGGCCGGGTAGAATCAACAGGTAGCGAAGTATCGTTGACTAACTCTAAACTCGATCAAAATCGAGGTGTTTATACTCTTAGTGAAGCGATTCAGTCCCACGGGAAAGCCACAGTAAAAAGCTCGACCGTCTGTGGTTCTGTTAACTCAAAATCACATTCTTACGAGTACAATGATAGTGACATTTATTGTGGTGTAGATGATCCCAACTGTCAGCCCCCCCAGACCGGAGAGTGCCCAATAGAGGCTGTAGCCTCACTTTGTCCTGAATTAGTTCCTGTTATTCCTCCAACACAGCAATGTTCACTATTACCAGAAGAAAACTTCAATTCAGGTTCATTGTCAAACTGGTCGGTGATGGGCTTTGGTACCAGTGACGAGCCCCATATCTCTGATGGACGTTTCATCTTAAACTCAAATAAACCAGAGCAGGCAACAGCCTCTGCATATAACTATATTTTTCCGTCAGATCAGAACTATTTAGAGATTGAGTTTGATCACAATGCATATGGTGGGAATGGTGCTGACGGTGTTGCGCTGGTGATTTCTGATGCGAGTGTCCCTCCTCAAACCGGGGCATTTGGTGGTCCGCTTGGTTACGGGATGAAGCTTCTAAAGAATCACTACCCTGAAGTCTCCAAAGATGTAGAAGGCTTTGCTGGTGGTTGGCTAGGTATTGGTATTGATGAGTTTGGTAACTACATTCGTGAAGGGAGCGAGAAAATCGTTTCAAATAGTGTTGCTGATAATGTTGGGGTGCGTGGACAGGGCGTCCAAGATGCGAATGGTAAGTGGTTGAAAGGTTATCCGTATATCACTGGCAAAAAATACAGCAGCTCGTTGGATAATCGAAAAGGTAAAGAGAAACTGCATCGTTATAAAGTAGTTTTAAATTCGCGTAACACCGATACGATAACGCTGGCTGTATTTCGAAAAGTCGGAAAAAATGGCGGATGGGATCCTGTTATCGAAGAGTTTAACGTTTTGAAAAAAGGTGGTTTTAACTATATTCCAGATAACTTCCGTCTGTCGGTAACGGCATCCACAGGTATGCTTACCAATACGCATGATATTGATAACTTCCGAGTCTGTGCGGACAAGTACTCGCGATTAACAGATGGTATTCATCATTTCGAGTTTGACTACTCAGGCTCAGGCAGTACGTGTCAGGCTTCTGATGTGACACTTAGAGCTTGTATGAATGAAAGTTGTTCTGAGCAATATCCTAGAGATGCATACGATGATGGCAGCTTAACGCCTCTCTCTGTCACTTTACTTCCATCTACTGGCAATAATGTTGCCAACTGGGTTGGTGGTACAAATGTACAGTTTGAGAATGAAACTCAGCTTGAGCTGCAAGGTTCAAGAGCTGGCGATATTACTTTGGGTATCGATCAAAGTTCCGTACCACAGTTTGGCTTTGAAGGGGCACGATGTCGAATTAATGGCGGGCCACTATCTGCTAACAACTGTAATGTAACCTTCGCTTCAAATGTGCTTGCGGTGAATGTTAATGATGTAGTTGCTAGTCGCGAAACTACGGGGGAGGACTACCTATCGTTTTGTTCAACTCGAACTGAAGACGGCGGTGAATCTCGCGGTGTTAATATGTCGATTGATTATGAAGTGGCACCGATCGATAGCTCTCAACCTGTCGTGATTTCTTACAAGAAAAAAGTGAAAGATCAGGCTGTGGAATGGAGTTCAAATGTCGAGCTAACCAGAGCTAATAAATACCTGCCTAATGTTTATTTTGATGATGAAGGCAAGGCATTCTTTAAGTTGAGATACTCTGAAGCTGGAAAGGTCAAACTTAAAGCCAGTGTTGAAGGGGTTGATGACTCGGATGGATTCGGCAGCTTCGTTAGTTTTCCTTCAAAACTGAAAGTTACTGCAAAGAGTGGTGATAAGAGCGGAGAGTGCACCAACAGTGAAAATGGCTGTTCTTCGGGGTTTGTTGCTGCTGGTGAAGTTTTTGAGTTAACCATCTCGGCATTGCAAGATGATGATACGGTTGCTGAGAACTATCAAGAGAAGACTATTACGGTTAGTAATAAAGTGAAGTACCCGTCTAATGGTTCATTAGCCAAACTTCTAAATGAGAAGCTACCAGAATCAAGTAAATGGTCTCGTGGCAGTGTGACGTTTGATCAATCGGTTTCAGAAGTCGGTGTTTTCGAGCTTATTGCTGAGGCACCAGTTGCTAAAGATGAAAATGGCGATGATATTGGCACATCTCTATATCTTGGTAGTAATGCATTTAAAATAGCCGATGGTAAGTCAACCATTGGGCGCTTCTATCCGGATTACTTTAAAGTCACCGGGACAGAGTGGACCTACCCTGATAATCAGAATCAATCTGTATATATGGGACAGAATTTTGAATCGGTTAAGTTTGAAGTCACAGCATATAACGCTAACGGTTACGCAACTCAAAATTATGGTGGTTTTGCCAATTCTTTAAAAGCAGATTTGTATTTGGCTGGTGGTTACTCAGATAGACTTAGCATTTTGGATTCCGATTTGACTAGTGATAACTGGTCGGGAGCTGTGTGGAGCAAAACTTGGGATAACTCAGTTTATTGGCGTAAAGATTTATCTTTGCCGAGTCCCGATGGTCCATTTAATTCAAAACTACCGGCAGACAAGGATAGTTCCATCGAAACGTCTATTTCGCTTTCACTTAATAATAATGGAACTAAAGTATCTGGCTATGTTGATCCTACGATGTTCTTAAAAGAAGGGCAAAATAGCACTGAAGATAGAATGGTTTCGCAACAGCTACTATCGCAACCTGATGTCAGGTTTGGTCGCATAGCTCTGGATGATGTGGGAGTGAATCAGGGTAAATCTGTTAATATCCCCCTTAGAGTGGAGTATTGGAGAGATACCCGATTCGTTTTAAACAGTAAGGATAACGGGACAACAGTGTCCCCAACTCTAAAAAGCCAGGAGCCAGTTTGGCCTGATGATGGCTCCGACTGCGACATTTTACTTGAAGGCGTCAGAACGACGGTTAACGATGGTGCCATGCGTGAACTTATTGCTAAGCAAGAGCGCGCAGACTGTGGACGTCAACAAGCTGAAGTTTGGCTTAATCTCGATCCTAGTGGTAACAACCTCCCTTGGCTCAAATACGACTGGGACAATGATGGCTCCGAAGAAAACCCATCCTCCGTCGTCACCTTTGGTATTCATCGTGGTAATGACCGTGTGATTTACCGTGGTGAGCCAGGGTTAACCGGACAGTAACAACTTAGGTTTTTGCCCTTAAGTTAGGAAACTGCAAGAAATTGAGGCTTTCTGCTCATGTTTGTGTACCAATACCTTGCTGTGACAGCGAGGCATTGGTACATTTAGAGCAATTTTTGTCTTCTATATTTTTGCAGGATGAGCGAAGAGTATGTTTAAGAAACTTCGTGGCATGTTTTCTAACGATCTATCTATCGATTTAGGTACAGCCAACACTCTAATTTACGTAAAAGGGCAAGGTATTGTCCTTGATGAACCTTCTGTAGTTGCTATTCGTCAAGATCGTGTAGGTTCTGCAAAAAGCGTTGCTGCAGTCGGTCACGCAGCAAAACAGATGCTTGGTCGTACACCTGGCAACATTTCCGCTATTCGCCCAATGAAAGACGGCGTAATTGCTGACTTCTACGTAACCGAAAAAATGCTTCAGCACTTTATCAAGCAAGTGCACGATAACAGCATCCTAAAGCCAAGCCCACGTGTTCTTGTTTGTGTTCCTTGTGGTTCTACCCAAGTTGAGCGTCGCGCAATTCGTGAATCAGCACTTGGTGCTGGTGCGCGTGAAGTTTACCTAATCGACGAGCCAATGGCGGCGGCAATTGGTGCTGGTTTACGCGTATCTGAGCCGACAGGTTCAATGGTGGTCGATATCGGTGGTGGTACAACTGAAGTTGCCGTTATCTCTCTAAACGGTGTGGTTTACTCATCGTCTGTACGTATCGGTGGTGACCGCTTTGATGAAGCTGTGATCAACTACGTACGTCGTAACTACGGCAGCTTGATTGGTGAAGCAACGGCTGAAAAGATCAAACACGAAATCGGTTCTGCTTACCCTGGCGATGAAGTTCAAGAGATTGAAGTTCGCGGTCGTAACCTTGCAGAGGGTGTGCCACGCAGCTTTAGCTTGAACTCAAACGAGATCCTAGAAGCGCTTCAAGAGCCGCTATCTGGCATCGTCTCAGCAGTCATGGTTGCACTAGAGCAGTGTCCACCAGAGCTTGCTTCAGACATTTCTGAAAACGGTATGGTACTAACCGGTGGTGGTGCACTACTTAAAGACCTAGACCGTCTACTAATGGAAGAAACTGGTATTCCTGTTGTTATCGCGGAAGATCCACTAACGTGTGTTGCGCGTGGTGGCGGTAAAGCTCTAGAAATGATCGACATGCACGGTGGCGATCTGTTCTCTGAAGAATAAAGGTTTAGGTGAAGCTCATGTCGGGCTTCACCTTCATTTCTGCTCTCTCTGTAATTCAAACATGCTCCATACCTAAAAGTATTTAGTTAAGTATTTTTAGGTTGCCAAGTAAGGCTCAATAATCATGGAAGCAATCAGGTCAAAAACAAGATGAAACCGATTTTCGGCAGAGGTCCGTCTCTGCAATTACGTCTGTTTTTTGCTGTCATCGTGTCGGCGAGCTTAATGCTGGCCGATAGTCGTCTAGATACGTTTTCCAACGTTCGATACCTACTAAACAGTATGGTTGCACCGATTCAGTACGCAGCGAATTTGCCTCGTAGTATGTTCGATGGCGTATTTGAACGTTTTAATTCTCATCAGGCATTAGTTGAAGGCAATCGCAGCTTAAAGCGAGAAGTGTTACGCCTGAAAAGCGAGCTTATCTTGCTCGACCAATATAAAGAAGAAAACCAACGCCTACGTAAGTTGTTAGGATCTTCATTTGTCCGTGATGAAAAGAAAGTCGTGACAGAAGTAATGGCGGTTGATACTTCACCTTATCGTCATCAAGTGGTGATCGATAAAGGCCGTATTGATGGTGTTTACGTTGGTCAGCCTGTTATCAACGAGAAAGGCATCGTTGGTCAGGTTACGTTTGTCGCAGCGCACAACGCACGTGTTCTGCTGCTAACGGACGCGAAAAATGCAATTCCTGTCCAGGTGATCCGCAATGATATCCGAGTGATCGCATCGGGCAATGGTGAAATGGATGAAATCCAACTGGAGCACATTCCAACCAGCACAGATATTCAGGTTGGTGATTTATTGGTGACATCCGGTTTAGGTGGTATTTACCCTGAGGGATACCCAGTCGCGACGGTTACCAATGTGGATCACGATACGCGTCAAGAGTTCGCTTCAATCAAGGCTGAGCCGGTTGTGGAGTTTGATCGCTTACGCTACCTACTGCTGATTTGGCCGAATGAAGACCGTCAACACAAAGTACTGCGGTCCAATGTAGATGAAGGGTTAGAGCAAGAACAAGAGGTAACCGATGGCCAATAATGTATTGAGTAGCCGAATGGTGATTGGCGTCAGTTTCTTCGTTGCGCTGGTACTGCAAACCATTCCATGGCCAGGTGTGTTAGATGTGTTACGCCCTTCATGGTTGTTCCTTGTTACGTGTTATTGGGTGTTGGCACTACCGCACCGAGTGAACGTCGGAACTGCGCTAGTGTTGGGCTTATTATGGGACATTTTGATCGGCTCAACGCTTGGAATTCGTGGCATGATGATGTCGATCGTTATCTACCTCGTGGCGCTGAATTTCCTGTTGATTCGCAACATGGCTTTGTGGCAACAGTCGATTTTAATTGCCTTTTTTACTGCGTTATTGGAAGTTCTGATATTCTGTGGGGAATATTTGAACCAAGACGTAGTATTTAATCCATTATCTCTGTGGACGGCGGCAATAAACTGTATACTTTGGCCATGGATGTTTTTATTAATGCGACGAGTTCGTCGTGCATGGCACGTAAGGTAAAGCGGTGAAGAAAAGCTTATCTCTCGTTCTCGCATCGGGTTCTCCGAGAAGAAAAGAGCTGCTTGCTCAACTGGGTTATGATTTTGAGATCGTATTGCCTGATGTTGAGGAAGCCAAACAGGCTCATGAGCAAGCACGAGATTACGTGTTGCGTCTTTCTTTGGAAAAAGCTCAGGCAGGCTTAGCGTTGGCTAAGCCTGATTCCGTTGTATTGGGCTCTGATACGGTCGTAGTATGCGATGACCGTGTGCTAGAAAAACCAAAAAGTTTTGAAGATTCAAAGCGTATGCTTACTGACTTATCGGGTCGTCGTCATCAAGTGATGACTGCGGTGAGCGTTGTATCATCGGAACAACAACATTCAGTGGTCGTTACCACTGACGTGTGGTTCAAACCACTGACTCACGAAGAAATCGAACAATATTGGCAGTCAGGAGAGCCATGCGATAAAGCTGGAAGTTATGGTATTCAGGGACTCGGAGGGCGATTTGTCACCCGAATCGAAGGCAGTTATCACGCTGTAGTAGGCTTACCTTTGTTCGAAACCGATCAGCTAATTCAAGAATTTTTATAATTGTTTTGAGGTGTGCACATGAGTGCAGAATTGCTGCTTAACGTGACCCCGAGTGAAACTCGTGTGGCCATGATTGAAGGTGGAGTACTACAAGAAATACATATCGAGCGCGAATCGCGTCGCGGTATTGTGGGCAATATATACAAAGGCAAAGTAAGCCGAGTGTTACCAGGCATGCAGGCGGCTTTCGTCGACATTGGTTTAGATAAAGCGGCGTTTTTACATGCGTCAGATATTGTTCCTCATACCGAATGTGTGGCAGAAAACGAAAAACAGCAGTTTCAAGTCCGTGATATCTCTGAGCTGGTACGCCAGGGACAAGACATTGTTGTGCAAGTGGTCAAAGATCCGCTCGGCACAAAAGGTGCGCGTTTAACGACGGATATCACCTTACCTTCGCGTTATCTTGTTTTTATGCCGGGGGCCAGCCATGTCGGTGTTTCGCAGCGTATTGAAAGTGAAAAAGAGCGCGAGCGTTTGAAAAAGGTGGTGAACCATTACTGCGATGAGCACGGTGGTTTTATCATTCGTACCGCGGCAGAAGGCGCTGATGAAAAAGAGCTCTCTCAAGATGCGGCATTTCTAAAGCGTTTGTGGCTAAAAGTCATGGAGCGTCGCTCAAAATACAAAACGCGTTCAACACTTTACGGTGAACTCGGCTTAGCTCAACGCATTCTGCGTGACTTTGTTGGCACAGAGCTCGATAAGATCATGGTCGACTCCCGCCTTGAATATGAAAACCTGAAAGAATTCACTTCTGAGTATGTACCGGAGTTAACAGATAAGCTTGAGCTTTACGAAGGTGACAAGCCAATCTTTGACATGTACGACACCGAAAACGAAATTCAGCGTTCTTTAGAGCGCAAGGTCGAGCTAAAATCGGGCGGCTATTTGATCATCGATCAAACCGAAGCCATGACCACCATCGACATCAACACGGGTGCATTTGTTGGTCGTCGTAATCTCGAAGAGACTATCTTCAATACCAATATAGAGGCAACGCAAGCTATTGCGCGTCAGCTACGTTTACGTAACCTCGGCGGTATCATCATTATTGATTTTATCGATATGGCATCCGAAGAGCATCGTCAGCGAGTACTTACCTCACTGGAAACGGCGCTGGCGAAAGACCGAGTAAAAACCAACATCAACGGCTTTACCCAGCTTGGCTTAGTTGAAATGACACGTAAGCGCACACGAGAAAGTATTGAACATATCTTGTGTTCTGGCTGTCCTACTTGTGAAGGCCGTGGCAGCGTGAAAACGGTCGAAACTGTATGCTTTGAGATATTACGCGAGATTACTCGTGTGAACCGTGCTTACGACGCCGATAATTTTGTCGTGTACGCATCGCCGTTTGTTGCTGAAGCGCTATTGGGCGATGAGTCTCATGCGTTGGCTGAGCTCGAAGTATTTATTGGCAAGCAAGTGCGAGTTCAGGCTGAACCCCTGTACATTCAGGAACAGTTTGACGTCGTAATGATGTAATTTGGAACATTTGTGAATTCTGGTGTTAACCGTTTTGGGCGTTTTTGTGCGTGGAGTTTAGTTACTGTATTGGTGTTATTAGCCATATTAGTAACCACGCTTCGCGTCACACTGCCGCAACTTAACCATTTCCAAGATGAGATCAAAACCTGGGTCAAACAAGGCACAGGTTTTGACGTTTCTATTGCCAATGTCGCAGGGACGTGGCGCAATAATCATCCCTCAATTGCGTTACTGGGTTTAGAGGCAAATCTACCAAACGTGCAAGATGCACGCTTCGCTGTTGAAGAAGTCCAAATTGAGTTCGACCTTATTCAATCTCTTTTTCAACTTAAACCTGTAGTTGCAGACCTTACCATTCATAACCTCGCTTTAGACATTCACACGGTAGACATTCTGCCAACTTCTCATCGTCAAGATCCGAAGCCTGAAGTGGATAAGAGCGAAGTGAAACTCATTGACCAACTCGACTCACTTCTTTTACGTCAGTTCGAAGACTTCACTATTAGCGATTCACGGATTTGGTATAAGTCTGTGTCAGGTGAAACTCGCCGTTTAGATATTGAGCAGCTTCGTTGGAGTAATCAAGGGAAGCGTCACGTAGCCGAAGGCACGGTTAGCATTGCCGATGTTCGCCTGAACTCATTGTTAGTAAGCGCTAACTTTAAAGATCATGGCTCGTTGCGCGATGTATCTGGTGAGTTTTACGTGAGTGCTCAAGATGTCTCGGTCACACCTTGGCTGACCACTTACATGCAAGAAGAGTCAGGAGCAGAGTCGGGTAAAGTCAGCTTAAATACTTGGCTAACGCTCAAGCATAGCCAACCGCATGATGCTTATGTTGAATTACTGCCTTCCGAGTTGGTGTGGAATGAAGATGGACATCATGAGCTGTTTATTGAGTCTGGAATTTTCAATCTTCGACCAGATAAACAAGGCTGGAAAGTAAATGGCCACTCACTTCAGATCAGAACCGACAACACCCCTTGGCCAGAGCTAGACGTCGCGTTTGATTGGCAACCAAACGGCTGGATGCTCAATCTCTCTCAAATCGACATCGAAGCACTCATTCCGCTCATCAAGTTGGCTCCAGAGTCAGAGTCGACCAGTGACCTTATTAACAAACTAGCACCGAAAGGTCGGGTCGAAGATGTCCGATTGTCAATGAGCGGCGGTTTAGACACCTTACGCTACTCGGCTGAACTGGATGAACTCGCGATGACACAATGGGAGCTCCTACCCGGGTTTCATCACGTACAGGGCAGCGTATCGGGGGATGTGAATCAAGCTAAAGCAAAAGTCACCGTCATTGATGATGTCTTTCCGTACGGCGATGTATTCCAAGCTCCGCTGAATATCAAACAAGGTGAAGTCGATATTATCTGGCAGCAAGATGAGAGCGGCTGGCGCTTGTGGTCGGATAAAGTGACGGCAGCAACGCCTGATCTTCAAGTCTTGGGGGCATTCCGTCTTGATTTTCCAAAAGAACAAAGCCCATTTTTATCGTTCTATGCTGAAGCGGATCTCTACAACGCGGGTGAAACATGGCGCTATCTACCGACTCTGGCACTTGGACAAGACTTGACCGACTATCTTTCGACCGCGATTCAGGGTGGTAAAGTGAACACAGCAAAATTGTTGTGGTATGGCGAGTTAGGGGATTTTCCTTACAAAGAACATAATGGCATGTTCCAAGCTTGGGTTGGATTAAAAGACGCGAAATTTAGCTTTGATACGGCATGGCCAACCATCACGGATTTGCAGCTAGACTTGCTGTTTGAAAATGATGCCATGTATTTGGATTCAAAATCAGCCACACTAAATGGCGTTCATGCTAAGCGTATCACTGGGCGAATCCCTGAGTTGGCAGAAGGTGGACACATCGAGATTGAAGCGAAAGCAAGCGCGCCGGGTAATGAAGTCCGTGACTACATGATGGCGACGCCATTAGTGGATTCAGTCGGTGCCGCATTGACTGCGCTGCAAGTGAGTGGTCCCGTTTACTCTGAGTTTCAACTCAATATACCGTTTGATTTTGAGAAAGAGTCTCGCGCTTGGGGTTATGCCGATTTAACAGAAAATCGTGTTGATATTGAAGCGCCGCCAATGACGCTTGAAAACGCCACAGGGCGTATCACCTTCGACAATGATGTGGTTACCACATCGGGTTTGTCGGCCGAATTATTACAACAGCCTATCTCTCTTGATTTCCATGGAGAGAGTGCGGAGCAAGGCTACAACGTGACAATTAATACATTAGGAGATTGGGATGTCGAGCCTCTCAAACCCTATGTCGGTGAGCGTTGGTTAAACCTTGTTTCTGGCCATGCGCCGTGGCAAATGGACATTGACTTGCAACTCAATGATGTTGGTTTCACTTATCAGCTTGAAGTGCTGGCGCAGCTAAATCGTCTGGCTAGTCAATATCCTTATCCTTTAGCGAAACAAATTGGCGAGCCTGGGCAAGCGAAACTGCAAGCATCCGGCAACCAAGAGAGTATTTCAGCAAGACTACAGATCCCAAATGTGAAGTATCAAACTGAGATAGATATCGCTGGCGATGTCCCGGTTCTGACTGCGACTCATTTAATGGTTGGCAAAGGTGGCTTCCGGATTAGTCCTATTGTCGGGCACGATGCTTCGGTGCGTGTCGAAGAACTGAATTTAGACCAATGGGCTGAGCTTGCGCAGGTCTCTGAGAGCAAGCCTTCATCGTCTGTTTTGGCAAGCATGAAAACGCCGACCATTCCATTGCCGACACGCATTGAAGTTGAAACGCCAAACTTACAGTTCGGTGGGATTGAGTTTCATGATGTGGATTTTTCAGCAAGCAAGAAAAACTTGAGTTGGCAGCTCGATGTGGACAGTCAAGAGGTTAAAGGGAAAGCTAACTATCTGAAACCCTATGATCTATCGGTCTCTTTAGAGCACTTGCATCTGTACATCCCAGGGTTTGAAGAGATGACCAAAGAGCGCAGTTCAATCTTTGCGAGTGAAGATCAAAACGCACCTTTGATTACCAATTTTGACCGCAAGTTTCACGCAGAGATGCCAAACTTAACTTTGAACATTGATGATTTTTGGCTGCAAGGCTACAAAGTGGGCAAAGTGAATGTTGATTTGCAGCGTCGCGAGAACCGCTTGGAGTGGAAAAATATCACCTTTAGTAGCGGCAAAAACCGCATTGATATGAGTGGTTGGTGGGACCTGACGAAAGAGAGTAGTCATTCCAAATTAACCATGAAAATGAAAGGTGATAACAACACCGATCTTATGGAGCGCTTTGGTATTACATCAGGCATTCAACAAGCACCATTTGAGATCAATGCCAATATGGAATGGGACGGCGCACCTTGGTCAATGAAGACACAAACCTTGCAAGGAAACGTCTCAACGGAATTTGGTAAAGGCGTGATCAGTGAAGTTAGTGGTGCGGCACGCTTGTTAGGCTTGTTCAGCTTGGATTCTATCATCCGTAAGATGCAGCTCGACTTTACCGACGTATTCGATAAAGGCATGGCATTCAACTCGATCACGGGAACGGGCAAAATCCAAGACGGTGTGTTTATCACCAATGATATCGTAATGGATGCGTTAGCAGGGGAAATGCAAATCCGCGGCATCGCTAATATGAACAGCAGAATGGTTGATGCGGAAGTGAAATTCACACCAGACATCACATCAGGCCTACCAATGCTGACCGCGTTTGCCGTTGCGCCTCAAACTGCTTTGTATGTCTTGGCCATCTCTACGGTGATATCTCCGGTGGTTGAGGTCTTCACTCAAGTCAATTATGAAGTGAAAGGCCCACTAGATTCACCAACGGTGAAAGAAATTTCGCGAAGTAAAGGTGAATATAAGCTGCCAGAAAAACTGCGTGAACAGGCCAAATAACTCACCGAATATAATGGAATAGGGAGGAAACACATGGAGCGTGTTGGCATTATTCAAATGACTTCGGGTCCGGATATTAACGCGAATTTGGACTTCATTGAAAAACAGTGTGCTTTAGCGAGCAAGCAAGGTGCCAAACTTGTTCTTACTCCTGAAAATACAGTGCTATTTTCCAGTCGCGAAGCTTATCATCAACATGCAGAGCCACTTGGCAGTGGCATGATTCAACAGCGGCTCTGTGAAATCGCTAGAAAGAACCAGTTAACGCTAATTGTCGGAAGCATGCCCATTCAAACCGCAAAAGGTGTCACCACCACAACACTTGTATTTCCGCCGCACGGTAAATGCATTGCTCACTATGACAAACTGCATATGTTTGATGTCGACGTAGCCGATGGTTATGGTAGTTATCGTGAGTCGGATACGTTTATGGCGGGTAATCAAATAGTCGTTGCGGAAACTGATATCGGCAGTGTTGGATTGAGTATTTGTTATGATTTACGTTTCCCAGAACTTTATAAAGTATTGCGTCAAGAAGGGGCGGATATCATTGTGGTGCCCGCTGCGTTTACCGCTGTGACGGGGCAAGCTCACTGGGAAGTATTATTGCGAGCTAGAGCGATTGAGACACAATGTTGGATTTTGGCAAGCGGACAAACTGGAACGCATCCATGTGGACGAAAAACATGGGGACACTCAATGTTCGTTGACCCTTGGGGACGTATCCATAAACAGCTTCAGGATGAAGTAGGTTTATTGGTGACTGAGATAGATTTGTCACAAAGCCAACAAGTAAGGCAGAATATGCCGCTGACTCAACACAGTCGCTTTCAAAATGAATTGAGACGGAAATAAAAGAGCTAACTATGAGCACAAACCAAATAGAACAGGCACTCCTTGCCCCAAATGGTCTGACAGAACAAGACATTGCTGACACGCTTGCCAGCATTGCGACGCGCCAGATCGATTATGCGGACATTTACTTTCAGTCCAGCTGGCATGAGTCTCTGGTTCTAGAAGACAGCATCATCAAAGATGGCTCTTTTAACATTGATTGTGGTGTTGGTGTCCGTGCAGTAACTGGCGAGAAAACCGGCTTTGCCTACTCTGATCAAATCCAGCCTGAAGGCCTGAAGCAGAGTGCAATGGCGGCGCGCGGTATTGCTCAGCAAGGGCAGAATGGTAAAGTCCAAGCGTTTAAACGCACCGAAAACCAAGCGTACTACGCCGCTGTGAATCCACTAGCTGAATGGGAAAAGCAGCAAAAAACAGAATTGCTCAAATCTCTAGATGCTTACATCCGCACTAAAGAACCATTGATTAAAGAGGTCTCGATCAGCATCAGCGGTGTGCATGAGCAGATGCTCGTTGCGGCAACAGACGGTACTTATGCAGGCGATATTCGTCCTTTGGTGCGTTTGTCTATTAGCGTGCTCGCACAAAAAGGTGAACGACGTGAACGCGGTAGCGCTGGTGGCGGCGGCCGTTTCGGTTACGATTTCTTTTTAACGGAAAGCAATGGTGTGAAACAAGCTTTTCATTACGCAGACGAAGCGATTCGCATGGCGTTAATCAACCTTGAAGCAGAAGCAGCACCAGCTGGCATGATGCCAGTGGTATTGGGTTCTGGCTGGCCTGGCGTGTTGCTACACGAAGCGGTAGGTCATGGCCTAGAAGGTGATTTTAACCGGAAGGAATCTTCGGTTTTCTCTGGCAAAATGGGTCAACAAGTGACGTCTTCGCTGTGTACCATCGTCGATGATGGCACGTTAAAAGACCTTCGTGGTTCACTGAATGTGGATGATGAAGGGGTAAACGGCCAGTACAACACGCTTATCGAAAATGGTGTGCTGAAAGGTTACATGCAAGACAAGCTAAACGCGCGGTTAATGGGTGTGAACCCAACAGGTAACGGTCGTCGTGAGTCTTATGCACATTTACCAATGCCGCGTATGACCAACACCTACATGCTACCAGGTGAACATACGCCAGAAGAAATAATCTCGACGGTCGAGAAAGGGTTGTATGCGCCAAACTTTGGTGGCGGTCAGGTGGACATTACTTCGGGTAAGTTTGTGTTCTCTGCATCCGAAGCATACTTGATTGAAAACGGTAAAATTACGCGCCCTGTTAAAGGTGCGACGTTGATTGGATCAGGTATCGAAGCAATGCAGCAAGTCTCTATGGTCGGTAACGACCTAAGTATCGACAAGGGCGTTGGCGTATGTGGTAAAGCAGGTCAAAGTGTGCCAGTTGGGGTTGGTCAGCCGACCTTGAAACTGGACTCACTGACAGTAGGTGGCACTGAGTAACTCAGTCGAATCGTTATAAAAAGAGCGCTCATTAGAGCGCTCTTTTGCTTTGTGAGTCGGTGTCAATTACAGGTTTTCTTCAGCAAATTCCGCCAAGCGGCTACGAACCACACCGTTGAGGTGAATATTTGCGCTGCCTTCAAAGTTCTTGAAGCGCTCAACCATGTACGTCAATCCTGATGTCACTGGGGTGAGGTAATGAGAGTCAATCTGCGCCAAGTTACCGGAGCAGACGATTTTGGTTCCTTCGCCACAGCGGGTAATGATGGTTTTGATTTGTGATGCAGTGAGGTTTTGACACTCATCAAGCAGTACAAACGCATTTTGAATCGAACGGCCACGCATAAAGTTGATCGATTTAAATTGAATGTTGGCTTTATCGCAGATGTACTTCAATGAGCCTTCAGTGCAGTGATCGTGTTTATGTAGTGCTTCCAAGGTATCGGTCACCGCCGCTAACCACGGCATCATTTTCTCCTCTTCGGAGCCGGGTAAGAAGCCGATGGATTCACCGATATCTGGCGTGTTACGTGTTACGATAATTTTATCGAACATGCTTTTTTCAATGGTTTGCTCCAATGCTGCTGCCATTGCCAGTAATGTCTTACCACTACCCGCTGCACCCGTTAGAATCACCAAGTCAATTTCTGGATCGAGTAAGGCATCTAACGCCATTCCCTGGTAGATATTTTTAGGTGTGATGTCCCAAGCCTTACGATGCATTAGACGTTCGCGGCTCAGGTCGAGAAGCGTTAGCTTGTCTTCATTGATGGTTTCTACGCGACCAGCAAAGTCACTGTCTTCATCAATAACGTATTGGTTGATAAAGGTTGGGTCGAAGGGTTCGCGACTGAGTTTGTGGTAAGTTTTTCCGCCCAGTGCATAGCTTTCTACTTCCTCAATACCGCTCCAGAAATCACCTTCACGCAATTGAAAGCCTTTGGTTAGGTATTGAATGTCGTCAATCAATTGGTCGGTTCTATAGTCCTCAACAAAGCGTACACCAGCCCCTTTGGCTCGCAGACGCATGTTGATGTCTTTCGTGATCAGTACCACTTCACGTGGTGCTCGTTTATTTTGCAGATAAAGCACCGCGTTGAGAATACGGTTGTCACCGGCCTTGTCGGCGAAGGCTTTGACGGTTTCCTGCAGTTCAAAATCCGCCAAAATGGAAATGGTACCTTGGTCGGGGTTGTCTTTAGAAACAGGAATACCTTCAGAGATTTCATCTGGCGTTGCTTCTTTAAACAAATCTTCCAAGGTGCGAATAGCTACGCGCGCATCTCTTGCAACGTCGCGCTTGCTGTCTTTGATTCGGTCGAGTTCTTCCAACACGGTCATGGGGATAACGACATCGTGTTCTTGGAAAGAGAAGATGGCAAAGGGTTCATGAAGAAGAATGTTGGTATCGAGTACAAACAGTTTCCGATCGGTATCGCCCATAGCGTCTCCTTGCCGTAGTACGGCTCTGCATGCGAGTTGTTAGGTCGTTTCCAAATAGGTGTGAAGTGACCTAACTCTGATTGCTTGCAATAGAGGTTGTCGGGCTGATGTCGGCTAGTGTGCAACCGAGTAGCAAGACAACTTACTGCAAACCCGTGTTGATCCTAATCGTGTACTAACGCGCTTAAATCATATGCAATGGTTTTAAACGCCCCTCATTAGAAGTATACGTAATATTTACGTTCTACAACTTAATAATTGGCATGAGTATTTTACAATTTGATTGCATTTAGAGTTTGGGAAAAAAAGTTTCTGCTTGGTGCGGTTTCGGCGTGACCTAAATCACAGCTTCAAGTAAGATTAGCGACCTTTTTCTGCGTATAGGCTACGTCCGATTTATCATGTTGAGCTGGCTTAAAAAATACTCAGTTCATACTGGAATGACGAATGCTATCGGCATAGCAGAAGCCAGAATCAGATCTAAACTATTATCCGTGCCTACGGGCATGAGTAGACCAACAAGAAATACGAATCAAGAACTAATAACGAGGTAGTCAATTCATGACATTTGCTTTGGGGCAGCGCTGGATTAGCGATACGGAAAGCGATTTAGGTTTAGGTACCGTTGTAGCAATGGATGCTCGTACTGTGACATTGATGTTTGCAGCGTCAGAGGAAAACCGAGTTTACGCACGTAACGATGCACCTGTTACCCGAGTCACCTTTAATGTTGGGGATGTCATCGATTGCCAAGAAGGTTGGTCTCTAAAAGTAGAAGAAGTACTGGAAGATGAAGGTCTTTACACCTATTTCGGTACTCGTGAAGACACGCAAGAAACCGCTGTTGTTCTGCGTGAGATTTTCCTTAGCAACCAAATTCGTTTTAACAAACCTCAAGATAAGTTGTACGCCGGTCAAATCGACCGTATGGACAACTTTGTTCTGCGTTACCGTGCGCTAACCAACCAGTTTGAGCAGCATAAGAGCCCAATGCGTGGCCTATGCGGTATGCGTGCAGGTTTGATCCCTCATCAGCTTTACATCGCGCACGAAGTTGGCCGTCGTCACGCGCCACGCGTCTTGTTGGCGGATGAGGTAGGTTTGGGTAAAACCATTGAAGCGGGTATGATCATCCACCAACAAGTTCTGTCTGGTCGTGCCGAACGCATTTTGATTGTGGTGCCTGAAACACTGCAGCATCAATGGCTGGTTGAGATGATGCGTCGTTTCAATCTGCATTTCTCTATCTTTGACGAAGAGCGCTGTATCGAAGCGTTTGCGGATGCAGAAAACCCATTTGATACTCAGCAATATGTGCTGTGTTCTTTGGATTTCCTACGCAAGAGCCGCAAGCGTTTTGAACAAGCACTGGAAGGTGAATGGGACCTACTGGTTGTTGATGAAGCGCATCACCTTGAATGGAGCCAAGATAAACCGAGCCGTGAATACCAAGTGGTAGAAGGCTTGGCTGAACGTACTCCAGGTGTGTTGCTACTGACTGCAACGCCAGAGCAGCTTGGTCGTGAGAGTCACTTTGCTCGTCTGCGTTTGTTGGATCCAGACCGCTTCTATGATTACGAAGCATTCGTTGAGGAAGAAGAGCAATACGCGCCCGTAGCTGATGCGATTACTTCACTCTTTTCCGGTGAAAAGCTACCTAATGAAGCAAAAAACCAGATCACTGAGTTATTGTCTGAACAAGACGTAGAACCACTTTTCCGCATTATCGAAAGTGAAGCGGACGAAGAAGCTAAAGCGTCGGCACGCCAAGAGCTGATCGATAACTTGATGGATCGCCATGGTACAGGGCGTGTTCTGTTCCGTAACACGCGCGCGGCCATCAAAGGCTTCCCTACGCGTAACGTGCATCTGATGCCAATGGATATTCCACCGCAATACACTACATCAATGCGTGTTGCTGGGATGATTGGCGGTAAGATGAGTTCTGAAGCACGTGCGATGAAGAACCTTTACCCGGAAGAAATTTTCCAAGAATTTGAAGGCGATGACGCGAGCTGGTGGCAGTTTGACTCGCGTGTGAATTGGTTGCTTGAAAAAGTAAAAGAGAAGCGCAGCGAGAAAATCCTCGTGATTGCTTCTCGTGCGAGTACCGCGCTGCAATTGGAGCAAGCACTGCGTGAGCGTGAAGGTATCCGCGCCACTGTTTTCCACGAAGGTATGTCGATTCTTGAACGTGATAAAGCGGCGGCTTACTTTGCGCAAGAAGAAGGTGGAGCACAAGTTCTTATCTGTAGCGAAATCGGCTCTGAAGGTCGTAACTTCCAGTTTGCCAACCAACTTGTCATGTTCGACTTGCCATTTAACCCAGACTTGCTTGAGCAACGTATTGGTCGTTTGGACCGTATCGGTCAAAATCGCGATATCGACATTCATGTTCCTTACCTGAAAGGCACATCGCAAGCGATCCTAGCACGTTGGTTCGATGAAGGCCTGAACGCTTTTTCGGAAACCTGCCCAACAGGCCGTGCTGTTTACGATAAGTACTCCGATGATCTGATTGAAATTCTTGCCTCTGGTGATACCAGCACGCTAGATGAGATCATTGAAGCGTCAGCAAAAATGAATAAAGAGCTGAAATCCCAATTGGAGCAAGGCCGTGATCGCCTATTAGAAATGCATTCGAATGGCGGAGAAAAAGCACAACAAATCGTTGAGAAAATTGAATCAACTGACGGCGATACCAATCTGGTCACCTTCGCACTTTCTCTTTTTGACACGATTGGCTTGAATCAAGACGATAAAGGTGAAAACGCCCTGATTGTGACCCCATCTGAGCACATGATGGTGCCAAGCTACCCAGGTCTGCCATACGAAGGAGCGACGATCACGTTTGATCGTGATACAGCGTTATCTCGTGAAGATATGCACTTTATCAGTTGGGAACACCCAATGATCCAGGGTGGTATCGATCTTCTTATGAGTGAAGGGGTGGGGACGTCTGCGGTATCTCTATTGAAAAACAAAGCGTTACCAGTCGGGACTATTCTTCTTGAGTTGATTTACGCGGTAGATGCGCAAGCGCCAAAACGCAGTGGTATCGCGCGCTTCTTACCGAAAACGCCAATCCGTTTAATGATGGACTCGCGTGGTAATGATTTGTCTGCTCAAGTGGAGTTTGAAAGCTTTAACCGCCAGCTCAGCCCTGTAAACCGTCACTTAGGTAGCAAGTTGGTTACGTCGGTACAGAAAGACGTACACCGCTTAATTGAAGCCGGTGATGTTCTTATTGAAGAGAAGGTTGAAGAAGTACGCAAACAAGCTCATCAAGATATGCAGCACAGTTTGAATGCAGAGCTTGAGCGTTTGCAAGCACTGAAAGCGGTGAACCCAAATATTCGTGACGAAGAAATTGAAGCTATCGACGCACAAATTAAAGAGCTCACTGGTTACATCAACCAAGCTCAGGTTCAGCTCGACTCGCTGCGTTTGATTGTGGTGAGCCACAACTAAGTAAGTATTTATTGCTCATTAAAAAGGTCTTCAGTTGAAGACCTTTTTCTTTATTTACGGTTTAGTTTCTTTATGCGGAATGCATTAATCACTGATAGCTACCTCATTTACATCAACCACTTCCACCAGATAAACACAGCCAAGAAGCCAAACAAGTAAATCAGGCCCGCAATCGATAACCACTTTAGTTTAGGTCCAACAGCCAAAGGCTCCGGTAACTCAGTTTTGCTCACTAAGGTGTAATTTAGCAGAGCAAAGAATGGCGTGGTCATAAAGGCGAGGATCATCGCAAAGTTCAGCATAGGCAATAACGCAGAAGCCCAGAAAACCACAATACCCAATGCAAGTAAGGAGACTACCAGCATGATCGCTGAAGTGGTTTGAGGGTTAGTGTCTGGTTGCGAGCGCAGTAGGCGTTGAGAATCCGAAATAACGCGCGAATAGCCATCAATAACGGTAATCGTGCTGCCAAAGATACAGAAAAACGCAATTACCGCGATCAAGTAACGAGACCATTCGCCAATCGTTGCCGCATATAAGCCAACCAATTGGTGGGAGAAGCCAACACCAGAACTTTCAAGCGCAACGCCAGATCCATAAAGCATCAAAGAGCCTAGCGATACAAAGATAATGGCAAGAAACGCCGTGCCAATATAACCGACATTAAAGTCAAATAGAGCAGAGCGGTATGTTACTTCTTGCTGGCTTGATTGGCGTTTTAGCCACGCTGAGGTTAAACAGGAGATCTCAATCGGTGCAGGCATCCACCCCATTGTCACGACGATAAAACCAATAGCCGCAATAGACCAAGGTGATGGCGGCTCGAAGTTGGCTACTTGCTCAACAGGGTTACCAACGGCGATAGAAACAGCGAGTAAAGTCGCGATGGTTAACACCGACATGATCACCTTAGATAGCGTATCGAGCGCTTTGTAATGGCCAGCAAATAATATAATCAGGCAGGTGACAATCACAATGATACTGAGTGATGCCATTGATAGTGAAAACGGAATGAAGTAGCCCAGCAAGCTAGCGCTAAACATCAACAAAGCGGCGGTATTGATGACGGCCGATACCACGCTCAGAAATAGAAATAGCCATAGATAAGGCCGACCTAATTTCGCGTAGCCCTCAACCAAGGTCAGCCCTGTCCCCATGGTGTACTGTACGCCCGCTCGGAAAAAAGGGTATTTAAACAGGTTTACGAGCAGAATCAGTGCAGCCAATTGCCAACCATAAATCGCACCAGCCTTGGTTGATGCCACGAGGTGAGAGCCACCGACCGCAGCAGATGCCATTAATATGCCGGGGCCTAGCGAACGAAAAAATAAGGAAAGTTTGGATTGGGGTTTATCTATAACGGCGGAGTCCATTGCTTATTGTCCTTTTTATCTTATGTATCTTTCTAAAGAGATACATACCGCAGTACATGACAAGCTGAGCGATCGCCCTATACTGCGCAACGGTAATGTCTTTTAAATGCTGTGTTTTGGTGTATTTATTTTAAGTATTCTTTGCGAATACCATGCTGTGTGCATCTAGCACTCTATTCAGTTATGCGTCTTGTTGTCAAACTAAATTTACAACGTGCTATTTTTAGTTTTTATGCTAAAGGATTGACTTTGTTTTATTGGGTTGAACTTTTCTTCAGAATCCTGCATCTGGGTGCTATTTGGGTATATAATCGCGGCGTTTTTATTTTGTAGAGATCTCCCATGGCAATGCTTGAATATACCCCTCCCACCGACCCTTGGGTTGATATCGTTTTTGAGGATGACGACATTCTGGCAGTGAATAAGCCATCAGGGCTGCTGTCTGTCCCTGGTCGCCTTGCAGAGCATTACGACAGCATGTGGAGCCGCCTCAAAGAGTTGCATCCAGAAATTCAAGTTGTGCATCGCTTGGATATGTCGACATCAGGGTTGATGTTGCTGGCGAAAAACAAACCCGCGGAGCGAGCATTAAAAAAGCAGTTCCAATATCGCCTCACTCACAAGGTGTATTACGCACGTGTGTGGGGGCATGTTGAGCCGCAAGAAGGGAATATTGATCTTCCATTAATTTGTGATTGGCCAAATCGTCCACGACAAAAAGTATGTTTTGACGACGGCAAACCATCTCAAACTTTATTCCAAGTAGTGAAGCGTGAAGTGCACCCTGATGGCACCCATACGACCGTTGTGCGACTACTGCCCATTACTGGTCGATCGCATCAGTTACGCGTGCATTTGATGGCGATTGGTCATGCGATTGTGGGTGATGAGTTTTATGCAAGCGAAGAGGCGTATCAGTTTTCAGAACGTTTAGAGTTGCACGCTGCGGAGCTAAGTTTTTATCATCCAGCTACGGGTCAGCTGAGCAGTATTTTTGTACCCTGTGACTTTTATTCTGAAGCCGAGGCGATGATCTTTAACTATTTTTCGCCAGAGCGTACATTGCCTGATTATAAAACGTTGCCACACCCTTAATGCCAATTGCACTCAACAACGGTTCTTTCTAGTTCGCTATTTTTGGCTATTTCGTTACTGTGGTTGATGTATCCTGTCTTTCAGCCGTGAACAAGGAGTTGTTATGTCTTTGCCAAGCATCGTATTTTTAGACCGAGCGACCATCCCAGAACATATTGAGATCCCACGACCTGGCTTTCCGCACCACTGGCGTGAGTACGACCTAACTGCGCCTGGGCAGGTAATAGAAAGGTTAGCAGATGCCGATATCGTGATTAGCAATAAAGTCGTGCTTGACCAACATGTATTAGAGCAACTACCAAAATTACGGATGATCGCGGTTGCCGCAACTGGTTTTAACAACGTCGATGTGAACTACTGTGCTAATAATGGTATTGCGGTTGCTAATGTACGTGGTTACGCGACGCGTTCGGTGCCCGAGCACGTGATGGCAATGTTATTCGCTTTAAGACGAAATTTATTTGGGTACCACCAAGATATTGCCGCAGGTGAGTGGCAGCGTAACCAGCAGTTTTGTTTTTTTACTCACCCAATCGGGGATATTGGTGGTAGCACGTTAGGTGTTGTTGGTAGTGGGGCACTAGGGCAAGCGACGGCGAATCTGGCTCAAGCGTTAGGAATGACCGTGTTGTTTTCTGAGCGTAAAGGGGCGGCAGAATGTAGACCAGGTTATGTGTCGTTTGAGGAAGTATTAAAACGCTCCGATGCGCTGACTTTGCATTGCCCGCTCAACGATCATACTCAGAATTTAATTGGTCAAGCAGAGTTGAAACAAATGAAGTCCAACGCCATTTTGATTAATACAGGGCGTGGAGGTTTGGTGGATGAGAGCGCACTGGTGGATGCCTTAAAACAGCAAGAAATTGCAGCGGCTGGTTTTGATGTTTTTACACAAGAACCGGCTGATGAGAGCAATCCGCTGATTGCCAATATGAGTTTACCTAATTTGTTACTGACACCGCATGTTGCATGGGGCAGCGACTCATCTATCCAACGTTTAGCGGAAATCCTGATTGATAACATTAACGCTTTCGATCGCGGAGACCGCGTTAATCGCTTAGTGTAACGCTGACTGTAAAACCAAAGATAAAAAAAGCAGACATTGACGTCTGCTTTTTGCGTTTAAATCGAATGCTCATTGCGTGAGCCCTCGAATTAAAACTCTTCTTCGTTTAGACCTTTAAGGATCTGAAAGATTTCGCGGTACGCTTTTGCTGGTTTCCCAGCTTTTCTCTCTTTCGCTGCTTGGCGAGCAAGTTGGCGTAGACGCTGACGATCCGCTTCTGGGTACATTTCCATTACGTCATCAATGGCTTTGTCACCTTCTTCCACTACGCGATCACGCAACGCTTCAAGTTTGTGGAATACCGCCGTTAATTGAGAGTGCTTATTACGAATTTTATCCAGTGCGGCTTGGATTGGCTCTGGATCTTCGTAACGCATCAATTTACCAATACGTTGTAATTGGCGACGACGCGCTTCATTTTTAAAGCGTTGCGCGTCAGCAATTGCTTCTCGCAAATCTTCGCTCAATGGAAACTTTTCTAGAACTGAAGGTTTGAGGCCGACAAGCTCCTCACCTAGCTTTTGCAGTTCTTCCATGTCTCGCTTCATCTCGGATTTACTTACCCAGATGATCTCTTCTTCTGGTTCCCATGGCGCTTTTTGATTCTTACGTGCCATTTCAGTTGCCTGTGTTTTGATTAATATTATGACTATTTTAACAAGAATCATGGGGAGAAAGCGAAATTCTTGTTATCCTATTGTTCATCAAAGACAAGATGTGAAAGACAATGGATATTAAACAGCAGGTTGCTGAGCAACGTACCGAGCTAGAGCAAGCCGTCGCAAGAGCCTTAAAGCTTGCATCGGCAAAATCTGACGCCGCCGAAGTCGCAATTACTAAAAGCACTGGTTTAAGTGTTTCAACTCGTATGGGTGAAGTAGAGAATGTCGAGTTCAACAGCGATGGTGCGCTGGGCATTACCGTTTACCGAGGTCAACGCAAAGGCAGTGCTTCCACGTCTGATTTAAGTGAAGCGGCAATCGAGCAAACCGTTATTGCGGCGCTAGATATTGCACATTACACATCTGAAGACCCATTTGCAGGCCCTGCAGCAAAAGAATACATGGTGCAAGATATCCCTGAGCTTGATCTTTTCCACCCTGACGCACCCGATCCAGACTATGCTGCCAATGTGGCGATTGCAGCAGAAAAAGAGGCGCTAAGTTATAACAGTGCAATCAAACAAAGTGATGGCGCGAGTTATGATAGTCATTACGGCGTGAAAGTGTATGGCAATAGCCATGGCTTATTAGCTAGTTATGCGTCTAGCCGCCATAGTACTAGCTGTTGTGTAATTGGCGTTGGTCAAAACGGCGAGATGGAACGTGATTACAGCTACACCGTGGCACGTCATCGTGATGACTTATGGACCCCAGAAACGGTGGGTCGTAAGGCGGCAGAGAATACGGTTAACCGCTTAGATGCGCAGCGTCTAAAAACAGGTCAATACCCAATCATGTTTGCGGCTGATGTTGCGACAGGCTTGATTGGCCATCTCGTTATGGCGATCAGCGGTGGTAACCTGTACCGAAAATCTTCTTTCTTACTTGACCATCTAGGCAAACAAGTGCTTCCTGAATGGTTCAATATCTCAGAACGTCCGCATGTATTGCGTGGTTTGGCATCAAGTCCATTCGATAGTGAAGGTGTGTACACTCAAGACCGTGAGATCATTACCGACGGTGTGCTAGCAACTTATCTGTTAACCAGTTATGCCGCACGTAAAATGAAGATGACGCCGACAGGTCACGCTGGTGGGATTCATAACTGGTACGTGAAGTCGACAGGCCAAAACTTCGAACAAATGCTTAAAGAGCTCGGTACTGGTCTTCTAGTGACAGAAGTCATGGGACAAGGTGTGAACGTGGTAACGGGGGATTACTCTCGCGGTGCCGCAGGCTTCTGGGTTGAGAATGGCGAAATCCAATACCCAGTATCAGAAATTACCATCGCAGGTAATCTAAAAGACATGTTCACCAAGATTGTGGCGGTTGGTAGTGATATTGAAACGCGCTCACAAATCCAAACGGGCTCTATCCTACTGGATACCATGAAAGTGGCGGGTGAATAAGCTTTTCTAGCAATTCAGAATCAAAAAAGCCTGATGTGTTCATCAGGCTTTTTCGTTTTTTCTGTTAGGTAATCAGTATTGTGGCAAGCCCTAAGAAGACAGATAAACCAATCACATCCGTCACCGTTGTTAATGCCATACCACCAGCTAAAGCAGGATCGATGTTCATTTTTTTCAATAGGATTGGAATCGTTACTCCTGCAATACCTGCGACCAATAAGTTGGTCAGCATGGCGGCGGAAATGATTCCTCCGAGCATCCAGTTACCTTTCCAAGCAACAACAATACCACCAATAATCAGCGCCCACATGATACCGTTGAGTAAGCCGATCGAAGCTTCTTTCATTAACAGTTCGCGTTTGTTTGAGTCACCGATATGACCAAGAGCAAGACCACGAATCACTAGTGCGACGGTTTGGTTACCAGCGACACCACCCATGGACGGAACAATCGTCATCAATACTGCAATGGCCGCCATTTGATCTAATGTGGCCTCAAACATATTAGAAACGGAAGCAGCAGCAAGGGCGGCTAATACGTTAGCGCCAAGCCAGATACTGCGTTTGCGAGCTGATTTTACAACAGGCGCGAAAGTATCTTCGTCATCGTCCATACCCGCCATACTCATCATCGAGTGTTCCGCGTCTTCACGAATAACATCAACCACGTCATCGATGGTGATACGACCGACCAAATGCAAGTTTTCATCAACAACAGGTGCAGATACCCAATTACGGCGTTCGAACAGACTCGCAACATCTGAGTCGCTAGTATCGACGGTGATGGCCTCGTCCGCGTCTTCCATTACATCAATGATTTTTACGTCTGGCTGAGTGGTAATAAGCGTCGTGATCGGCAGTTCACCGATGAGCTTACTCTCTTCATCGATCACATACAGGGCATCCGTAGCTTCTGGAAGCTCGCCTTTCATACGTAGATAACGCAAAACTACGTCCACATCGACGTCACCACGAATTGTGATGACGTCGGTGTTCATCAGTCCACCCGCAGTGTCTTCTGGGTAGGATAGGGCGGTTTCGACCCGTAGACGGTCAGAGGAGTCCATTTGCGACAGGACTTCGCGTGACAGGTTGTCAGGCAAGCTACGCAGTACGTAAGCCACGTCATCGGTATCCATGCCTTCTGTCGCTTCTGCAAGCGCTTCTGGTGCCATTTTGGATACGAGGCTGTCTTTGACGTCTTCGTTCAGCTCGTCAAGGATTTCACCATAATCTTCAGGGTCGGTGAGTTGCCAAAGAACTTCACGGCTCTTCCGTGGGGAGGCTTCTAAAAGGTGAGCGATATCCTCAGGTTCCATGTCCTGTAATTGACGACGAACATGGACGAAGCGACCATTTTCTAGCGCTTCTGTGACTTCTTGGAGGGCTTGGTGAGCTTGGTCGAATTCAATTTGCTCTGCCATTCATTCCTCCCAATTCCTGATATTTACAATGCGTTGAATAATAACTTAATTCTAGGCGCCTTTTAATAACAACTTATGATACTAAGCAAATTTATTTATTAGGTCAGGGAAGAGAAAGATAATGGGAGGTAAGAAAAAAGCGAGTAAACTACTCGCCTTCATCAAATTTATCTTCGATCAAGTGGCAAACGGCATCCAGTGCTTCTTCCGCTTGCCCACCCGTTGCGTGGATCGTGACGTATTGTCCTTGAGCGGACTCTAGCATTAACAGGCCCATTACGCTGTCTGCTGTGGCGGTTTTGTCTTCTTCATTGTCGATGGTGATGACCGCTTCAAAGCTCTGTGCCAGTTCGACCAGTTTGACTGCTGCACGAGCATGTAAGCCAAGGCGGTTTTGAATCAATACTTTACGACTTAACTCCACGGCTACTCCTTAGCGTTTTTCTCTAGTGAGGTATGGCGAATTTGTACTTGGTGTCCTTTGTTGGCGAAGTATTCACCGATTTGCTGAGTTAAGTACACCGAGCGGTGCTTACCACCAGTACAACCGATTGCAACGGTCAGGTAGCTGCGGTTGTTTTTCTCAAGCAGAGGTAACCAATTCTCTATAAAGCTTTCAATTTGATATTTCAAACTTAACACCGATTGGTGTTGCTCTAAAAATGCGGCGATAGGAGCATCCAGACCTGTAAGCGGGCGTAGTGCTGGTTCCCAATGTGGGTTAGGTAAGAAGCGAACGTCAAATACGTAATCGGCATCGGAAGGCAGGCCGTATTTAAAACCAAAAGACTCAAATACCATAACGAGCCCTTTGCGATCTCTGCCTTCAACGCGCATACGCACGGTTTCACTCAATTCATGCAAAGACTGCCCACTACTATTTAGGACCAGATCTGCATGCGCTTTGAGTGGCGTCAAAATTTGTTTCTCACGCTCGATGGCTTGATCGAGCGAGAGGGAGGTGCCACCTAAAGATAACGGGTGAATTCGGCGTGTTTCGCTGTAGCGTTTGAGTAGCGTTTCTTTATTGGCGTCCAAGAAAAGCATGGTCACATCAAGCTCAGTTTTTAACTGTTCTAGTGTACTCGTCAGTTCTTTTAGCTTTTTAGGAATATTACGAATATCAATGCTGACTGCAACATTCTGTTTGCTGTCAGCAACAGAATGAACAAATGCGTCCAGCAAGTTAACTGGCAGGTTATCAACACAGTAGTAACCTAAGTCTTCCAGTACACGAAGCGCAATACTTTTACCGGCACCTGAGTGCCCGCTAACAACGATTAGTCGCATGGAGTTAGTCCTGCTTATTGGTGAATCATGATGTCGTAAAGTTCTTCATCACTCTGAGCATTACGCAGTAGTTTTAATACTTGCTTATCGCTCAGACGTTCTGCCATAGAGGATAGAGTCTTGAGGTGCTCTTTGCACTGTTCTTCTGGTACAAGGAGCGCAAAAAGAAGATCGACAGGTCGATTGTCAATCGCATCAAATTCGATTGCTTCATCACATTGCAGTAAGACAGCAATGGCCTTGTCGCTTGATTGCATTCTCGCGTGAGGGATCGCAATACCGTTTCCGATACCGGTACTGCCCATTTTTTCTCTATTGAGCATGCATTCGAACAGCTCGGTAGAATCTTGGCCCGTTTGATCAGCCACGATACGGCTGATCATTTCAAGGGCGCGTTTTTTACTCGTGCAGTGGACCGCACTTTTGGTGCAGTCCAATGACAGTATTTCGCTCAGTTGCATGATTAATGACTGTTTAGTTTTTCTTTGTGCTTATTAAGTTGGCGAACCAATTTATCTACCAGCGAATCGATCGCGGCATACATATTTTCGTCATCGGCTGATGCGTGGATTTCGCCTTGATTTATGTGAAGCGTAGCTTCCGCGATTTGAGTAATTTTTTCAACTTTTAGTACAACATGCACTTGATTGATATGGTCGAAGAACCTTTCGAGCTTCTGAAACTTAGAATTTACATAGTCTTGCATTGAATCGGTAAGATCAACGTGATGGCCTTGAATATTGATTTGCATAGACTTTCCTTTTCAGTTAGTGCCTTATAATAGGCGTTTACGCTGACTTGAAGGGGCAATTCCCAAGGATTCGCGATATTTGGCTATCGTACGTCTTGCGACCTGAATCCCTTGGTCAGCCAGAAGAGCAGCAATCTTGCTATCACTCAGTGGTTTGGCAGTATTCTCTGCTGCGACCAGTTTTTTAATGAGTGCACGAATTGCTGTTGACGAACATTCTCCGCCGTTGTCAGTACTAACATGGCTAGAGAAGAAGTACTTCAATTCAAAAATACCACGTGGTGTATGCATAAATTTTTGCGTTGTTACACGAGAAATCGTGGATTCATGCATGTCCACAGCCAAAGCGACATCATTGAGTACCATTGGCTTCATGGCTTCCTCACCATACTCGAAGAAATCTTGTTGATGTTCAACAATACATCTTGCAACTTTGAGTAGCGTCTCGTTTCTACTCTCTAAGCTCTTAATTAACCATTTTGCCTCTTGCAAATTGCTGCGGATGTACTGGCTATCCGCGCTATTCCCTTTGCCTAATTGAGCATATTGTTGATTTACTTTTAATTTTGGCACGCTATCCGGGTTTATAGAAACGGTCCATTTGCCATTGTCTTTAAAAACGGATACGTCTGGAATTACGTACTCGGTATCATCAGGAGTGATGCGACTACCTGGACGAGGATCTAACTGTTGGATAAGCTTTAAGACTTCACGCAGATCGGCTTCTTTCAGCTTAGTCTCTTTGATGACGAGCTTGTAGTCACGGTTGCCTAGGTGATCAATATGATCCGCAAGTATCATTTTGGCTTCAGCAAGCCATGGCGTGTCTTCTGGGAAGGTCGTCAGTTGCAGTAACAAACATTCTTGTAAGTTACGCGATGCAACGCCAAGAGGATCGAATTGTTGAATGCGTTTACGAACGGCTTCTACTTCGTCTAACTCTATCTCTTCATTATCGAAGCTCTCATGAATCTCTTCAGGCGACAAAGTTAAATAGCCGTAGTCGTCAACAGCGTCAATAATCGCTAATGCAATCGTGCGGTCGGTTTCACTGAATGGTGTTAGGTCAAGCTGCCACATGAGGTAATCATGTAATGATTCAGTGGTTTCGCCCTGGTAGACGGGCATATCATCATCAAGAGCTAAGCCAGTGCTACCAGTATTCGCGCTGTAGACGTCATCCCAAGTCGTGTCGATTTCAAGTTCAGAGCTAATTTCTGATTTCTCTATCACATCGGAGCTATCTGGAACGTCAATTTCTGTTGGTTCGCTAGCACTGTTGCTATCAGCAGCCTCGACCGCTGACTTATCTTCACCGTTTGCTAGAGGCTCGTCTTGGCCTTCTTCAACTTCCAATAATGGGTTTGAGTCCAACGCTTCTTGGATTTCTTGTTGAAGATCGAGTGTCGACAATTGCAATAAGCGAATCGCTTGCTGCAACTGTGGCGTCATGGCTAACTGCTGACCTAGCTTGAGTTGTAATGAAGGTTTCATTCAGTGTTACTTACCTTGTAATGCTCAGAATCTTACCGTTCCTAATATAATCATAGACGGAATTGTTCGCCGAGATAAACTTGTTTCACCTGTTCATTATTGAGAACTTCTGCCGGAGTTCCCGATGCAATTAGGTGCCCTTGGCTCACGATATAGGCTTTTTCACATACGTCCAGTGTTTCACGTACATTATGGTCAGTGATTAACACTCCGAGACCACGATCGCGCAGATGCTCAATGATTTTCTTGATGTCATTAACCGAAATTGGGTCAACACCAGCGAAAGGTTCATCCAATAAAATGAACTGAGGGTTGGCCGCTAAAGCTCGAGCGATTTCCACCCTGCGTCGCTCACCCCCTGATAGTGCCATACCAGCACTGGTTCTGATGTGCTGGATGTGGAATTCTTCCAACAAATCTTCCAGTTTATCTTGGCGCTCTTCCCTCGTCATTTCTTGACGAGTTTCAAGTACGGCCATGATGTTATCTTCTACTGAAAGCTTACGGAAAATCGACGCTTCTTGCGGAAGATAGCCAATGCCAAGTCGTGAACGGCTATGCATCGGCAAAATACTGATGTCATTGTCGTCAATGGTAATGGTGCCTTCATCGCGAGGTACTAAGCCGACAATCATGTAAAACGAGGTGGTTTTACCCGCACCGTTTGGACCGAGCAGCCCAACAATCTGACCAGATTCAACTTCTAAGCTAACATCAGTGACGACTTTGCGTTTTTTGTAGCTTTTCGCCAAGTTTTTCGCACTCAGTACTGCCATATTAGTTCTCTATCTGATTGGGTTGCAAAATGGTCGTAACGCGCTCTTCCTTAGAGCTATCTGCGACTAGCTTTTGTTTACCAATTTGGTAACGAATCGAAGAACCTTTGATGGTGTTGTTGTCTTGCGCCAGCTGCGCTTGACCTTTCATGGTCAGTTCGTCTGTAGAAATACGGTAATCCAACTCCGTAGCTTGACCACTAAGTGTTTTACCATCGTCCATCAGCTGAGAAAACTTCGCAGGTTTACCAAATGCTTGAATCTGTTTAATTGCTTCGGTTTTAGGATCGCGAGTTACCACGATTCTATCAGCATCGATATTGATGCTCCCTTGCTTAAGAGATACATCGCCTTCAAAAACAACCTGGTTACTCTTCATATCCACCTGTTGGGTGTCAGAGTTTATGTAAACCGGCTGTTGAGTATCCGACTTGAGTGCCAGCGCTTGAGGCGCCGCCAATACCAGTGCCAGTAGGCTAAGGTGTAACGGTTTCATATCGACCTTGAACTTCATCTGTCAGAGTCGCAGTATGCTGTTTTAAGTTGCCTTGCATTGCGCCTCCAGTAGTTTCAAATTGTGGTCCAACCAACATCACTTGTTGGTCAGCTTTAAAATCACGATTGGTTAGATTAATGACCAATTTGTCTGTTGCCATGGTATCAAAACTCGCACCAGGCAGAAGATTTTGCATTAAGACTTTGTCATATAAAGTCAAAACTTGGTCTTCATCTAACACTGCTCTTGTGGCAGTCACCTTCCATTCAATGACGCTACCTTCACGGTAAACCATCAAAGTCGGGTTATTAAAAATAGTATCTCCACTCTTAGCATAATGGTCTAAGTTAGTGGAGCGAATGATGTAACTGCGGACACCATCTTCACCGTAGGTGATGTTTTCTAATCCAGAACCACTGAACATGGGCAGTTCAGAATCTGGTGCTACTTGAATTGCGTCGTTGCCTTTAGGGGTTAGTAGGTAATAACCGCACCACGCTACAACGAAGATCAAGAGCAAATAAATAAGGCGAGTAAAACTCATATAATGAAGGCCTATCGTTTAGCTCAGTACTTCCCTGACCATTGCCTTTATTCGTCTAATAAATGATTTAAATGTTTGTGCTGATATTACATCACGCCAGCTTTTAGTAAATCGTGCATGTTCAGTGCACCCACAATTTTTTCGTCTTTACATAAAATCAGAGCGTTAATGTTTTTATTCTGCATCAAGTTCAAACCTTCAACCGCCAGCATATCAGGGTGTGCTGTGGTTGGGTTTGTCGTCATGACCTCGCCAATTGCCGTCGTATGAATATCGATACGCTTGTCTAAGGTACGACGTAAATCACCATCGGTGAATATACCAAGCATAGCATCGTGCTCATCGACGATGGCTGTCATGCCTAACCCCTTTTCTGAAATTTCAAGAAGGGCATCGCGAATTAATGCGTCAGGAGAAACTTTAGGTAACGCTTCTCCAAAGTGCATAATATCAGACAACTTAAGTAGCAGTTTTCTCCCCAGTGCACCACCTGGATGAGATAGGGCAAAATCTTCGGCAGAAAAACCACGAGCTTGAAGCAGAGCTACGGCTAATGCATCTCCCATCACTAATGTGGCAGTCGTACTGCTAGTTGGTGCCAGGCCTAACGGACAAGCTTCTTGAGGTACCGTAATTTGCAGGTGTAAGTCAGACAGCTTGGCCATATTTGATTCTGGCTTACCTGTCATGCTGATGATCTTAATATTCAGGCGCTTTAATACTGGAAATAGAGACAGAATTTCGTTTGATTCACCAGAGTTAGAAATTGCCAGCACGATGTCACCAGGGCTGATCATACCCAAGTCACCATGTGCGGCTTCGCCTGGATGAACGAAAAACGCCGAAGTTCCAGTGCTTGCCAGAGTGGCGGCAATCTTGTTACCAATATGGCCTGACTTGCCAATACCCATAACGACAACTTTGCCGTTGTTGGAAAGGATAAGTTCACACGCTTTTTCAAATTGATCATCAAAGTAGGTATCTAGCTCTTGCAGAGCAGCAACTTCGATATCAAGAACTTGTTTAGCAGCAGCGCGAAAATCAAATTGATTGGACATATCAGATCTCTACTTATTGATCGTGGTAATTAAGCGGTCATGTTTGCGAATAAGTACACTTGGTAACCTAAGAAGCACACAAACAAGATGGCACCTTCAATACGGTTAATACTGCGTGATTTACCCAAACACATCGCGACAAGTAACAATGAAACGCCTAACATGACCCAGAAGTCACGTCCCATCGCGTACTCACTGAGCACCGATGGATTAATGATGCCAGGAATCCCCATTACCGCCAGAATGTTAAACACATTCGACCCGATAATGTTACCGACAGCCATGTCGTCTTCACCCTTTAAAACTCCCGCAAGTGATGCGGCTAGTTCAGGCAGGCTAGTGCCAATGGCGATAATAGTTAGGCCGATAACAAGGTCGCTCATACCAAAGTGTTTAGCAATGATTACCGCGTTATCAACCAGCATGCTGGCTGCCAAAGGAAGCAGTATCAAGCCAATAACCACCCACATGATTGCTTTAGGGTTACTGACGCCTTCTGGGATCTCTGACTCTTGGTCATCAAGAAAAACATCACCTGATTTTTGCTCTTTGCGGCTGATTTGCAACATAGCAAATAAAAATGCCCCAAAGAGTACAAACAATAAGACACCCTCATAAAAACCGAGATGGCTATTCCAAAGCAGAATACCAGCGAGTACGGTTACGGCTATCATGAGTGGAAGTTCTCGGCGGATGACGGCGGAGCTAATCGACAAAGGCTTGATCAGCGCTGTAATACCTAGGATTAACGCAATGTTCGCTATGTTTGAGCCTAATACGTTACCCACCGCTGTATCTGTTTTGCCATCCCAAGCGGCGGTTGCAGATACCATCATCTCAGGGGCGGATGAGCCCATCGCAAGGATTGTCATGCCGATGACAAGCGGGGAAATACCGACGTTGCGGGCTATCGCTGCAGAGCCAAAAACAAGTTTATCTGCACTCCAAACAAGCAAAACAAGACCGACTATAAGCAACGCAACGGCTTCGAGCATGAGAATTCCTAAGTATTAAATAAGTAAAATGAATAACCGCTAATTTTGACCTTTTGCGGCCTAAAATGGAAGATAAACGAAGAATAAATTAAAGGTTAGTAACGAAAATGTATGTAAATCTCACTCATTTAAATGAGCAATTCTGGTCTAGGATTTAAACACTTCGTGCTAATTAGGTCATAAACCATGAGAAATTGCAGGGATATAGTCGACTTTATTTAATTGAACAGTGCTTTAAATTCAACGCCAATGTGCTTATGATTGCAGCCTAATAAATGTACCGACGTTACTTTATTAAACGTAGAATTCAACTCCGATTAGTATCTGCTTGATGATTCCGTGAGTTGCAACGCTCCTACAGTAGAAGAGATGATATGTCGAACAACGATTTAGTCACCGTGAACAACCTCACTTTTTCACGGGGAGAACGCATGATCTTTGATGATATTGATCTGCATGTTCCTGAGGGCAAAGTGACGGCCATTATGGGACCATCGGGAATTGGTAAAACAACACTGCTGCGTTTGATTGGTGGTCAGTTGTATCCCGAGCAAGGAGAGATCTGGTTTGATGGCGACAATATTCCCTCTCTCTCGCGTAAAAAACTCTACCATGCTCGAAAGAAAATGAGCATGTTGTTCCAGTCAGGGGCTTTATTCACTGATTTGAATGTTTTTGATAATGTCGCCTTTCCATTGAGAGAGCATACCGATTTATCGGAAGATTTGATTCGCACCATGGTGTTACTCAAGCTCGAAGCTGTCGGTCTACGCGGCGCGGCGCAATTAATGCCGAGTGAGCTTTCAGGTGGTATGGCAAGACGCGCTGCTTTGGCTCGTGCAATCGCACTTGATCCTGACCTGATCATGTACGATGAGCCGTTTGTGGGGCAAGACCCAATCACTATGGGCGTTTTGGTTGAGCTAATTAGCAATCTAAACCAAGCGTTAGGTTTGACCTCTATTGTGGTTTCTCACGACGTACCTGAAGTCATGAGTATTGCTGACTGGGTATACCTGATGGCCGATGGAAAAATCATCGCCTATGGTACGCCAGAAGAGCTGACTCAAAACTCTGATCCTCGTGTCCAGCAGTTCTTACAAGGTGATGCCGACGGTCCTGTACCGTTTCGTTTCCCTTCTCAAAGTATCGAAAAGGACTTATTTGATGGTCGATAACTTCATTCACTTTGTCGCCTCGCTGGGTCGACGCACGCTTTCTATTTGCGGAGCATTTGGTCGTGCGACTTTCATGTTGATTGGGGCGCTATTTTCTAAGCCACAACCGATCAGAAGCTTTCCTCTGCTTGTTAAGCAACTTTATTCTGTTGGTGTTCAGTCGCTGGCGATCATCGTCGTATCTGGTCTGTTCATTGGAATGGTTTTGAGTCTACAAGGCTATGTTGTGTTGGTGGATTACGGCGCAGAAGGCAGTTTGGGGCAAATGGTAGCGCTTTCGTTACTCCGTGAATTAGGACCCGTTGTTACTGCACTTTTGTTTGCTGGTCGTGCCGGTTCTGCGTTAACCGCAGAGATAGGTCTAATGAAAGCAACGGAACAACTGTCTAGCCTTGAAATGATGGCGGTAGACCCATTGAAACGAGTGATTGCACCACGGTTTTGGGCTGGGGTTATCTCAATGCCTTTACTGGCTATGATTTTCATGGCTGTGGGAATTTGGGGCGCTCAGCTTGTTGGTGTTGACTGGAAAGGCGTTGATCACGGCAGTTTTTGGTCAGCGATGCAGTCCTCTGTTGAGCTAGGACAAGACATTGGTAACAGTATGATCAAATGTTTTGCGTTTGCAATTACGGTTACTTGGGTCGCTCTATTTAACGGTTATGATGCTATTCCAACATCGGAAGGGATCAGCCGAGCAACTACGCGCACTGTTGTGCATTCTTCTTTAGCAGTACTAGGATTAGACTTTGTACTGACCGCATTGATGTTTGGGAATTAATCATGCAACAAACACGTAAAACTGAATTATGGGTTGGCAGCTTTGTATTAGCGGGAATTTGCGCGATTCTTGTGATGATTTTTCAAGTTGCTGACGTAAAAAGCATTGGCTCTGGTGATACTTATACCCTCAAAGCCGAGTTCGATAATATTGGCAGTTTAAAAGTTCGTTCTCCCGTAAAAGTGGGGGGCGTTGTGATTGGTCGAGTAAGTAGTATTTCGCTTAACCCAGACAACTTATTGCCAGTTGTAACACTATCTATCAATAGCAAATACAATCAGTTCCCAGAAACGTCGAGCGTACAAATTTTGACATCTGGCCTGATTGGTGAGCAATACATTGGTTTAGTACCTGGCTTCGTTTTTGATGATGAAGTCATGCTGGTGGATGGTGATACCATCGAAGACACCAAATCGGCGCTTGTGCTTGAAGACTTAATTGGTCAAGTACTATACAGCGTAGGTGGTTCAGACGACTCAAGTAAGGAATAACTATGTTAGCGAGATTACTACTTTCAGTTTGTGCTGTGTTTAGCGTTTTTGGAGCAACAGCAGCAGAGGTGGATAAAACTGAACCTTATAAGATGATGAAGCAGGTAGCTGAAGTCACGTTCGAAAGATTGAAAGCCGAACAGCCGAAAATCAAACAAGATCCAAATTTACTTAAAGTGATCGTTGAAGAAGAGCTAATGCCTTACGTCAACTACCGCTATGCAGGGTTAAAACTTCTTGGTCCAAACTTAAAAGGTGCTAAGCGTGAAGATGTACTTGAGTTTATCGATGCATTTCGTGCGTACCTGATTGCGTCTTATGCACAAGTGTTGACGCAATACTCTGACCAAAAAATTGAGTTTGGTCCTGAGCCTAGCATTGATGACTCTAAGCGTATTACAAGCATTAAAGTTGATATCATCGATACTCCGCGTCCAAACATCAAACTTGAGTTTAAACTGCGTAAAGACAACCAGTCTGGTGAGTGGGAAGCATTCGATATGATTGCAGAGGGCATTAGTTTGCTTTCTAGTAAACAATCTGAATGGAACAGTAAAATTCGTCAAGAAGGTATTCTATCTGTTGCTAAAGACCTAGAAAAATTGGCCGCAGAACCGATCCGCTTCGAGGCGAAGAAATAATGGCCCAGACTCCCGCTCAGTGGCAATTGGATCAAAACATTCTTAAGCTAACAGGGGCACTTGATAGAGATACAGTGCCTTCATTGTGGGCGTATGCACAGCAATGGCAACCTGCTCAATCGGAGCTGGAATGCTCGCTAAAAGAGATAGAGCGCGTCGACTCTGCAGGAATGGTGATGTTAATCCACTTATTAGAGCATGCAAAAAAGCAAAACTGTCATATAATGCTCAGTTTCGTGCCGGCGCAACTGCGCACTTTGTTTCAACTGAGCAATGTTGAATCTTTAGTGGCCAAACACATACAGAATTATCAGGGGTAAATTGTGGATAGCGCAAAAGTACAACAGTTATTAGAAGAAGCACTAAACCTTCAAGAAGTGCATGTGAAAGGTGAAGGTAGCCACTATGAAGTGGTTGCTGTTGATGCTTGTTTCGATGGAATGAGCCGCGTTAAGAAGCAGCAGCTAATTTATGCTCCTCTGATGGAATACATCCAGCGTAACGACATTCACGCATTATCAATCAAAGCGTTCACACCAGAAGAGTGGGCTCGTGATAAGAAATTGATGTCGCTTTAAGGTTTATTGATGGAAAAGTTTCGAGTTATTGGGTCAGATAAACCACTAGTTGGTGAAGTGACCATTTCAGGTGCAAAAAACGCAGCACTGCCGATTTTATTTGCGTCTATCTTGGCGGAAGAGCCAGTAGAAGTGGCAAACGTACCACACCTTCGTGATATCGATACAACCATGGAATTGCTTAAGCGTTTAGGCGCGAAAGTAAGCCGCAATGGCTCTGTTCATGTTGATCCAAGCAGTATTACAGAATACTGTGCGCCTTATGACTTGGTGAAAACCATGCGTGCTTCTATTTGGGCTTTGGGTCCTTTGGTGGCGCGCTTTGGTCAAGGTCAGGTTTCTTTACCAGGCGGTTGTGCTATTGGCGCTCGTCCTGTGGATCTGCATATTTCTGGTTTAGAGCAGCTTGGCGCAACCATTACATTAGAAGATGGTTATGTGAAAGCAGAAGTGGATGGTCGTCTAAAAGGCGCGCACATCGTGATGGATAAAGTCAGCGTAGGCGCGACGATTACCATCATGTGTGCCGCAGCGCTGGCGGAAGGCACAACAACACTAGATAACGCTGCGCGTGAGCCTGAAATCGTCGATACCGCTGATTTCCTAAATAAGCTTGGCGCAAAAATCTCTGGCGCTGGCACAGATACCATTACGATTGAAGGTGTTGAGCGCCTAGGCGGTTGTAAACACAACGTGGTTGCTGACCGTATTGAGACGGGAACATTCCTTGTCGCAGCAGCAGTATCTGGCGGTAAAGTGGTATGTCGCAACACTAATGCTCATTTGCTTGAAGCGGTTCTCGCCAAGCTGGAAGAAGCTGGCGCGCTTGTCGAAACGGGTGAAGATTGGATCTCCGTTGATATGACCGACCGCGAGCTAAAAGCGGTAAGTGTACGTACTGCGCCACATCCTGGTTTTCCGACGGATATGCAAGCTCAATTTACGCTTCTGAATATGATGGCGAAAGGTGGCGGCGTGATCACAGAGACTATCTTTGAAAACCGCTTTATGCACGTACCAGAACTCATGCGTATGGGCGCTAAAGCTGAGATCGAAGGCAATACGGTTATCTGTGGTGATGTTGAGTCACTCAGCGGTGCGCAAGTGATGGCAACCGATCTACGAGCTTCGGCTAGTTTGGTTATTGCAGGTTGCATTGCTAAAGGCGAAACCGTCGTTGATCGTATTTACCATATCGACCGTGGTTACGACAAAATCGAAAATAAACTGGCTGCACTTGGCGCAAATATTGAGCGAGTGAGCTAGGCAAGTTAAACTGCACCGCAGGTAACTTGGATATCAAGAGAGCCGAAACCTGAGTTTCGGCTTTTTTATATCACTCTCATGACCATATTTTCCCTTTATGGAAAGAGAGATATTAATAGCTGTATCTGGCAAAAGCCGGTTCCTGGAGAACAAGAATGATTGCACTGTTACGTGTATTTGCTGTCGCTATCTTTGCGATTGTTATGTTTATTGGTGGTTGTGGTTACTGCCTATTAAGCCCTAGAAACCCTAAGCACGTTTTCACTTTTGGCCGTTTGTTTGCCAAGATGTCTCGTGTGTTTGGGATTAAGTTAGAGTTGCGTATCCCTGAAGATGCGTATTCACGCGGCCAACATGTTTACATTGCTAACCACCAGAACAACTGGGACATGTTTACTGTTTCTGCGGCTGTGACTCCGAAAGTTGTGACAGTAGGTAAAAAGAGCTTGGCTTGGATGCCACTGTTTGGTCAGCTTTACTGGCTTACGGGTAACATTCTGATTGACCGAGCGAATCGCTCTAAAGCAAAAGGTACTATCGATCAGGTCGTGAGCAGCATGAAAGAAAGTGATGTTTCGGTGTGGATGTTCCCAGAAGGCACGCGTTCTCGTGGGCGTGGTTTGCTGCCATTCAAAACAGGTGCTTTTCATGCGGCAATTGGTGCAGGTGTGCCAATCATTCCTATCGTATGTAGCTCGACGAATAAAATTAAGCTGAACCGTTGGAACAATGGTCATGTGATTGTTGAAATGCTACCTCCAATCAGCACTGAAGGCTATGGTAAAGAGGGCATTCGCGAGTTAGCGAATATCTGTCGTGAACAGATGAAAGAGAAGCTTGAATCGTTAGATGAAGAAGTCAAACAGCGCAACGCTGCTTAAGTTTTACTGCGATATCATCACGAGAAAACAATAAAAAACGGGTAGCCTGAGCTACCCGTTTTTTTATGTTTGTCAGCAAGTGCAATTATTTGCGAACAGCGATTGCTTCAATCTCGATGCCAACATCTTTTGGTAGGCGAGCCACTTCTACACAAGAGCGTGCAGGGTAGTTTGCTACGCCGTGCTCATCAAAGAACTTGCCGTAAACTTCGTTCACTGTGCCAAAGTCATTTAGGTCTTTAACAAAAACCGTTAGCTTTACAATATCAGATACTTTAAGACCTGAAGATTCAACTACAGCCTTTACGTTTTCTAGAGACTGACGAGCTTGTTCTGCGATATCAGCAGACACTTCACCTGTCGCTGGGTTTACTGGGATTTGGCCTGAAGTAAGAACCATGTTACCTAGATCTACGCCTTGAACGTAAGGACCGATTGCTGCTGGTGCAGACTCAGTGTGAAGTACTTTCGTCATTTGATTTTTTCCATCAGTTGTAGGGAATAAAGATTCTCAGTTTGCCTCTAAACCCTCGGTAGGTAAAGAGCAAAATACCCCGACATTGCAGGGTATTTTAAACGTATCAAAGCCTAGTCGTGCGGCGTGTTTATCGCTCGGTTACGATCTCGCGTGAGAACACTTTCTCGCAGTATTTACACTTTAGGCGGATTTCTTGTTTCTTCTCGAACACGCTAAAGCTGCTTTCTACTGGTTCATTATGAGAAATACAGTTTGAATTCGGGCATTCAAATACATCATTGATGCGCTCAGGAAGCTCTAACGCTAGCTTTTTCACCACTTCATAATTCTCGATTTGATTCACGGTCGCGTGAGGAGCATACAACGCTAGCTTGCTCGCTTGCTCTTCATTGATAAACACATTTTCGATTTTGAGTAGATCTTTATGACCGAGTGCTGATGATGGCAAGTTCAGTCCAATCGTTACGCGTTGTGATGAATTGTGCATATCGAACAGTCTTAATACTTTGATACCGAATTGCGCAGGGATGTGGTCGATGACCGTACCATTTTTGATTGCTTCTACCTGCAATTGAGTTTCTTTAGCCATGATTTTTCCCCTCGATTACAGTGTTTCGTTTAGAACAAGCGCCAGCAGTGCTTGGCGAGCATACACGCCATTTTGAGCTTGCTGGAAGAAGTAAGCATGAGGCGTTTTATCAACATCAGTTGTGATTTCATCCACACGTGGTAGTGGGTGCAGTACTTTCAAGTTCTCACGCGCGCCTTCTAGTAGTGCCGCCGTTAGGATGTAAGCCGACTTAATATGTGCGTATTCCGATTCGTCAAAGCGTTCTTTCTGTACGCGTGTCATGTACAGAATATCCAGTTCAGGAATCACACTTTCCATGTCTGTGTGTAGGCTATATTGAATGCCAGCTTCGTCTAGTTCTTCGCAGATGTAATCTGGCATTGCCAGCGCATCTGGTGCAACAAAGAAGAAGCGGATGTTGTTAAACTTTGCTAAGGCTTGAGTCAGTGAGTGCACTGTGCGGCCATATTTTAGGTCACCTACGAATGCGACGTTCAGGTTGTCTAGACGCCCTTGTGTTTCCGCGATGGTGTATAGGTCGAGTAGCGTTTGAGTTGGGTGTTGGTTTGCACCGTCGCCCGCGTTGATCACTGGCACGCCATTTGAAAATTCAGATGCCAAGCGAGCGGCGCCTTCTTGTGGATGACGCATCACAAAGGCATCGACGTAAGAAGAGATGACTTGTACTGAATCTGCGAGTGTTTCGCCTTTCTTCGCCAGAGAGGTATTACCATCATTATCAAAGCCAATCACGTCACCACCAATGCGCTGAATCGCTGTTTCAAACGATAAACGTGTACGTGTTGATGGTTCAAAGAAACAACTTGCAACGACTTTGTTTTTAATCAGTTCTGGTCGAGGTGCTTTTTTAAGGCTACCTGCTGTTTCTACGATAAGTTCCAGTTCTTCGCGTGAAAGCTCTGGAATAGAGATGATGTGCTTCTGGTAAAGCGAGTTCGCCATGATCTTCTTCCCTATAACATTGATGACTACATCCAAATAACCGAAAGGAATTTTGGACATAAAAAAACCTCCCCAATGGGGAGGTTTTAAAATTCAATAGAATTAACGAAAATAACACCACGTAAGCGTAGTCGCTTAGCGAGAGCAAATCGCGTTTTTACGTCAGCAATCAGCGTGGTCATTTCTTAATCCTCAGACAAATTGCCGAGCATTATACGCTTAACTTTCGTGAGCGCAAGCGATTACATCATGGTTTTTATCGGCTGTTTTTGCGCGCTGGTTTAGCTTCCTAGCGTCGCAACCATCACGGCTTTGATGGTATGCATACGGTTTTCAGCTTCGTCGAATACGATGGAGTATTCCGATTCAAATACCTCTTCTGTTACTTCAAGGCCTTTCATACCGTATTTTTCAGCGACTTCTTTGCCGACGGTGGTTTCATCATTGTGGAAAGCTGGAAGGCAGTGCATGAATTTCACATGTGGATTACCCGTTTGCTTAATCACGTCCATATTGATTTGATAAGGTGTCATTAACGCTACACGTTCATCCCATGCCTCGGCAGACTCACCCATAGACACCCAAACGTCGGTGTATAGGAAGTCACAACCTTTCACACCTTCCTCAACGCTTTCTGTTAACGTGATTTTTGCACCGGTTTGTTGCGCGATAGTTTGACAAGTTGCCACGAGATCTTCTTCAGGCCAGAACGCTTTTGGCGCGACAAGGCGAATATCCATGCCCATTTTCGCTGCGCCCACCATAAGTGAGTTACCCATGTTGTTGCGCGCATCACCTAGGTAAGCGAAGGTTACTTCATGTAGCTGTTTACCACGGCCGTGCTCTTGCATGGTCAGGAAGTCAGCAAGGATCTGGGTTGGGTGGAACTCATCCGTTAAACCATTCCACACTGGAACACCAGCATAAGTACCAAGCTCTTCAACAATGGATTGGCCAAAGCCTCGGTATTCAATCCCGTCGTACATACGACCAAGGACGCGAGCGGTGTCTTTCATCGATTCCTTATGACCGATTTGCGAGCCAGAAGGGCCGATGTAAGAGACTTGAGCACCTTGGTCAAAGGCAGCGACTTCAAACGCACATCGGGTACGAGTCGAAGATTTCTCAAAGATTAGTGCGATGTTTTTACCTTGAAGTTTCTTCTGCTCTGTTCCTGCATATTTAGCTTTTTTTAGCTCTGCAGACAGTTCGAGCAAAAACTGGATTTCTTTGGTTGAGAAGTCCAATAGCTTCAAAAAGTTGCGGTTACGTAAATTGAAAGCCATAGCTCGTCCCTTAGTACATGTGATTAGATTAATAGAATTCATTAAAACATATAAATGCTTTTATTGTGAATAATTATTTTTAATTAAAGCTAAAAAAGGTTGATGTATTCACATCAACCTTAGTTTTGATTCACCTAATGTAAAGGGACGAGTAAGTTATATATCGTCTCGTTCTATTGGACAGCTCATACAGCGAGCGCCACCGCGACCACGACCAAGCTCGTTACCAGGTACTGTCAGTACTTTGATGCCAGCTTTATCGTATTTTTCGTTGGTGTATACATTGCGTTCGTAACCAATTACTACGCCCGGTTTTACAGTTAGAACGTTATTGGCATCATTCCATTGTTCGCGTTCCGCTTCATAGCTGTCACCACCCGTGGTGATGATTTTCAGCTGATCTAAGCCAAGAGCGGACTCAATCGCGTGCAGATAGTTATGTGAGGCTTCAACATGCATTTCACCGTTGCCTTTTGGTGTTAAGCGCCATGTGTCGAGATCTTTGCGCATGATCTCTGGGTAGACAGAGAAAGTATCTACATCCATATGGGTCATCACAGTGTCTAAATGCATACATGAACGGTGTTTAGGCAGATCAATTGCAATAACTTCGGTAGCTTGGCCTGCTTTAAATAGGCTCGCTGCAAGGTTCTCTACACCTTGAGCAGTCGTACGCTCAGACATACCGATAAGAACTGCACCTTTACCAATAACCAACACATCACCGCCTTCGACATTCGCATTATCATAATGCAGATCATCGTCACCGAAGTATTTGATAAAATCTTGGCCAGCAAAAATTGGGTGCCAACGATAAATCGCACGTAAGTGGTTTGTTTCACGTTGGCGTGCAGGCATCATCATTGGGTTGAGCGATACACCACCATAAACCCAGCATGAGGTATCACGAGTAAAGAGGTGATTAGGCAGTGGCTCAATAACAAAGTCGAGAGGACGCTTCATTTTTGGCAGCATAGAAGATGAGGAGATCGGTAGCTCTGAGTAAGCTAAGCCACCTAAAAAGATGCAGGCAAGGTGTTCATCATCCATTTCTGAAAAGTATTGGCGTAGGTCTCGCGCAAAGGTTGGCCCGTAACGAAAGTCAGAAATCTGAGTGTTCAGCAGCCATTGTTTTGCTTCTGGAACGGCGAGGGTTTCGACCAGTAAATCGTGGAGGAGAAGCACTTCAACGTCTTGCTCGCGCAGCGTACGTGCGAATGCATCGTGCTCTTCACCTGCCGCTTCTACAGCAAGAACGTCATCAAATAGCAACTCATGACAGTTTGACGGAGTTAAGTGGGTTAGGGCGCGTTCAGGGCGATTTAATAGAACTCGTCGAAGTTGACCAACTTCTGATCCAACGTACAGCTTGCTCATTTTGTATCCTTACAAATTTTCCAGCCATTAGTTATGACAAGCTTCCTAGAAAGATGCAAGTTATCAAGCTTTGTTTATATTCTGGTGTTTCTGGTTTTGTGAGTTTTTTATTTTTATTTTGATTCTTATTAAATTTATTATTAGATATAAATGCTATTTTGCTAAAATTAGAGTGCGTGCGTTTTTATTCTAATTTTCCCGTTGAGAAAGAATACACGCACAGTGCATAAAACGTGCATTTTTATTCTAAATTATGCATTATTAAAGTGAATTTATTCGTTATGCTTCTTCGTTTTACACGTGAGTGTATTCAAGAAAGCATCATAAACACGCATAGAAAGAGAAAATAACCACATTAAGTGTCAATTAGGATGTTCTGAATATTAAAAAATGCCATTCTTTGTTAATTTTTTGTTTCTTTGTGTGGTCGGTTTAATATTTAGATTCAAATAACCGATAAGAATCGCAGTGGTATGATGTTTGTTTGTGGCTTTTCATCGCAATCCATGCCATATTTCACCGGATCAGCATACTCAGTATCGGGTATTGTGTTTCCATCAAGTAACTAATCTGGAGCCAAAACATGTCTCACGAAGATGAATATCTATCAGTAGAAGAATTAATTGAGATTCAAAAGGAAGAGACTCGCGATATCATTGCAGCATTGCTAGAAGATGGCAGCGATCCAGATTCGCTATACGAAATTGAGCACCACCTGTTTGCCGAAGATTTTGACACGCTAGAAAAAGCGGTAGTTGAAGCATTCAAGATGGGCTTTGAAGTTCTTGAAGCAGAAGAAACTGAAGATGAAGATGGTAACAAGTTGCTTTGCTGTGATGCGACTATGGAGTCCGCACTAGACGCAGAAGCGATTGATGCGCAAGTTGAAAAATTGATTCACTTGGCAGAAAAATACGACATCATCTATGACGGTTGGGGTACGTACTACGAAGGCGAAGATGCGCTTTACCCTGAAGAAGATGAAGACGACGAGTAATCAAAGCTCACTACTTTTGGAAAAACCAGCGTTTAACGCTGGTTTTTTTATACCTTGAAAAACTGACGAATGTGGAGGCGATAAATAATTCACATTGAGTTTATAGGGGGTTTCTCCCTATAATGCGTGAAAATTGATCTAGCTCAAGGTGTATATGCAACTCTCACTCGCCGGTTTATGGCAAGTCTCTCCACTGACGGACCTTTCTATCCCACAGGATGACATTACTTTCCCTGCTCCTTTGAGTCAGGTATTGCCAGCTGAACTGACAGAAGAAGCAATTCGTCAGCAAGAGTGGCACCTGATGCATGACATTGAAGTGGACGAATCCATGATGGCATTCCCAGCGGTAGAAATGGTGTTGGGTGGTGTGGATTACCATGCAGAAGTGCGTTTGAACGGAGTAGCATTGTTTGACTGTGACGGTTCTCAAAATGTCTACAAGAAAGACATTCGCCCGTTCATGCAGATGGGGCGCAACCGTTTTGAGATCCTATTCCTTGAGGAAGAAGAAGATCTTCTGTTGGATGAGGATAAACCGGAGTTGTGCTCTCTGTCCGATCATGAATATAAAAAAAGTGATGAGCGCTTAGGGGTATGGCAAGAACCGTATCTGCAGTTCATTCGCAATGTACGTTTAGACCGCGTGGCAACCGAGCAGATTTGGCACCACGGTGGTGGTTGCGAGTTTAAAGTAGACTTGTACTATCAAACTTTTGCGCCGGGTCTGGTCTCTGCATCGGTTAAGTTTAAGGGTATGACTTACCATATTCCTATTGATGTCCGAGCGGAGCATGCGAGCGCTTTATTCCAGATCGAAGCGCCAAAGTATGCCGATCTTACTGATCCTGATCCAAGTGATCTCTACCAGTTGTCTGTTGAGTTGGATGGGCAGCACCAAAACTTCACTGTTGCCTTGAGCCAGGAGCTTTGTGTTACCCATGTTGTGCTTTAACGTCTAATAATATTATCTATTACAGCATCTTAAGCATTACGACTTCACATGCATCATGCCCTGTTTGTCCAAGCGGGGCATCAAGATGCTCAAAGCCTAGCTTTTCATACAAGCTTACCGCTTCTCTCAGACATTCAGTTGTCTCTAAATAGCACTGCTGATACCCAAATTGTTTCGCCAATTGTAAGCTCAATGCGACGATGCGTTTGGCTAAACCGTGTCCTCGTGTTTGAGGTAAGAAGTACATCTTTTGTAGTTCACACACATTTGGCTCGCCAGCTAAAGGGGCAAAGCCACCGCCACCAACGATCTCTCCGCGATGTTCAATGACCCAATAGGCGGCCCTGTTTTGATTGTACACCGAATACATATCATCAAGCGTTGGATCGGCCACACCATAACCTTTGTCTGCGGTTAAGCCGTATTCAGCAGAGACTTTACGAATCACATCTGCGACTTGCGGGTTGTCTGCTTTAGTAAGAGGTCGAAGAACGTATTCCTCAGACTGACACACTTTTGTTAGCCCTTTTAGGTAAGTCTCTAGACCAAGTTTGAGTTGCTCTTGCTCGCTGTCATCGAGTTGGGTAAGCAGTTGTTCAAAGAAGTGGTTTTGCTGTTGGTCCAGTTGCGATAACGCCAGTTGGCCTTGCTCTGTAATCGCGACGAGTTGACTACGTTTGTCTTTTGGGTTTTCGATGCTCTCGACCAAACCTAATTTAATCAAACCAGTAACGGTTCGGCTCGCGTTGGACTTGTCGACATTAAGCTGCTGTGCCAGCTGATTGATGGTCAATGGCTGCAATTGGATTTCACCCAATGCGTGCGCTTGCACTGGAGTGAGAGCGACATCGCCGCATTGTTTATCAAGCATACCAAGCAATCGGACGGCTTGACGGGAGTAGTGTCGAAGTTGACGAGCGTTCATTATCACTTACCTCTAAAAATAAAGTTGCGTACCGCAATTAAATTAATTGCGGTGCGCAACCTTGTCAATGGTAAATGTCATTTTGCTCGTTAGGAGACGTAGTGAGCCTCCATGTTTAAGCGTGGTGATGTAAACAAAACTGCGGTGCTGGAGTTTTTTCTGATGATTTACGCATCCATACTTTCTCGTGGAAGTAGTAAGCCACCGTGTTCAAACTTGGCTCTAACATCGCCATTACGCCGCCGACAAATGCATCACCTGTTAGTAAGTAAACCACGGTAAAAGCGACGCTGAAGTGCACGGTCGCAAAGCTTGCGGTTTTTAATTTGGTCATCCACTGACGAGCTTTAAGTGCTGGGACTTTTGCCCATGCCTTTTCATGAAAGTAGAAGGCTACGGTGTTCACTGAAGGCTCAATCATGGCAATTAAACTACCAATTAGAATGTCGCCTGTGAGTACGTAAGCGACACTAAATGCGATAGTAAAATGCAGTGCTGCGAAAGTTAGTGTCTTTTTCATGATAATTACTCAATCGTGTTTGTTTCGATGAGCTTATTATCGATAATAATTCTCATTAATGCTAATGGGTAATGAGTATTGTTGTGATAGGGGGAAGCTATTGATGATGGTTTTGGTGAAATGTATACAAAAAAGGTTGGCCATGATGACCAACCTTTTGAACCAAAAAGTGAGAAGTGCTAATTCTTCTCTTTCACTGAGGCTTAAAGCGCAGCGATCGTTGTCTTCTGCTCTTCTAGCTTAGCTAGCGTTTCTTTGTAGCCTTCAAGCTTCTCACGCTCTTTAGCAACAACTGCTTCAGGTGCTTTCGCTACGAAGCCTTCGTTACCTAGTTTGCCTTCGATACGCTTGATTTCGCCGTGAGTCTTCTTGATTTCGCCATCTAGACGAGCAAGCTCAGCATCTTTGTCGATCAGACCTGCCATTGGGATCATCAGCTCAGACTTACCAACCAGTGCTGTCGCACATGCAGGAGTTTGTTCGCCAGCTTCAAGCACGCGTACTGCTTCTAGCTTCGCTAGTGACATCAGTACTTGCTTGCTTGCTTCTAGACGAGAGGCATCTTCTGCATTTGCTGCTTTCAGCATAACGTCAAGCGGCTTACCAGGGTTGATGTCGTATTCAGCACGTAGGTTACGGATGCTGGTAATGAACGCCTTCACCCATTCGATATCATCTAGCGCTTCTTGGTTGAAGTTTGCTTCGTCGAATTGAGGCAGTGCTTGAAGCATGATTGTCTCACCTTCTACACCTTCAACTAGTGGCTTGATGCTTTGCCAGATAGTTTCAGTGATGTAAGGAATCACAGGATGAGCCAGACGTAGAGTCTTCTCAAGTACCGTGATTAGTGTACGGCGAGTACCACGCTGTTGCGCTTCAGTACCTTTCCATAGAACGGGTTTAGTTAGCTCTAGGTACCAGTCACAGAATTGGTTCCAGATGAATTCGTAAAGCGTGTTCGCAGCCATATCTAGACGGAAGTTGTCGATATGGTTGTTGAACGCTTTCGCTGCAAGTTCAAACTGAGACTCGATCCATTTGTCTGCTAGTGAGTATTCAATCTCACCACCGTTGAAGCCACAATCTTGCTCTTCTGTGTTCATCATTACGTAACGGCTTGCGTTCCATAGTTTGTTACAGAAGTTACGGTAACCCTCAAGACGCTTCATATCCCAGTTGATATCACGACCTGTTGATGCCATTGCTGCAAGAGTGAAACGTAGTGCGTCTGTACCGTATGCTTCGATACCGTTTTCAAACGTCTTACGAGTGTTCTTCTCGATCTTCTTCGCTAGCTGAGGTTGCATCATGTTGCCACAACGCTTCTCTACTAGAGACTCTAGGTCGATACCATCGATCATGTCGATTGGGTCAAGTACGTTACCTTTCGACTTAGACATCTTGTCGCCGTTTTCATCACGGATTAGACCAGTAACGTAAACCGTCTTAAATGGTACTTGTGGTTTGCCGTTTTCGTCTTTCACGAAGTGCATGGTCATCATGATCATGCGCGCAACCCAGAAGAAGATGATGTCGAAACCAGTTACTAGAACGTCTGAAGGGTGGAATACTTTCAGGTCGTCAGTTTGCTCTGGCCAACCTTGAGTACCGAACGTCCATAGTGCAGAAGAGAACCACGTATCCAGTACGTCTTCGTCTTGGTGCAGTTCAATGACTGACTCTAGGTTGTTGTTCTTACGAACTTCTTCTTCAGTGCGACCTACGTAAACATTACCTTGGTTGTCGTACCAAGCTGGGATGCGGTGACCCCACCATAGCTGACGAGAGATACACCAGTCTTGAACGTCACGCATCCAAGAGAAGTACATGTTTTCGTATTGCTTAGGAACGAATTGGATGTCGCCGTTTTCTACTGCTTCAACTGCGGTTTTCGCTAGAGGCGCAGTACGTACGTACCATTGGTCAGTTAGCATTGGTTCGATAACTACGCCACCACGGTCGCCGTAAGGAACTTGTAGATCGTGATCTTTCACTTCTTCAAGTAGGCCTAGCTCGTCGAATTCAGCAACGATAGCTTTACGAGCGGCAAAACGTTCCATACCGTGGTATTTAGCTGGTAGCTCAGTGCTGTAAGCGTCGCTTGCTTCGCCGTTAGTGTTGAATACTTCTGCTGAGTCGCGGATGTTCGCGTCGAAAGTCAGAATGTTGATCATTGGTAGCTGGTGGCGCTTACCTACTTCGTAGTCGTTGAAGTCGTGCGCAGGTGTGATTTTCACACAGCCAGTACCTTTTTCCATATCTGCGTGCTCATCGCCCACGATTGGGATGCGACGATCAACGATAGGAAGGATGATTTCTTTACCGATAAGATCTTTGTAACGTGGATCTTCTGGGTTAACTGCAACACCCGTATCGCCTAGCACGGTCTCTGGACGAGTCGTTGCAACAACGATGTAGTCTTTGCCATCCGCTGTTTTAGCGCCATCTGCTAGTGGGTAGCGGAAGTGCCACATGTGGCCTTTAGTGTCTTTGTTCTCTACTTCTAGATCTGAAATCGCTGTGTGTAGCTTTGGATCCCAGTTAACTAGACGCTTACCGCGGTAGATTAGATCGTCTTCGTACAGACGTACGAACACTTCTTGGACGGCGTTAGATAGACCATCGTCCATCGTGAAGCGTTCACGATCCCAGTCTACAGATGCGCCAAGACGACGAAGCTGCTTAGTGATAGTGCCGCCAGATTCGCCTTTCCATTCCCAGATTTTGTCGATGAAAGCTTCACGACCGTAATCGTGTTTTGTTTTGCCTTCTTCTGCAGCGATCTTACGCTCAACAACCATCTGAGTTGCGATACCAGCGTGGTCAGTACCTACTTGCCAAAGGGTGTTTTTACCCTTCATACGTTCACAACGGATAAGCGTATCCATGATCGTATCTTGGAACGCGTGGCCCATGTGTAGGCTACCAGTGACGTTCGGTGGCGGGATCATGATGCTGTATGATTCTTTAGTAGTGTCACCGTGTGGCTTAAAGTAGCCTTTCTCTTCCCAAGTCTGATACAGAGCTTGTTCGATTGAAGTTGGGTTGTATGTCTTTTCCATAGCGCTCTTTTAATGGATACGTTGATGGTTGAATCTTAGTCAATCTTTATAAGTGAGGGATCTTAACAAGATCGCCTTAACTATAAGGATTGACCGTTAAGGATATTGAATTTCGATCGTTTGCAGCTGGTAACCTGCTTGACGGTAAATTTTATATCTTTCTCTTGCGAGTTGTTTAGCTTTTTCTTCGCAGGGCACGAAGTCTACCACTTGAGCAAACTTGTTCGCAAAGGTTGTCTCATTTTCCGCCAAATTAATTACCAGCTGGCGGTTCCAATTAGGTTTTACACCTTCATGGCCGATTTCAATATTGGTGGCGTATTTCGGTCCTTCGCCTACAAGATTATGTGCCATGAACTTGTCTGCATCAATTTGCCAAAAGGCTTCAGCGAGCTGCTCGGCATGCGGTTTGTCTTGGCAGTTCAGATACACTTTTGCGCCTTGACGAGCAAAGTGCTGAGCCAAAAACACGATGTATTCTTCAAAGCCAGTCACCGTTGCTTGCGGGCTCTCTTCATTAATGATGTAGAAGGTTGCTGTTTGCATCATTCTCTCACTTGCCGATGGTCTCTTCCAGAAACCATATTAAATCCGATTTTCAATCAAGAAAATCGAGGTAATAAAAAAGGGCCTTGCGGCCCTTTTAGATTCTGTTCAGAAATTACTCTTCTGTCTCTTGGCCGCTGCGGTTCAAAAGGAATTGGACAAGCATTGAGACAGGACGGCCCGTTGAGCCTTTCGCTGCGCCTGATTTCCACGCGGTACCTGCGATATCGACGTGTGCCCAGTTGTACTTCTTCGCGAACTTAGATAAGAAGCAACCCGCAGTAATTGTGCCACCAGGGCGACCACCAATGTTTGCCATATCCGCAAACGGGCTCTTCAACTGTTCGTGGTACTCGTCTGCCATTGGTAGACGCCATGCACGGTCACTCGCTTGCTCAGAAGCGTTTACTAGCTCATGAGAAAGAGGGTTGTGGTTAGAGATTACGCCGCTGATATGGTGGCCTAGTGCGATAACACAAGCACCAGTTAGCGTTGCAACGTCTACTACGCAGTCTGGTTCGAAACGCTCTACGTAAGTCAGTGCGTCACAAAGAACGAGACGACCTTCCGCATCCGTGTTCAGAACTTCTACAGTTTGACCAGACATGGTTGTAAGGATGTCACCTGGACGGTAAGCGTTGCTGCCAGGCATGTTTTCACAGCCCGCTAGAACACCAATAACGTTGATTGGTAGGTTTAGCTTCGCCAGAGCTTTCATTGTACCGAATACCGATGCCGCACCACACATGTCGTACTTCATCTCATCCATACCTTCGCCCGGCTTTAGAGAGATACCGCCTGAGTCGAAGGTTAGACCTTTACCTACGAGCACAATCGGTTTTGCATCCGAGTCAGGGTTACCTTTGTACTCGATGATAGACATCATAGATTCGTTTTTAGAACCACGGCCTACTGCTAGGTAAGAGGTCATACCCAGTTTTTCCATCTCTTGCTCACCAATGATTTTGGTGGTTACGGTTTCGTAATCGTCCGCTAGACGACGAGCTTGAGAAGCAAGGTAAGCTGGATTAGCTACGTTTGGCGGCATGTTGCCAAGGTCTTTTGAGGCTTTGACACCTGATGCGATAGCAAGACCATGAGTGATTGCTTTTTCACCCAAGTTCAATTCACGACGCGTTGGTACGTTGAAAACAAGCTTGCGCAGTGGGCGGCGAGTCTCAGGTTTCACGCTCTTGAATTGATTAAATGTGTATAGACCATCTTTAGTCGCTTCTACAGCCTGGCGCACTTTCCAGTATGTATCACGACCCTTAACATGCAGTTCAGTTAGGAAACATACTGCTTCCATTGAGCCTGTCTCGTTAAGTGTGCTGATCGTCTTTTGAATGATTTCCTTGTACTGGCGCTCGCCAAGTTCACGCTCTTTGCCGCAACCGACAAGTAAAACGCGCTCTGACAAAACACCTGGTACTTGATGCAGTAGCAGCATCTGACCAGGTTTACCCTCTAGATCACCACGGCGAAGTAGTGAACTGATGTAACCGTCACTGATTTTATCAAGTTGTTCGGCTACTGGAGAAAGGCGACGTGGTTCAAACACACCAACAACGATACATGCGCTACGTTGTTTCTCTGGACTGCCACTTTTTACACTGAACTCCATGCGTACTCCTACATCCTGAAGACAAATTGCTCTAAATGTTAGATAATGATCGCTTACTTGTTGAATTTTAGCTCCAAGCTTACATGCAGAGCTGATTAAGCGACTAACATCTAGTTTATAATTTTTAAAAAAATAAATGGTTCAACGGGAAACTATAGTGATTCGACCAAAAAAACAAGTTTTGTATAGGTAATTTCAGCGTGATTATTGTTAGATATTTGATCCGCGAAACACTCAAGAGCCAATTTGCGATTTTTTTCGTGCTTTTTTTGGTGTTTGTAAGCCAGAAATTCATAAGTGTTCTTGCTGATGCTTCTGATGGGGATATTCCTGCTGGATTGATTTTCTCTATTGTTGGTTTGAACATGCCAGCAATGGGTCTGTTAATGCTGCCTTTAAGTCTGTATATCGGCATATTGATCACATTTGGTCGTCTGTATGCAGAGAGCGAAATTGTCGTAATGAACGCGACAGGTATTGGTAATAAATTCTTGGTTCAAGCGGCCTTATACCTAGCGTTGATTACTTCAGCGGTGGCGGCTTTCAATGCGTTGTGGCTATCGCCGTGGTCTCAAGACCGCGTTGAGCAGCTTTATGAGCAGGTAGCGTCAGAAAACAGCGTTGACCTACTTAAAAAAGGTCAGTTCCAAGGTACACCAGACGGTTCATCGGTTGTGTTCATCGATGACATTAAAGACAATACCTTGAGCAACGTTTTTGTTGCGCAGATGCGCCCTCGAGATTCAGTGTTACCGAGTGTGATGTTCTCATCTTCTGGTGAAGTAAAAGAGCTTTCGGACGGTCGTCAGATCATCACTATGAAAGAAGGTACGCGTTATGAAGGTGTGCCTACTCGCGTTGAATATATGATCACGAAATTCGATGAATACGAAGGTGTTATCGGCCAACGTGAGGTCAAAAAGAAAGGGCGAGACTGGGAAGCATACCCAACGGTTGACTTGATAGGTCACCCAGATCCAGAGGCGCAAGCGGAGCTACAATGGCGAATTTCGTTATTTGTGTGTATTCCACTCTTAACAATGCTCGTTATTCCTTTGTCTGCGGTGAATCCGCGTCAGGGACGGTTTGCCAAAATGGGGCCTGCGATTCTGATCTACCTAGCGTATTTCTTGGCGATCAGTGCAACCAAATCTGCATTAGAAGATGGTGACATCCCGGCTGCTATTGGTATGTGGCCAATCAATGCGATGTTGCTGATTGTTGCTATCATGGCGAATATGATGGACAGCGTTGCTGCTAGACGAATAAAAGACAAATTCCGCAAGAAGAGGCTCGCGTAAGCTGTGTTCAAAATCTTAGACCTTTACATCGGTAGAACCATCATCTCTACCACTGCCTTGGTTTTAGCGACGTTTGTTGGCTTATCGGGCATCATCAAATATGTAGAACAGCTACGTAAAGTAGGGCGAGGTGTGTACGACCTCACTCATGCGTTGTACTTTGTGTTACTCAGTGTGCCGCGTGATATCGAAATGTTCTTTCCAATGGCGGCATTACTCGGTGCCCTGATCGGCTTAGGTATGTTGGCTTCAAGCTCTGAGCTGGTGGTGATGCAAGCTGCTGGTTTCTCTAAGCTGGATATCGGGTTATCGGTACTCAAAACGGCCGTCCCGCTCATGATTGTCGTTATGGCGTTAGGTCAATGGGGCGCTCCTGAGGCCCAGAAGATGGCCCGTGACTTACGTGCGTTTGCGATATCAGGTGGTAGCATTGTGTCTGTGCGCTCAGGTGTGTGGGCTCGTGACGCAAACGACTTTATCTTTATAGGTAAAGTCGAAGACGACAAACTTTATGCTTTAAATATGTGGCGTTTTGATGATGATAAGAATCTACAAAAAGTTATTTTCGCCGAAGAAGTCGACTACCAACAAGATAACAACTGGCTGATGCGCTACGTACAAATTACGGACATGGAAAATGAAAACGTAATTTCAAAGCAAGACATCGAACAGATGGAGTGGCACACCTCTTTGGCACCGGATAAGCTAGCTGTGGTGACCGTGAAGCCAGAAGAACTGTCACTGAGCGGTTTGTATGATTATGTGACTTACCTAAAAGCATCGGAACAAGACGCATCTCGCTATGAGTTGGCGTTTTGGCGTAAGTTGACTCAGCCGCTTTCAATTGCTGTGATGATGTTAATGGCGCTATCTTTTGTTTTCGGTCCACTCAGAAGCGTGACCATGGGGGCAAGGGTATTGTCGGGCGTGGTTGCCGGGTTTACTTTTTACATATCCAGTGAGTTCTTTGGTCCATTAAGCTTGGTATATGGCATATCCCCAGTGTTTGGTGCTTTGGCCCCGAGTTTGGTGTTCTTAGCTATTGCGATTGCACTGCTACGAAGAAAGCTATAACTGAAGCATCATCGAATAAACCAAGTTTTACCGAACCAAATGTAAAAGGAAGGCATTACGCCTTCCTTTTTTGTGTTCCCGGATAAGTTAGTTTGCCTTAGGCAACACAACAACCTCTGTTTTGGCCCAAATGTCGTGGAAACCACGTTTCTTCGGATCAATCGGTACAGTCAAATTTGCCAAGCCAAAGCCAGATGTCGAAATACGAATCAGAGCTTGAGTTACCGTAATTGGTGCTCCGTCTTTGGCATTGCGAACTCGAAGCTTCCAAGCGCGCATCCCAAGAGTTTGTCCTGCTCGCGTCCAGAAGAACACAAAGAAATATATCCACACACCCGCAAGATAAAGTGTAAATAGAGGGCTCAATACAGGGTGCTTTCCGAGCATATCTGCGGCATCAGCGTACTCGCCATAGCTCAACAATCCTGCTGCATTTAGTGCAAACACAACGGCCATAACAATACCAGCGGCCATCATTTCAATTGCGATAATAATCAATGTGTCGTAAATCAACGCTGCAAGTCGACGAAAGAGACCAGCAGGTGGAAGAGTTGTAGACGTTGTCATTATTCCATCACTTACCTTAAAAATTGTGCGTCAGAATATAGATTCCCTCACCAAGAGAAAAGAGACCTAACGCACAGAGTCTTTAATTGTGTATAAACGAAGAGACTTTTCTGCCCTACGTTATCAGCACATGTCATGATACACGAGGCCGTGCAGCAATATGTTTCGACTGAATTCGACTCTCTTAACCATTGGCTTTTTGGTCTGTGACCAGATTAGATAGCTGAGAGAGTTGGTGTTTCTCATCTTCGGTATAATGTTGGCTTAATGAAAGCTCTAAAGCTTTTTCTGACAGCTTGATTGCTGGTGACAAAAATAACTTAGGGTGCATACTAGAGAGAGCTAGCAAGGCCTTTTGTAGGCGAATCTGTATTTGGAGTTGCGCTGCACCATCGTGTGCTATCGGCAAAAAGACATCATCAAACAAATCCTGGTAGCTCAATGCGGGCACAAATAGTCTAGGATATCGAGTTTTGGCTGGCGGCTCACTGAGTAGGTCTCCCCATAATGAAAGTGCTCGTACAGAACGCCCAAGAACGTCAATCGCGGTGCCATTATCATTTACAGCCGGAGATAGTGCTCGTGAGGCGATTTCCGCCATAACGACTAAACCAAAGCGAGGGTCCTGATCATATGAACGCTCCGTTCGAATCGTGAAGGCTGCCGTTACTTCGCTTTCGTCTGGCAATTCTCCACAAACCCAAGCCAATGGTTGACCTACGTACACAAAACTTCCCGGTTGTCGCTCAAGGTAGATGGTGCATTGGTTTGCTTCAGCAATACTATCGAGGTGATGCATATCAACATGCTGTAAGTAGCCAATTTCTTGGCTCAAAATAGGTTTACTTCCTCTGGGCTTATGCTCTGGGTGGCTCCATGGGTGAGCACCTAGCCAGCGCTCTTTGCCCCGTTTTCTTATCGCATCTAACAAGGCTTGCTCTACGTATGAAGTGGTTTCACTGACCCTTCCTAGTACGGAAAGGTGCTGAATCCAACGTAGCAGAGTGAGTATGATCATCACGATTACGGCGATAGTCACGATGAATAGATAAATTTGTGCTTGTTGATGATAGGCCCCAATACCTAGCGCGATAATTCCTACCAAACTAAATAGAAAAGAGCCAAGAAAGGTTGCTAAGGCATTTTGTGTTGTGCTGTCTTCCATCAACAGTTTTGTCGCTCGCGGCGTTACCCCTGCACTAGCGGCACTGTACGCTGAGACCATAATATTGAGAGAGAATGTAGTCACTGCAAGCATGGAGGTTGCGAGGATATTTAATATGTTGTTCAACAAATCCTTGCTGACGTTGATGGCAGGGGGCAGAGTAATGAACTGGTTTAAAACAATCGACATTAAGGCGGTAGCAACAGCTAGTAATGCGTAGAGTGACGTCCGGACCCACAGTTTTCGTGTCATCTGTTTCAGTAACCACTGCCATTTTGCCCCAGTCATTCTTTGCTCCTATTCAGTTCTCACTAGAAAGTCGATAGAAAATTCAGAAAGTTATTCTTGCTTAAGCATAGGTTAAATGCCCGTCGTTCTGCTTGATATTTCATGCATCACGAAAGTAAGAAAGCTGCTTGCTTCAAAGAATGGTGCTCTTGAGGTGTGAATTACCACGATTCTGTTACCTTAATTGATAGATGAATTAAAAGTATGTGATTGAAAAGAGGTAGCGCATGATTGTAATTACAGGTGCAAGTAGCGGCTTAGGGGCGGAACTAGCAAAGCGTTATGATGCGGAAGGCAAAGAGACGTATGTAATAGGAAGAAATACAGAAAAACTATCCGCACTAGCAAAACAACTCTCTCATAACGTTGGTTATCAAGCTTGCAACCTCTCATTGCACCAAAATGTGAAACAGCTCTTTGATGGGGTGAAACAGTCCCCTGAAATGGTCATTCATAGTGCGGGAAGTGGTTATTTTGGCTTACTGGAAGAGCAGGAGCCGGAAGAGATTCAAAAGTTGATTGATAACAACCTGAATTCTGCGATTCATGTGCTAAGAGAGTTAGTAAAGCGTTACAAAGATCATCCAATAAAAGTGGTCATGATCATGTCCACAGCCGCGCAACAACCTAAAGCGCAAGAGTCTACGTATTGTGCAGTGAAATGGGCCATCAAAGGATTAATTGAGTCGGTTCGTTTGGAGCTAAAAGGAAAACCTATGAAAATTATCGCGGTTTATCCTGGTGGAATGGATACGGAATTCTGGAAAACAAGCGGCAATACGATGGACACGAGTCACTTCATGCAAGCAGAAGATGCCGCAGAGATGCTCTATAATGCGTTGTCGAGCATTGGGAATGGTTATGTTTCTGATATTACAGTGAATAGAATTTAAAAAGAGTTTCGTATACTCATTTTCATCTGGAAGAGTAGTAGAAAATGGAGCGTACGTTTCTTATGAGTACAGCTTTGTCACACTTTGTGGCGAAATTATCAGCAAACGATAGTTATTTAAGGTATTTCTGCTTGCGCAGGTCAAAAGCTTACGTATAATGCCAACCATCAAAGGGCAATAGCCCAAAGATGCCGGTGTGGTGAAATTGGTATACACGACGGATTCAAAATCCGTTGCCTTCGGGCGTGGCGGTTCAAGTCCGCCCACCGGTACCATACATAGAAAGGTCGCTTTTATAGCGGCCTTTCGTCGTTTTAGGTGCTCGTAAATATCAAAAGGAAGTTAGCGTTGCCTTCGCGGTGGCGGCAGGAATGCCAGTCCAATCAACTCCGTCCACCGGTACCATATTTTAAGACAGAGCCTCGATGAAAGTCGGGGCTTTGTTGTATCTGGATCTTCAAAAAAAAGCGCGAGGGGTATGCCTCGCGCAAACTACTACATGGTGATAGTAGGAACAGCCTATAGAGCTGTGAACAAGGTATTTTGAGTGTTCGGAGTCCAGTCTGCTTGGGACACGTGCGGTACATCAACTAGATAACGCAAACCTTGATAAGTCACCACATCACCTTGTTTATAGGAAACATTCTGAGTCCAGTTAGTGGCTGGGTCTGCATTTGTCCAAAGGCTAGAGGTTGGAGACGGTGCCCAATCTTGTTGCGCAGTATGGTTTGTTACAGCCTGGTATACAGTACCTAGGTGTAAGACGTAATCGCCAGCGTCGTAGTTATGACCAACTTGCCAGTTCGGTGTGTAGTTATCCATTGTGTCGAAGTCATAACCCGCTTGTTTTGCTAACTGTATAAACTTAGCGAGCTTAGGTAGGTTTTGCGTTGCACCCATGCCACGCTTACCATCTTCAAATAGGAACTCGTGAGTTAATACGATAACTTTATCGGCGTGTAAAGGTGTACCACATGGGAACTCTTGAGCTTTGGAGTTGATCGGGTTAATCGTTGTTGGTGCACAAGTGTTTAACGCGGAATCCACATATCCAAGAAATGCTTCTGCTTCTGTAAGGCTGTTTGCTGGCATTTCAATGCCCCAATTTTCAGGTGCCCAGTCCACATCCCAACCGTGAGTTTGATAGCCGTTATTCGCTAGGATATTTTGAACCTCGATAGCTGCTTTTACACTGTTGGATGGGTTGGATGTATCGCATACATATCCTGGTTCCCAAGGTTTCAGGTCATCAGACGTGGCACATAACCCATCTGCTTTGAAGTCTTTCGTCACTCGCCAACCGTTGGTGTAGGGCAGTCTAGCAAACTCTGTTGCCTTGTAGTTCGGGTAGCTTGTAATGTTCGGCAAATACTTTGCTAACACAGATAAGTTTTCCGTAAACATTGAGGCATCGTAAACAGGGTCTTGATACGAGTTTAGCTGGTGGTCCCCGGTCGCATTACACTCCGCAGCACTGTTCGGTCCAAATTCATCCACGCAGTTGTGCACCATGTGATCGTAACTGTGGTTCGCAACAATATGACCAGTGTCTAATGCGAGCTTTAAGGCTTCTAGGGAACGGTCTTCATTCTCATCACCAATTCCATCTAAATGCCAAGCATTAAAGTAAAACGTCGCTTTGATATCTTCCTGGTTAAGTACTTGAATAACGTCAATAGATGCATTGATTGGTCCATCATCAAACGTTAGATAAATTGTGCCTTTAGAGTCGGTTTGAGCAAATGAGTGTTGTGATAGTGCGGCACTTACAAGCGTTGCAATAGCCAATTTATTAAATTTCATTCTCTATTCCTTTTAAGAAATTAATAACGACGTTGTCAGTAGTAAAATATTGATAATTTGAAACTTAATGTGATGTCTTAAATTATTTTATGACTTTTATCCTAGACCTAAATAATTACAAAAAAATAGGTGGTATTTTCTAAATTGGGATTGTGTTCACGAATAATGCAACCGGTTGCGCTTTTTTGTCTTGGTTATTTTTGCTACAGTTTTTACAGGTTGAAATTTACACAACGGGAGTAAGGCTATGAAAAAGATCCTTTTATGCTGTAGCGCAGGGATGTCCACCAGTATGCTTGTTAAGAAAATGGAGCAAGCTGCTGAAAATAAAGGAATTGAGTGCAAAATTGATGCAATGTCAGTGAATGCGTTTGAAGATGCAATTAAAGAGTACGATGTTTGTCTTCTCGGGCCTCAAGTACGTTTTCAGCTAGAAGAACTAAGAAAAACGGCGCAAGAGCATGGTAAAAACATTGATGCTATTTCTCCTCAGCATTATGGAATGATGAAGGGAGAAGAAGTACTAGAGCAAGCATTAGAATTAATTAACTAAAATATAGTTTTAAATTAAAAAGATAACTGTACATCAAATATAAATATTTGATGCGGGATTCTTTTGCCTAAAATAAGGATGGACTCTATGAAGCTTTATGACGCAATTATAGGCGCAGTCGAAAAGCATATAGCCCCTATAGCAGCTAAAGTGGGGAATCAGCCCCATGTTCGCGCAATGAGAGACGGTTTTATTGTCGCAATGCCGTTTATTATTGTCGGTAGTTTCATTTTGATTTTTGCATTCCCCCCATTTGCCGAAGATACAACCTTTACTTTTGGTCGAATTTGGCTCGATTTCGCCACTACACATTTTGATACCATAATGATGCCCTACAACATGTCGATGGGGATCATGACCATTTTTGTTTCGCTGGGCGTTGCTTATAGTTTAGCGAAGGCTTACAAGATGGATGGGATCACGAGTGCTGTATTGTCACTAATGTCTTTTTTACTCATTGCGGCCCCAGCTAAAGATGGCGCGTTGTCTATGTCTCACATGGGCGGAACCGGGATCTTCACCGCAGTGATGTGTGCATTTTTCTCGGTGGAGCTCTACCGTTTTATGAAAAAGCACAATATTACGATTCGCATGCCAGAGCAGGTGCCACCGGCGATTGCGCGATCATTTGAAGTATTGCTACCAGTCTTAGCGATATTCATTACCTTATATCCACTTAGCCTTTTCGTACAAACCCAGTACGACATGCTGATTCCAGACGCTGTTATGGCTATCTTTAAACCGCTAATTAGTGCGTCTAACTCATTGCCTGCCATTATTGGCGCTTTATTGCTTTGCCAGCTACTTTGGTTTGCGGGTATTCATGGTGCTGCAATTGTTGTTGGACTGCTTTCTCCAATCTTTTTGACCAACATTGGTGCCAACATTGAAGCCTTTGTTGCAGGTGAACCGATTCCAAACGTATTTACTCAACCGTTCTGGGATTTTTACATCTTTATTGGCGGCTCTGGTGCAACACTTGCTCTTGTTATGCTGATGTCGTTTAGCCGTTCTGTTCACCTTAAGAGCATTGGTCGAATGAGTGCGGTGCCTGGCTTTTTCCAAATCAACGAACCTGTGATCTTCGGTAGCCCAGTTGTGATGAACCCGACCTTGTTTATCCCGTTCGTCTTCGCTCCAGTCATCAATGCTACGATTGCGTACTTTGCTGTGCATGTCGGCTTTGTGGGTATGGGTGTCGCTACAACACCTTGGACAACACCGGCACTGATAGGTGCTTCGTGGGGTAGCGGTTGGACCTTTGCGCCAGTATTGCTCGTCATTGGTTTATTAATTCTTGATCTAATCATCTACTTCCCATTCTTCAAAATGTTTGAGAAGCAAATGTTGGAGCAAGAACTACCAACGACGAAGGAAACTAAAGGTGACACGCAGCCGTCAGGCGAAGGCGTTACTGCTTAACTGTGCTTAATGGGCCGCAATTACCGCGGCCCGATTTTCGGAGAGAAAATGATGGAACAAGAATTGGTTGTAATGGAGATCATTTGCAATGCTGGTGAAGCCAGAAGTTTAAGCTACGAGGCATTGCGTTTATCTCGAGAACAAGATTTTGAAGCGGCTGATGAGAAGCTCTCTCAAGCAAGAGAGTGCATTAATAAAGCCCACTTAATACAGACTCAGCTTATTGAAGAAGATCAGGGAGAAGGGAAAGTCCCGATGACGTTAGTGATGGTGCATGCTCAAGATCACCTAATGACTACGATTTTGGCTCAAGAGATGGCTGTAGAAATCGTCGCACTGAACAAAAAAATCTCGAACAAATAAAGGGGGATGAAAATGTCTAGAGAGGCGATCAAACTTGCTATTATTGGCGGTGGTAGTAGCTATACCCCGGAATTGGTTGAAGGGGTTATTAAGCGCTTAGAATATTTACCCGTTAAGAAGATTCATTTTGTGGACATTGAGTCAGGAGCTGAGAAGCTTGAGATCATCAAAGGATTGGCTCAGCGAATGGTCGATAAAGCCGGAGCAAAAATTGAGATAAAAGCCGGTTTCGATCGCCGTGCTGCGATAAAAGATGCGGATTTTGTGATGACGCAGTTTCGTGTTGGTGGCCTTGCTGCACGCGCTAACGATGAGCGAATCCCAATCAAGTACGACGTCATCGGCCAAGAAACAACGGGCCCTGGTGGTTTTGCTAAAGCACTGCGAACCATTCCGGTCATTCTTGATATCTGTAAAGACATTGAAGAGTTGGCTCCAAACGCATGGATGCTCAATTTCACCAACCCAGCGGGTTTAGTTTCCGAAGCGGTCAGTAAGTACACCAAAGTAAAGAGTATTGGTTTATGCAATGTGCCCGTTTCAATGGAAATGATGATTGCAGAAATGATGGAGTGCGAGCCAAAAGAGCTGCAACTTGAGTTTGCTGGGTTAAACCATCTCGTGTGGGTACACAAAGCATGGTTCAATGGGGAAGATATTACTCAAACGGTATTAGAGAAAGTCGGTGATGGTGCCAACTTCAGTATGAAGAATATCTGGGAAGAGCCGTGGGATCCGGCATTTCTAAAAGCACTGGGGGCGATACCATGTCCTTATCATCGTTACTTCTACCAAACTGATGCCATGCTTGCTGAAGAGAAACAAAGTGCCGATGAAAAAGGCACTCGTGCTGAGCAGGTAATGGAAACAGAAAATGCGCTATTTAAGCTCTATCAAGATCCTACCCTCGATCATAAGCCGAAAGAGTTAGAGGAGCGGGGTGGTGCTTATTATTCTGATGCATCACTGAACCTAGTTGATTCAATTTATAACAATCGTAATAGTATTCATGTTGTTAACGTTTTAAATAATGGAGCGATCAACGGCCTACCTGACGATGCTGTGATTGAATGTAGTGCCGTGATTGGTAGCTGGGGGGCGAAACCTCTTGCGGTTGGCGAGTTGTCAAACAATATCAAAGGATTACTCCATCAAGTTAAAGCGTATGAGCAGCTAACAATAGAAGCTGCTGTCGAAGGTAATTATGACAAGGCGCTTATGGCATTAACCAATAACCCATTGGTGCCTGACATTGGCCGCGCCAAGTCAATCCTGGATGATATTCTGGCGGTGAACGCTCCGTATTTACCTCAATTTAAACTAACGACGTTGTAAGACTAAGGAAGGGCGCCGATGAAAGTCATTTTTAATGCTGATGATTTTGGTTTAACGAGAGGTGTAAATAGCGGCATCGTTAAAGCTCATCAGCAAGGTGTGGTTCATTCAACCACCATGATGGTGGGTATGGATGCTGAGCAACATGCCTTAGAACTAGCTCGCCATAATCCAGACTTGAAAATTGGCGTTCATCTTAGGTTTACAGCAGGTGTGCCTATAACGAAGCATCCTAACTTGACCAACGGCCGAGCGCACTTTATCAATTATGACGAACTTTGGAGTAAGCAGGACTTCGAAACTCAGGTCGTTTATGATGAAGCAAAAGCTCAGGTGGAACATTTTCTATCGCTTGGGTTGGAGCTAAGCCACTTAGATAGCCATCATCACGCGCATACTCACCCTCAAATTTTGCCCGTTATTAAAGAAGTAGCGAATGAATACCGAGTGCCACTGCGGGGCAGTGGCTTGTGTCAAGAATCGATGACAATCAGGTATATCTTTACTGATGAGTTTTATGATCAAAAAGTGAGCTTGGATGGCTTAATGGCACATCTATTGAGCTTAAAAGCTGACTATGACTTGGTTGAGGTGATGTGCCACCCGGCAGAGGCCGATCAGGCGCTTATCTTAAAGAGTGGCTATGCGCTTCAGCGAGAGCTAGAGTTACAAGTTCTTACCTCTCCCATTTTAAAAGAACAGTTAGCTCATCATGGTATAACTGTTACGGATTACTCTGAGCTTGTTTCTACCAATCAAATGGTCGGTGTATGATTAAAGGCTGCCAGCTTCGCCCCCTATAGCACCTTACGAATTGCTGGCAGCCGTTCTACACAAACGAATATTTAATAACAATTGCAGTTGGACCCAATAGCATTATGGCAAGGATTAAAGATGTAGCCGAACTCGCCGGTGTAAATCGCTCTACCGTTTCTCGAATTATTAATGGAGAGGGGAAATTTCGCGAGGAAACTCGAAAAAAAGTAGAGCAAGCTATGGCGCAATTGAATTATCGTCCTAGTGCAATTGCTCGTTCACTCGCAACCTCATCCAGTAATATGGTTGGGTTATTGGTGACTTACTATACGGGGGGCTTCTTTGGCGAGATGATGGAGCAGGTTCAGACCGAGCTGGATATTCATAAGAAGTTTTTGATTACAGCTCAAGGCCATCATTCTGCACAAGGTGAAAAAGAGGCAATTCAGCGTTTTAATGATTTACGTTGTGACGGCTATGTACTTCATAGTCGTTATTTGTCAGATGATGACTTACGTGAATTAGCTAAACAGCCAACACCTTTCGTTCTTCTGGATCGCTACGTGGAAGGAATAGAAGAGCGTTGTGTTACCTTTAACCATCATCATGCAAGCCGTATTGCCGTTGAGCACCTTTTAGCTGGTGGTCATCGAAAGATTGCTTGTATTGCCGGTCCATCCCAACGTCATAACAGTGTATTGAGAAAGCTTGGGTATATTGATGCAATGAAGGATGCTGGTATAGATATTGATGAAAGCTGGTGTGAAGAAGGGAATTATGGTCGGCAAAGTGGTTATGATGCAATGGCTGCAATTTTACAACGACACCCTGATGTGACGGCTGTCTTTTCGTGCAGTGAAGAAATGACGGTTGGCGCAATGCAGTACTTACACGAGCACAGTATTTCTGTACCAGAGCAAATCTCATTAACTAGCTTTGACAGTGTTGATCTTTGTGAAAGTCTTTACCCTACAGTATCAGCAGTGCACTTTCCTATCAGTGACATGGCCCGTGTAGCGGTACAAACGTTAATGGGGCTAGTCAAAGATCAAGAAGTAATAGACAAGCCAGTGTTCGAGGCCAAGCTTAAAATACGCAAAGCAGATCGCTCCTTAAAGTAGCTTACTTCTATCTAATTAAGTGAGTCGCTTAGAAATAACGGTTTGATGTTTTGATAGTTACTGATGAATTTATTCACAAAATTTACTAGTATTCTAACTCTCTTAAGAAATATAAATCAGTAGTGAATAAGTGGCAGCCATTAAACTAACGGTCGATCGTATTCAACCCGGATTACATATCCGTCTTCCGCTAAAGTGGAACGATCACCCCTTTCTACTCAATAGCTTTAAGATTAAAGACCAAGAGCAAGTCGAGATGATCCGCCACCTCGGCGTAAAGTTCGTTTACTTTAATCCAGAGCAAAGCGATGCCGTTCCACTCCCTGTTGATCAAAGACAAGCTGACAGAGTAACAAATGAAGCGTCGTTAGATCATGAAACTCAAAAAATGTGGCAAGAAAAACAGAACCGCATAGAAAAGTTAAGTGCATACCGTCGACGCGTGATTCAGTGTGAAAAAGAGTTTGAGCGCTCTCTGGCACGTATGCGTTCAGTCATGACTAAAATCCGTAACCGTCCGACAGCAGCAGTTGATGAAGCAAAGCTTCTTATTGAAGATATCGTCGAGAAGTTAATGTGCGATGATAATGTTACGTTACATCTGATGAACGGAAAAAATGAGTTTGAAGATATTTATTTCCACTCATTGAACGTGGCTGTTATCTCGATGATGATTGGCCGTGCTAAAGGGTACTCAGCAGCACAGTTGAAAGAGCTTTCCTTCTCCGCACTATTCCATGATATCGGGAAAATAAAAATCCCGACTGCAATATTAAGAAAGCAACTACCTCTAACAGAGCCAGAAACCAACTACTTAAAGTTGCACACTAAATATGGCGTCGATCTTGCGAGTCAAATCGAGGCTTTTCCCGAAGTCGCGAGAATTGTGATCGCGCAGCACCATGAGCTAAGAGATGGGTCTGGTTATCCTAAAGGCCTGAAAGGAGATGAGATCAACGAGTTTGCTCAAATTATTGCTGTAGCCAATGCGTTTGATAACTTGTGTCATACACCGATAGTCTCAGATCAAAAGATTCCTTATACCGCACTCTCTCATTTATATAAGAACTGTAAACACCTATATAAAGAAGAGAACCTGAACATCCTAATTAAGTTTATGGGCGTGTTTCCTCCGGGTACCGTAGTTCAGCTTTCTAATAATATGGTCGGCCTGGTTATCTCAGTGAATGCATCGCATTTATTATTCCCGAATGTCTTGGTTTACGATCCATCAGTACCAAGGACGCAAGCGCCAATCATTGATCTTGCCTCAAAAGATATAAAGATAGTTAACGCGATTCATCCGTCAAAATTACCGGATAAAGTAAAAGAGTATCTAAATCCGCGTTCGCGTATTTCTTATTTCTTTGATAGTGATGAGTAGTTATCCACAGCTTTTTGTGGGTAAATTGTATAAATCCTGAGTGTTATTTCTGGGTAATTTTAGGGTTGGATGGAAAGTATCCATTTGGCATGTTTTTTTAGAAAAAATGCATTTTTAGTATTGCCAAAGAAAATCTTCTCCCTATAATGCGCATCCATCGACACGGCAGACGCCACAAGGCTTTAGCAGGGTCGAAGAGGTAAAAAGCTTCTACAAAAAATTAGTTTAAAAAAGTGTTTGACACTAACGACTAAATCGCTAGAATGCACCTCCGCTTTGAGAGAAAAACTTCTCGCAAAGCAAGCTCTTTAACAATATAGACCTATCAATCTGTGTGGGCACTCGTTGATGATGATCCAATTCGATACTTCGGTATCAAATTAGGTTTCAATGAAACGAAGTGACCATTGAATCGAAAGATTCAGCACAGT
>NZ_JALNTL010000013.1:0-91439 GCF_023161825.1 Vibrio sp. 2CM40D
GCGACACTAGCTCAGTTGGTAGAGCGCAACCTTGCCAAGGTTGAGGTCACGAGTTCGAACCTCGTGTGTCGCTCCAGATTTAAGGCCTAACATGAAAATGTTAGGCCTTTTTCGTATTTTTTGAAAATCTCAAACTTCTTTTCTGTCACAGACTTCGTTAAGTAACGAACCCTTTGTCTCATTGACTCAAGTGATTGTTCATTCTGCCATTGCAAAGCATCTTAGCCATTCCTACTAGTCTATGTTTAAACCATCACTTGTGGAGAATAACCACTCTTGCTCCAGGCAAAGCTGTGACGAGAATGCTATCTTTTTAAATGTTCCGGATATAGAAAGGAATGTTTTACGATTAAGTAGCACAACCTTAAACCTCTGTTGGATGAGGTGATGATATCTCAAGAATATTTGTTTAAATAACAGCTGTTTGAGAGAAGGAGAAAAGCATAGCTCATGAATATGAACATGCGAGTTACGATGGGGTATGTTTTGTTGTGATTTACATCACTGTTACTAATATGAAAAATCGTTGCCAGAAGATTTTATTTTGTGATAAATTCGCGCGCAATCTCGGAGCGTAATTAACAACGTTTGATCTCTGGGGGATACGCGTAGTGACCATTCAAGCTGATTGTGACACTGCGTAGGGTAGGTATCGGCAAAGCCTTTTGTCGATAGACGGGATACTAATGCTGTAAACGCGGCATATTAATGGGAAACCCAACATTGAAACCTTTGAATAAACACACACTAATCAGCTTCATACTGCCGAAATGTCCTGTTTTACAAAACGGGTGCATTACAGAACCTTGATTAATCCCTTTTACATATGAAGTCGCGAGTATCGTGGCGGATGATCTGTATTTGTCATTTATGCACTGACAAATGCGGAGGGGTATTCACACCTCCTGTAATTTCATTCTAATGATTATTAATACAGGATACAGAATTATTATAATTCAAGGGATTATGTAGTATGAGCACTGCCTTTGAAGTCGATAGCAATATCGCAAACATTTTTTCGTCTCAGGTTCCTATCGTTGAGGGAACGTATGACTTAACGCCAGATCAAGTATTGATTGATCAGGCTGAGCATGAATCTGAAGTACGTTCTTATCCACGTCGTTTGCCGATCGCAATTAAACAAGCCTTTGGGTGCTTGGTTGAAGATACGCGTGGACAGATCTTTCTAGACTGCCTTGCTGGGGCAGGCACTCTAGCTTTGGGGTATAACCATCCTGAAATAAACCAAGCTCTGAAAGAGCAATTAGATTCAGGACTGCCATATCAGACGCTAGATATTGCAACATCAGTAAAAACGACGTTTATTCAATCTGTTAAGTCTTTTCTTCCTCAAGAGTTAAGCGAGAACAGCGTTATCCAATTTTGTGGCCCGTCTGGAGCTGATGCGGTTGAAGCTGCTATCAAGCTCGCGAAACAGACTACCGGTCGCAACACTATGTTTGCCTTCCGTGGCGCATACCATGGTATGACTAATGGTACGATGGGGATGATGGGTAACTTAGGCACGAAAGCTCGTCGAACTGGTTTGATGTCGGATGTGCACTTTATGCCTTTCCCATACAACCTGCGTTGTCCTTTTGGGCTTGGCGGTGATGAAGGTGCGAAAGCAAGTATTCGTTATATCGATCGTCTTTTAAACGATGATGAGTCAGGCATTATGAAGCCTGCCGCGATTATCGTGGAGCCAGTGCAAGGTGAGGGTGGTGTTGTTCCTGCGCCAGCATTCTGGCTACGAGAGTTACGTCGTATTTGTGATGAACACGGTATCTTACTGATCTTCGATGAGATCCAGTGTGGTGTTGGTAAAACTGGCTACAATTTCGCGTTCGAAGAGTCGGGCATTGTTCCAGATATTCTGTGTTTATCAAAAGCAATTGGTGGTGGTTTACCAATGTCGCTATTGGTTATCAACAAGCAACATGATACATGGAAGCCGGGTGAGCACACAGGTACATTTCGTGGTAACCAGCTAGCCATGGTCTCTGGTGCGAAAGCATTAGAAATTATCCAGCGTGATAATCTTGTTGAGCATGCCAATATTGCGGGTCAGTACTTGCGCTACGGCCTTGAAAGTATTCAAAAGCGTGTGAACTGTATCGCAGAGGTTCGTGGCAAAGGTTTGATGCTAGGCGTGGAGATTAAAACTCCAAACGGTGAGCTCAATAAATTTGGTGAACCTCAAGCGGATAGTGAACTTACACTTTCTATTCAACGCGCAGCACTCGAGCGTGGCTTGATCGTTGAGAAAGGTGGACGCGAAGGCGCAGTAATTCGTTTCCTTCCTCCTCTTATCATCTCGTTTGAGCAAATCGACTTTGCTTTACGTGTATTTGAAGACGCGATTTTAGCCGCTGGCGGTAGTCACATCGAAACTCAGCCACAAGATGAATGGAAGAAGCATTTCATCCACACTGGAGAGATGGGCAGCAATGAATTTGCTTCGGTGATGAATCACACTACTACGGCAATGAAGTCAGTGTTTGAACAAGTGACTGCACCGTATTCAGGTATGGATCCAAAAGCATTGGAAGCAGCGATTCACGACGTTGATCTTGATAATGGAAATGCGCCTCTTAAAACCGTTATCGACGATGCTGCTGAGCTGGTCGCGAAAAACGCAATTTTTACTCAACATCCAGATTGTATTGCTCACCTACATACTCCACCGTTGATGCCTGCGATTGCGGCAGAGGCAATGATTGCGGCTTTGAACCAGTCGATGGACTCATGGGATCAAGCTTCATCAGCGACTTATGTTGAACAGAAAGTTGTGAACTGGCTATGCGATAAATATGAGTTAGGTGAAAAAGCGGACGGTATCTTCACGAGCGGCGGCACGCAAAGTAACCAAATGGGTTTGATGTTAGCGCGTGACTGGATTGCTGACAAACTCAGTGCACACTCAATTCAAAAGCTTGGCCTTCCTGAATACGCAGACAAGCTACGTATTGTATGTTCGAAAAAATCCCACTTCACGGTTCAAAAATCAGCGTCTTGGATGGGGTTGGGTGAAAAAGCGGTCATGACTGTCGATGCTAATGCCGATGGAACGATGGATGTCACTAAATTAGACGAAGTTCTCAATCAGGCCAAAGCAGAAGGTTTGATCCCATTTGCCATTGTTGGCACAGCGGGCACAACGGACCACGGTGCTATTGATGACTTAGACTTTATCGCCGATATGGCAGCGAAACATGACATGTGGATGCATGTCGACGGTGCATACGGTGGAGCTCTGATTCTAAGTAGCCAAAAAGCGCGTCTGAAAGGTTGTGAGCGTGCACATTCCATCAGCGTAGACTTCCATAAGCTGTTTTACCAAACCATCAGTTGTGGTGCGCTATTGGTAAATGACAAGTCTAACTTTAAATTCCTGCTTCACCATGCAGACTATTTGAACCGCGAACACGACGAACTACCGAACTTGGTGGATAAGTCTATTGCGACAACTAAGCGCTTTGATGCGCTCAAAGTGTTTATGACGATGCAAAGCGTAGGGCCAAAAGCCCTAGGCGATATGTATGATCATTTGCTTGAACAGACGCTTGAAGTGGCGGACATGATTCGAGATAACAAACACTTTGAGTTGTTGGCTGAACCATCACTATCTACGGTTCTGTTCCGCGCGACACATGAATCAGCGGATCTGGATGAACTGAACAAAACGTTGCGCTTAGAAGCGTTAACACGCGGTATCGCGGTATTGGGTGAAACCATTGTCGACGATAAAACTGCATTGAAATTTACGATTTTGAACCCGTGTCTGACGACGGCGGACTTTGAATCTTTGCTCTCAAAAATCAATACGCTAGCGGCAGAGCTAGTTTAACAAAGGTAACGGAAAACTATGGCAATTCTACAGATTGGTGCAGGCGGCGTTGGCTGGGTAGTTGCACATAAAGCAGCACAAAACAACGACGTTCTGGGTGATATCACAATCGCATCACGTACCGTAGGTAAGTGTGAGAAAATCATCGAATCGATTCAGAAGAAAAACAATCTGAAAGATTCAACTAAGAAATTAGAAGCGCGAGCGGTAAACGCGGACGACGTAGATTCTTTAGTTGCTTTAATTAAAGAAGTACAACCTGACTTAGTGATCAACGCAGGTCCTCCTTGGGTGAACATGTCTATTATGGAAGCATGTTACCAAGCTAAAGTGTCATACCTTGATACATCTGTTGCGGTTGATTTGTGCTCTGAAGGCCAACAAGTACCTCAAGCTTACGATTGGCAGTGGGGTTACCGTGAGAAGTTTGAAGAAGCCGGCATTACAGGTATTCTTGGTGCTGGTTTCGATCCGGGCGTAGTATCGGTGTTTGCCGCATACGCAGTGAAGCATCTGTTCGATGAAATCGATACTATCGACGTAATGGATGTAAACGCAGGCGACCACGGTAAGAAGTTCGCAACTAACTTTGATCCAGAAACGAACATGCTTGAGATTCAAGGCGATTCGTTCTACTGGGAAAACGGCGAGTGGAAACAAGTACCTTGTCACTCACGTATGCTTGAGTTTGAATTCCCGAATTGTGGTTCACACAAAGTGTACTCAATGGCGCACGACGAAGTTCGATCTATGCAAGAGTTCATCCCGGCGAAACGCATCGAATTCTGGATGGGCTTTGGTGACCGTTACCTAAACTACTTCAATGTGATGCGCGACATCGGTCTACTCAGCCCAGATCCACTAACGCTTCACGACGGTACGGTTGTTCAACCTTTGCACGTGCTAAAAGCACTACTACCAGATCCAACATCACTCGCACCAGGCTACACTGGCCTAACGTGTATCGGTACTTGGGTTCAAGGTAAGAAAGATGGTAAAGAGCGCAGTGTATTTATTTACAACAACGCTGATCACGAAGTCGCATACGAAGATGTTGAACACCAAGCTATCTCATACACCACTGGCGTACCAGCGATCACTGCGGCTTTGCAGTTCTTCCGTGGCAAGTGGGCAGACAAAGGCGTGTTCAACATGGAACAACTAGATCCAGACCCATTCCTAGAAACCATGCCATCTATTGGTCTAGATTGGCATGTTCAAGAACTGGAGCCAGGACAACCTGTTATCCATAAATTGAAGTAAGAATTTAGCGACTCTTATTTGTACGTTTAAGCCGATGCACTTGCGTCGGCTTTGTTCGATTTTATAGTGCCTTTGCTAAGGCGAAGGGACGTAAGGTATCAAAATGCAACAAAACGAACTAAAAACGCCATACTTCATGATCAATGAAGACAAGCTGATTGAGAACCTAGAGAAAGCAAAACAGCTAAAAGACATCTCTGGTGTGAAGCTTGTATTAGCACTGAAGTGCTTCTCAACATGGGGTGTATTCGACATCATCAAGCCTTACCTAGACGGAACAACAAGTTCTGGACCGTTTGAAGTGAAGCTTGGCTACGAAACGTTCGGTGGTGAGACACACGCATACAGTGTGGGTTACAGCGAAGATGACGTTCGCGATGTGGCGGACATCTGTGACAAGATGATCTTTAACTCTCAGTCACAGCTAGCGGCTTATCGTCATATTGTCGAAGGCAAAGCATCGATTGGCTTGCGCCTAAACCCAGGTGTGAGCTATGCAGGGCAAGACTTAGCAAACCCAGCGCGTCAATTCTCTCGTCTTGGTGTTCAGGCTGATCACATCAAACCGGAAATTTTTGATGGTATTGATGGCGTAATGTTCCACATGAACTGTGAGAACAAAGACGTGGATGCGTTTATCGGCTTACTCGATGCTATTTCAGATCAGTTTGGCGAGTACCTAGATAAGCTGGACTGGGTAAGCATGGGCGGCGGCGTGTTCTTCACATGGCCGGGGTACGATATCGAGAAGTTAGGGTTAGCACTTAAAGCGTTCTCAGAGAAACACGGCGTACAAATGTATTTAGAGCCGGGTGAAGCGATAATTACTAAGACAACTGATCTCGTTGTAACAGTGGTTGATATTGTAGAGAACGTAAAGAAGACGGCGATTGTCGATTCAGCCACAGAAGCTCACCGCTTAGATACGTTGATCTACAATGAGCCAGCGTCAATTCTTGAAGCATCTGAAAATGGTGAACATGAGTATGTGATCGGCTCGTGCTCTTGTTTGGCTGGTGACCAGTTCTGCGTGGCGAACTTCGAACAGCCTCTAGAGATAGGACAGCGTCTGCATATTCTAGATAGTGCCGGTTACACCATGGTGAAACTGAACTGGTTTAACGGTCTACGTATGCCGTCGGTCTACTGTGAACGCTCGAATGGTGACATTCAAAAACTGAATGAATTTGACTACTCTGATTTCAAACGTTCACTGTCTCAGTGGTCAGTGAAATAAAACGTATTGAGTATTAGAACGACAAAGAGCAGCTGAATTGCTGCTCTTTTTATTGGGGAAGCGTTAAAGGTATGCAGTTAGCTTTCTACAATTACACGAGTGTCTTCACTCAGAGATTCTAACTCATTGGCTATGTCTTCAATTTCTAGCTCGCTAGGTAGTTTTATCGCCATTTTAGCGCTGAATAAGCTAGAGCTTACCCCTCCGCCTCCAGCAATGAATACACGCTGACAATCCATATCTAAAATTGAGATACCTTGATTATCGAGAACGTGAGTAATTTCATTCACAATACCCGCTCTATCGTTGGCATCTAAACGAAGTTGGAAGATAGTGTCTTCACGATATGAGTGAGGCTCAGAGTCGACGAACCTAACAACAAGAGTCTGACAAGAAGAGAACGCTTGTTTAACGATGTCGACATTTTCTCTTGGAAGCTCTACTTTGATGACACCTGCAACTTGGTCTTCGATAAAGTTTACTTTGCTGATCAGCCATTTCCCGCCGTTTTCGTGTGTGATTGCAGCGAGCTCTTTAATCGTGGCGGGTGACGCTTGTCCGACAAAATTAACAATAAATACGGTGTTCATAATGTCCCCTCCTGGAATCAAGGTTTGGACGCAGTACGAATAAACGTGCTACTTAAGTTATTGGAATAAATCCTTTTATTTAGTGTAGGTGCTAAGGGCAGGTAATGTTTGATGAAAGTCAATTTTTAACACTAATTCGTGATGCAAATAATTAAAACAATGTTCAGAGCACAAAAAAAGCAGCCATCGTAAGGCTGCTTTTTACCGAGTATCAACTTAGGATTAGAAGGTTACTTTTAACTCGACACCATAAAATTGACTGTCATAGTTTGCGCCTGCGTCCATGGCGAATTTTGCAACATCTTGGTTTCCAAACCAAGGTGATGAATTGAATTGTAGTTCTGCACTACCGCCCCATGCATCAGTTACCCAATAATGAACATGTCCAACAGGGTTTAAGAAGAAGAGCGAAACATCACCTGCGGTTTCAGAGCCCATAACTTCGCCGCCGTTTGCAATAATGTCTTGCTCAGCCGTTAACATCATTTCACCAACAACAGCACCAAAGAATGGTGTGATAAAAATATCCTGCCAAGATGGTACTTCTGCGAACGCCTCCACGCCATACTCCCAAAAGAACGTCGACATAGTTGCGGAGTACAAAAACGACTGAAATTCATTATAGCCAGCGTGACGTGCTGCCGTGTAGTAAACGCCGCCAAAATATGGGTGCATGATGTAGTTGAGGACATGTTCATCGCGATCCCAAACGGGGCCGTCAGAGACATTATCTTTCCACTTTTGCCCCAACTTACTCATGTCTCGGTCTTCTTCGTCCCATTTGGTGATACTTTCTGGAAGAAAAGTCATCATGCCTACGGTCGCGATACTGAGACCTAGAATGGTGTAGGTTTGACCCATCAGGTAATCCCAGTCTTTATCTTGAGGGATGATGAGATGTTTAGGCTGAAGCCCTGCGTCAAGGTTTAGTGAATCATCATTATTCTGTTCATACATAACACCGCGATTTTGAGCCTCGAAGGTGTACAGAGTCGTCGTTTCGCAGTAACCTGACAAGCAATCAGGTGTGTAAGAAAACTCTGTATGACGGCTTAGGTCATAGTGACTTGCGTGCGCAAGCGCTGACGAAGCCAAGCAAAGGCCTGTTAGAGTCGTCTTGAACATGGATGATTTTGACACAAAGGTCTCCGAGTTAATGGTGTATGTTCGGGCTCGTAATTATCCCTCAAAACATCAATCATTTAAACACTTGACCCTTATTTAGTCCCAACAAACCTCGGCGAGATTTGTCCAAATAAAAAGAAAAATAAGCGCTATAACGAAAATAGGATTGTGCTTACGTTCAGGAGTCAGTTGTGAAAATAGCAATGCTTAGTACTGGTGAGGAAGTCCTCCACGGTGATATTGTTGATACTAATGCGGCATGGTTGTCTAGCCTGTTTTATCAACATGGATTTGGCTTAACAAAGCGCTCAACGGTTGGCGATAGCCTATCGAGTTTGGTTGAAGAGTTTTTAATGCTCAGTTTTAACAACGATGTGGTTATTGTTAATGGTGGTTTAGGCCCTACAACGGATGACATGAGTGCTGCCGCCGCCGCGAGAGCCGCCGATTGTAAACTGGTGCTATTCAAAGAGTGGTTGCAGCATCTAGAAAGTTTGTATGCTCGACGTGGCATCCCTATGCCGGACAGTAATTTAAAGCAAGCGATGCTGCCAGAAACAGCAGAGATATTGGACAACCCGATAGGCACTGCTTGCGGTTTCAAAGTGCTGATTAATGATGCCATTTTTTATTTCACACCGGGGGTACCAAGTGAATTTAAGCTCATGGCAGAGACGCAAATTCTTCCCGATCTGAGAAGAGTGTTTCCAGATGTTCAAGGCTCATGTTGTAGTCGAATCTACACGTTTGGTCTATCTGAATCCGGTATTTCAGATAAGCTAGATCAGCTAAAACTTCCTCAAGGCTATGAGCTAGGGTATCGCTCTTACTTGCCTTTTATTGAAGTGAAACTTTTTGGTCCTTCAGATCAGATTGAACAGCGTTTGAAACTAGTACAGATAATTAATAAACACCTTGAGAGTAATACCGTTAGTATTGACTTACCTATGGTTGAAAATGTCGGCCAGTTGTTGGTCGATAAAGGACTAACGGTGTCGACCTCCGAAAAAAGTAGCGGAGGATACTTAACGTACTGGCTAAACGGCGATGAAAACGCTGAAAAGCAACTAGGGCATGGTTGGATACTACCGAGCCTGACTCAAGCGATGGCCAACAGCGGAGATCCATTAGCAGAGACGTTTGCTCTGGCTGGCGCTACGCGAGAGAAGTGTGGGACGGATTTATCACTCGTTACTGGCCATATTGAAGAGGGCGTTTTTTCCGTCGCTTTATCGACACCGTCAGGCGAGTGGGGAGCGTTATATAAACTCTCGAAAAAGTATCAGCGCAATGATCAAGTTAAAGTGATCAGCACGGCAGCACTAGACTTGTTGCGTCGCTACCTAGAACGTAAACCGATGTTTGCGCATTATGCATTTTTAGAGAAAGTTAAAGAGATGCACCTCCCGAGCAGTGCTTTATAACCAAAGCTCTATACAGTAGTCTGAGAGACAAAACACAGAGACAAAAAAGCCAAGGTGATTACCTTGGCTTTTGCATTTTATACCGTCGAGTCAACGTTATGCGCGCTGCTTTTCTTTCATCGCGTAGTTAACGCCGCTAAGTGACAAATCTGATTTTGCTTTACAGATACAAGGTAATATTTCATCACTTTGTGTGTAAGCCATGGCAAAACCAACATACTCCACTTCACCAGACTCCAATTTGCAGCGACAGGCGCCGCAGTGCCCATCACGGCAGTTGTATTCTGGTAATAGGCCAGCTTGCTCCATTGTTTCCAAAATCGTATTGGAAGGGTTGGATTCAATGCTGATCAGTTTGTTGATTTTGAGTGTTGCCATTACAGCTCGAATCCTTCGAAGTCATCTGCGCGAACTTCATTGTCAATTTGACCCACAAGGTAAGAAGAGATTTCTGCTTCTTGAGGCGCAACTTGAACGTTATCTGAAGACAACCAAGCGTTAATCCATGGAATTGGGTTAGTTGTTGCTTCTGGATACGCTGCTGGTAGACCTACCGCTTGCATACGAATATTTGTGATGTATTCAACGTATTGGCTTAGGATGTCTTTGTTTAGACCGATCATAGAGCCATCTTTGAATAGATACTCTGCCCACTCTTTTTCTTGCTCAGCCGCTTCTTTGAATAGGTCAAAACAGTCCTGTTTTGCCTCTTCTGCGATTTGCATGAAAGTGAAGTCATCTTGACCGTTACGTAGCAGGTTGATCATGTGCTGCGTGCCGTTTAAGTGAAGTGCTTCGTCACGAGCGATCAGCTTGATGATTTTCGCGTTACCTTCCATTAGTTCGCGTTCTGCGAAAGCGAAAGAGCATGCGAAACTTACGTAAAAACGAATAGCTTCTAATGCGTTAACAGACATCAGACAGATGTACAGCTTCTTCTTAAGATCGTACAGACTAACCTTAACCGTTTCACCGTTAAGGACATGCTCACCTTCACCGTAGCGATGGTAATCATTCGTCGCTTGAATCAAATCGTCGTAGTAGTGCGCGATGTCTTTTGCACGCTTCAGAATGTGCTCGTTCTCAACGATATCATCAAACACTACAGCAGGGTCGTTCACGATGTTACGAATAATGTGTGTGTAAGAACGAGAGTGAATCGTTTCAGAGAAAGACCAAGTCTCAATCCAAGTCTCTAGTTCTGGCAGAGACACAAGCGGCAGCAGTGCCACGTTAGGGCTGCGGCCTTGGATAGAGTCAAGAAGCGTTTGGTACTTCAAGTTAGAGATGAAGATGTGCTTCTCGTGATCTGGCAGTTTGTTGTAATCGATACGGTCGCTAGATACGTCTACTTCTTCTGGACGCCAGAAGAAAGAAAGTTGTTTCTCGATAAGTTTTTCGAAAATCTCAAACTTTTGTTGGTCGTAACGTGCAACGTTTACTGATTGACCTAGGAACATTGGTTCCTTCAATTGGTCATTCTTTTTTTGGTTAAAAGTACTGTAAGCCATAATGCCTCAATTCCTTTTAAACCTCCCCGTAAGGGGGAGGTTATCGATAGTCTGTCTTTACGGGTTCGCTAGGTACGGGAAGATTAAATCTTACAACCGCCGCCAACACAATCGTCATCTTGTGGTTGAACAGCGTCTTTCTGTTCATCTTTCGCGCCATCACGAGTGTTGTGGTAGTAAAGCGTTTTCACACCAAACTTATACGCTGTTAGCAGGTCTTGAAGTAGTTTCTTCATTGGAACTTTGCCAGTCTCGTAACGTGACGGGTCGTAGTTAGTATTAGCAGAGATAGCTTGGTCAACAAACTTCTGCATAATACCCACAAGGTGTAGATAACCGTCGTTCGAACCGATATTCCAAAGCAGTTCATAGCTGTCTTTAAGTTCTGTGAACTCTGGTACAACTTGCTTCAGGATACCGTCTTTCGAAGCTTTTACTGAAACGTAACCACGTGGTGGCTCAATACCGTTAGTTGCGTTTGAAATCTGAGAAGAAGTCTCAGAAGGCATTAGCGCAGTCAGTGTTGAGTTACGTAGGCCGTGCTCCATAATTTCTTTACGTAGGCTGTCCCAGTCGTAGTGCAGCGCTTCGTCACAAATTAGGTCGATATCTTTCTTATACGTATCAATCGGCAGTAAGCCTTTCGCGTAGTTCGTCTCGTCGAATGAAGGACACTTACCTTGTTCTTTCGCCAGTGCTACAGATGCTTTCAATAGGTAGTACTGCATTGCTTCGAACGTACGGTGAGTTAGGCCGTTCGCGCTACCGTCAGAGTATTTCACGCCATTCTTCGCTAAGTAGTAAGCAAAGTTAATCACACCAACACCTAGCGTACGACGGTTCATAGTCGATTTGTATGCCGCTGGTAGAGGGTAATCTTGGTAATCAAGCAGTGCATCTAACGCACGAACAACAAGATCGGATAGCTCTTCGAAATCATCTAGAGACTTGATAGCACCTAAGTTGAATGCAGAAAGCGTACACAGTGCGATCTCGCCTGAGTCATCTTCAACGTTAGTTAATGGTTTCGTTGGCAGTGCGATTTCTAAACATAGGTTCGACTGACGAACTGGAGCGACTTCAGAATCAAATGGGCTGTGAGTATTACAATGGTCCACGTTCTGGATGTAGATACGACCCGTTGATGCACGCTCTTGCATTAGCAGAGTGAACATTTCAATCGCTTTAACCGTTTCTTTCTTGATTGAAGGATCGTTCTCGTACTTCACGTATAAACGCTCAAACTCTTCTTGGTTTTCGAAGAATGCGTCGTACAGACCAGGTACATCAGATGGTGAGAATAGCGTAATATTGCCGCCTTCAACTAAACGTTGGTACATCAGTTTGTTTAACTGAACACCGTAGTCCATGTGACGAACACGGTTTTCTTCAACACCACGGTTGTTCTTAAGTACCATTAGTGAGCGTGCTTCACCGTGCCACATTGGGTAGAACACAGTAGCTGCGCCACCACGTACACCACCTTGTGAACAACATTTTACTGCTGTTTGGAAGTACTTGTAGAACGGAATACAACCAGTGTGGAATGCTTCACCACCGCGAATCTCTGAGCCTAATGCACGGATACGACCTGCGTTGATACCAATACCAGCGCGCTGAGATACGTAACGAACAATTGAGCTTGCTGTTGCGTTAATAGAATCAAGACTGTCTCCACACTCGATCAGAACACATGAGCTGAACTGGCGAGTAGGGGTACGCACGCCAGACATAATTGGCGTAGGTAGAGAAATCTTAAATGTCGATGTCGCATCGTAGAAACGTTTGATGTAATCAAGACGTGTCGCTTTTGGATATTTCGCAAATAAGCACGCTGCTACAAGGATGTATAAGAACTGAGCACTTTCGTAAATTTGGCCCGTAACACGGTTCTGTACGAAGTACTTACCCTCTAGCTGCTTAACTGCCGCGTATGAGAAATTTAGGTCGCGTTTATGGTCGAGGTACGCATCAAGTTCGTCGAGTTCTGCTTTTGTGTAGTCTTCTAGAATATGTTGATCGTACTTACCCATATCGACGAGGCGAGACACGTGATCATAAAGCGTTGGTGGCTCGTATTGGCCATACGCTTTTTTACGCAGATGGAATACCGCTAGGCGAGCAGCTAGGTATTGATAATCCGGAGTCTCTTCAGAGATCAGGTCTGCCGCAGACTTGATGATTGTCTCGTGAATATCTGTCGTTGTGATGCCGTCGTAAAACTGGATGTGAGCGCGAAGTTCTACTTGAGAAACCGAAACATTATCTAGACCTTCTGCAGCCCAAGTGATAACGCGGTGGATTTTATCCAGATCGATACTTTCTTTACGGCCATCACGCTTGGTGACGGTAAGTTGTTGGTTCATTCTGCTTTATTTCCCTAAGAAAACTGATAAAAGCCGTATTTTTGTTTGTTTATGTGCAATATGAGTAAAGCTTGCGGCGGCTTTGTGATCAAAGTCTATCTATATATTGTCGCTTAAACACAACATATAGGGGTTCATTTGTTTGCGGGTTACAAGATAGTGCTATTACACTGATTTATCAAGGTACAGATCGGGGATGACTTGTGGATAACTGACAAAATGAAAAAAATCAGTAAGTGAACACTAACCGATGAGAAAAGGGCAGACTTGAATGGTTAAAAGTACGGTTTCGAGATCGGTTTAGAAATAACCGCATGCAAAAATATTTTCCTTGATCTTTGGTCGTTTTTATCTACGAAAAATAGCTTGGTCAAAATGGAATCTAGAGCACGAATTTTAGCCATAAAAAGACAAAAAAAGCGGCAACTTTGTGCTACCGCTTCCGATTCATTTTCTTTAAAAAATGTCAATCACAAAACTCATTTTTTAACTTAATAGCGTTCAGTATTTTTTAGTATGAACGATGTAGTTTACATCTACATTACGACCGAGTTTATAGCTGTCATTTAGAGGGTTGTAATGAAGCCCAGTAATGCCCATTTCCGTCAGGTCAGTTTGGTCTATCATCTTCATCATTTCGGCTGGCTTGATAAACTTATCGTGCTCATGAGTGCCTTCAGGAACAATCTTAAGAAGCTTCTCAGCACCGACAATAGCAAATAAGTACGACTTAATGTTTCGGTTCAAAGTTGAGAAAAACACGTGACCACCGGGTTTGACTAGCGCAGCACAAGAGCGGATAACGGAGAGAGGATCTGGAACGTGTTCAAGCATCTCCATACAAGTCACGACATCGTAAGTTCCTGCGTTTTCTATAGCGTGGTCTTCTATTGTGCTCTGAATGTAGGTCAGTTGAGTGCCTGTTTCTAATGCATGTAGTCGCGCGACTTCTAATGGTTCTTTACCCATATCAAGCCCCGTCACAATAGCGCCTTCTTTTGCCATGCTTTCAGCAAGAATGCCACCACCACAGCCGACATCAAGTGTTCGCTTGCCAAACAAGCCATTTGCTTTTTCAAGTACATAGTTCAAACGAAGTGGGTTAATTTGATGAAGCGGCTTAAACTCGCCTTCTAAATCCCACCATCGAGAAGCCATGTCCTCGAATTTCTTAATTTCACTTGGGTCGACGTTTTGTGCTTTAGTCATAATTGGTTTTATTGCATTCAATCTGAGTCCTTTAGAGGGCGCCAGTATACTCCAACGTTTTACACCCAAACAACCTCGATGTGCTTAGTTAAGGGACAATGACAGAGTTCACTGGCGCGGCAATCGAGACAGGTGCCTGTAATTTGTAAAGCGCTAACTATTGTTTTTGGTTCATCCTTGAACTGGTGCCAGTGATAATAACTCTAAAACCTGCATTTTCGCGTTGTGTGGTTAAAGGAATTTACCTCGCTTTTCCGCGTAAAGGGTCCGATTTTGCTCAATATTGACCGAAATATAACCACTAATCAGAAAGATATGGGATGAGTGTGCAAATTCTCGACATTTGATTCATAACCAAGCTCACAACCTGATAAAAGGAGAGGGAAAGTGATGCCGAAGTGATGAATTGTGTGTTATATTTTTGCACCTTACACGTATCGTAATTACGATCAGATAATAGAGGGATAATGGCTCTATGAGCGATTTAGCTAAAGAGATCACGCCCGTAAACATTGAAGATGAGCTTAGAGGTTCATACCTAGACTATGCGATGTCAGTCATCGTGGGTCGTGCTCTTCCAGATGTGCGTGATGGCCTAAAACCAGTACACCGCCGCGTTTTATTCGCGATGAACGTACTAGGCAACGATTGGAACAAACCATATAAAAAATCAGCCCGTGTTGTCGGCGACGTAATCGGTAAATATCACCCACATGGTGATAGTGCTGTGTACGACACAATCGTACGTATGGCTCAGCCGTTCTCGCTTCGTTACATGCTGGTCGATGGTCAAGGTAACTTTGGCTCGATCGATGGCGACTCTGCTGCGGCAATGCGTTACACCGAAGTTCGAATGGCAAAAATTGCCCATGAACTATTGGCTGACCTAGACAAAGAAACCGTAGACTACGTACCAAACTACGACGGTACTGAGCAGATCCCAGCGGTTCTTCCAACTAAAATTCCAAACCTATTGGTTAACGGTGCTTCTGGTATCGCAGTAGGTATGGCAACCAACATCCCGCCTCATAACCTTGGCGAAGTGATTGATGGCTGTCTTGCATACATCAATAATGAAGAAATCACTATTGATGAACTAATGGATTACATTCCTGGTCCTGATTTCCCAACGGCGGCGCTTATCAGCGGTCGTAAAGGCATTGTAGACGCGTACAAAACAGGTCGTGGCAAAATCTACATGCGTTCGAAAGCGGACATCGAAGTGGAGAAGAATGGTAAAGAGACCATTATCGTCACTGAAATTCCTTACCAGGTGAACAAAGCTCGCTTGATCGAAAAGATCGCTGAGCTAGTTAAAGATAAGAAAGTAGAAGGCATCAGTGCACTGCGCGACGAGTCAGATAAAGACGGTATGCGCATTGTTATTGAGTGTAAGCGCGATGCTGTGGGCGAAGTAGTTCTAAACAACCTTTACGCTCAGACTCAGCTGCAAACCACTTTCGGTATCAACATGGTGGCCCTAAACAATGGCCAGCCACAGCTATTCAACCTAAAAGATATGTTGAAGTGCTTTGTTGATCACCGTCGTGAAGTTGTGACACGTCGTACTATCTTCGAACTGCGTAAAGCGCGTGAACGTGCTCATATCCTTGAAGGTTTAGCTCTAGCGCTTGCTAACATTGATGAAATCATTGAGCTTATCCGTAAGGCACCTACACCGGCTGAAGCAAAAGCGGGTCTTATCGCTCGTGGTTGGGATTTAGGCAACGTTTCAGCAATGCTAGAGCGTGCTGGTACAGATGCTGCGCGCCCTGAATGGCTAGAGCCTGAATATGGTATTCGTGATGGTCAGTACTTCCTGACTGAGCAACAAGCACAAGCTATCCTAGATCTACGTTTACATAAACTAACAGGTCTAGAACACGAGAAGATTCTAGGCGAATACAAAACACTTCTAGAAGAAATCGCTGAACTCATGCATATCCTTGCGAGCACTGAGCGTTTGATGGAAGTTATCCGTGAAGAACTTGAAGCGGTTCGTGACGGCTTTGGTGACGCTCGTCGTACAGAAATCACAGCTGCGAGCCATGATATTGACATGGAAGAGCTGATCGCACGTGAAGACGTTGTAGTTACTCTATCTCACGGTGGTTACGTTAAGTACCAAGTACTGAGCGACTACGAGTCACAGCGCCGTGGTGGTAAAGGTAAGAGTGCGACTAAGATGAAAGATGAAGACCATATCGAGCGTCTTCTAGTGGCGAATACCCACGATAACATCTTGTGTTTCTCTACTCGTGGTAAGACATACCGCCTGAAAGTTTACCAATTGCCTCTAGCGAGCCGTACTGCGCGTGGTAAGCCAATTGTGAACATCCTTCCACTCGAAGAAGGTGAGCGCATTACCGCGATTCTGCGTGTTGATGAATTCTCTGAAGACAAATTCATCTTCATGGCAACAGGTGACGGTACGGTTAAGAAAACGCCGTTGAACCAGTTTGCAAACGTACGTTCAAACGGCCTAATCGCTGTGAACCTACGTGAAGACGATTCGTTAATCGGTGTGGATATCACTAACGGCGAAAACGAAATCATGCTGTTCTCTAAAGCTGGTAAAGTGGTTCGCTTTAAAGAAGCAGAAGAGATTCCAGTACTTGATGAAAATGGTAAACCAGTTCTTGATGAGAATGGTCAGCCAGAGATCAAGTTTAAAGGTGTTCGTCCTATGGGTCGTACCGCCTCTGGTGTTCGTGGTATGAAACTGGCTGAAAATGACCAAGTTGTATCACTTATTGTTCCTTCGCACGAAGGCGATATCCTAACGGTTACAGAAAACGGTTATGGTAAACGTACAGCACTTAGCGAGTACCCGACAAAAGGTCGTGGCACTCAAGGTGTAGTTTCTATCAAAGTTTCTGAGCGAAATGGCCCGGTAGTTGGTGCTATCCAGGTTGTTGAAGGTGATGAAATGATGATGATCACCGACGCTGGCACGTTAGTACGTACTCGTGTGGGTGAAGTTAGCCAGGTTGGTCGTAACACACAAGGTGTAACGCTTATCCGTACTGCGGAAGATGAATCAGTTGTTGGTTTGCAACGTATTGAAGAAGTTGATGATGAAGAGCTGCCTACTGATGAAGATGCAGAAGCGTTAGAGTCAACAGGCGAAAATACGCAGCAAGACGCTTCAGAAGCTCCAGCTGCTGATGATGCAGAGGAAGGTAACGAAGAGTAATCTTACATCGTTATCCTGATATGAAAAGCCGAGCCTTAGTTGCTCGGCTTTTTTGTATCTGTATCAACGCATTTAAAGTAAGAAATGCGTACACTGACGTTATCTTTGTTTATGGGACGTGTTATGTCTGTTTGGTTTTTCGCTGCCATCACTCTGATGGGATTGTTTATCGTACTCTTATCACTGAGTGCATCAAAAGTTAAACCTGCTCAATGGTTTGGCTTTTGCCTGTTAGTACTTGTCGTGACGAGTGCCAGTTTCTTATTGCTGCATCAAACTCCGCCTAAACCAATACAAGCGGAAATGTCACGAATGATGACTGCTCGTGACATCATGAAAGAGATTCAAGACCAGTTGCGTGAAGATCCGAACAACGCTGAATTGTGGTTCCAACTCGGGCAGGGCTACCTGCTAGAGGGGGAATTTGATGGCGCGCTGATTTGTTTTGATTACGCGATCCAGCTGACTGAGCCAGTCAGTGCCACGCAACTTGCCGCAAAAGCGACGACCTTGTACTACATTCACCAGCAATCAATGACGCAAGAAGTTAGCTTGCTTTTGGAGCAAGCTTTGCAGATAGAACCGCACAATGAAGCCGCTTTGTCTTTGATCGCAAATGATCATTTTCTGTCATTCCGATTTCAGGAAGCGATTGATGCCTGGGTACTATTATTAGATTCTAATGATCCAAATTTAGATAGGGTGAAAATCATTAACTCTATTAACAAAGCAAAAGAGCTGTTGTAAGCGTACAATTTAACAAGCAATAGAGGGAAAGGTGGGCAACGAATGAAAAATAAAGCACTAAGCATATTGGTTTTGCTGTGCGGCTCTGTGCTGGCGGGTTGTAGCTCTTCCGATCATTCTGGCTCTTCCTCTACGGTTTATTATTCATCGGGTTACTACGACCCGTGGTGGTACGATCATGACGACTACTGGATTTATTACTATCCGGGCTGTTGCGATAACGACGATGAATACAAAGAGAAACTGGAAGAGTGGTGGAATGGTTTAGATGAAGACCAACAGCAATCCATCAAAGACAAAGTCGAAGATTGGAAAGACGACGATATGTCCGCCAATATCGATAACATGAAACGCCAGCTTGATGATCATTGGCAATCATTGCCTGACGAGCAAAAGCAAGAGATTCGAACCCAATGGGAGAATCGTCCGGAGCATATTGAACCAGCGACTTTACAAGGCAAGGCGGTGAAAGAAAAGGTTCAACAAAGAAAAGCATTACCGGAAACGAAGATCCAGCGTCCAGTTGCTCGTCCAAATGTGCAGATACCTAAAGCACGTCCAAATATTCAACCTAGACCTAGGCTTCCTCGTCGCTAGTACATTCGATTTTTGTCTCTCGATAGAATCAGGATGAAGAGATAAAGATAATAAAGAAAGAAAAGGGGCGTTCAGTACGCCCCTTGTTGTATCTATAAGTTAACCGTTGCCAGTTAGACTAATACGTGGCTTCGCGTTCAGCTGCTGCTTTATCCCACTCTGGCGCTACTGTTTCTAGGAAGTGTTTCTTGTCTGCGTTCATCTTATCCATATCCATGCCTAGTGCTTGTTGCGCTTTCGCTTTGGTCGAGATATCTGGAATTTGAACAGGGTCAGTAATGCCTTTGGTTGCCAGTAAACGAACCAATTTGGTACGGGCGTCAGCAGCGCGGTCAACTGCAGTACCTAGTACTTCAAGTGCTACCTCAGGAGCATGCATGTGAACACCGTGAGAAGCAATCGCGTAGTCCCAACGCCATTGTGCATGGCGAATATCTTGTAGGATAGGTTCCATCTCTGCTTCTGTTGCACCTGCTTTCCACGCTGCGCCTGCTTCAAAGTGTGCCGCTACGATTTGCTTCTCGGCGGTTAGCTTCATGTTCAGTACTTGCGCTTTGCGAGTCGAGACGATGCCTTGTAGCTGCTCTTTAGTTTGGGTATGGCATTGCGCACAGGTGTCTTCAAAACGATCAAATGGGTTACCCACTTTGTGGTCTGTGTACACCGTACCGTCTTCTTTGGTCACTTTAGGCATGTGGCAGTCCACACACACCACTTTGTTTTTACCATGAATACCCGCTCTCCAAGTTTCGAAACCTGGATGTTGCGCTTTTAGCATCGGCGCTTTAGATACGGCATGCGTCCAATCTTTGAAATTCAACGCGTCGTAGTATTTCTCCATGTCATTAACGGTGGTGCCCATATCCCATGGGAATTTAACTGCTTTAGTTGGGCCGGTGAAGTAGTATTCAACGTGACATTGAGCGCAGACCGATGCTTGCTTATCTAGGCGAGATTGTTCATCAAAGTTTTTACCAATAGTATCAAAAGCACGCTCGACGTATGGGCGAGTCAGTGCCAGCGCGTGTTCGCCTTTCTTGAAGGCTTCAGAGCCCGTGTTGTGGCAATCGGAACAACCGATAGGGTTGACGATTTCTGAGCCTAAGCGTGCCCATTTACCTTCGAAATAACCGTCTTCACCCCGTTCATCAATCACGCGAGCAACGTCTGGGCTTTTACAGCTCCAGCACGCCATCGGCATAGGCCCGGACTTCTCGTCGGTTGGTGCGCCAGTACGTAAGGTTTGGCGAACATCATCAAGTGCGTAAAAGTGACCGCGCGCTTTGTTGTAGTCTTTCGCGAAGCCATAACCTGCCCACAGGATAACCATGTTTGGGTCTTCACTTAGAGCATCTTCAATGTGCTCACTTTCGGATGTTGCTTTCCAAGAATGGTATTGATCAGGGTGGTTCTGTTCAAAGACATCGTTACGAGGATCGATAAAATCCTTCTCTTCTGCCGCTAACGGAGCGTCAACCAAAAATAATTGGCTGGCGAATAAGGTCGCAACCGCAATAGGTGCGCTCATCCAGTGTTTTATGCTCACAGTGTTATCTCCATATTCGTTTTTATTAGCAGCGTTGTGAGGAGCTATTCCAAATAAGAACTGGAGATCTACGATTAATAATATTGCTTAATTGGATAGATGAAATAGTGAGTGAATCTTGTCTTGTTTTAGATCAATTTACACCAGTGATCTCAGTCATGTTTGAATTTATATACCTCTAAAGTGGTAGTTGCTAAGTCATTGTTCTGCAATGCTTTGGGTTTTTAACCTTTTTAAAAATAGGGTGATTTAGTTCGCTTTTTGAGCAGGCGTTTCTACCCCTTATGAATAATAGAGGTATTATAAATATAGGTTTAGCGTTGTGGCTTTCCGAAATAAGAATTGATGTCATTTGAAGATCTAAAAAATATCTTCAGAGGAAATTAATTGTCGCTCAAATAAATAATTGAGAATAGTTATCAATTATTATCGAGCTAAGGAAAGAACAATATGGGCAATATAAAATTGACCATAGAGACAATGCTGAAACTTCTCTTCGTCTTTGCCATCTATGGTTTCTCCATCGCCGCCCATGCGACTTCTTCAGAGCCAATTGATGGAGCTCAATCTGAGCGTCATCAAGTCGAGTTAATCCGTGACAGAGACTATAAATGTCTGCAATGTCACAAGGATGCCAAAGAGACTCTGAACCTTTCGCATGATCCTCAAGCGTTACTCAGTCAGGGTAAACAGCTTAATTGCACCAACTGCCATAGTAATATCGGTCCTGACCATCGAGAAGGCGCGCCTGATGTAATCAAGTTTTCAGCGGCTCAATCGAAAGCGGTGCACGACAAAGTGTTCTTAGACCCAAGCTTGATCCTCAAAGCGAACAGCCAATGTGTGGATTGCCACGCACCGACACAGCTGAGAGAAAGCCACTGGACGCACGATGTGCACGCCAAAAACCTCACTTGTTCAAATTGCCACGATGTACACGCAGCGAAAACCAAAGCGTTGTCGTACGACAGAAAACAACTGATCAAGCAGTGTGTGGATTGTCACTCTGAATTTGCCGTCGAACCTGAACTTGCCAAAGAAGAGGAGAGATAGCATGAAATGTTCGAGAAGAAACTTTTTAGCCGGCAGCGGCGCGTTGATTTTAACTACAGGCGTTGCAGGCACTTCCGTTGTTAGCTCCTCTCTCTATGCCAGCAACAGTGAACAAGCGAAACGCATGGGTATGGTTCATGATGAAAATGCCTGTATTGGCTGTACCGCTTGTACCGATGCTTGTCGCGAAGTAAATAAAGTCCCTGAAGGCGTAACGCGACTTAAAATTCATCGCAGTGAACCGATTGGCGAATTTCCAGATGTGGAATACCAGTTTACTCGCGAATCCTGTCAGCACTGTGATAACCCACCATGTGTGTACGTTTGTCCAACAGGCGCTGCATACAAAGATGAAGCGACCGGCATCGTGGATGTGCACAAAGAGAAATGTGTCGGATGTGGTTATTGCCTTGCCGCTTGCCCTTACCAAGTGCGCTTCTTTAATCCAGTCGATCACTCTGCGGATAAATGTAACTTCTGCCGTGATACCAACCTAGCGCAAGGTAAGCAGCCAGCTTGCGTGGAATCTTGCCCAACAAAAGCACTCATCTTTGGTGATTTGAATGACCCAACTAGCGAGGTGAGCAAAGCTATCGAAAGCCATGTTGTCTATCGCGATAAATCGCATTTAGGTACGCAACCTAAACTGTACAAAATTCCGCATAGCAAAGGGGAGGTGTCATCATGAACGGCTTCGAAAGTGCATTCCACTTTGACTCGTTAGTCTGGGATTGGATCATCGCGATTTACTTATTCCTTGCTGGGATGTCAGCAGGTGCGGTGATGATTTCTATCTATTTAAAACGCAAAGTGATTGAAGGTGATCCCGCAAACAACGGCATCATGAAAGCGATGGCTTGGCTTGCGCCATTTGGCATCATTGCTGGGTTGGTAATTTTGATTTTCCATTTAACCAAGCCTTTAGAGTTTTGGAAGATCATGATCTACTACAACCCAACGTCTGTGATGTCGATGGGCGTGATCTTGTTCCAAGTGTACATGCTGGTGCTGTTTGTTTGGATTGGCGTTATCTTCCGCCATCAAATCATCAGCTTCTGTGAAGGGAAGTTACCAAGCAAACTGCTGGATTTTGCCGATGGCATTTTGATTAAGGCGGGGAAAGCCAACAACGCCATTGAATTGTTCTTGGGCTTCTTAGCCATCGTGCTTGCAGCGTACACTGGCTTTCTATTGTCTGCATTGAAGACTTACCCAATGCTAAACAATCCAGTACTGCCAATCTTGTTCCTGTTCTCTAGTTTGTCCTCGGGTGCAGCGGCATGCTTGATGTTCGGCATCTTGGTGTTTAAAGAGTCGACTAGCAGCCCAAGTGTGTCTTGGGTGCACGGATTTGAACGCCCTGTAGTGTTGTTTGAGTTGTTTGTCTTAGTGACATTCTTTACTGGACTGATCTTCAGCGGTGGTCAGAACGAAGTCGCGGCTTGGAATGCTATTTCGAGTGGATTCTGGGCTCAATGGTTCTGGGTTGGCGTAGTGTTCATCGGCATGATTACGCCTTTGACTCTCAATTGGTTAACGCCTTCAGAAGTGCGCCACAAAGGCAGTTACGTTTTTGTGGTCACGACGTTGAGCTTGGTTGGCGTACTTATGCTACGTACTTTCATTCTCTATGCCGGTCAAATGACCATAGTGTAAGGGGGAAAAATGGAGGCTGAGCTAGGGTTCTTCTTACTGATATTGGTGGCTGTAACATCGACTTGTGCATCGTTGCTGCATTGGCTACGTCGTGCTATGGGTAAGAAGGCGACATTGCCGCATCAAGTCGCGATGTCCCACATCATTAGCTTAGCTTCCATCATTTGTTTAGCACTTCTGATCGTCTGCTTCGTGCAAGACAACTTCGCGTTGGAATATGTTGTTACGCATTCCAACAGTCAACTTCCCGTGGCGTTCAAAATTGCTGCCGCTTGGGGTGGGCACCAAGGCTCCATGTTGTTTTGGGTCGTCACCTTGAGTTTATGGGCGTCGTTTATTGCATTTAAGTCACCGCTCAACGCCCAATATACTTGTGACTGTTTAGGAATCATGAACGTTCTTATTGCGACATTTGCTTGGTTCACGTTAATGACCTCTAACCCGTTCGAGTATGCCCAAGTATTGGCGTCGGAAGGACGAGATCTAAACCCAATGTTGCAAGATGTTGGGCTTATCATTCATCCACCATTGCTTTATCTCGGTTATGTCGGTTACGCAGCAATATTAGCTTTTGCATTAGCAGCGCTATTGGGTAAACAACCGATGAGCGATTGGTATGTGGTTGCTCGAAGCGCAGCGTTTTTTGCATGGGGAACGCTCACGTTGGGTATCTTGGTGGGATCATGGTGGGCGTACAATGAGCTAGGGTGGGGCGGCTGGTGGTTTTGGGACCCTGTGGAGAACGCTTCTCTACTCCCTTGGCTTACTGGTACTGCTTTGTTGCACAGCGGTGTTGTCGCAACACGTAACAGAGGCGCAATTTGGAGCACCTATGCACTGGCGTTTGCTACGTTCAGCCTAAGCATTTTAGGGACATTCGTGGTGCGCTCTGGCGTGCTGACTTCAGTGCATGCTTTTGCGGTGGACCCAACTAAGGGTTTAGTGCTGCTTGGTGTATTGAGCTTGCTTATCATCATCACTTTTGGCGTATTGATTTTGCGAGGAGAACAACTCCCTCGCTTCAAACTTCAATCTCTAGCGAGCCGAGCTTACACTGCTTACATCGCCAAAGGGCTGCTGGTTATTGCGACTGCTATCGTTTTTCTTGGCACTTTTTATCCGATGGTTTATCAACTGCTCGGTTTAGGGAACATTTCAGTTGGCGCACCTTATTTTAATAGTCTGATCTTCCCATTAAGCATACTGGCTCTGATTTCCTTAGCTTTCACGCCGCTGCTGAAATGGACAAAAGGCACAGTGCCGAGTGTAAGCGCTGATATTGCGATCAGTATTGCGTTATCTCTTGTCTCTGGGATCGGGTTTATCTTCTTAGTGCACGCACTGCATTTCGAAGTATTGCTAACCATAACGTTGGCTACTTGGGTGATTGCGGCGCATCTCGTTATGCTGTTTCGTTGTTCCAATAAGCGCAAACTCATGCCAATCGTGATGGCACATATCGGTTTTGCGCTGGCGGTGAGTGGAGCTGTATTCAACAGTCACTACTCATATGAACACAATTTACGTGTCGAACCCGGCAGTTCTCAACAAAGGGCGGGGATCACTATCGATTATCATGGTATCGAATGGCTGGTGGGGCCAAACTACACCGCTGAACAAGGACAGATCACCTTGCACTTGGAAGATGGCCGCATGCTCAATTTCAACCCGCAAAAGCGTCATTACCCTGTGCGAGTGATGAATATGACCGAGCCTGCGATTCGTTCACTATGGCATGGCGATTATTACGTGACATTGGGTGACAAAGTCGACACTCATGCTTATGCGATTAAAGTTCAGTACCGCGCAGGCATTTGGTGGATATGGTCTGGCGGGCTATTAGCTGTGTTTGGTGCGCTATTAACAGGCCTAAAGAAAAGGAGAGAGGCTATCAATGCGATCGAGAAATACGCTTAAACTCGCAGGTCTCGTTGTGGCTGTTGCCGTGTTTGCTGTAGTTACTGCGGTGGCCTTGTCTGAGCGACCACATGTCGAATTGTCCCCACAACGAAATTTAGAGACACCTAATTTTCGCTCTACTTCTCTGATCTCTGATGACATAGTTTCTGAGCAATTGTTCAAAAGCGACGGATATAAATTATTGAATGTTTGGGCATCTTGGTGCGGGGTATGCAAGCGAGAGCATGAAGAGTTATTGCAGTTAGCAGAACTCGGTGTGCCTATTATTGGGCTGAATTATAGAGATCAAAAACAAGCTGCCCGTGAATATTTGAGCTCTAAACGAAACCCATATATTGAAGTAATTAGTGACCCTAATGGAAAGCTCGCTGTGGAGCTAGGTGTTATAGGAACGCCGGAAACTTACTTGATTGATCAAAATGGTCGTATATTGATCAAATATCGTGGAGAGCTAACGGCAGATAAATGGAACGATATATTTTCAGGATACTTGAATGTTTCGATTTAATAATCTTCTCCTCACTTTAATCCTATTTATACTATTTTCTCCTTTCACGAGAAGTGCGGATTTAGAACAGAATGTTGATCTGTTTGATTTTCATTCTGTTGAAGTGCAACAGCGTGCAACCTCGCTAGCCAAGACATTACGCTGCCCGCAGTGTCAAAACCAAAACCTTGTCGAGTCTAATGCACAAGCGGCTAAAGACCTGAGGTTGAAAGTGTATACGATGGCCAATGAAGGCAGCTCAGATCAAGAAATAAAGGACTATCTAGTTGCTCGTTATGGGAATATTGTTCTGTACCAACCACCATTAAATTATTCCACGGCGCTGTTGTGGATCTTTCCTGTGCTATTTTTGATCTTTTTTGTCTTATATTCGATCCGAATGGTGAAGCGTAATTAATGTGACCGTTATTCCACTATTAAAAATAAATTGTGCACTTAACAAGCAGAATGTTATCATTTTTCCGAATTTATGAAGTTTCCAGTATAAAGAAAATAAAAATTTTGAGCTGGATAAGTAATAAAAGAACGAAATAGGTGCACGCAGTGGATTCAGTTATATTACAACTTAAAAAAGACTTCTATTCGCAGATTCGTGCATTGCAATCACCGAACCTGCCTCAAGTTACTTCAACGCTCGCCGTGTTGACCGACGAGGAAATCCAAGAACTCGAAGCAGTTTGGATTGAACTCGCCGTTTGGAAGCGCAGTCAGACCCATTAAAAGATAGACCAAACGACCTTCTTGAAACCCCAGACAAAATTTGTCTGGGGTTTTTTATTGTAGTTTTTTTAAATTGTTATAATATAACAATTGTTCAGTTGGAGAGTGTTTCTCTTTTGCTGTCTTGAGTGGATAACTGCCCTCAATTGTGATCTCTATATTGCAAAATGCGGTATCAGTCCCCATAGTTGAAGAGCAACGAGTAAATCCCATGAATGCAATAACGAAAACGCATCAAGCGCATCAAGCAATAAATCGAGTGAGTATAGATATGGCGGAAGTACGTGCCAGAGTAGATTTTAAAGTCGGGGCAAAAAGTAACATTGATGCCGAAATTCTGTCTTTCCATGGTCTGAAGACAGACAAAGAGCATGTTGCTATTATCTTTAAACAAGCGGACCAAACTCAGGACATGCCTTTAGTTCGTATGCACTCTGAGTGTTTGACAGGCGATGTGTTCCACTCTTCACGCTGTGACTGTGGTGAGCAACTAGAAGAGACGATCAATCGCATGGGCGAGTCCGGTGGTATCATCTTGTATCTCCGTCAGGAAGGTCGTGGTATTGGCTTGTACAATAAGATCGATGCATACCGCTTACAAAGCCAGGGCATGAACACGTACGAAGCTAACAACCATTTGGGCTTTGATGATGACCTGCGTGATTTCACAGAAGCAGCACAAATGCTAGAAGCTTTAGGCGTGAATAAGATCCGCCTCGTGACGAACAACCCTAAGAAAATCCGTGAGTTATCTGAGTACGGAATTGAAATTGGCGAGGTTGTCAATACCTCTGCACATATCAAAGATGGCAACGAAAATTATCTGAAGGCAAAAGTCTCTCACGGAAAACATGACCTAAAGGTTTAATCCTAAAGATAAAACTGACAATAAAGTCTGTGAAAAACCTCATTTTTATGAGGTTTTTTTGTATCTGGAGTTGCAAATAAATTGTAAATTTGTATTATCTCGAGACTAAAGTGCAAATAAGAATAATTAGCACTACCAATACGATAATTGAAAAGCTCAACAAGGATGCTTCAGATGAATGCAAAAAAAGTTTTAGTCCAATCTATTGCTGCATCACTCCTCATTGCCAGTGGTTCTACCGTTGCTGCCACAGTAACTAAACAACAAGTAGTCGAACATTACGCGGACGTTGCCCATGCTGTATTTGCTGATTCAGTAACAACAGCGAAAGCGCTTGATGTGAAAATCGACGAATTTCTACAATCACCATCAGCGAAAAAGCTTGAAGAAGTAAAACAAGCTTGGCTAGATTCTCGCGTGCCTTACCAACAGTCTGAAGTTTTCCGTTTTGGTAACGCGATTGTTGATGATTGGGAAGGTCAGCTGAACGCATGGCCACTTGATGAAGGTTTGATTGACTACGTAGCGGCTGATTACCAATACGAATTGGGTAACGAGGGCGCTGCTGCCAACATCATCGCGAACACAAGTCTGCAGATTGGTGCTTCTAAACTGGACGTTTCAAAAATCACTCCAGAATTGCTAGCGGATCTAAACGAAGTAGGCGGTTCTGAGGCAAACGTTGCATCAGGTTACCACGCGATTGAATTCTTGCTTTGGGGTCAAGACCTAAACGGCACTAACGCGGGTGCAGGTCAACGTGCTTACACTGATTTCGTCGTTGGCTCTGAGTGTACGAATGGTCATTGTGATCGTCGTGGTGAGTACCTAAAAGCGGCCGCTGATCTACTGGTTCAAGACCTAGAGTGGATGGAAAAGCAGTGGTCTGCAGAAGTGAAAGGCAACTACCGTGAAGAGCTATTGAACGAATCTGCTGACAATGGTCTTCGTAAGATGCTATTCGGCATGGGTTCTCTTTCTCTAGGTGAGCTAGCGGGTGAGCGCATGAAGGTGGCACTAGAGGCAAACTCGACTGAAGACGAACACGATTGTTTCTCAGACAACACGCACAACTCTCACTACTACAATGAGCAAGGCATCTACAACGTTTACACAGGTACATACAAAGGTGTAAACGGCAAAGAGCTATCTGGTCCAAGTATCGCTGACCTTGTTGCTCAAAAAGACAAGAAAGCCGCGACCGAAATTCAAAAGCAGTTTGATACAACACGTAGCCAAGTTGGTGAGCTAGTGACTTCTGCAGAGAAGAACAACCAGCACTTTGACCAACTTATTGCAGCGGGTAACGCACAAGGCAACGCGCTAGTAAACGACACCATCATGTCGTTGGTAGCACAAACCGGTGCGATTGAGCGTGCGGCAAGCATTGTCGGCATCGACAGCCTAAGCCCTGATACTGCTGACCACGAGTTTTAATAAGAAAACCATAATAAATAAGGGCTCTTTGTGAGCCCTTTTGACGTTTGAGCTCGTTGTTATCACCCTTGTTGTCTATGTAGAGCAATGATATGAAGCCATACCTAATTTCTGCGCTAGCCGCGATCCTTTCTTCTTCTGCCATGGCTTATGATGTTAAGTCTGGTGGCAAAACCAGTGTTAAAAAAGACGGCGCGAATGCCTATTCTCTTCCTGCTGCTAACTTGCCAATGAGCAAACGCCTCGACTTTAGCGTAGGTAACAGCTTTTTCCGTAACCCTTGGGTACAAGCGCCAGCGTCAACGGACGCTCGTGATGGCCTAGGCCCGCTTTTTAACACCAATGGTTGTCAGAATTGTCACATCAAAGACGGTCGTGGTCATCCGCCAGAGAAAGATGATTTACATGCCGTGTCTATGTTAGTGCGCTTAAGCATTCCTGCGATGACGCCAGAACAAAAGAAAGCTTACATCAAAGATGGCGGCATACCTGAGCCGACTTATGGTGGCCAGCTTCAAGATTTCGCTCTGCAAGATCAAACGCCAGAAGGCAAAATCGAAATCACTTACACCGATGTCCCAGTGAAATTTAAAGACGGTACGACGGTGACGCTAAGAAAACCTCATTTGAACATTACCGATCTGGGTTACGGCGATATGCACCCTGATACCGAGTTCTCAGCACGCGTGGCACCGCCAATGATCGGCCTTGGTTTGTTAGAGAGTATTCCCGACGAAACGCTACTTGCTTGGGCTGATGAACAAGATGCCGACAAAGACGGTATCTCAGGCAAAGTCAATAAGGTGTGGGATATTGAGAAGGACGACTTCTCGATTGGTCGTTTTGGCTGGAAAGCAGGACAACCGACGCTAATGCAGCAAAATGCAGCAGCATTTAATGGTGATGTGGGTCTTACGAGCCATTTATTCCCAAATGAAAACTGTACCTCGAAACAAAGCATTTGTGACGACATGCCAAATGGCGGCAAACCAGAGGTGAGTGAAAATATTCTCGACTTCGTAGAGTTTTACAGCCAACACTTAGCCGTACCTATTCGCCGTAACGTCAATGATCCTAACGTGAAACTTGGTCAGCAAATCTTTGCTGCGTCTGGCTGTGAAAGCTGCCACAAGACCAGTGTTAAAACGGCGAAACGACCAGAGTTACCAGCGCTTTCTGAGCAGCTTATCCACCCATACACAGACATGCTTTTGCATGACATGGGTAAAGGCTTAGCCGATAACCGTCCGGAATACTTAGCAAACGGCCGTGAATGGCGAACGGCACCGCTATGGGGCATTGGTTATACCGAAGAAGTAAACGGACACACTTACTTTCTACATGATGGCCGCGCTCGTAACCTGATGGAAGCGGTGTTGTGGCACGGCGGCGAAGCTGAAACGGCGAAACAAAATGTTTTAGCTCTGAACAAAAAAGAACGTGATGCTCTCATTGCGTTTCTGAACTCTCTATAAGGAAGCAACCATGAAAAAAACACTGTTAGTGAGTGCGATTGCCGCAACGTTAAGTTTGGTTGGTTGCCAATCGACCATCGGTTCGAGCTCAGCCAAGCCTGAGAGTACAAGTCATATTTCTCAAAGCGTGTACGAGGTTGAGTTTCAATCAGCTCAGACGTTTTTAGCGCAAACCACAGAACTTGAACAGCGCTTCGCGGATTACTGCGCATCAGAGTCGAAAGATGATGCACAAGTAAAACAGCAATGGCATCAAACGATGCTTGCGTGGATGGCATTACAAGGTCAAGAACGTGGCCCTGCTACGGCGTTGGAGCAAAGCTGGAATGTTCAGTTTTGGCCAGATAAAAAGAATACCACTGGTCGTAAAATGTCTGTACTGACGAAATCTGATCAAGCTTGGAGTGCAGAAGATATCTCCACCCAAAGTGTCACCGTGCAAGGTTTAGGTGCATTGGAATGGCTGCTTTACGATAAAGCGTCGACCTTATCTAGCAACGGCAATACTTGTGTGACAGGCGTAGCGATTGCAGAAAACCTCGATAACAAAGCGCAGATCATCGCGGATTCTTGGGCAGAGAACCCTTGGAAATCGCTAGAGATGACGGAATGGGAGTCTGAGTACATTTCACTGCTCTCGAATCAGCTTGAATACAGCATGAAGAAGTTGAGCCGACCGCTAGCGAAGATTGGTAAGCCTCGCCCGTATTTCTCAGAATCGTGGCGTTCAGAGACCTCGCTTTCAAACTTAAAAGCCAACCTTCAAGGGATGGAAGCGTTGTACTTTGCTAACGGGAATGGTCTAGATGCGCTACTTAGAGAGCAAGGCCATGCAGATCTCGCAGACCGTGTCGTTCATCAGTTTGAAATGGCGTTAGAAACTTGGCCAGAAGATAAGAGCTTGTTTGCTGCACTACAAACAAAAGAAGGCTATCGCATGGTGCTCGCTCAATACAATAAGCTAGAGCAATTGAAGTACCTGATTCACGAAGAAGTGGCGATCGAGCTTGGCGTAGTTATAGGATTTAATGCAACCGATGGTGACTGATCAAACCCGCCGAATCTTGCTGAAAGCCGCTCTATTCGGGGCGGCTACACCTATGATGCCATTTGGTTGTTCTTCAACAAGCTCACGTGAGCCTGCGTTGATCGGCTGCTCTATCATTGGCCGAGACAAATTCGCAGCGGTGGTGGCGGATGAGCATGGTATGCCGCTATCTTCATTGCCGATTCCTGAACGTGGTCATGGTGTAGCAACGAACCAACAAGGCCACGCCGTAGTCTTTGGTCGACGACCTGGTACTTTCTTCATGGTATTTGATTTTCGCTCAGGGCAGATGATCAAACTGCAACTAGCAAAGTCAAATCGTCATTTCTATGGGCATGGCGTTTACTCCCATGACGGCACATTCCTATTTGCCACAGAAGGTGAGAGGGGGACAAGCCGTGGGATCATTGGTGTTTATGATGTACAGAAGCAATATCAAAAGGTCGATGAGTTAACGAGTTTTGGTCTTGGTCCTCATGAAGTGATCATGATGCCTGATGGTGTATTGGCGATTGGCGTCGGTGGCGTACACACTAACGGTCGTGAACCTCTCAATCTTGATAGCATGAAACCCAGCCTGAGTTACCTTTCACAGAAGGGTGAGCTACTGGATCAAGTGTCTTTACCGGATCATAAGTTGAGTATTCGCCACTTAGCCCATGATGGTGCGGAAACCGTGCTTTGTGGTCAGCAATATCGTGGTGAGCCGGACGAGTATCCAGCCTTGATCGCCATGCACACGCGTGGTGGTGAAATGCAAGATCTTCAAGCTGAGCCTGAAGAGTGGGCGCGTTTCAATCACTACGTTGCGAGTATTGCAGCAACCGATGAATGGATCTTAGCCACTTCGCCTCCGGGCAGTTGTTATGGTATATGGTCTAAATCTACGGGCAAATTGGTAGAGCTAAGTGCGTTACCAGACGCCTCTGGTGTTGTGGTCTATGGCGATGAGTTCCGAGTCAGCTCTGGGGCGGGAAAAGTGGTAGAGCAAAGACCAGAGGAGTCAAAAAGTACCTTCGCAAGCGGAGTGCAATGGGACAACCATTGGTCGAGAATTATCTAGAAAGATCATTGAGTAATTACTTATAGAGAGTTTTGTTGTCGTTTTCGGCATCAGATTCTTAATTTTAAACCTGCAAGCTGTGAGATATTTGCCATACTTTTTATTATGGCAAGTAGCGCAAGGATCATTTCAGTGTTTGCTAGGGTTTTAATCATGACGGCACTTCTGGTGCCGTTTTGCAGCTTTTCCACCGTCGTTTCTCTCGAAGCTTCAGCGCAAGTCGAGCAAGAGGGAGCGGTACAAAAGCTGTCTGTAGAAAAAATGATCCATTATCCAGAGGTGATTGATCAACTGTATCAAAGCACCAATTACCGTTTGAACTGGGAAAATGAAAGTGATATTGAGCAGTTTCTTTTTCAAGTAAACCTGGTTGCACTTGCGGATGTCACCGATGAATTCGAAAATCAACTTCACCGGATAAACCAAGTAAGGTGGCAGGGAGATAATCTCGACTTCGATTTAGTGATGACAGATTCACTCTTGATGTACCTTAGTTATCTTGAGCAACTCCCCGAAGAAGGGATTAATTGGCTATTTACAGACAAAGCCCATGTTACGTTACCCGCTCCTAGCATCGATACTTTATCGGTTCTGAGTAATGAGATTACGGTTGGCAAACTTGGTCAGTTTTTGGCAAGTCTCCGGTCTCCATTACAAACAGATGATGCTTTCTACTCCGCCTATTCTTCGCTATCGGAACATTCTCAGTACCAATATCCTGCCTATCAACAAACTGGGCTAGCACGTGTTGGCGATATATTAGAAAACAGACCCCTATTGATTGAGCGAATGGAGATCGTAGGCGTAGATGTTTCTTACTTGGATTTAGTCACTGAAGAATATGACGAACAATTAGAGCTTGCGATAAAAGAGTTCCAGCGTATTCATGGTTTGAAAGAAGATGGCGTTATCGGCCCGAATACCATTCGATGGATCAACTTTTCTCCTCAAGAGCGATTGCATCTGCTGGCGTTGAATTCTGAGCGTTCAAGAATTTGGTCGAAAGAAAGGGATAATGTTGTCTTTGTTAACGTGCCTGGATACGAAGTCACGTATTGGCATGACGGTCAACCCTTGTTTGAGTCTAAAGTTGTGGTAGGGAGAGCATCAAGAAAAACACCCATCATGTCGGTGGCATTGGATTCAGTTATTCTCAACCCAACTTGGAACGTGCCTTGGACTATCATGGTTAAAGACATTATTCCTAAAGTAAAACGTAATCCGATGTATTTGATTAACCAGAACATTCAAATCATTCGGTCTTGGACTTCGAACGAAATTATTGACCCTACAACCATCAATTGGGCAACGGTGAATCCGAGAACATTTCCTTATCGTATGCGACAGGCGTCGGGCTTACAAAATGCACTGGGATTGTACAAGTTCAATATGCCTAACCCACAAGCTATTTATTTGCATGACACGCCAAGTAAGAACTTGTTTGAACAGGACAGACGCGCATTCAGCTCAGGATGTGTTCGTGTAGAACATGCAGACCAGTTAGCAGAACTTCTGTTCAAAACTCAGGGGCTGGAAGAACGTTTAGCGAAAAAGCGAGAAAGTTCTCGTCGGTCTAACACGTCAGTTCCTTTGGGAGAGCGCATTCAAGTACACATCATTTATCAAACAGCATGGTTGGAAGAGGGAACGCTTTACTACCGTGATGATATCTATAAGTACGATCACCGCAGTTGAAATCTTTAAGGAAAATTTACAAAACGAAGAATTCTCTTTTCGTTCAATAATTAATCAATAATTACTGCATCTGAAAATCAAGATGGAGCATTTTATGCATTTGACGTGACAAATGTGTTTGGTTAATGTCCACGACTTGTCTAGTTGTTGAGCACTGTATTTTGAAATGGTAAGTCGTAACTTTTCCCGCCGAGATTTCCTTAAAATGACCGCTGGTGGTGTGGTGTTGGCGTCTGCCCTGCCATCATTTTCTTGGGCTTCACTCCCTGACGAGCCACGTGCGCTGGCGATGAACAACCTTAATACTGGAGAGATCCTCGAAACATGCTATTTCGATGGAAAACGATACATTAATGATGAACTGCAAAGGCTGAATGAGTTTTGTCGAGACCATCGACGAAATGAGGTTCATCCCATGGATAGACGCTTGTTCGATCAAATAAGTCAAATTCAAAAGTTAATTGGTACAGAAGCAGAGGTGATCGTCATTTCAGGTTACCGTTCTCCTGCCACTAATGCCTCGCTGCGCAACGGGTCTTCTCGTGTAGCGAAAAAGAGCATGCACATGGAAGGAAAGGCCATTGATTTCCGTTTAGACGGTGTGAAGCTTTCAACAGTTCGTGATGCTGCCTTAAGCCTAAAAGCCGGTGGCGTGGGTTATTATCCAGGCAGTAACTTTGTTCATATCGATACGGGTGCTGTTCGTTCCTGGTAGTGCCAGTTGAGACAAGGTTTCTAGTCTCAGAACGTCGTCGATTACCCACAGTTCAAAGCTTGAAGTCGATAGGCCTTAGTGTCATAGTTGCGGCAGTTTTCACGCAAATTTATTCGGTATAGGTTATCTATGGCTCTGAAATACCAAGTTGTTCCAGTAACATCTTTCTCTCAAAACTGTTCTATTGTCTGGTGTGACGAAACCATGAAAGGCATTGTGGTTGACCCAGGCGGCGATGAAAAGCAGCTCGCTATGCTTATCAAAGAGCTGGGTGTTGACGTGGTAAACCTAGTGCTAACACACGGTCACTTGGACCACGTAGGTGGCACGGAACCGCTGTCTGCACTGCTTGGCGGTACAGAGATTGTTGGTCCTCACAAGGCAGATAACTTCTGGTTGCAAGGTTTGGAAGGTCAGAGCCAAATGTTTGGTTTCCCGCTGACAGAAGCGTTTGAACCGCACCAATGGCTAAATGAGGGTGACACTGTCACTTTCGGTAATCAAGTGCTGAACGTATTCCACACACCTGGTCATACACCTGGTCACGTTGTGCTTTACAGTGAAGAAGCGCGTTTAGCGTTTGTGGGTGACGTTTTGTTTAACGGTAGCATTGGTCGAACTGACTTCCCACAAGGCGATTTCAATACGTTGATTAGCTCTATCAAAGAGAAATTGTGGCCTTTAGGCAATGATGTCACGTTTGTCCCTGGTCACGGCCCTCAATCGACTTTCGGTCACGAGCGTAAAACTAACCCGTTCGTTGCTGACGAGATGCCGCTTTACTAAAAGTGCGTGTAATAAGCATTATTCTGGCTCGGCGGCAGCTAAGTATCGCCGAGTCAGTCCCACAAAATCCTCAGCTTCACGATCTAGATCACTTGCTGATATAAATAGATCGTAGCCATAAAAGCCTCTCTGATACTTCATCCGGTTGGCGAGCATCGCTAACAAACCTTTGTACTCAATCCCATCTCTGTTTATATACGGTTTAGGGTCAAGCACCATATCCTCAAACTTATCTTCACACTGATTTTGTTTCGCGCCTAAGTAAAGCAGTGCTCGCTGGCTGAGGAGAATTTCTGTCGCTATACGAGGGCAGATTGAATTTAAGTAGGGTGAGTAGTGTTTTAGACGAATACCGATCCAAGGTAGCGGTTGGTGCCACCCTTCCTGTTGGTAGCTACAAATACCGATTGACTCAATATTTCGCCATCGGACGACCCAACCTCCTTTAAAAAGGTGTTGCTGAAAGTGAGAAGCTGTCAGCGTAAAAGTGACTTGGCTTTTCTTAATCATCAAGATGGCGAAACCAACGATTGCAGACATCAAAATGACCGACAGCATGGCTTGCTTCCATCCCGGAGAAATGGCAACCAAAAACAAAGTGATGAGTGCAACGAGCAACAAAAGTATTCTGTTGATAGGGGAGTCGGGTTTGAAATGTGAATTTGTTAGGTGCAGCGTTTCCATGCTTATAACCTCATCGAATACTTGTCCAAAAATAAGTGGGTAGCTTTATGTGCATTGATTTGCATTTAAAATAAAACAAACCTCTGTTTTTATACCCAGTATTCAATAAATCCGTTCATAAAATATCTGATTAAATAGTAGACGTTCTATGCTTTGAGCGCATTTTTCATCGCGTTTCGCCGCTAAAACCTACAAATTGCTTGTGAATTTTGGTATAAAACGCGCTTCAAATTTTCATCCCTGCTGAGATGCAGTGAACTGGAGAAATATTCAATGAGACTTGCTCATAAGCGTAAAGTGCAGATGAAACTGCAAAAACGCATTAAAGCGACAGTAGCAAACTTAGCTGCAGCACCTAAAGCAGTGAAGCCTGTTGCGGAAAAAGCAGTAGCACCTTCTGTTGCTGAAAAAGCTGTTGCGGAGAAAGTAGTAGCTGATAAAAAAGTAGCTGCAGTGAAAACAGTTGATGTTGCCCTTACTCCTAAGCAACAACAAGTATTAGACATCGTTATGGCGAATGCTGAAGGTATTAACCCTAAAGGCATCGGTCTAGCTGCAGGTCAAGAAGATACTAAAGCGGCATCATGGGCTACTGGCGCACTAAAGAAGCTTCTTGAAGAAAACCTAGTTCAAAAAGAGCAGTTAGCAGGTAACAAAGTTATCTACAAAGCAGTTTAATTACCGCTACCGTTCTGGATTGAATACCTCGGCCGATGCCGAGGTATTTTTTTATCTTGGTATTGGAAATAATGCATTAAGTACTGACTTTAACACTACCAATAAGTGGTTTGTCACATTTTCTTAAATACTATGTAAATTTTTTGGCAGAAAAATACGTACGTATTGTCTTTTATTTTTATTCATAGATAAAAATATAATTTATTGATTTTGCTATTAACAGTCTTTTGTCATGACGATTGTCCTACGTACTTGTACGTAATACCTTAGGCTAATGCCTTATTGATGAATTACTCGCTTCCGTGTTCATGCCCATTTCGCATTAGACAACATTGTTACATCTTTTATACCGAATACAGCCAATCCTAATGAAATGGATGACAACAATAACCTTGGTGATAAAGGACGTGAACGATGAGTCTAATCCAAAAATCTTTAAAACGAGTGCTCAAAACAACCGCTGTCGCTGCCGCGATGGCACTCGCAGCGACTTCTGTAAACGCTGCTGAAAAAGTCTATCGTTTAAAGCTTGCTGAAACTTGGGGGCCTAATTTCCCAATTTTTGGTGATACCACAAAAAACATGGCCAAAATGGCGGAAGAGATGTCCAACGGACGTTTGCAAATCCGCATTGATTCCGCAAACAAGCATAAAGCGCCTTTTGGGGTGTTTGATATGGTTAAGTCGGGTCAGTATGACATGGGTCACTCAGCGTCTTATTACTGGAAGGGTAAGGTTCCAAACACACTTTACTTCACTTCTATGCCCTTCGGTATGTTGCCAACTGAGCAGTATGCATGGTTTTACTACGGCGGTGGTATGGAGCTGATGGAAAAAGTGTACTCTCCACATAACTTGATGTCTTTCCCTGGCGGTAATACCGATACTCAGATGGGCGGGTGGTTCCAAAAAGAGATCAAGTCCGTCGAGGACTTACAGGGTTTGAAAATGCGTATCCCAGGGTTTGCTGGTGAGATTTTGGCTGAGTTAGGTGCCAAGCCAACGAATATCGCCCCTGGTGAGCTATATACTTCTCTAGAGCGTCGCACGATTGATGCCTTGGAATGGGTTGGTCCATCGCTGGATCTACGTATGGGCTTCCACAAAATCGCGCCTTACTACTACACAGGTTGGCATGAGCCAGCGACTGAGCTTCAGTTCCTCGTTAACAAGCGTACCTGGAATCGTTTACCTGATGATCTAAAAGCGATTTTGCAAGTAGCCATGAAAACGGCCGCTTACGATATGTACACGCAATCGAAACACGAAAGCGGCAAAAACTGGGCATCTATTAAGTCTGAATACCCAAATGTTGAAGTAAAAGATTTCCCACCTGAAGTAGTAGCTGCGTTGCGAGAAGCAAACGATCGTTTGTTGAAAGAACATGCAGAAAAAGATGCTTTGGCGAAAGAGATTCAAGAGTCGCAAGCGAACTATATGAATCAAGTTCGACCATGGTCAGATATTTCGCACCGAGCGTACTTAAACAGTCAAGCTCAACAATAACGTTATGAAGCAGGCGATGCCGAGAGGTTTAGCCTGCTATCGAAGCCCAAGAAAACTTCATAATGAATGCTCCGCACCATAGCGGAGCGCATCTAAACGTTCCACGGAGTTCGGAATGAGAAGTCTTATTTATATTGAGCGATTATTTAACCGCTTTAGCGATTTCCTCGGATGGTTATCCAGCATCCTGTTTATTTTGTTGTTAGCAAACGTTGTGTACGACGTTGTCATGCGTTACGTGTTTAATGATGTGTCTATCGCATTCCAAGAAATGGAATGGCATCTATTCTCTGCCGTGTTCTTGCTTGGTGTGCCTTACGCAATTAAGTCCGGTGGCCATGTTCGCGTCGACATTTTTTATGAACGCTTATCTTACAAAGCACAATCCATCATCGACATCATAGGCACACTATTTTTCTTATTCCCTTTTTGCCTACTGGTAGCTTGGTTTGGTATTGATTTCGCCAAGGAAAGTTACGCGTTAGGCGAGACGTCTGGTGACCCAGGTGGCTTACCATATCGTTGGATTATCAAAGCGATGATTCCGCTGTCATTTTTCTTTATGGCGGTGAGTGGTATTGGATTGTTACTTCATTCAATCAACAAAATTGTCAACCCTCATCTCATCTATGCCGGTAATAACGGTAAGTCGTAAAAGGAAGTCATTATGATCGGTATAGTGATGTTTTTTGTTGCGCTCTTTGCGCTTCTATTGGGATTTCCCGTTGCCTTTACTTTTGGTGGTATCGCGCTGATTTTTGGTGTTTGGGCTGAAGGCATCGAGATGTTTGCTTTTATGCCATATCGAATTCAGTCCATTATGGAAAATACGGTGCTAATGGCCGTACCGCTGTTCGTTTTTATGGGGCTAGTGCTACAGAAAACCAAGCTTGCTGAACAGCTACTAGAATCAATGGGGCGTTTGTTCGGTGGCGTTCGCGGTGGTATCGCTATTTCTACCGTGTTAGTTGGCGCATTGCTTGCAGCTTCAACGGGTGTGGTAGGCGCATCAGTTGTTGCGATGGGCTTAATATCTCTTCCTGTGATGCTCAAGTACAATTACGACAAAGGTTTAGCGTGTGGGACTATTTGTGCGTCTGGCACGTTGGGCCAAATTATCCCACCTTCTATCGTGTTGATCTTGTTGGGTGATGTACTTGGCGTACCGGTAGGGGACCTATTTCAAGCTGCGATCTGGCCCGGTATTACACTTGTTGGCGCCTATGTGATCTACATTCTCATCTACGCGAAGTTGAACCCTCAAGCCGCACAGGCGATAGAGCGTGATGAGTCGATCAGTCGTAAACAAGAAGTGCTCACCGCACTGAAAGCTGTATTGCCACCTTTAGCATTGATCATCGTGGTATTGGGCTCCATCTTTGCAGGGATTGCAACACCAACAGAGTCAGCGGCACTGGGCGGTGCAGGTGCGATTATTTTATCGCTATTGTATAAACAGTTTAGTTGGTCGATGATTTATGATGCATCAAAAGAGACAGTTAAGGTAACCGCAATGGTCTTTGCGATCTTACTTGGTGCGACCGCCTTCTCAATGGCATTTACCTACACCGGTGGTGATTATTTAGTTGAAGAGTGGATGTTAGAACTGCCGGGTGAAAAGTGGGGATTCCTTATTATTACCATGGTGGTGATTCTGATTTTAGGTTTCTTTATCGACTTCGTTGAAATCTGTTTTATCATCGTGCCAATTATTGCGCCAGTCGCTGAATTGATGGGCATTAATATGACGTGGTTTGCGATTCTTATTGCGATGAACTTGCAGACGTCGTTCCTCACACCGCCATTTGGCTTTAGTTTGTTCTATCTAAAAGGTGTCGCTCCAGCAGGGGTTACTACGCGAGATATCTACAAAGGTGTGATGCCGTTCATCGCGATTCAGATTGTTGTGTTGGCGTCTTTGCTGTTTTTCCCAGGTTTTTACGGTATGAGTTAATCACTCGATAATAAAGAGATTTTGTGAACTGAGAGTTTTTACCTTTTGAGACAAGTTGTTAAGCTGTTAATTATGTCTATGCAGACACAATCGATTCGTTTGTACTGCTAAGATAGTAAGCTGTAAAGGCAGCGTTTCATGGAGGGAAGGGATGCCTCTCAAAGCAAAGTTAATTCTGCTGACACTGATACCCGTGGTATTGGTGTCAGCGAGTATCAGCTGGATCTCTATCTATCAAACTAAGACCCTTGGCAAAAGGGAGGTGGAGATCTTTCATCAAAACCTGATCCAATCAAAAGAAGCGGCGCTGAAAGATACGGTCGACGTCGCTTTTGACTCCATTTCTTACATCTACAACGATCCGACTTTAGAAGAGAGTGCTGCCAAAACGCGTGTGAAAGCGATTTTAAATCGTTTGAGTTATGGGTCGGACGGCTATTTTTTTGCTTATGATAAATATGGTACCAACCTTGTACACCCAGTTCTTCCGGAGCTTGTCGGGGAAAACTTACTCTATCTTGAAGACGAAAATGGCGATCGCTTAATCGAAGCTCTATTGTATCAAGCGCAATCCGGTGGTGGATTTCATCAGTACCTGTGGCAAAAGCCATCTACGGGTGAAGTTGTCCCTAAGCTTAGTTACGCTGCATGGCTCGATAAGTGGGAATGGATGATAGGGACTGGGCTGTATATTGAGGATGTAAGCCGAGAAGTCGCCAATATGCGCGCGGCGGTGAACAAAAATATCGAAACGACATTTTTCTCAGTCGTCGTGATCTTAGCGGTGACCGTTGCTGTAATCATTGTTCTCACTCTGGCGATCAATCTGCACGAGCATCGCCTCGCTGATAAGAACCTGAAAGAATTGGCACATAAAACCGTGATGTTCCAAGAAGATGAGAAAAAGCATTTAGCGCGAGAACTGCATGATGGAATCAATCAGTTGTTAGTCTCCAGTAAATGTCATTTAGACTTAATGAGTCATAGACTGGAAGACGAAAAACTCAAATCCCACTTAGATAAATCACAACGATCGCTCGTCACCGCGATAAATGAGGTGCGGCATATTTCTCATCAGCTCCGTCCAAGCGCCCTCGATGATATCGGTTTAGAAGCAGCACTGACGACCTTGCTACAGGATTTTCATTCCCATTCCGGGATTGATATCGAGAGCAATTTCGATACTCAGCAGCACAAACTGACTTCGGAAGTCGCAACGACGCTATATCGCGTCGCTCAGGAGTCTTTGAATAACATTGAAAAACATGCGCGAGCGAAAAAAGTAACAGTTACTTTGCAAAAAATGGGCAATATGCTGCAATTACTCATACGTGATGATGGCGTTGGATTTGTGGTTAACCAAGCAGTGCACCAACAAGGGATTGGGTTAAGGAACATGCAAGAGCGTGTAGAGTTCATCGGTGGTGAATTTGAGCTAATGAGTGAGCTTGGCTTGGGAACAGAGATTACCGTGCTGCTTAATTTGGATGAAATAGTTTATGGATAAACCGATTAGTGTAGTGATTGTCGATGATCATCAAGTGGTGTTGGATGGCTTCATGGCTCGTTTGGAGTTAGAGCCTGACATCGAAGTGGTGGGTACAGCAAGTAATGGTTTGGAAGCGATAGAGGTCGCAAAGCACTTGCAACCGGATGTCATATTGATGGATATCAGCATGCCTATAATGAACGGTATTGAAGCGACTGGTGTAATTAAAGAAGCGCGCCCAGAGAGCAAAATACTTATGTTGACCATGCACGATAATCGCGAATACATCATGAAGGTTATGCAAGCTGGTGCCGTAGGATATATGCTCAAGGAAATCTCGGCCGAGAAAATGGTGCAAGCAATAAAAACGGTGAACCAAGGCTCGACGTATTTCTGTGAATCCGTCACACAAACACTCTTTACCCAAGAAGTGGTGCCTGCCACGCAAAAAACGAATCCTCTCAGCCGCAGGGAAGAAGCGGTACTTAAATTAGTTGCTCAAGGAAACAGCAGCAAAAAAATCGCCACTTTACTCAATATTAGTTATCGAACGGTAGAGACGCATCGCCATAACATTAAGCACAAGTTGGACTTACATTCGACGGCAGAGTTAGCAAAATATGCGTTTGAAACTGGCTTGACTGAGTAGGAGAGTAGTGCCCGCAAAAAGCGAGCACGTGGGAGCGAAACTAATCGGCTTTGGTAATGCTACCAAGCTCTAGCATTGGAGCAACATCGATGTCCTCTGCATTCATCATCGTCGAGATGCGTTGAACGGAAGATAGTAGAAGGGATTGCTCCCATTCTTCCAATTTTTGGAATCGATTAATGAAGTGCTCTTGCAGCGGCGTTGGTGCTTGTTTTAAGGCTTCTTGGCCCTTGCTCGTAAGTACAGCATGCACTTTACGCTTGTCTTGAACACTGCGCTGACGCTCAACAAACTGGCCTCGTTCTAGTCTATCTAGAATGGTCGTTGCGGTCGCTTGGCTCATGTTAGTGTGGCTAGACAACTGTTTAATCGTCACGTTATCTAAGTCATTGATAGCGCGCATCAAAATCAACTGTGGAGCAGTCAATCCAGACTCTTTGCTCAGCTTTTTAGAATGTAAATCAATAGCGCGGATGATCTGACGAATCGAGACCAATACTTCTTCGTACTTTTCCAATTTATTCATCCAGTCTGTAGGGAACATTTATCGAGGCGACACTAACTTAAATGCGCCCTTATTTAAAGGGGGGAAATCAAAAATTACCCCTACAATTTTACGCCGTGTCCTCAATACCATTTTGTCGCGCCTTTTCGACAAAATAAGAAGAGCTAAAATTATTATAGCAATAAATGTTTGTGGTCTAACTATTGTAGTAGTGATTTGTTCTATCAAAGGCCGTAACCACACAGTGAAAAGTAAGTTATTGGATTTTTTAATAGCAAAAAGATAGACAAAAACGTGTCAAATGATAGGATCTTGCGCCTTCACGGAATGCAAAACGTATCGTGTTCGAAAGATTTTTTTGTTTGGTACGTAAAAACACTACAAAAATAGAGAGGAACGATGACAAAGGGTATAGATAAGTACAGTATCGATAGTACCGACTATACGGTAGGTCAGGACAACGTTCAAAAATGGGGTTTTGATGTTCATAACCCAGTTTTTGGTATTAGTGCAGGTTTAATTGCGCTGTTTCTTGTCGCTGCATTAGTTCTAGATGCACATACCGCAAAGACGGCACTTGATGGGCTGAAGTGGAAAATTATTGGTTCATTCGATTGGTTGTTCATTATTGCAGGTAACATTTTCGTTATTTTCTGTTTGGCGCTTATCGTCTCACCAATGGGTAAGATTCGACTAGGTGGTAAAGACGCTGTTGCCGATTACTCGTTTATGTCATGGCTTGCAATGCTATTTGCAGCTGGTATGGGTATCGGTTTAATGTTCTGGAGTGTTGCAGAACCTGTCGCTTACTTCACCGGTTGGTATGAAACGCCACTTGGTGTTGAGGCAAATACACCAGAAGCCGCGAGATTGGCACTGGGTGCAACGATGTTCCACTGGGGCCTTCACCCATGGGCAATTTACGGTGTTGTAGCACTTTCTTTAGCATTCTTTGCCTACAACAAAGGTTTACCGCTATCTATGCGTTCGATCTTCTACCCACTTCTGGGTGATCGTGCATGGGGTTGGGCTGGCCACATTGTGGACATTCTGGCTGTGCTTGCGACTTTATTTGGTCTTGCTACATCCCTAGGTCTAGGTGCGCAGCAAGCAGCAAGTGGTATTCATCACGTATTTGGTGTTGAGCCAGGCCTAGGTCTGCAAATCGTCGTTATTACCGTGGTGACTTTACTTGCTGTTGTTTCAGTCGTACGCGGCATCGATGGTGGTGTTAAAGTCATTAGTAACATCAACATGGTTGTGGCGTTCTTGCTACTTCTCCTTGTTGGTCTTATCGGTTGGGCGGCGAGCCTAGGTTCGATTCCAACCACACTTATGGCATATGTAGAGAATATCATCCCACTAAGTAACCCGTTTGGTCGTACGGACGAAGCTTGGTTCCAAGGCTGGACAGTGTTCTACTGGGCTTGGTGGATTTCATGGTCGCCATTCGTAGGCATGTTCATCGCGCGTGTTTCTCGTGGCCGTACCGTTCGCGAGTTCATCACAGCAGTTCTACTGGTTCCAACTGCGGTTACCGTTGTTTGGATGTCTGTATTTGGTGGCCTGGCGATCGAGCAAGTTGTTGATAAAGTAGGTGAGCTGGGCACAAATGGCTTGACTGACGTATCTCTCGCTATGTTCCAAATGTTTGATGTTCTTCCATTTGGTAGCATGCTTTCTATCATCGCTGTTGTGTTGGTACTTGTGTTCTTCATTACGTCTTCTGACTCTGGTTCACTTGTTATCGACAGTATCACGGCAGGTGGTAAAGTTGATGCACCTGTACTTCAACGTGTCTTCTGGGCATTCATGGAAGGTGCAATTGCGGTTGCTCTGCTATGGATTGGTGGCTCCGAGGCGGTTCAAGCTCTTCAGGCTGGTGCCATTTCTACAGCACTGCCATTTACCTTCATTCTGCTTGCAATGTGTGTGAGCTTATTGATGGGTATGAGAACAGAGCGTCAGTAATTCGGCATTTTATAAAACCGTTTGACTAACAATCAATCAAAAGGCCAGCAATTTGCTGGCTTTTTTTGTGCGGTTTTTATGACGCTCGAGACAAAAAAATGACACATGAAAGTTCATATTTTACAAAGAGTTAATGTGCTATTTTGTTTTTTAAAAATTAGTGAATAGTCGTAAAAAAGTGTGTAATATTCATGCACCTTAACTGTTCTCCCAACTCAAAAAACTATAAATATGAAATTATCATTAAAACAAAAGCTTATAGGCGCAAGCCTTTCTGCTGTTGTTGTGATGGCAACAGCACTTACTTGGTTGTCGGCTGGTCAATTATTTGATCAGACTCGTTCAGGTGTCTATTCACGTGCGCAAAGTCTTAGTACTACTGCGTCAGAGGGAATTTCTGATTGGGTCAATATCCGTAAAGATATTGCCACTGCGTTCAACGACTACTCGACCGAGCAAGACGTTGTTCCTTTCCTACAACAAGCTCGCAAGGCTGGTGGCTTCGATGACATCTTCCTTGGTACACCAAACGGTGATATGTACCGCTCTCATCCGGAGCGTAACCGTGCTGATTATGACCCTCGCACACGTCCTTGGTACAAGGATGCTGATGCAGCGGGTAAGCAAATCATCACAGCCGCATATCAAGACGCAATCACGAATGCACTACTTGTGACCATTGCTGAGCCAGTAATGAAAAATGGTCAGTTTGTTGGTGTTGTTGGTGCGGATGTACTGATCGATCAGCTTATCAGCGATGTGATTAACTTAGATGCAGGTGAAAACGCGCATGCGATGCTAATCGACATGAATGAAGGCACCTTTTTAGCGCATCCAGATAAAAGCTTGACGCTTAAGCCTATCACCAGTGTTCTAAAAGATTTTTCAGAAGAGGCAATTGAGCGTGCCGCCGATGAAGGTCGTATCGAAGATACGGTAATCAAAGGAAAAGAGAAGCTTTACTACTTCAATAAAGTTCCTGGCACGCATTGGATGTTTGCGATTGAAATGGATCGCGCAACAGAAGAAGCAGGTCATGCGGTATTGCTACGAGATCTATTGTTCACTGCTGTGGCGATCACGATTGTGGTTATTCTTGCAGTTTCTTGGCTAGTTGGTTTCTTGTTCCGTGACTTGAACCGCGTATCAAATGCACTGGAAGAAATTGCATCTGGCGAAGGTGACTTAACGCAACGCCTAGAGCCACGCAGTGATGATGAAGTAGGTAAACTGGCGGAAAACTTCAACCGTTTTGTTGGCAACATGCACACAATGGTTACTAAGCTTAGCCACGTATCTTCTGCGCTTTCAGAGCAAGCACGCACGACAGCACAGCAAGCTGAGGAGCGTAGTCAGCGTATCTCTTACCAGCAAGATGAAATCAACATGGTGGCGACGGCCGTGAACGAAATGGCAGCAGCGACACAAGAAATTGCAGGTAATGCTGATAGCACGGCAAGTAACTCAGAAGAAGCGGTTCAAGCTTGTTCACACGGTTCAAGCCAAGTAACTCAAACGCAAGGCTCTATTCAGAACTTAGCGCAAGAAGTTCAAGTTGCTACTGATGTGATTCAAGAGCTAGAAGCACACGGAAATAGCATCAATACGATTCTATCAACGATTCAAGGCATTGCAGAGCAAACGAACCTACTTGCACTTAACGCGGCGATCGAAGCGGCACGTGCAGGTGAGCAAGGCCGTGGTTTTGCTGTGGTTGCAGATGAAGTCCGCGTATTGAGCCAACGTACTCATGCTTCAACGCAAGAGATTCAAGAAACTATCGAGATGCTACAAGGCACAACGGCCAAAGCGGTCGGTATTATGGGTGACAGTCGTCGTCTAGCTGATACCAGTGTTGATGATGCCAATGCGGCTGCAGCGAGCTTGACGCAAATCCACACTGCTGTTGAGCGTATCAGTGATATGGCAACGCAGATTGCTTCAGCAGCAGAAGAGCAAGCATCGGTAACCACTGAGATCACTCGTAACACTGAAGGTATTCGTGACGTGTCTAACGAGTTGTCAGTCGAAGCTCATCAAGCAGCAGAACAAGCTGCTCACCTGTCTGAGCTATCACACGAACTTGAACAAGAGATTCAACGCTTTAAGCTGTAATCTTGTCTCAACCTAAGTAAAAAGGAGCCATCTGGCTCCTTTTTTGATCGCTATTAAGCGTGAAATACATTACAGCCAGAACTCACTGATGGGTTGCTCTTCACTGTAATGATGGGCGATTTGCGCTTGCAGCAGCTCTGCGGTAGCAATTGCGTCGGTTAATGCATGGTGAGGCGTATAGTCTGGCAGCCCATAACGGCGTCGAGATTGCGCTAGCCTAACCGATTCTGGTTTTTTCCCTTTTAGACGCTCCCAGAGAGAGCCTGAACGTTTCTGTTGAATCGTTTCTTCAAGGTGCAGCGTATCTAAAACAGGAAACTCAATACCTTCCCCTAAACGGCTTTTGAGCGCTTTATCCAGAAACTCTCTCTCGATACGACGGTAATGAACAACAATGATTTTCCCGCTTAAGCATGGTAGCAGCTCGCTTAAGATATCGCCTAAGTCAGGCGCATCGATCAATTCGCTGTGAGTAATACCGTGTATAATGACTGAGTCTTCATCGAGTGCACGCTGTGGACGTACCTTCCAATGACGCGAGTTACGTAGGAAAATTCGCTTCAGGTTAAACGGCACCAAACCAATAGTAATGATGTCATGTTTTTCAGGATTCAAACCCGTCGTTTCGAAATCTAACGCCACGAACTCCACCTCAGATAACGGTGTTTCTGGAGCAGGCGGCTTGTTGCTATAGAACGCAATTAAATTCTCATCCTTCGCCATCTCCAGCTTTTGTTCAAACTTCGTTGGCCACTGAATGGTTGGCTTCTGAAAGAGCTTTTTAATCATGCTAAACCTCACTTAAAGCTCTTGTTCGCTTGGTAGCGGAACTTAAGGAAATTTTGACCATTGCTTAGGATCTGGAATGCATCCTTTAGGTTGCGACGTTCAAACTCAGAGAGGTTTTCCGGTTCGATATTGTTATCAGGCTCAATGCCTAGTTCCACATCCGTCGCTTGGTGACGAATACGTACCATGGAAATAAATTCTAACGCGTCTTTTAAGTCTTGTGCTCGACCTTTTGGCAAAATGCCAGCATCAATAATGTCGTCAAGACGCTCAAACGAGTTCTGTGCACGTGAACCAACCGCCAGAGAGTGAACACGAATTAAGTCGACCAGAGGAGCAGTACCGCGACGTTTGAGGTTGATGGAGTTGTTGTGTCTGCCATCTTTTTCCATCACGAAGTCTTTAAAGAAGCCCAGAGGTGGTGTTCTGTTTAGTGCGTTACGAGCCAAACACGCTAAGAAGCGGTTGTTCTTTCGAGCGCGACGAACAATAAAGCTAGTTAACTGTTCTGCCCATTTTAAGCGGCCATAGACGCCATCCAAGTCGAAAAAGATGGAGGCGTTGAGTAGTGCTTTCGGGTTCGGGTTATCAATCCAGTCAGCAAAACACTCTTCCCACTCTGAACGAGTCATGCGCCATAGTGGGTTGGTTGCCATAATATCACCTGTGCAATATTTGTAGCCACAGGCATCTAACCCATCGCTGACGTATTTTGCTAGGGCTTCGAAGTATTTACCATGTTTCTCTTCTTGATAAGTCTCATCTAGAATGATGGCGTTATCTTGGTCAGTCACCAACAGTTGCTCATCTCGCCCCATTGAGCCAAGTGCAAGGAAACAATAAGGAATTGGCGGTGGACCAAGCTCTTCTTCTGCCATTTCTAGCAGACGCTGTTTGAAGCTTCGGCCAATGACCGACATCGCGCTACCCACCATGTGAGAGTTGGCATCTTCATTGACCAGACGCACGAAGCTGCTTTTCACTTCTTCGGCAACAACTGCTAAATCTTCGATAGTCTGTTGTTGGAAAATACTACTCACCAACAACAACGAATTCTGAGATTCATAACGAACAATGTCGGTTGTTTCGATAATACCGATTGGTAATTGGTTTTTTACCACTGGTAGGTGATGTACGTTGTAACGCAGCATCGTTAACATTGCTTCATAGATGTAAGCGTTGTGGTCAAGAGACATGACCTCCGTGGTCATCACACTGGACACATCGTCCTGTGGGGACAAACCTTCAGCTAACACACGGGTACACAAGTCACGGTCAGTAATGATACCAAGTACTGGGGACTGTGGATCGTCTTCGTCACGAACGAAATCTGGGTCGACGATAAGTAAAGCCGATACGTTGTCATTCGCCATTTGCTGCGCGGCTTGCTGGATTGTCTGACCACGATCAATCGTATGAGCATCGCCAGTCAGCAAGGTTTTCACTTTCGACGTCGTCAGGTCATTGGCGTCTTTGTTTTCTGAAATGGCTTGGCGTAAACGAGCGCTATTTTCAACTTCAACAAAATCCGCAAAGGAATCAAAGTTATCGTAAATTTCTTGGAAAATGTCACCAGGAATACAGTAGAGCAGGGTATCCTCAATGGCTTTTACCGGAAAGCGGACTTTGTTATTGGTGAGCATGCCCATCTGGCCAAATAGGTCACCTTCGTCAAGGCGATTATACAGCTCACCTTTGCGTCGATAAACTTCAACAACACCGCTTCGCACCACGTATAAATCTTGGATATAGTCTCCAAAATGGATGATGGGGGTATCTTCTCGGTAGTACGAGATTTCGACACTCTCTGTCACCTTGTTTAGTGTTTCTTCAGGGAGTTCATTGAACGGGGGATACTTGGCGAGAAAGTTGTAAATCTCGAGAAGTTCTGCATCCATCGAAGGCGCCTTTTAGTTCGCAAATAATAAAGTAATCTTAACTTAGTTTTAAAACAGAGTCTTATCTGAACCGCGATTTTCGTGCTCAGTCATAAGATTCTGACATATCGCACGATAAGGGAGCTTCATTTTTACTACTATATGGTCACCTCAATTGAAAAAGACGTCGTCGATATGTTTTCTTCGTGATGACTGATTAGATCTTTGGCTGTTTCAGATCGTTATCACGTCTTTAGATTAAGCTATTCTTCTTGAGCCAAGTAGCTCAGGCGATGGAATACAGTGTTTAGATAATTCTCATGAAAGGAAGTCGAATGGTGAGAAATTTATTGCTTGTTTCTTTAGCTGCTTTGCCGGCGATATCAAGCGCAGCGGTCATGGACCAAGCAGAAAAATTTGGGTACGAACACATTCATTTGGATGTTGGTGCCGGAACGACAAACGAAGAATGGTTAGATAACTCTAATGCGACCACAGTTGGACTCGGTGGTAACTATTTGTTTACTGAGAACTGGTTGTTTAATGTTGATTACTCAGCGCAGTTTTTCCATCCGGATGATTTTACTCTTCGCATTGACCGCCTTTTGTTTGGTGGTGGTTACCGTTATGGAGTTACAGAGCAATTCGATATCTACGGGCTATATGGAATAGGCGCAATCAAAGCGAAAGCGACGGACGACAAAACGGATAATACGTTGTCTTCCGATAGCGAATTGATTCAAGCTGTAACTGTTGGGGTGAATTACTTGCTCAGTGAAAAGCTTATTGCGACAGCTGAAGTGGAGTTGAACCGTAGTGATATCGTTGATGAGAACAATTTTAAGATCGGTCTTAACTACCAATGGCATAAAGTCATCGGCACTGGTCTTTTTTATCAGTTTAGAGATACTGATTACAGCGGTGAAAGCTCAGATTACGTCAATGAAGTAGGGCTGAGTTTGAAGTTTGTCTACTAGATCGGACGGGTTCGTTTTTGGCGTTAAGTTAAAACAAAAAAGGTCAGCTTATGCTGACCTTTCCTTTTAATAAAGTATGCGACAGTCGATTATAAAACCGCTGCAATGCCTTTACATAGAGGGCCCATATTTGACTTCGTCATACCAGCAACACTGATTCGGCCAGAACCGACAATGTAAATACCGAACTCTTCTTTAAGGCGGTTAACTTGCTCTTTAGAAAGACCAGAGAAAGAGAACATACCATTTTGACGTTCGATGAAACTAAAGTCTGCGTCCACACCCTCTGCTTTTAGTGTCGCTACAAACAGTTCACGCATTTCTTGAATGCGGTCACGCATTTCTGCTACTTCAGCTTCCCATTCCGCACGCATTTCGGCGTTGCCAAGAATGTGAGTCACGACAGCGCTGCCGTGTGCAGGTGGGTTAGAGTAGATAGAGCGAATAATGGCTTTAACTTGAGAAAAAGCGGTTGTTGCGACTTCTTCTGACTCAGCTACTAACGTGAAGGCACCTACGCGTTCATTGTATAGGCCAAAGTTTTTCGAGAAAGAGCTCGCGACTAGGATTTCTTTGTTGTATTTAGCAAAAGTACGAAGACCTGCAGCATCTTCTTCCACACCTTTAGCAAAGCCTTGGTAGGCGAAGTCGAACAGAGGAAGCAATTTCTTCTCTGCGACAAGTTTCGCCAATGTTTCCCATTCTTCAGCCGTAGGATCGATCCCTGTAGGGTTGTGACAGCAGCCGTGTAGAAGCACGATGTCGCCTTCAGATGCAGATTGCAGATCATTTAGCATCGCATCGAAGTCTTTGTCTTTTGTTTCAGCATTGTAGTAGCTGTATTGTGCCGTTTCGATACCAGCAGCAGTAAATACGCCGTTGTGGTTCGCCCATGTTGGGTTGCTGATCCAGATCTTTACATCGCCTAGTTGACGTTTAATAAACTCGCCGGCAACACGTAGTGCACCAGTACCACCCGGAGCTTGAGCTGTTTTAGCGCGTTTTTCGTTTACAATTTCTGCATCAGAGCCGAAAAGCAGTTTTTGCACTGCAATGCCGTACTCTGCTGTGCCTTCGATGGTTAGGTAAGATTTGGTTTTTTCAGTTTCAACAAGTGCTGCTTCAGCTTTCTTTACTGTCGCAAGAACGGGAGTTTCGCCTTGCTCGTTTTTGTAAATACCTACGCCAAGGTTAATTTTGTCTGCGCGAGCATCTTTTTTAAACTCTTCAGTAAGGCCAAGAATAGGGTCAGCCGGAGCGGCAACTACTTTTTCAAACATAATCTTCATCCATGTTAATCGAAGGGGTGTGCTAACATTTATACCTTTCAGCAATATTGGTTACAACCGTTACTGAAAAGAAAACCTAAAAAAGTTGCGATTTGAAACAGAATTCTAACATAACTAAAGTTTTTGCCATGAAAACGTTTGGTAGGCACAGAGTTTGAAGGGCATTTATGCCATGGTTGGAGAAGTTTTGCACACATCCCAATCGTTTCAATTCAGTGCTTTGCGTTAACACGTTTATAATTGTCTAGTGAGGATTTGTTGAGACAAAAACGCCCCACCAAAGGTGGAGCGTTTACTGTTAGAAGTATGGATATCGGTTGGGGTTATTTCTTCAGATTGATTTCCGACTCAACCGCATTGGTTTCGATGTCAGGGTTAGAAGAAAGCTTTTCAGTCGCCCAGTCATTCATATGCTTTAAGATCGCTTTTAACGCGTGCTTTTCGGTTGGTACTTCTGTCTTTTCAACTTCAAGTTTTTGCTTCGGATGCGTACCCGTCGCATCTTCCGCAACGTGTAACCAATCTGGGTGCCAGTAATAAGGTTGGCCGGAAGGAGAGCTCCAAGAATGTACGCCGTTGGATTCACCTTTGTATTTAATATCTTCTTCGTTGTATTTCGCCATTATTGTTTTCTCTCATAATCCATGAGTTGAGGTGTGCATCACCATTACTATTTAAATGTAACAGATGTAATGAAAATTAATGTGATAACAATCGACTTATTTTGCCCTTTGAACGCTATAGAAGATGCGTACTTCTCATTCAGAAGAATTTACTATTTGGCAGGTTTTAGCTTTATTTGTGTTTAAAGCATACAACGATGGATTCGCCTACCTAATGCTATTCTTGAACGGTGATAGAGCCTAAACTACTCGTCATTCAAGTGTTTGAGAATCGCCGCTTTTGCATGCTCTTCTGTCGCTGTTTCTCCATCAGGGAGTTCAAGGTCAGCCTTTTTGTGTTCACCCAAAGCATCTTCAGCGATATGCAGCCAATCAGGATGCCAATAATAAGGGGTGGTACTGCCAGGATGGTCCCAACTATGTACACCTTTATGTTTTCCGTGATACGAGAGATCGTCCATTGTAAAAACTTTCATCGCTTCCTCCTGATTTAAAGACCGTAGCTCGAAGTGAGTTTAACGAACTCAGTCCAACGTAAAACCTTGGCTTTTAGGTATTGCAAAGATGTGAGGCAATATGTGTGTAACAGTCAAAGTATGGGATATAAACGCTCACTTCGTGGCTGAAATATCTATTATAAGCTTGATAAATTACGTTGCTAAATTGAATACTCCCATATCAGAATGCTGGCGCGAAGTATGCTATGGTGCGGCTGTAAGTGAAATGAGGGAAACATGAACCGATACCGTCAACTGGCTGAGCTGTTCAAAACGCAGATTCAGCAAAATACTTGGAGAGCAGGGGAAAAGCTGCCATCAGTGCGTGTAACAAGCCGAAACCATTCTGTCAGCGCAGGTACGGTATTACAAGCTTATCAGCTGCTCGAAGCACAAGGTTGGGTCGCAGCGAAACCTCAGTCTGGATACTTTGTGACTGCGGAGTTGGACCGCTTCGAACCGAGTTCTCCAGCCACTTCCGTTTATCGCTCCAGCATCAACGATGAACTTTACGACTACCTCAAAAATCAGGCCTCATCGAATGCGGTGAAGTTTGGCTCCGCGTTTCCAGACCCAGCATTGTTCCCATTAGAAGCGCTAAACCGCAACCTAGCCAGCTCAGGCAGGAAGATGGGGGCAGAGACGTTATTGGATAACTTGCCGCCGGGCTGTGAGTCTCTACGCCGTTTGATTGCTCAACGGTACATCCAACAAGGTATGGTGTTTACCCATGATGATATTGTCGTTACTTCTGGCGCATTAGAAGCATTGAATTTGAGCCTTCAGGCCGTGACCCAGCCTGGAGATACTGTTGTAGTTGAATCACCGACGTTTTATGGCGCACTTCAAGCGATTGAACGTTTAGGTCTAAAGGCGATAGAAATAACGGTGGATCCGTTAACTGGACATTCAGTGGATCAAATTGAAGCGACTTTTGCCGGCAATGAGGTTCGCGCATGTTGGTTAATGACTAACTTTCACAATCCAACAGGAACCTTATTAAGTGACGGGCAGAAGCAACGTATCGTCGAACTGGCTGACAAATACGATGTGTACTTGATCGAAGATGATGTGTATTCAGAGCTTTATTTTTCTGAAAAAAAGCCAAGCTCACTTAAAGCTTTTGATACACAAGAGCGCGTGTTGCATTGTGGATCATTTTCAAAAAGCCTTTGCCCTGGCTATAGGCTGGGCTGGGTGGTAAACAAACGCTTCAATGAGCAACTTCAAAAGCTGCAACTTATCTCGACGTTGTCAGGCAGTGCACCAATCCAGCAGGGTATCGCGCATTACTTGCAAAACGATAGTTATGATAGCCATCTTAGAAAACTGCGAAAGAATCTTGAGCAGCGGCAATTGGCGTTTATTGAACTGGTTGATAAGTACTTTCCCCAATCGATTCGTTACACGCAACCGGAAGGCGGCTATTTTCTTTGGATAGAACTGCCGAAAACAAAGTGCGGAAAAGCGATTTATCAGAAGTTATTGGAAGCGAACATCACTGTAGCATTTGGTCAGTTGTTTTCTATCGCTCCAAATTATGAGAACTACCTGAGGCTTAATACATCGTTACCTGTAAATGATGAATTAGAACAAGCCGTGAAGACGGTCGGAGAATTACTTCATTAGCCAACTGTTTACCTGTTTTTTGCTCAAACTGTATCAGTGGACGATACCGAAGCTGTGTTTCAATCATGGGCAGACAACCATTTAGGTTAGGAGCCGTAATGAAAAAGCAGTTGGTAAAGCATGAACTTAGGTTGATGGGTGTTGCTATTTTTAGCGCATTTTTGTTGGTGTTTGCACACTTGATATTGGCGAAATCTTTCTCTCATATGGTTTGGACGGAATACACTGCTGCCGTTATCCCATTTGTGATGTTTGGCTTGTGTGTGGTTGGAGTAAAATACGCAGCGCGAGCAGATGAGGATGACGACGAAAATAACAACTAGAGTGCATACACCGGTTGCTAGAAAATCATTCGTACAAATAAAAGACCTCCACATGGGAGGTCTTTTTAATTCGATATCACTAAAAAGTGATTAGAAGTTCGCAGAGCGAGGAGTACGTGGGAATGGGATCACGTCACGAACGTTGCCCATACCAGTGACGTAAGATACTAGGCGCTCAAAGCCTAGACCGAAGCCTGCGTGTGGCACTGTACCGTATTTACGTAGGTCGCGGTACCAGCTCATGTGTTCAGGATCGATACCCACTTCACGCATACGTGCATCTAGAATGTCTAGGCGCTCTTCACGCTGAGAACCACCGATGATTTCGCCGATGCCCGGTGCTAGAACGTCCATCGCTGCAACTGTTTTACCGTCATCGTTAGCACGCATGTAGAATGCTTTAATGTCTTTCGGGTAGTTCTTAACGATTACAGGTGCTTTAAAGTGTTCTTCAGCAAGGAAACGCTCGTGCTCAGAAGACATATCGATACCCCATTCAACTGGGAACTCGAACTCACGACCTGAATCAAGAAGGATCTGGATTGCGTCAGTGTAGTCAACTTGCGCGAAGTCAGAAGAAACGAACTGCTCTAGACGAGTGATTGCTTCTTTATCGATGCGTTGAGCGAAGAACTCAAGGTCATCACGACACTCTGCAAGCACCGCTTTAAACACGTACTTGAGCATGTCTTCAGCCAGTTTCGCTACATCATCCAGTTCTGCGAACGCAACTTCAGGCTCAACCATCCAGAATTCTGCTAGGTGGCGGCTTGTGTTTGAGTTTTCAGCACGGAAAGTAGGGCCGAAAGTGTAAACTTTGCTTAGTGCACAAGCGTAAGCTTCTGCGTTTAGCTGACCAGATACTGTTAGGAACGTCTCTTTACCGAAGAAGTCTTCGTTGTAGTCCACTTTACCAGCGTCAGTGCGAGGAAGGTTTTCCATGTCTAGCGTAGATACGCGGAACATTTCACCAGCGCCTTCAGCATCTGAAGCCGTGATCAACGGCGCAGATACCCAGAAGTAACCTTGCTCGTGGTAGAAGCGGTGGATTGCTTGAGATAGGCAGTTACGTACACGTGCTACTGCACCGATTACGTTTGTGCGCGGACGTAGGTGCGCAACTTCACGTAGGTACTCGATTGAGTGACGAGTTTTTGCCATTGGGTAAGTTTCAGCATCTTCAACCCAACCAACCACTTTAACGTCAGTGGCAGCAAGTTCGAAGTCTTGACCCTTTGCAGGAGATTCAACAATCTTACCAGTTACTTCAACAGAGCAGCCAGTCGTTAGCTTTAATACTTCCTCTTCGTAATTATTAAGATTATTTGGGACCACGGCCTGAATCGGGTCGAAACAAGAGCCGTCATATATGGCAAGGAAAGAGATTCCAGCTTTGGAATCACGACGTGAACGGATCCAGCCACGAACAGTCACTTCGCTGTCTACTGCTAGCTGACCTTTCAATACGTCTGATACAGGCGCGTAAGTCATGTTTTCAATATTCTCCATTGAGGTAAAAATTCAACTCAACGCTTACTTAAAGTACTTGTCTAATAACATTTTTGTTCAAAAAACAAGCTAAGCGCTGAGTTGGGTAGCATTTTACAGATTCAACGAGACATATTACCTGTCAATTCGCTCGCATCAACCTTTATATTCGTTTTGATGGGGAGAATCTCTCTATTTATTCACTCTTTGGTGCTCTGAAAGTGTGAATTGGTTTAGTAATTGCTCTAAACGTTCGGATAGATGCTCTAAATCAACACTAATATCACGCGTGTGTGATGCTGATTGCGATGTGTCGTTAGCATGCAGTGTGATCACATCTATTTTAGATTGAATATGCTGACTTACATCAGATGTGGTTTGCGTCTGGTTTTGGATATCTTCTGCATGTCTGAGCACTTGGCGCATTTCGTCAACAACGTTATGCATTGTGGCTGATAGTGCCTCGACATCGACAGAGCGTTGATGAGCAAACTGGCAGACGGTATCAACAGAAGTTAATGACTCTTCACTTCCTTGCTGGAATTGAGAAATGATATGTTCAATATTACCAGTGGCTTCAGCCGTCCTAGAAGCCAGGTTACGCACTTCTTCCGCGACGACCGCAAAACCGCGTCCTTGCTCTCCGGCTCGGGCGGCTTCAATAGCAGCATTCAACGCGAGCAGATTGGTTTGTTCTGCAATACCCTTAATAACCACAAGAATGGACGACACTTCTTCGGTTCTTTGGTTTAGAGAGCTGATTTTTTCCCGTACGGTATCAATGTTACTTACTAGTTGTTTGATGTCTTCACTTACATTGTGTGCTTGGCTTGCACTATGAGTGGCGACATCAACGGTGTGATTGACCAAAACAGTAGCGTTGTTAGTCGAGTCCTCAACAGCAGTTTGTTGCTGCAGCATATCGGTGATATTGCTTTGTACTTCGCTGGTCTCTAGCTGTTGGTTATTGGCCGCTTTATCTGTGGACTGCGCGACAGCAGTTAGTTTACTCGCGGAGTCGGCAAGTGAGTGAGAGGTGTCTTGCACACGTTCTAAGCTTTCGGAGACCGTGTCCATGAATGAATTGATGGCTGTAGAAAGTTGGCCCACTTCATCCTGTTGGTGATGCATCAGTCGTTGAGATAGATCTTTACTATGGCTCACATTCGACATGAATTTCGACGTTCTTTGAATTGGTCGTACAATGATTTTTTGAATCAAACTCATCGTTATGATGAAGCCCACAAATGCGATTACGGCCATTATTCCCATCGCAAACATTGCCTGTTTACTGATCATTGAATTGACATGATTCATGTTGTATTCCAAGCGAATCGCGCCCAACACTTCTCCTGCTGGTGCAACGTGGCAAGAAACGCAGTTGGTGCCACGGTAATTTTCGCTCGATTTCATTGGTAGCGCGACTACTAACCCTTTGCCCCAATCGGCTGAGATTGGTTCAATCACCAGTTCACCATTCAACGCTCGTTGATCAATATCATCGACAGGCTGCTGGTTTTGTTGCCCAGGTCCGTAAAGTTTGGTCACAGTATCAGCTCGCAACACGCGAACTGCTTCAATGCCTTCTTGGGCCAGGGATTTTTGACGTAAGGTCTCTTTTTGCGACATGGTGCCCGTAAGCATCATCATATTTAGGCTATCGAAATAATTACTAGCCTTATCATGGAGTTGTTCACTAAGAACATCATTGATTAAGGTTTTTTGTTGATGGTATTGGTAAGCCGTAGAGGCAGCTAGAACGCAGCTGAAGACAGCAATTAACGCCAGTAAGAGCTTAAAAGTGATAGTTGAGCGCATAAATTTATAAGTGTAATTGGAACGAACTGCACAATACTAATGTGCACAAATGCGCACTGCGAACAACGAAATGAATGATTGTGACCCCACACATGTTGGGGATATGTAATTGTGATGTGAGTGCTGTGTAATCAAATGTTTGGCGCGTGACAAAAATACGACGCCGAGACAAAAGTTTTGATTACTTGCGCTGAGAGCCCTCCACGTTTTGTTGCGTTTGTATTTAGTAAAGTTGAACCAAAACATACGTCATTTTTGAGAGCAGCACATGTAATCACGCGTAATTTTGGCATAAACCGTTGCTCGCATCTACACTGAAAATTGATAGAAGTGAAGTACTTGTAGTTAGTGGCTCACATCTTTCTGAAGGGGAGGATAGCGTGAAGACTTCAGAATATAAGATACTCGTAGTTGACGATCAGCCAGTGGTCAGGAAAACATTAACGATCTGTTTGAATAACTTAGGTATAAAGAAAGTTTTAGAAGCTGAAAATGGCAAGAAAGCAAAGGAGCTTGTGGCGTTTGACGAATTCGACGTAATTTTTTGTGACTTGAATATGCCAGTAGAGGATGGCTTCGAGGTCCTGATGTTTTTAGGTACCATGAAGTTTCCAGGTGCTGTCATAATCATTAGTAGTGAAGAACAAGAAATCTTAGCATCTACATCTAACTTAGCGCGCTTTTATGACTTGAACATTATAGGGTGTGTAGAAAAACCTATAACGTTTAAAGTGGTTCAAAATATCATAGAGGGAATTGAAGCGTTACCCACTCTTAAACGTACAGAAACACAACTTTTCGAACTGCCTGAAGATGAACTAGTTAAATACCTAGAAGCACAGAAAATTGAAGCTTACTTTCAACCTCAAGTAGATCTGGCGTCAAGAAAGATGAAAGGTGTAGAAATTTTAGCACGAATTAGTGATGACCAAGGTTCATTGATCCCACCGGATAGTTTTATTCCCACAGCAGAAAGGTCTCCTTCTATCATACTTGATCTTACGAAGAATGTTATTGATAAGGCCTTGAAAGAAATATCAGAAAACTATGACTCTTTTTGTGATCTAACATATGCGTTTAATATATCAGGGAAAGTTTTAGAAAATAATGACTTTCCCAATTGGCTCTGTAGAACGGTTGATAAGTATGGTATTCCACATGAAAACATTATTTGTGAGTTAACTGAAACAGCAATAAGCTCCAGCCCGACTATTGTCGATACTCAAATGCTCAGGTTGAGAATTATGAAATTTAAGTTATCTATCGATGACTTTGGTACTGGGTACTCATCAATAGCTAAGTTACATACGATCCCATTTAATGAAATAAAAATAGATAAAGAGTTTGTTTTTAACTGTCTCACTAACATTAAGTCTGCTGCGATTGTTGAGCAAAGTATAGCAATGGGAAAAGCGCTAGGAATGTCAGTTGTTGCAGAAGGTATTGAAAGCATTGAGGTGGAGGAGTTTCTAATTAGTAAGGGTTGTGAAATAGGACAGGGATATTTTTATTACAGACCAACTAAGTCTAGTGAAATAATAAATGTAATTAATGAATTTAACTTTAATAGTGAGAGTCGTTAATGAAGTTTTCTATTAAGTTACCTTTATTATTTTTTATATTAAGTTTGGTTATGCTAAGTGCGGTTACATTTGTTTCTTGGAAAGGTAAAGATATTCTTCAGGATACCACTTTAACAAATATAGAAAGGGAAGCCACTTTATTAATTAGACTAATAGAGAGAAATTTATTTGAACGATATCACGATGTACAGGCTTTTAAACTTTCTTTAGGTCAATTTGAAGTGAATTATTTAGACAAAAACGCTCTCAGTCCTAAAGTTATAGATAACCTAAATGATTTTGTAAGAAATTATAAGGTGTATAGACGAGTAATAATATTTGATTCTAATGGAAATGTTTTAGCTAGCAACTCTGAAAATCCTTTTGGAAAGGAACTCATAGATCTTGATATAAGCCCTAGTAAAATACGTGATAGCATCTGGTTTCAAGAGGCTATGAATGGTCTTACGCTTGAGCCAGAGCAACCAGAAAGCAGTTATGTAACGGGTCCGAATCGATATTTGATTGATAATGACTCTAACTCTTTCGATATGCTTTTTGCATCAGTTATTCGCAACGCTAATGGTCAAAGTATAGGACTTTGGGTAAATGTCGTCGATTTTAGCGCGGTCGAAAAGATAGTTGAGGAAACATATGAGCTACTTTCAAGCCGAGGGCTGCAAAGTGCAGAGCTAACCATCCTTGATGATCAAGGAAGAATTATCGTGGACTATGATCCTGTTGGACAGAGTAAGTCAAGATATACACGAGATTTTAGTGTCTTAAGTCGTTTGAATCTAGCAAATAATGGTGTCGAGGGAGCAAGACTGGCGGTCGCAGGGCTCAGTGGGTCTAATATTTCAAGACATTTTCGAAAACAAGTGCAACAAGTTACAGGTTACGCACATACCAGTGGTGCTTATGATTACCCTGGTCTGGGTTGGTCTGCAATGATTCGTGTTGGTGTTGATGAAGCATTTTACGAGTCTGACTCCCTTTTTAAAAATACATTGCTTCTTTCAATACTAATTTTGGGTTTGATTTTACTAGTATCATTCTATTTGGGCAAACAGATTGCTCGTCCGCTAAGTGCCTTAGCGCTGAGTATTAAGCGATTAGCAAGTGGAGAGAAGAATATAGAGCTTCCTGCTATTTACGGTAAAAATGAACTAGCGGTTATGGTAGCAGAGCTTAATAATTTAAAAGAAATTGTTATCGAAAGAGAAAGGCTGACGAAAGAAACGGATGAACAAAAGTTTTTGTTAGATATTCAGAGTAAAGCAATAGACTCTACAGCATCAGGAATAATTGTTACTGATATTAATCGGGAAGATTATCCAATTATTTTTGCAAATAGAGCTTTTGAAATTCTTACAGGTTATTCTAAAGAGGAAGTTCTTGGTAGAAACTGTCGATTTTTACAAGGTGACGATAAAGATCAAGATGGTTTGGAGGCGATACGTGAGGCTCTAAAAAACAACTCATCTATATCTGTTATTTTGCGGAACTACCGTAAAGATGGAACATTATTCTACAATAATTTAAGAATTGACCCAGTTTTTGATGATGAAAATAAAATCACACATTTCATTGGTATCATTACTGATATAACAGAGATAAAAAGACGTGAAGAAGAGACAAAGATTAAGCTGGAAAGAGAAATACAAACTAGAACAAAAGAAGCTAGAGAGTCTGAGACTCGATTAAGAACGGTATTTGATACCGCTTTAGATGGCACCGTTGTTATCGACAAAAATGGAATTGTATTAGATATTAATCGATCAACTGAACTTATATTTGGACGTGTTAGAGAAGAACTAATCGGAGAGAATGTTTCTATACTTATGCCATCCAGTTATGCTCATGAACATGATGAATATATTCGTAAGTTTTTGTTTACTGGTGATAAGAAGTTAATTGGAACTCCAAGAAAAGTTAAAGGTTTGCATAAGTCAGGACGTGTTTTTCCAATAGAGATATCTGTAGGAGAAACTAAGGTTGATGACTCTCAAGTGTTTGTTGGGATTATAAAAGATATAACTAGTCAAGAGGATACAAAGCAACGAGAATTAATGCTTCAAAACGAACTACGTGAACGAGAAGTTATCTACAGAGCCGCTTTTAGCCAAGCCGCTGTAGGAATTTGTCGTGTTAGTTTAGAGGGAAGTTTCATCGAAGTTAACGATAAAATGTGTGACATATTTGGCTACAGTGAAAAGCAATTACTTTGTATGTCAGTAGAAGAGGTTACTCATCTCGACGACCTCAAAAAAAGTCGAGCAATGATGTCTTTATTAATTGAAGGTAAAAAGCGTAGTTTTTCAATAGACAAGCGATATCTTAGTAAAGAAAAAGGAATATTTTGGGCTACGGTTTCTGTATCGGCTGTTTTAGACGATGATAATCAACCTAAATATTTTATATCAGTAATAGAAGATATATCTAATCGAAAGAAAATTGAGAAAGAGCTTCGATCGGCGAAAAGATCTAGAGATGAGTTATTAAGGGGTATGCGCCTAGCTTCGGATGCAGGAGGAATTAGCAATTGGGTGCTGAACACGGAATCAGGAGTTTTTAAGTGGGACGATAAGATGTATGAGCTTTATGGCGTCCAAAAAGGCACTAAGCTTTCAGTAAAAGATTGGGAAGGAGCAATACATCCAGACGATTACGAACAAGCAACAAATGCCTTTACTAAATCTCTAGAAACCAAGGAAGTATTCAACGCTGAGTTTAGAATAATTAATCAAGATACAGATCAAATTCGGTGGATAAAAGCGGCTGGAGATGTTGTCTTCGACAAAGAATCTGGTAATGAGATGGTTTTTGGAGTTAACGTGGATATCACTGATGAGAAGGATGCTCAAGCTGCTTTAGAGCGTGAAACCTTATCGGCAAAACAGGCTAATGCTGCGAAGTCTCGTTTTCTCGCTACCATGAGTCATGAAATACGTACGCCTATGAATGGTGTAATCGGTATGGTTGATTTACTTAAAGAAACAAATCTGAGTACAGATCAGCACAGTATGGTTCGTACAATACGTGATTCATCGTTTTCTTTGCTAGAGATAATAAACGACATATTAGACTTTTCAAAAATAGAGTCAGGAAAAATCGAGCTTGACCTTACCACTGTAAATATTCTCAGTTTAATTGAAAAAACCCTAGATGCCTTATGGGTTAACGCTCATCAGAAAGGTATCGGTTTGTATCTTTATTTCGAAAATACAATTCCTCAAGAACTACTGCTAGACACCGTTAGAATTCGTCAAGTCCTTCTAAATTTGTTAGGTAACGCTATCAAATTTACAAGTAGCGAAGAGAAAAAAGGAGTTATCAAATTATGTGTAAGTTATCAAAACAATAGTTTAAGAATCTCAGTTGACGATAATGGAGTAGGAATGAGCCCAGAGCAAGTGTCTCGACTCTTTACTCCTTTCGTTCAAGCGGACAGCTCAACTACACGAAAATTTGGAGGTACAGGTTTAGGGCTTAGTATTAGCAGATCCTTTGTTGAGCTTATGGGAGGACAAATAGAAGTTTCAAGCAAGCTTGGTTACGGAAGCTGTTTTTCATTCTCCATTCCCGCAGAGCCTAATGAATCCTCGCCAGCACTCTACAGTTATGAACTATCGAGTTTTAAAGTTGTATTAAAAATCGATGATGAAAACTTATCTCATATTGTCAGAAAAATGATTTTGGACCTCAAGGTGGCAGATATTTTTGATGAGATTGAAAAATTAACGAATCAGAGTGAGTCGAGCATTATTTATATTGGTGACCAAGCAAACCAATTAGATGAAAATAGTAAATTCCGTGTTCTAGAAGTCATAGATAATCCAACAGCAATTAAAGGTTATATTAAACCTAATAAGTATGTGATTGGTACACATCCTTTCAAACCCAGTGATTTTATTACGGCCCTTGCGGTGTTATCTGGAAAAGAAAGCCCTGACTTTGATTGGTCTGAGTGCCTTTATGGTAAAGATAATTGTCAGTTTGATTCGAATGATAAGGATAAAAGTGGCATCACTATACTTTGTGCTGAAGATCAACCGACTAACCAGTTAGTTCTATCTCAACAGCTGGACCATCTTGGTTTCAGTTATGATATGGCTTCTGATGGAAAAGAGGCTTTTGAACGATGGTCAGAGGGAGATTATGACTTAGTATTAACAGATTGTCATATGCCAAGGATGGATGGATTTGAGTTGACATCAGAAATAAGGCGAGTAGAGGAAATGAGGGGCGAGGGGAGAACACTAATTATCGCCCTTACCGCTAATGCAATGTTAGGTGAGGCTGAGCATTGTTTAGAAGCCGGTATGGATGACTACATAACTAAACCTGTGGAGTTAAAAACGTTGAATAAAGTGCTGTCGTTACGCTTAAGGGGAAAAACATTAAGAAACAAGAGTGATACAAAGCTGATTGAAACATCGCAGATGAATTCAATTGAGAAGGCTAATTTCTCTAAATTGATCGATTATGATCATCTATCCGCCGTTATCGGGTCTGACAATGTGGAGATGCAGAAAGCAGTGCTCTCAATGTTTTGGGATAATATTGTTCGAGACATAGAGAAGCTAGAAGTTGCCATTAAAGAGGCTAACCTTGAACTAGTGAGAAACCTTGCTCATGGAGCTAAGGGCGCGGCTACATCAAGTGGGGTGTTGTCATTAGGGGTTTTATTCAAAAGGTTAGAAGAAAACTACGTCAATGCTACGAAAGTTGACTCTCTTATGAGAGAGATAAAGCAGCTCATTAAACAGGTTGAGAGCCAGTTAATGCAAGAGAATATAATTTAGCGTTCCTTTAGGAGATATGGATGTTTAACTCAAATACGATAGATCAAGCTCCTTTCGACTCCTTCGAAGAAGCTAGTCGCTTTACACTGAAGTATCTTCATAAAAAGTATGGATTTGGCGCCTGGATGTTAACAAGAAAAAATGAAGAAGATTGGATCATTTTGCAGGTAGAAAGCGACAAGTACAATATTAAGGAGCTATCGACGTTGGTTTGGAGCGATTCGATTTGTAGCCGAATGGTACAAGGTAACGGGCCTAGGTGGGCTCCTTCTGTGCAAGCTATTGAAAATTACAAATGTGCACCTATAAACCAACAGCTAAGTATTTGCTCTTATGTTGGAATCCCTATCTGTTACCCTGATGGGGAGTTGTTTGGAACATTGTGTGCTATAGATACTGCAGTTCATAAATCTATTCCATCTGATGGGCAAGCCACGGTAGAGCTTATTTCAAAGCTTTTGTCTAGCATGCTGTGTATGGAAATAGAGAGAAATACCGCGGCGAGTAGACAAATGTATCACCTCCCAATTCAGTTTAAGGACGCTGAGACTGGTTTTTTTAATAGATTAGGTTGGTCTATATTTTTAGAAAAAGAGCAGAGCGATGTCAGAACCGTTGGTGTTCCATTATATATAATTGCTATTGATGCACTGGGTATATTGGATGAGAGTGGAGATTCTTATAAGAGTAATTTATACAATTTATGTGAAATTTTAAAAAATTTTCAAAGAGGTGATAATTATATAGCCAGACTAAATGATAGCATCTTTACTATATTAGTTCATGATATAAACACTATGGATTTTAATAATCTATACCATGATTTGTACAAAAATATATCTAATTTAGAGCTTCAGGTTAAAATCGGATGTAAGAAACATTTATATAATAAAAACTTAGACGATACAGTTATTGAAGCTATAAAAGACGCTCAATAAGAATAGAGATGTTATAATTTTTATTAATTAATATCTCGACAGCATGTTTCATATAATTTTCTTTTTAATTTATATTTTTTCGATAGCTTCTGGTTTGTCGGCGTTCTTTACGAACTAGGACTAATTTATTAACACTAATCAACTCGCGCGATCGACTGGGTGTATTTGTTAGCCGTTGGTAACCTACGATAATTTTAAGCTGAAGTTGTCTGATTGCATATAGAAAAACTCGTATGGGTACTTTTGAACACAATGAGACGTTCTACAGTGTTCAATGTAAGCACGATGCCAATAGCCAGTTATCGTCCTTGAGTATGACTGGTGATATGAAGAAAGAATAACTAGTATCTACTAAATGGGTTGCATTGAGAGTTCTTTTTGTCATGAACTTACTTTTAGAAAGCTTGCACGTTGGTTCTGTGCTAAGGATAATAACCGTGTCGTTATTTATCGCTCTCTGCTCCATCATTAGGATTTTTTGTACATCGAGGAGTATGAGAAATACAGCGTGTATGTGAGTGTTTCTATCGAGACGTATTAATACTCAAATCGCGGTGTGAAAAGTCATTTAAAACAGAGGTTTACTAAGTTGTCATCTTATACATCTGAAATATACAAAGAGTTTATGTTCGAAGCAGCACACCATTTGCCACACGTACCAGAAGGTCACAAGTGTGGTCGTTTGCACGGACACTCTTTCCTTGTTCGTCTTTATGTAGAAGGTGAAGTTGATCCACATACAGGTTGGGTAGTGGATTTTGCAGAGATCAAAGCTGCATTTAAACCAATTTACAATCGCTTAGACCATTACTACCTAAACGACATTGAAGGGTTAGAGAACCCGACTAGCGAAGTGTTAGCAAAATGGATTTGGCAGCAGCTTAAGCCAAGCTTACCACTGCTAAGTAAAGTAGAAATCAAAGAAACGTGCACAGCGGGTTGTATTTACAAAGGTGAATAAGTCACTTTCTATTGAGCATTAAACAAAGGCAAGCGAGAAGCTTGCCTTTGTTGTGTCTGAATGGCCCAATTTTGATTATGCTTCACCAGCTAGCTTAATGGGTGTCGTAGAATCCATTCTTTTTCATTATCACCCAATGTTGTTTCCTCTGTATTAATGAATCCGCACGCATCAAGAAAACTGATAGCGTATTGCTGACTTTGTGGGACAGTGGCGCAAAGAGAGGTGCTTTTAGGGTTAATGGTATACGCATAAAGGAACAGTTTACGCAATGCCTCACTCCCAACCCTTTGACGTTGGAAACGTTGATCAATCATCAAGTATTTAAGCTCCAGTTCGTATCGTTTAGCAAACGGCGCATGTTGGGAGAAACCTTTATCGATAACAAGATAGCCTACTAATAGGTCATCAGAATAAATCGTAAAGAACGCCTCTGACTTACTGCGTTTTTGGTAAGCCATTTCAAACGGTGTAAAAAATCCTTTTTGCTCTTCTTGTACATCCAATTGCATCAAACTTGAAAAATCTTTCAGTTTGGTGGGTTTAATCGCAATCATCGCTCAATCACAAATTGGCGGCATACCGTTATGCCACCACGAGTTTTTATAGAGTATTAAATCTATTTTAAGTAACTAACCGAGTGAAGAAAAGCTAGCAATGAAGAGGGTAATAATAACCTTGGTGAATATAGGCGCCCAATGTTGTGAGTAAGTAAGCACTGTCTGCCGTTTCTACGCCTTCAACAATGACCGTGCAGCGATACGTATTGCCCATAGCAATTAACTGACGCAAGGTTTCTATCTTTTTATCATCAGATTTTAGGCCAATAACAAATTCTCGGTCGATTTTGAGGTAGTCCGGATTCAGCTTGCTGATAAGCGCCACGTTATTATTGCCGGTGCCAAAGTCATCAATACTGATTTTACAATCCAGAGCTTTTAGTTTTGCGACATTGCCATAAATCTCAGAGGTATAGTACATCGATGCATTTTCTGTGATTTCGATTGTCAGCAAACGGCAATCCCGATTAGATAGCTCTCTATATAGGATTGAAAAGTTACGCCCTCGCAGCAAAGAAGGACAAACGTTAATGCTGATAGGGATGGGCAACGCTTTTTGTTTGGTGTAGATGGAATCAATCACCAGTAAGGTATGAGTTAGCAGCAATCCATTGCGGATCAGTGTTTCAATAAACCGTTGCGTATTTTTTACCTTAAACCGGGAGAGGGCTTCGTAGTGCACAATCTTTTGTGCCGAAGTGTTATAAATCGGCTCCAGTTTTATTTTGAATTGTCGAATTGCGCACAAGTAAGCCATAAAGGCTTGTAGGGAGCGGTGACGCAGTATAATGAGAAAAAGTAAGCTCAGTAGAATGATACTTTGAAACGGTCCAGAGATGTAATACACCTCTTTATAGCCACTATTCTTTACGTGATAATTGAAAAAGCGTTCATTGGTGTTACCAATCTCTAACGACGTTCCGGTATTCGTTGATAGCTTCATACCAGAAAGAAAAAAACGTGAAATATGATTTTCAACATTGTCGGATAAGTTAATGTTTTTAACACGAACCAAAACGGTTGCGTTATTTAAGTCAAATGATTGGGTAGTGTAATTGTTATTGTTACTCCACTCTTCAAAGGCTTTTTTGCTGACAGGGACAACGGTTTCTGGAGTGACTAAGCATCGAATATTGAAACGATCTAGCATCATGCTCGATTCCACCAACTTCACATTATCAAATAGTGACTTCAGTTCGCTTTCATTAGCAAAGCAACTCCTGCGGGAAAGGTTCTCTGCAATTTCGAAGGCGTTATCCAGATAATTATGTTTAACGATGCTGTTTATCGCGTAGTAACAGATAGCAAAGAAAATGATCGCAGTGATCAACACAACCCACATTGCTTCTGAATAGATCTTTTTATTACGCAGGCAAATACGAAGCGCTTTGCGAAGACTATTGGTTGTGTATTGATTGATCTTCTGTTGATGTTCGATGCCATTCTGATGGTTGTTTTGCATAGTAAAAGGGATGAAGTATCCGGTCCGGTGAATGTTTTCGATAATGTTTTTGTTAGTGGTTAAGTGTTCTTCCGTGAGCTTGCGAAATTTCTTTCTTAGAGCGGCCACCGCGTTTTTAAAGCCATTTTCAGGCAGTGTCATTTTGTATTGTTGAGTGATTTTGCTTTCTATTAACCGCTGACTAATCGGCGTATTTAAACTGCCGTATGTGGCGATAGTTGACAGAATGGCGTACTCATTTGGGTTGACAGGAATGGAGTGGTGGAGTGACTGATTGAGCTCTAGAGATATTTCGTTTTCGGACAAGCAAACGCAGATTTGGTTTCCAATTTCAAACCTAATCATGTGTTGATGTGCTCCAAGTTTAATTTTTGGCTACGTTATCAATAAAGCTAGGGAAGATATGTGATTTTTTACTGAGATATCCATAATATTTGGATATATTCAACGTTTTAGGTTTTTTTTACTTGTCCTGATAACGCATTTTCCTGGGTTTTTTAGGTATAAAAAAACCCGAGCATAAACTCGGGTTTTGATTGGTATTCAGAAAGGCGTGTTAGCAAATCACTTTGATTGCTAGACCACCTTGAGATGTTTCGCGGTATTTCGCGTTCATGTCTTTACCTGTTTCTAGCATGGTTTCGATAACCTTATCTAGAGAAACAGTTGGAGCTGAAGAGCGACGTAGTGCCATGCGAGTAGAGTTGATTGCTTTTACTGCCGCAATACCGTTACGCTCAATACATGGAACCTGAACCTGACCTGCAACTGGGTCACACGTTAGACCTAAGTTGTGCTCCATCGCGATTTCTGCTGCCATACATACTTGCTCTGGGCTACCACCCATAAGCTCAGCAAGGCCTGCTGCTGCCATAGAACATGCCACGCCAACTTCACCCTGACAGCCAACCTCTGCACCAGAGATAGACGCGTTACGCTTGTAAAGACCTCCGATTGCGCCAGAAGCTGCAAAGTAACGGATGTAATCTTTTTCAGTCACAGTTTGGATGAACTTATCGTAGTAAGCCAGTACCGCAGGGATGATGCCACACGCACCGTTAGTTGGTGCTGTAACAACGCGGCCACCTGCTGCGTTCTCTTCGTTTACTGCGAAAGCAAACATGTTTACCCAATCAACAACAGACATTGGGTCGTTTGTTGTCTTTTCTGAAGTAAGTAGCTGCTGGCGAAGTGCTGCTGCACGACGAGGCACGCGTAGTGGACCAGGCAAAATACCTTCTTCATTCATACCGCGATCCATACACTCGCGCATTGTGCGCCAGATGTTCGCGAAATAAGTACGAGTTTCTTCATCTGAATGAAGCGCATGCTCATTCTTCATGGTTAGTGCGCTGATGGACAATCCACTTTCGTGGCATTGGTTAACCAGTTCCTCTGCCGTTGTAAACGGGTAAGGTACTTTTACTGGGTTCTCAGCTTCTTTACCGAAATTTTCTTCATCAACGATGAAACCACCGCCGATAGAGTAGTAAGTTTTTGAGTACGCTTTTTCGTCATCAATCCAAGCGTGGATCTGCATGCCGTTTTCGTGTAGCTCTAGGTTTGTTTTGTGGAAGTTCATTCCACCTTCACGTGGGAACGATACTGTGTGACAGTGCATGCCAACAGGAAGGCGTTCAGTTTCTTCTACACGAGCGATAAAGCCCGGGATAGAATCGATATCAACTTTCTCAGGAGTGTTGCCTGCAAGACCCATGATGATAGCAATATCTGTGTGGTGACCTTTCCCTGTCAGTGATAGTGATCCATAAACGTCAACGGTGATTTTAGTGATGTCGCGCAGTTTTCCCATTGCACGAAGATCATCAATAAACTCTTTACCCGCTTTCATTGGGCCTACAGTGTGTGAGCTTGAAGGTCCAACACCGATTTTATAGATATCAAAAACACTAATCATATCGATTACCTCAGAAGAAAGCCTCCCAAGGGGAGTTGGGAGGCTTAATTTTATCGTTATATTTTTGGATTAATCATACTGCACTGGGCAGAGATGATTAAAGAGCGCCGTAGATTACAGAACTAATTGCAGCAAGACCACAGATTGCTGTGAAAATTTGCACAGGTGCTGAAGTTTTGTACTTAGCCATCGCAGGAACTTTTTGCATTGCGAAGATTGGCATCAAGAATAGGATTGCCGCAATCATCGGTGCACCCATTGTTTCAATCATACCTAGGATGCTTGGGTTAACGATAGCAACGATCCAAGTTGTGATTACAATGAAGATTAGAGACATCTTCTCGATCTTACTTACTGGTGATTTTGAACGAGATTTCACTAGACCAACTAGACCTTCGTGCGCACCCAAGAAGTGGCCAAAGTAGCTAGAGGTGATCGCTGCGAAAGCAACCAATGGACCCATGTAAGAGATCAGTGGAGATTCATGCACGTTTGCTAGGTAAGAGAGAACAGAGATGTTTTGTTCTTGCGCCGTTGCTAGTTGCTCTGGAGACAGAGAAAGTACAACAGAGAAAACGAAGAACATAACAAAGCCCATCAGCATCATTGCTGCGCCACCGGTGATAGCGTCAGTTTTCTTAACTGCGTCATCACCGTATACACGACGTTGCTCTTTAGAGAACTGAGAAATGATTGGGCTGTGGTTGAAAGAGAACACAATAACAGGGATTGCTAGCCATACGATAGCTGGCATTGCACCCCAGTCAGGCGACACTTCCATCATTGAAGTGTTCCAACCAGGAATCAGGTATACAGACAGTGCTAGTAGGATGAACACGAGAGGGTAAACCATTGCTGAAGTTGCTTTCAGCATAAGCTCTTTACCGAATACTACGCCTGCTGTCATTGCAGCAATAAGTGCACCAGAAAGTAGCCAGCGAGGAATAGATTCCATGCCCATTTGGTTAACTAGGAAAGAGTCAACTGTGTTTGTGATACCAACACCGTAGATAAGTACGATTGGGTAGATAGCGAAGAAGTAAGCGAACGTAATAAGGTTTGCGCCAGTCTTACCAAAGTGCTCTTCTACTGTGTCGGTGATGTCCGCTTCAGGGTTTTTCGCAGAAAGAACGAAACGAGCTAAAGATTTGTGTGCGAACCAAGTCATTGGTGCTGCAATTAGGGCTAGGATTACTAATGGCCAGAAGCCACCTGCACCTGCTTTAATAGGAAGGAACAGTACACCTGCACCTACTGCCGTACCAAAAAGGGACAGACACCAGGTAAAGTCTTTGTAAGAAAACTTACTAGACGATTGTGCGGTAGAAACCGCAGAAGTAGTTGTATTCATTTTTTAGTTACTCATTTTGGGAACAGGAAATAAGTCGGGAGTAATTTTGCAAGATTTTACACTAGGAAAATTAGATCTAAATCATTTATTGCTTACGCTTATTGAATGATATGTCAAAAACCTGCTTTTTATCACGAAAATGATGTGCTACTCGTGATTTCTGCTAATGAGTAAAATTAGAAAAACTTATCAATAGGGCTGTTTGTATAAATTTATTTCACCGCAAGCGTTTGCGGTGAAAATGGAAAATTAATCTAATGTGAATGAATGTTTATGAAGCAACGTTTTATTAATATTGATGCGCATAATGATCGCGCCTATAAAAGCACCGATATCAACAACTGTTTAATGTGAAATAATATGTTTTTGCATTGATTCGATAATTTGTGCCGTCATGCCCCAGATGAAATGCTGTCTATATGGGATAGCAAATACACGATGACTGCTTCTTTTTAGGTCAAATTTGGTGCTATACAATTTTTTGGGGTTCAGAATATGGTTGGCTGGAACCTCAAAAACTGACTCTACTTCATTTGGGTCAATATGCGTTTTATATTCCGGAGAAACAAAAGCCAAAAAAGGTGTCACATTAAACTGACTAATCGTTGGTAGTGTAGGCAGTTGACCAAACACATGAATATGCTCATCTTCTATCCCAACTTCTTCTTTGGTTTCTCTTAAAGCGGTATTCACGAGCTGAATATCTTCCTGCTCATATTTGCCACCGGGAAAGCTGATTTGTCCCGGATGATGGCGTAAGTGGGCTGCGCGCTTAGTCAGAATGACTTGTAACCCGTCATCACGTTCCACAAAACCGATTAAGACTGCCGCATCTCTCAGGGACTTTTCTTTCATCCATTTCAGTCGTGCAAGGGACTCTTTGTGGTAGCCCGTTGGAAGCCGAAATTGAAAGTTCTGTAGTAAATGAGTTTTGTCGATAACCAAACTGGGTCCTTATTTGTCGTGCCTAACCATTATTTATTATACTCAAAGACGGCAAAGCGTATGGCGTTATCGTTACTGGTTACCAAATAAAGCATTCGCATTAAAACACTCGCCAGCACTTTCCCTCTTTGTGTTGTGTGTCTCACTCTGCTTGAACATATTAATTTGAAACTTATAAGGTTATACACCATTCTTTATTTTAGGACGTCACTATAGGGCAAGCATTGACCAATGAAAGGGATTATTTTCACCGAGTTCATGGAGTTAGTGGAAGAGAAATTCGGTCTTGATGTGTTAGACCAAGTTCTCGATCTTTCTAACGATGAAGGTGTTTACACCGCTGTTGGTAGTTACGATCACAAAGACTTGGTTAAGTTGATCGTGAATCTCAGTAAAGTATCTGGTGTTCCCCCCGAGCAACTGCAAGAAGTGTTTGGAGAGTGCGTCTTTTTGAATTTACTTCGCTCCATTCCTAGTCACGCCAGTTTGCAACAGTGTGAAACGACGTTTCAATTTGTTCGCCATGTTGAAGACTTTATTCATGTCGAAGTTAAGAAGCTCTATCCTGATGCTAACCCTCCGCAATTTGATTTCATTAGTGAAAACCAATCCCAATTGGTATTTGACTACCACAGCGCAAGATGTATGTCTCACGTATGCTTAGGATTGATAAAAGGCTGTGCTGCACATTTTGGTGAGGTAGTTCATATCAAACATCAAAACCAGTCAGAAGATGGCAGCAAAGTACGTTTTTGGTTAGAGGCTCAATAAGAACAATATGACGGGAAGTTCCTCATTAGAAAGGAAACTCAAACGAGAAGTTGCATCAAGAAAAGCAGCTGAGCAGCTGTTGGAACAGAAAAGCTTAGAGTTATATGAATCCAACCAGCAACTCAGTGTTGCATTGAAAAAGCTAGAGCTGAAATCTAAAAAGGATCTGCGTAAGTTTGAGTTTGAAGAGCAAATTGATGCGACGTTGATTAAGTTCGGTCGTACTTTTTTATCGAGCACGTTCGATGAAGCAATGATAGCGAGCTTTATTGAGCAGCTCACTTCTAACTCGATCATTTCTGCGGCTTACTTGTTTCTTGACGCTACAAAGCTGAGCTCATTACGTCGTCATCACTTTGGTCACTTACAGCTTCGTCATAACAACGAGATTTTCACCACTCCTAATTGGCAGGGAGAGAATTTGCATTTGCCAGTTATCATTGATGGGGAAACGGTTGGGGAGTTGATTTTCTCTGTGTTGCAAGATCAAATCGATCAGTCTTTTATTTCCAAACAGATGGAGCTCGTGTCTGACTTAGTTCATGGTGTTATTGGTCGACACTTAAGTTTAGAGCGAGAGGTCGAGCTGAGAAAGCGGGCTGAGGAATCAGAAAAAGCGACGAAGGAGTTTGTCGCCATGATTAACCATGAGCTGCGAACTCCTCTCAATGGCGTATTGGGTAGTGCGGAGTTATTGAGTCGAACCCAATTAGAAGAAGAGCAGCGTCAATACTTGAGCAATTTGACTCAATCAGGGGACTTATTGAGAGTTATCATTAATGATCTTCTTGATTTCAGTAAGATGAATGCCGGTATGATGGAAATCATACATAAAGTTTTTGCCTGGGAGGAGCTTGAAAAAGCCATCATGGGTGTATTTGCAGCTAAGGCTGCGGAAAAACGCATCCATTTCTCTATCGACAAAAAGCTGGGGATCCCTGAATTTTTAGTCGGTGACTTAGAGCGCATTACACAAATTTTGGTTAACTTGGTGGGAAACGCGATTAAGTTTACTCACTTGGGTGGTGTCGTGTTACGTGTGGAATGGCTTAACGGCACGGCTTATTTTGAGGTTGAAGACACTGGTATTGGCATCCCAATAAAAGCACAGCCGTCACTCTTTGACCCATTTGTCCAAGTTGATCGCTCGGCGAAACGCAGCTTTGAAGGCTCAGGTTTAGGTCTCGCGATTTGTAAAAACCTCGTGGATTTGATGCAAGGTCAAATTAGCTTTGAGAGTGAAGAGCGCAAAGGCACAACTTTTAAAGTTGCTATTCCTCTTGAGGAAGGGCAAGCACAAGGCACAGCAGAGGGGGAATTGGTCACCATAGAGCGAAGCGATTTAGCAGGACGCTCAATATTAGTGGTTGATGACATCAGAATGAATCAAGTCATTGTTACTCAAATGCTGAAAAAACTCGACATTACACCTGATTTAAAAGCCAACGGCAAAGAAGCATTAGAAGCGGTGAAAAGTAAAGACTACGAACTGATATTCATGGACTGCCGAATGCCAGAAATGGATGGTTATGAGGCGACGATGTATCTGAGAGAGCGTGGCTTTACTCATCCTATTATTGCATTAACCGCTGGCACTACCATCGAAGAGCGTCAAAAGTGCATTGATTCAGGCATGGACGACATCCTCACTAAGCCGTACACCGCAACCGATATCGAACAGATTATGTGTAAGTGGCTTGAGCAGTAGACGCTGCCTCTTAAAAAGTATGTTTGTTGGCCAACGGCTAAAAGCTAAAGTACATGCAAATAAAACACACAAAAAAACGCACCACACTGGATAATGCCGATCATTTAACGATGTTTTTTGGGTCATTCTAGCGAGCCTTGGCGAGACTGAGAATCTAGTAGCAGCACGATGAGCGGGTAATGAAACAAATTTGACCACAAAGTGCTCGAATAGAAGAACCTGTATCACGCTCCTTCGTCGCTGTGCAGGGTGATGAGATACAGAAATATGCCACTCGCTGTTAAACGAGCGGCATTATCCGTTCTGGAGGCGGATTGTTTTCGTCAATAGCATTAAAGCGGCGTTGTGTGCTGTTGAAACCTACGATTGCAGCGCTGGCAAAATCTTTGAAAGCTTATCCAACGTTTCTTGATACTCAGAGGCGCAATCGCTATCTGCCACGACGCCGCCGCCAGCCCAAGCGTAAAGTTTGTTTTTTTCCGCTACAAGAGTTCGGATAGTAATGCTGGTGTCCATACGACCATGGCGTGAAATGTAGCCAATACTGCCGCAATACGCGCTGCGTCGATGCGGCTCCAGTTCTTCAATGATCTGCATTGCGCGAACTTTAGGTGCTCCCGTAATTGAACCGCCTGGAAAACACGCTCGCAGCAAATCCGCAGGAGCGTATTGTTCATCCAAACTTGCACGAATGGTGCTCACCAAATGATGCACGGCAGGGAAGCTTTCAATATCGAACAACTTTGGCACGTGAACGCTACCCGGTGATGCAACCCGACCAATATCATTACGCAGCAAATCGACAATCATCAGGTTTTCTGCCTGATCTTTTTCCGCTGTCTGCAAGTCATGGGCATTAGCATTATCTTGCTTTGGATCTTCGCTGCGTGGGCGAGTACCTTTGATTGGTTTTGTTTCAATGACGCGATCTTTGAGCTCTAAAAAGCGCTCTGGAGAGATACTCAAAATCGAAGACTCAGGCATACGGATAAACGCTGAGAATGGCGCTTGGTTGGCGGACTCCAATTTCAGATACGCTTGCCACTCACTGCCTTGATACGGCGCGTTAAAGCGCTGCGCCAAATTGATCTGATAACAGTCACCGCTCAACAAGTATTCTTGCACCTGGTCAAAGCGAGTGGCGTAGCTCTCTTTCGTCATGTTTGACTGCCAAGCACCAGACAAAGCGAAGTCAACGGTTTGTTCTGCTTTTTGCTCGTTTAACCACTGCCAAGCTTGCTCGATATTCTGACCAACTAAGCATGCTTTTTTTAGCTGGTGGTCAACAACAACGGCCCATTCATACAGACCTACCGCCATATCCGGCGTGTTGAGGTCCTTTTCTGCCACTTCTGGCATCGTTTCTACGCGGCGACCTAAATCGTAACTGAAGTAACCGAGCGCACCGCCGACAAAAGGCAAATCCAATTCTTTATTTAACTCTACGTGAGGAAGCCACTGTTCTTGCAACTGATGAAGCAGCGCAAATGGGTCATCTTGAGTTGAATAGGCATTCGATGGTGTTTCAACTTGTGTGTTGTCGGCAGTGGTTTCTAACGTTGCAATTGGGTTGGCAACCAATACATCGAAGCGGCTATCGATATGCGTTTCTGATGCAGAACGCAGCAACATCGCCCAAGGCTGGTGTTGAATGCGAGAAAAAAGGTGAAGAGCAAACTCTGGTGCGTATTCCAGCGCTTTAAAATCAATGAATTGATTGTCCATGTTGTTCATTTGTGTAATTTGTGACAAAGAGATCGTTCACTGCATGGCATGTCATGGGCAGCAAGAGTATCATATTCCTCTGTATAGCCAAACTCCCTCTATTCATAGGGTTTTGAGATGGTTTATAAGTAGGCAACTTCAGCATTTCGTGTGTCGATATCAGCCGTTCGACAATTGTTTATAAAAAACGAAGCTCAAAAGAGCAATAAGCTCAACAAACACGATTGAAGCCAAGCCAATAATGGAAGCATAACTATAACGAGGCATGTAATGACGGTAATACGCAAGCAGGATGTGATCAGCAGTGTCGCTGATGCGCTACAGTATATTTCTTACTACCACCCGCTAGACTTTGTTCAAGCTCTTGAAAAAGCCTATCACCGCGAAGAGAGCCAAGCCGCTAAAGACGCGATTGCTCAGATCTTAATTAACTCCCGAATGTCCGCAGAAGGTCACCGTCCAATTTGTCAGGATACTGGTATTGTGACGTGTTTCGTCAACATCGGTATGGGCGTGCAATGGGATTCGACCGACATGACGGTTCAGCAGATGGTAGATGAAGGTGTTCGACAAGCGTACACGAACCCTGATAACCCGTTGCGTGCGTCAGTACTTATGGACCCTGCTGGTAAACGTATTAATACCAAAGACAACACGCCTGCCGTCGTACATATCAACATGGTTCCGGGCGATAAAGTTGAAATTCAGATCGCTGCGAAGGGCGGCGGTAGCGAAAACAAAACTAAGATGGTGATGCTAAACCCATCTGACGATATTGCTGAGTGGGTAGAAAAAACGCTACCAACAATGGGGGCGGGCTGGTGTCCTCCTGGCATGCTTGGCATTGGTATCGGCGGTACGGCTGAAAAAGCAGCGGTATTGGCAAAAGAATCTCTAATGGAACACATCGATATTCAAGAGCTTATTGACCGTGGCCCACAAAACGCAGAAGAAGAGCTTCGTTTGGATATCTTCAATCGCGTGAACAAACTTGGTATCGGTGCGCAAGGTCTTGGCGGTTTGACGACTGTTGTCGACGTTAAAATCAAAACTGCGCCAACGCACGCGGCTTCTAAGCCTGTTTGTTTGATCCCGAACTGTGCGGCGACTCGTCACGTACACTTCACGCTTGATGGTAGCGGCCCAGCAGAGCTAATACCACCTAAACTAGAAGATTGGCCAGACATTACTTGGGAAGCGGGCGAAAATACGCGTCGCGTAAACTTAGACACAATTACTAAAGAAGAAGTACAAGAGTGGAAGACAGGCGAAACGGTTCTTCTATCAGGTAAAATTCTGACTGGTCGTGATGCTGCGCATAAACGTATTCAAGGCATGCTAGATAATGGCGAAGGTCTACCTGAAGGCGTAGATCTAAACGGTAAGTTTATTTACTACGTAGGCCCTGTCGATGCAGTTGGTGATGAAGTCGTTGGTCCTGCTGGCCCAACAACATCAACGCGTATGGATAAATTCACCGATATGATGCTAGAAAAAACAGGCATCATGGGCATGATCGGTAAAGCTGAGCGTGGCCCTGCAACGGTTGAATCTATCAAGAATCACAAAGCGGTTTACCTAATGGCTGTCGGTGGCGCTGCGTACTTGGTGGCGAAAGCGATCAAGAAAGCTCGCGTTGTCGCATTTGAAGATTTAGGTATGGAAGCGATTTACGAATTTGAAGTTGAAGATATGCCAGTAACAGTGGCTGTCGACTCAAATGGTGTTAACGCGCACCAAATCGGTCCAGACACTTGGAAAGTGAAAATTCAAGAGATGGAAGCATAAGGCAAAGGGCAATCTTGCTGCGTCTCAGTAGAGAGAATGTGACAAGGTGCTGATTTACCTAGCAAACAATTGACAAAAGTGCAGCGAAACCTGCACTTTTTGTCTATATAATTAAGGATATAAACCTTTAGGCATAGCAATCAAACGTTATGCGAACAATAATTAGGAGACGGCATGCCTCGTTTTATTCAGATTCTACAAATTATTCTTGCTGTAGTGATAGGTGGCTTTGTTGGCTATGACTTGATTCTTCACGGTATCAGCATCTTTGATGAAAAGTACGTAACCATCACATGTGTGTTGTGGTTGATTTTGGAAATCGCTCTATTTGTTATCTATAAGTTGATCGAAAACGACTAGGCTTAAAGAAAGCGGGTTCCTGTTTAACATAGTAATCAGCGCATATAGAGTTACTAATGCTGTAGATTAAGTAAGCCTCTGAACCACTCAGGGGCTTTTCTTTTTTTAATACAGCATCAAGCCGGATGTTTTGTTCATCTTTTATTAAGGTATATAAAGTTAAACTCATAGAATTCGGGATAGAACAGTATTCATAGATCGAAATTCGAAGTCGCTGACAACGTTGTTTTAAAGTGGAGTAAGATAAAGAAGCGTAATGAAGAGAATAAAGAAAGAAGTTAATGACTTTATCAACAGAGGTATGGACTCTAATGTTCGAATTGCTGTCACCGGACTTTCTCGTGCCGGTAAGACGGCATTCATCACGTCATTAGTGAATCAGCTTCTTCATACTGCAACCCATGACAATTTGCCTCTTTTGACTGCGGCTAGAGATAAGCGCCTTATTGGGGCGAAGCGTGAGCCTCAATCGAATATGATGGTGCCACGCTTTGCTTACGATGAGGCGATGAGCCAAATTCATGCCACTCCACCTCAGTGGCCAGTTCCGACACGTGATGTGAGTGAGATTCGCTTAGCGCTCAAGTACAAACCAAATAAAACTACGAAAAAGCTGTTGAGTAAAACCGCAATTTTAAATGTTGATATTATCGACTATCCAGGAGAGTGGTTGCTCGACCTGCCTTTATTGGACATGGACTTTGCAACGTGGTCGCAAACTCAGTTTGATGCACTTAAAGGCCAGCGTGGCGATTTAGCCAAAGCTTGGCTTTCTGAACTGGAGAAAGTGGATCTCTTTGCAGAAGTGAATGAGAAACTACTTGAGAAAGTTGCACACACATACACAGAGTACCTTCATTCTTGTAAAGACTCTGGCCTTCATTGGGTTCAGCCTGGCCGCTTTGTATTACCTGGTGAGCTAGCAGGCGCGCCGGTGCTACAGTTTTTTCCGTGTCGTGCTGATTCGGAAAGCAAAGCGCCCAAGGGCAGTAACTTAGCGATGCTAGAAGCCCGTTTTCAGGAATACCAACAGAAAGTAGTGAAAGCGTTTTATAAGCATCATTTTGCGACCTTCGATCGCCAGATTGTACTGGTGGATTGTTTGCAGCCTCTCAATGCCGGTGATGAAGCGTTTTACGACATGCGCCAAGCGCTAGAACAGATCATGCATAGCTTCCGCTATGGTCGTAGTAGCTTTTTGCGTCGTTTGTTCTCACCAAAAATCGACAAAGTGTTGTTTGCTGCTACAAAAGCGGATCATATCACGCCCGATCAGCACCCAAATTTGGTGTCTCTGCTCCAACAAATGGTGCATCCAGCATGGCAAACGGCAGCCTACGAGAATATTGAGATGAGCTGCATGAGTATCGCTTCCATCCAAGCAACCACGACGGGGTTTATTTCCTCTGGAGATAAGACCATCCCGGCGTTACAAGGAACAACATTGGGTGGTGAGCCGATGACTATGTTTCCCGGAGAGGTGCCGAAAAAGCTACCAAATGCAGCTTATTGGCAAAACAACGGGTTTGATTTTACGTCGTTTCGTCCGATTTCCTCACCGAATGATGAGCCAGTGAAGCACATACGCTTAGACAAAGCACTGGATTACCTGATTGGAGATAAATTGAAATGAGTGAGTTGAAGCAAAAACAAGTTTTCTCTGAAAAAGTAATGGAAAAAGATCAGCAATCGAATCAACCGGAGTTGACGGCGCAGCAAACATTCGGCGAAAAAGAAACATTTGTACCTGTTGAAGTTAAAGAAGCGCACCAAGAGACCGAACAGGAATTGCAACTCGAGCATGTCATTCGTCCAAAATCGGGCAGAAAATGGCTCGCGACTGGCGCATTTGCAACTTTTGCTGGTTTGGTTGGCTGGCAAGCGGTGGACTCGGTTATAACCGCAATTCAGGCTTCTGATTGGCTGGCCTTAAGCTGGACGGGGTTTATTGCTGCGATCGCTTCGCTTGGTTTAGGAGCTATGGGTAAAGAGCTTTGGAAACTGCGAAAACTACGAAATCATTTTAGTGTTCAAGAAGAAGCAGAAGCACTTGTTAATAGTGAGAGCGTTGGGAAAGGGAAAGCCTTTTGCGAAACCGTAGCAGAACAAAGTGGTGTGATGGCAGAGAATCCGGGCTTTGATCGTTGGCAGAACAGTATTAACCCTGCTCATAGTGACGCTGAAATTCTTGATATGTATGACTCGATGGTGGTGAGCCAACAAGACAAGTTGGCAACGAAAATCGTATCACAGCACGCAACCGAGTGTGCGGCCCTAGTCGCCGTGAGCCCTCTGGCTGCCGCTGATATGTTGCTGGTGGCGTGGCGAAATTTCAAAATGATCGACAACCTCTCCAAAGTATATGGGGTAGAGCTAGGTTATGCCTCTCGCATCAAGTTACTAAGAGCGGTATTTGTCAATATGGCGGCGGCTGGAGCCAGTGAGCTCGCTATTGATGCCAGTATGGATTTGATGTCGATGGATCTTGCTGGCAAAGTTTCTGCTCGTGCAGGGCAGGGACTAGGTGTTGGTATTCTAACGGCACGTTTGGGCTTGAAAGCGATGACCTTATTGCGTCCACTACCCTGGTATCCTGACCGTCAGGTTAAGTTGGGCACCATACGCAAGGCAGTGGCGGCGAAAGTTGCATCAATTACGATGAAACCGTAACGAATATCAACTTTGATGGATAGGATTGCTTGACGCCATTCCAAGCATGATAGAAACTACTGTCAACTTTTCCTGACAGTTGTGAATTGGGATATTTTAAGTGCGTCTTGAAGTCTTATGTGAAGATCGACTCGGCTTGACCCGAGAACTGCTCGATATTTTAGCGTCTAAAAGCATCGACTTGCGTGGTATCGAAATCGATATTAGCGGTATTATCTATTTGAATTGCCCGGATATTGATTTTGATACGTTTAGTGAGCTGATGGCTGAAATCCGCCGTATTCCGGGGGTGAAAGACGTACGTAAAATCCAGTTTATGCCGATGGAGCGCCACAATACGGAGCTGCTCTCGTTAGTTGATAACTTGCCCGATCCGGTTTTTGCCATTGATCTTAAAGGTGCCGTAGACATGGCAAACATGTCTGCACTTTCATTGCTTGGCCTTCACAAGCAAGAAGTGATTGGTACTCAAATCGGTGCTTTGTTACCAAGTGTTCGTTTCTCTCGTTGGTCTGAAGGTGTTAATGGTCGAACGCGGGAAAACCTTGTGATTGATGGCTTGGACTATGTTCTAGAGTTGATGCCCGTTTATATCCGAGACGAAGCGCAAAACTCGACTCTAGCGAGTACTCTAATGACGATTCGCTCTAGTCAGCAAGTTGCCAGAATTGAAGAAGCACTACCGCTGCATAATCCTCTGGGTTTTGAGCACTTTGTTGGTATATCGAACCGTCATAAAGCACTAATGAACCAAGCTAAGAAGCTGTCTGTGCTTGACCAACCATTGTTGATTGAGGGCGAAACGGGGACTGGTAAAGAAATGCTTGCTAAAGCTTGCCACAGCCGTTCTAGCCGCGCGAGCAAGCCATTCCTAGTTTTGAGTTGTGCTTCTATGCCTGACGATGTAGCAGAAACCGAACTTTTTGGTCATGCGCCGGGTTCATTCAATCATGAACAAGGCCACAAAGGCATCTTTGAGCAAGCAAATGGCGGCACGGTATTTCTTGATGAAATCGGTGAAATGAGTTCGCACCTTCAAATCAAGCTGTTACGTTTTCTACAGGATGGTAATTTCCGTCGTGTCGGTGCAGAAGATGAGATGCATGTCGATGTTCGTATCATCGCTTCAACAAAACATAACCTTGCCGAGCTTTCTGAAGCAGGAATGTTCCGTGAAGATTTGTATTATCGTCTCAACGTACTTACGCTCAGCATTCCTCCGTTACGTAAGCGCTCAAACGACGTTGCACCATTGCTTGAGTTGTTTGTGGCGAAACATGCTCAACAGCTTGGGATTGATAAGCCAGAGTTTGATGATGGTCTAGTTGATGCCCTTGCAAATTATCAGTGGCCAGGAAACATGCGCCAGCTGGATAACATGGTTCTTCGAGCGCTCACGGAAATGGATGGTGATATACTAAACGCGGATCACTTCAATTTACCTCAGCCTCAGTCAGTCGGCGCTGGTAGTGCAACGCTTAACATCGACGGTTCTTTGGATGAGATCATGCGTGATTATGAATCTCAAGTTCTGGAACGTTTGTATCAGTCATTCCCATCAAGCCGCAAGCTTGCTAAGCGCTTGAATGTATCGCATACCTCAATCGCTAATAAACTGCGTGATTACGGTATACGTAAGAATTAATCGAATTGAACGAAAAGACGGAACTAATCATTTGTAATGGAAGATAACAGCTCATCTATCGCCGTTCATAAGTTGGACGGTGACTTGCTTCTTCGTACCGCTGAAATCGGTGACGCAGATATGATTGCCGAATATTTTCAAGCCAACCGAGAATACCTGAAACCGTTTGAACCGAAACGTGAAGAGGCTTTTTTCTCAGTGAACGGTTGGTTGCAAAAGCTTATCAAGCTCAATGAGCTGCATCGAATGGGATTGGGGTATTATTGCCTTTTAGTCAGAGCCTCTTCGGGTGAAATGCTAGGTACGATATCCTTTAGTAGTTTGAGTCGTTTTCCTTTTTATTCTTGTAACGTCGGATATTCTCTCGCTGAAAAAGCGCAAGGGCATGGTTATATGCGTCGTGGATTAACCATGGCTTGCGACTACATGTTTAACGTTCAGAAACTGCATCGTATTCAAGCTGGCTACATGCCTCACAATAAACGTAGTGAAGCTGTGCTAGAGCATGTAGGTTTCAACCGAGAAGGGTATGCAAAAGATTACCTTTTGATTAATGGTGAGTGGCAAGACCACGTTCTAACGTCGCTTATTAATCCGAATTGGCAGCCAGAAGGGCGATAGTATGGAACGATTGGAAAAGCAGTTAGCACTTGTAATCGAGCTCGATAAACTCAAAAGCATTTTGCGCCGAACTCGAGTTAAAAGTGCTGAAGGGCGCCTCGAAAATAGTGGTGAGCATAGTTGGCATGTCGCACTGATGGCAATATTGATGGAAGAGCATGCGAATGCACCTGTTGATATTTGCCGAGTGATGAAAATGTTATTGATACATGACGTAGTAGAGATCGACGCGGGCGATACCTTTGTTTATGATACTGCTGCGTCTCAAGAGCAAGCAGAAAAAGAAATTAGAGCTGCAGAGCGCTTGTTTGGTATGTTACCCAGCGATCAGGAGCAAGAGCTATTGGCGCTTTGGCATGAATTTGAAGCCGCGCAGACCGATGATGCTAAGTATGCAAAAGCACTCGATCGGTTAATTCCAATGCTCTTGAACTACCATAATAATGGTCAGAGTTGGAAGGAACATGGTGTCTCACGCGAACAAGCACTTACCATTAATAAACGAATTGAATTTGGCTCTGTTACCTTATGGGACAAAGCGAAAGAGTTGATTGAAGAAGCCACAGAGAAAGGTTGGCTGAAATCGTAATAAAGGAGACTGAATGTCTTATTTGCCTTTGGACGAATACCAAAGAAAATGGATTTTTACGCATCAGTCGATGCCTGTGCCAGAAGAAGATTTGGCTTTTATTAAGCCGATGAGCCAAGCCCGCTCAGCACAATTTTGGAAAGAAAATATCAGTGCTCAAAGCCCTGATATGGATAGACTAAGTTCCCAAGACTGGCCAATGAACGAGGCGAATTGGTCTGAAACTGTGGATTGGATGGCTGCGTGGGAGTCGGATGATCCTGACATGCCAGCGGAAGCTGAGGCACATATCGATTGGCAAGACGATGTAACCGTTTACTTTTGCTACGAGAAGTACAATGTCATCGAAACGAAATGGTCTATTTTTAAAAAGCACTGGAAGAACTTTCTCTTTTATGACGATGGTCCGATACTAATAGGACGTCGCCGTTCGCAAGCACTTTGGTTTGATTCAAAAGGCAATGTGAAACTCGGTGTTCGTCAATAACGAGTTGTAAAGCAAAGCCACCTTTCGAGGTGGCTTTGTTTTTCTAAAGGCTGGATAATGGACTCAACACACCGCCAGCCCCGCGCTCGATAACGTGAGTATAGATTTGCGTGGTTTTTACATCAGTATGCCCTAATTGTTCCTGAACAGTTCTAATGTCTGCGCCAGATTCCAATAAATGCGTGGCAAAACTGTGTCTTAGTGTGTGGCAAGTTACAGTTTTCTCAATGCTTGCGTCGCTTGCCGCGCGCTTTACCGCTCTTTGTATTGCGCTTTCATTGATATGATGCCTTCTGAGTTCACCAGTGTCTCGATCTGCGCTTAACTTTGTTGATGGAAACAAAAAGTGCCAGTTAAAATCTAGCTCCGCTTTTGGGTATTTACGTCGTAAACCTTCAGAGATATATACGCCCGCATAACCAGGCATGTGCCTATCTTTAAAGTAGTAGTTTCTTGCTAAATTAACTTGAGCTTTGAGTGGTTCATGTAGTTCTTTGGCTAATGTGACTGTACGATTTTTACCTCCTTTTCCTTGCCAAACGCGAACTGCACCATAATCATAATCGATGTCTTGAACTCTTAAGCGTAAACATTCCATAACTCGAAGCCCGGAGCCGTAAAGTAGCTGAATATGGAGTCTATACCTCGGGTCGATATGCTGAACGAATCTTCGGATCTCCTCCCTGGTTAACACAACGGGAAGTTTCTTTTCGGTCAAGGATTTCTGAAATCTCATATCAAGTGATAGTGGGGTTTTAAAATAATCACGATATAAAAATGATATTGAGTTCAGCGCCAAAGCTTGCGTTTTTACCGCAACTTTTTCTTCTACCGCTAAGTAACTCAGAAATTGAATGACATCATCTTCTGCTAGTGTTGATGGGTGGGCGAGCTGGTGAAAAGTGATAAAACGTTTTATCCAAAATAGATAACTTTCGATAGTTTTATTCGCATAATGACGAGTAAGCATGTGCTCTTTTACACTAAGTAAAAACTGACTTTTCATGATAAATTAACCTGTTTATTTATACAGCTCCGTTAATGTATCACCACTTTTGAAATTAGCGTGCTGTGCGCCGCCTAATTGCGCGCGCCACCACACATATTCATACTGTTTTTCTATTTGTTTCATGCATATAAGTGCTACGATTGATAGCGCTTTTGATAAGAAAGAAGGCGGTAGCCTGCCAGAAAAACGGCAAATCGCCGTATAGAAAGCGTTAGTTGCAAAGGGCAAAATATGACGATTGAGCAGCTTGATAAAGTAGATGTTATTGCACATGACAATGAAAAAGTAATTTTGGTTATATCCGATCATTTAGAGTGGGATGATCAAAATGAAAAGCTATTACTGCTGCAAGACAAATTAAATCTGTATTTATCATTTATTGAATCTGGAGAAATATTTGAACAATACCCAATAGCAAAGGGCAAGCTTTTTGAAATTAGGATTGTTTCAAAGTATCAGCCAAACCGCGAAGCTGAAAAATTCGTTTCATTGGTTTCAGAAGTAGTAAGTGATGCAGGTTTTAGTCTTACGCACGAGTTGGGGACTTACAACTAACAAGGCGTTCAAGGCGGATTCACAACGCTTGGCGATTTCAATTCAAGTCAGGTTAAGTGTCTAAGATGCAATGGTTTAGGTTTGGCGACTGGCGTTGTTCACCACTTAACGCGGCGTTAGGCATCAAGGAGGATGAATGAATCGTCGAGAGAACAAGTGCCTCATAGCATCTTCAGCGTGTTGCTTTTTGGCAGCATTAGCTCATTTGGGATGTATTGTGTTTGGAGCTGACTGGTATCGAATGTTTGGGGCCGGAGAAGCGATGGCACAAATGGCGGAGCAAGGGCTTTGGTACCCTAAACTGGTCACGCTCACAATAGCAACAATTTTGTGTTTTTGGGGTATTTTTGCGTTAGCTGGGGCGGGCGTAATAAAGAAACCTCCATTTACGCGTTCCATTTTAGTAGTGATAACAAGTGTTTTTCTCCTCAGAGCATTTTCGTTCCCAGTACTAATGCCAAGCTTTCCAGATAATACCTTAACTTTTTGGCTGATAAGTTCAGGTATCTGTTTGTTAATAGGTAGTTTGTTTGCAGTGGGTACAAAGCAAGAGTGGTCTAGGCTCACTCAGGCAGATGCCTAACAAACTGCTCAAGAGGGATTCGCAACGCGTGGCATTTTTACTATGCGTGGGTTTAAGTGATTAAGGTGGCATGCGGCGGTTTTGGTATTGCGTTGCTCACCCCTTAGCAGGGCGTTATGTTTTCGGAGGGAATATGAGCAGCTATAAGAAGCTATTTGAGTGTGTGAGACCTGACTTTATTTGTAGTCTCACAGCGACTCGGACCGAAGAACAAGGAGTTCTGAAGCTTAATCTTCGAAGTGAAAACGAAAATGTTGAACTCTATGGGTTTGAAGATTTGGCTGATTCAGTTAGTGATTTATTATCGTCTGAACGTATAACAATCTCAGAAGAACTAGGTACTTATAAAGAGTTTGGCACAATACGAATTGAGTGTTGGGTAAACGAAAGTTACTCAGAGTATTGGTGTGATCGCGCGAATGTAGAACAAACATAACAAATTGCTTAAGAGCGATTCGCAACGCGTGGCATTTTTACCATGCGTCGGTTTTTGTGTTTAAGGTGGTCTGCAGAGGCTTGGGCATTGCGTTGCTCACACCTTAGCAAGGCGTTATGTGTCAATGGGTTTCTAAACAGAGTGAGAAAGATAAAAATGCAGTTTATTTGGGAAGTCTCGGACGTAGAAATAGATACCTTGTTACCTCAGTGGAAATGGTTGCTTAATCCTACAGGGAAACCTTTGTATCTAACCATCATGGGTGACTGGCTATTTGGTGAAGTGGATGGCTCAATTTCATTGTTATCGGTTTTAGATGGTACCTATGAAACAATTGCTTCGGACTTTCATGAGTACAATAAAATGAATAAATCACAAGATTGGTGTGATAATGTCTTTTTAACTAGTTGGTATGACTTGGCGCTCGAACACGAGCTACAACCAAAACAAGACGAATGCTTAGGTTGGGATCTGCATCCAATTATTGGTGGTGAGTTTTGTATGGAAAATTTGCAAGTATTTACTATGAAAGTATATCAATCACTAATGTCTCAGTTGCATTTTCAACTTCAGCACGCAAACACATAACAAACTGTTTAAGAGTGATTCGCAACGCGTGGCATTTTTGCTATGCGTTGCGTCTAATGTTTAAGGTGGCATGCGGGAGCATCGGTATTGCGTTGCTCACACCTTAACAGGGCGTTATGTTTATCCTCACACTTATGATGTTTATTATGAGTGCTCAGGCTGCTGTTCTATATAATGGTAGCTTTATTTCAGTCGGATTTAATCATCATGAAAAAACTCTCTATTATTGCTTTAGTGCTTCTGTCGTGCAGTGTTTCAGCTAACAATTTAAAAGATACTGTTCCTGAAGCTAAAACTAAATTAGAGCAATTCAGCGCTAAAACAGGTGTCGTTCTCGTTCGTGGTTTCCAAAAAATCGGAACAGCAAATGGCTTGTACAACACCCTTGTTAACGTAGAAAGTAAAGAATTTACTAATGTTACTAGTGGTCAGAAAGAGTACGGTATTACTATCGAAGCTTTCAAAGAAGATGGCCGTTACGATAAAAAGCATACAACTTATATCGACTTCGATGAAATTGATTCTTTGATAGCTGGTATTGATTACATTTCAAAAATCAAACCAGATGTAACAAAGTTTGAAGATTTCCAAGCTGACTACTCGACTAAAGGTGATCTGAAAATTTCCACATTTAGTTCTGGTGGCAAAGTAATGGCGGCAGTTTCAAGCGGTAAAATCGGTGGCGTAGCTGCTTATTATAACCTTGAAGACTTGGCAAAAATTAAAGCTCTAATTGTTAAAGCTAAAGCTAAAATCCAAGAAGTAAAATAAACATAACAAAGCATTTAAGAGTGATTCCCAACGCTTGGCATTTTTCATTCCATCGTTGGGTTTTGTGTTTACGGTGGTACGGTTAGGGTTAGTGGTAGCGTTGCTCACACCTTAATGCGGCGTTAGTTGTTGGAGACAAAATTTGAAACTTGAGAAAATTGGTATATCACTCACTGTGCTGTGGTTTACAGTTATTGTTGCGCTAATTTCTGTAACTTGGCCTGATGCAAAGGCCTTAGAATTAAATGAGTGGGGCGACTTCTTGGCTGGGATTTTTGCCCCAGTGGCGTTTCTTTGGCTACAACTTGCAAAGGCATGAGTTGTCACTTAATACAAAAGCTATAGAGGTACAAGGTCTTGAACTACAACGCCAAGCCGTAGAATTAGAAAAGCAAACAAAATTCCAAGAAATACAAGCTGAATTGGCGGAACAAACAAGTAGTGATCTCCGCAGAAAAAAGCACCTAAAGTCTTTAGGTTTAGGGGAGCATTGGGAAAATAGGAGCTCCCTGGAAAACAACAACTAACAAACAATTTAAGAGTGATTCAGCACGCTTGGCATTTTTGGTTTGGGTTGAGTTTAGTGTTTACGGTGGTCTAGTTAAGTGTCGTGGTCGCGTGCTTCACACCTTAATTGGGCGTTAGTTGCCAACGAGAAAAACGCAACTAAAGCAGAATGTTTAGGGTTAATGTTCGTGTGTTTTTGGCTCGGTTTTCGTATTTCAATTTCTAGTTATTTGGGTTTTTGAAATCGTGCGTTGGTTTCTTGTGTGGTTGGATTTTCTGTTTCAGAAACCGATTTAACTGTTGAAAGTCAGCTTTGTAATATTGTCATTCTCAAATGAGCTTTTTGGTGTTGTTCGCCCGCTTTCTACGGCGCTGTTTGTTCCAAGTGGTTTCAGTGACAGGCGCTTGGAAACTGCGCCTGATTTGAGCCCACCAAAACGCATAAAGCTAGTGTTGGCAAAGCGGCAATTAACTTCAAATCAAAGCTTTAGGTTTGGCAACTAACAAAGCATTCAAGAGGGATTCACAACGCTTGGCAGTTTTGGTTTGAATTGGCTTTAGTGTTTACGGCACAATGGTTTAGGTAGGGTGGTAGCGTTGTTCACCCCTTAATGCGGCGTTAGGCGACATGAGATAAACGATAGAGTAGTGATAGTATCTTGGCGTGAATCTAGCTTCAGTTAATTGAAAAGGAGTGGATTAATGAATGGTAAAGCATTTGATAATTGGCGAAAATCGCGAAAGAAAGGATGTTTAAATTGGCTTTTCAGAACCACTTTCGTCACAGCCATTTTGTACATGATTTTTAATGTTATTTTCCTTTATCCATCTTCTGATGCGGCAAGCATTACGATTTTCTTATCGGATAATGCTCTTAATTACTCAATTTACACGATCGGGATGTTTTTCGCATTTTGGGCTATTTGGCTATACAACGAATCTTCGTATGAGAAAGAAGTTAAACGTAGAAATGTCGCCTAACAAACTGTTCAAGAGGGATTCGCAACGCGTGGCATTTTTACTATGCGTTGGTTTAAGTGATTAAGGTGGTATGCGGCGGCTTCAATATTGCGTTGCTCACCCCTTAACAGGGCGTTATGTCTCTGAGTGAAAAATCATACCTAAATGTGACTTATAAGCTTTTAAATCCAAACTGATATGTAAAAATATCATCGCGTTAACTCTCTTGGAGATAAAAATGATTTTCCCAACTCAATCCGAATTCAACAAACTTAGCGAGACACCTTCAGAGAACGCTTCTGCCGAAACTCATGTTTCAAGAGCAATTTCTAGGGCTCACTACAGGGACAACTCGACATTCAACGTCATGATCGATGGTGAAAAGTTAGAAGAATTTTATAAACAATTTAAGCAGCAGCGTGCTGAAATTAAGGCGCTTAAAGAAACAATAGCTCAGGCTAAGTCACTTCTAGAAAATAGCTAGTTAGAAATGAAGTAAGAGACATAACAATCTGTTCAAGAGGGATTCGCAACGCGTGGCATTTTTACTATGCGTTAGCTTTGGTGGTTAAGGTGGTATGCGGCAGCTTCGGTATTGCGTTGCTCACCCCTTAACAGGGCGTTAGTCGCCAGAAAAAGCTAGCAGTCAAAATCATGTTTCTGACCTAAAAATTTGGCAGTAGTTTGTTTGGTAC
>NZ_JALNTL010000014.1:0-81581 GCF_023161825.1 Vibrio sp. 2CM40D
TGGGTGTTTTTTATTCTAAAAGGCGAGTTTTCACTACTATTCTACCTCCATACACCCTGTAATCGCCCTGAATAAGGAAAAAAGATGAGCTCAATGAGAAGCTACAAAGGTATAAAGCCTGAACTTGGTGAGCGTGTTTACGTTGACCCAACCTCTGTTTTAGTCGGTGATATCCGAATTGGCGATGATTCTAGCATTTGGCCATTGGTAGCAGCGCGAGGCGATGTAAACCACATTCACATTGGTGATCGAACGAATATTCAAGATGGCAGTGTTTTGCATGTCACCCATAAGAACGCCGAAAACCCAAACGGCTACCCATTGATTATTGGTAATGACGTTACGATTGGCCACAAAGTGATGCTGCACGGTTGTGAGATCCACGATCGTGTTTTGGTTGGTATGGGAGCTATTGTTTTAGATGCTGTTGTAATTGAGTCAGAGGTGATGATCGGAGCAGGCAGTTTAGTGCCACCTGGGAAAGTATTAGAAAGTGGCTACTTATATGTTGGAAGCCCAGTAAAACAAGCTCGCCCTCTATCAGAAAAAGAACGAGCTTTCTTGCAAAAGTCTGCCAACAACTATGTGCAGAACAAAAACGACTACTTAAATGAAGTAAAAGACTTGAACTAAAGCCCTGTTAACCGATGATGATATAGCCTTCTTCGTTGAAGGCTTCATCTTCTATTAGCTCTTCAGCCATTTCTTCTAGGTCGAATCGGTAATCAGTAAACACTTTAATTGCCGCTTGCTCAGTTTCAATCAGTGAACCACTGAGCTTTTCTAACTTTTGTTTCGTCACAAAGCACTCTATTAGTGCGCCTGATTGTTGCGCCGAAAAGTTTACCGATTGTGATACTTCATCCCATGATTGAATATCTGGGAATAAGATGGATTGATTCATCGCTTATTGACCTTCAAGGTTCTTTCTTAGTTCTCTGAGAATTTGTTTGGCACCAGGACGTAAGCCACGCCAGAGCATAAAGCTTTCCGCAGCCTGCCCAACTAACATTCCAAGACCGTCATACGCATGAGCGGCACCATTCTCTTTTGCCCATAAGTTAAAGCTCGTCACCCCTTTGCCATAAATCATGTCATAGCTTGTACTGTTAGCGGCAAAGATGGAAGATGAAATAGTCGGCAGTTCACCACTAAGAGAAGCGGATGTGGAGTTAATGATGACATCATACTCTTCATCAATACTTGCCATCTCTTTGGCGAGGATAGGACCGTGAGAGACAAACAGCTCTGCGAGCTCCTGTGCTTTACTAAAGGTACGGTTGGTAATGGTTAAAGAGGTCGGCTTTTGATCGAGTAGTGGCTTAATAACACCACGAGCTGCACCACCAGCGCCAATAATTAGGATTCGCGCACCTTCCAATACAACCTGATGCTGAAGCAGATCTTGCACTAAACCTGCACCATCAGTGTTGTCACCGATGATTTCACCATCGTCTAACTTCTTGAGGGTATTTACCGCGCCTGCTAACTGAGCCCGTTCTGTCAATCGACTAGCAAATTGATAAGCATCTTCTTTAAATGGCATAGTGATGTTACACCCCTTGCCACCTTCAGCAAAAAACACCTTCGCCGCGTCAATAAAACCATCAACAGGTGCACTTTCTGCGGTGTACACCAAAGATTGATTAGTTTGACGAGCAAACAAGGTGTGAATGAATGGCGACTTACTGTGTCCGATAGGATTACCAAACACGGCATAGCGATCGATTTGCTGGGTCATTTCCTTACCTTTGTTCCTTATTTAGATATAGAGAAAACAGGGCCACCTGATTACAGATGACCCTATCACTATCTATCTATATAGAAAAGGAGATTCCGTGCTTACCACTCTCGTGGCGTTAGGTATCGCTCGTAAAGTTCAGCTTCTGGCGATCCCGCTTCTGGCTCGTAGCAGTACTCCCAGCGAGCGAGCGGCGGCATTGACATCAGAATCGACTCAGTACGCCCACCACTTTGTAAACCAAATAAGGTACCACGGTCATACACTAAGTTGAACTCTACGTAACGGCCGCGACGATATAGTTGGAATTCACGCTCACGCTCACCATACTTGAACTCTTTACGACGAGAAACGATCGGCAAGTAAGCCTGGCAATAGCCTTCACCGACTGCTTTGATGTAAGCAAAACACTTATCAAATTCCCACTGGTTTAGATCATCAAAGAACAAACCGCCAACACCGCGAGTTTCATTACGATGTGGTAGGAAGAAGTATTTGTCACACCATGCTTTATGCTCTTGGTAAACATCGTCACCAAATGGCGCACAAAGCAGTTTTGCAGTGTCGTGCCATGATTGGCAATCTTCTTCAAATGGATAGAACGGCGTTAGGTCAAAACCACCACCAAACCACCAAATTGGGTCTTCGCCATCTTTTTCTGCAATAAAGAAGCGAACATTGGCGTGTGAAGTCGGTACATAAGGGTTTTTAGGGTGAATAACCAAAGAAACACCCATCGCTTCAAAACGACGACCCGCTAGCTCTGGACGATGCGCTGTCGCAGATGCTGGCATTTCTTTCCCTTCCACATGCGAGAAGTTCACGCCTCCCTGCTCGAAAACAAGGCCATCACGCATAACACGTGAGCGCCCACCGCCACCAAGACGTTCGCCCGGTTCACGATGCCATGCATCCTCGACAAAGACGGCCTTTCCATCTTCTTGTTCTAACTGCTGACAAATGGAGTCCTGAAGTGACATCAAGAACTGCTTTACGGCGTGCTTATCGATCGCTGACATACGTTATTACCTATTACGTGAAACCTAATGATGGCTGGCTAGCAGGGTTAACCCTGTCTTAATATTTGTGAAGTTTTGGCGTCACGAATCTCGCTGGGTTTATCACGACCGCTGGTCTCGCCACGAAGAATGGCGACCAGCTTATCACCCAACTGCTCTTCGACTTCTTCCGTGGTCATACACGGTGGTAAGCCGGAAAGATTCGCGCTGGTAGAGGTTAACGGCTTTCCGAATGCATTACACATTTTTTGCACCAAAGGATGATCAGTCACACGAACCGCAATTGAATCAAACTGCCCTGAAACCCAGTTGGATACTTTATCGCTCGCTGGCATGATCCAAGTGTATGGGCCTGGCCAAGTGGCATGAACAGTCTGTAATTGTTCTTCAGTCAACTGAGATTCATCAATATAAGGCAAGAGCTGATCATAACTTGCCGCGATGAGAATCAGCCCTTTTTCTACCGGACGCTGCTTGAGCTCTAATAGCTTTTGAATTGCTTCTGGGTTATCTGGATCACATCCGACACCAAAAACCCCTTCTGTTGGATAGGCAATCACTTCGCCTTGCTTGAGTGCGTTGAGCACTTGTTCAAAGTTATCCACCGATTACTTCCTATTTGTTTGACTGTGTTGTTTTCACTAAGTGTACAAATATTCATTCTCAGACACTAAAGCAATTTTTTTATAAAATGTATCAATAGCGCCAACAACAAGACGCAAACGTTTGCTTGAGATAAAAATCCCCGTATAATGCGTACAAATTTATAGCTCACCTAATTTTTGCAGCTTAAAGGAGTTTGAGATGAAAGTCGGTATCATCATGGGTTCTAAATCCGATTGGCCAACCATGAAACTAGCAGCGGACATGCTAGACCAATTTGGCGTGCCTTACGAAACAAAAGTCGTGTCAGCACACCGAACTCCTCAATTACTGGCTGACTACGCTAGTGGCGCAAAAGAACGCGGCATCAAAGTTATCATCGCAGGCGCAGGTGGTGCAGCCCACCTACCAGGTATGGCGGCGGCGTTTACTAGTTTGCCAGTGCTTGGGGTTCCCGTTCAGTCTCGTGCACTGAAAGGTATGGATTCACTGCTTTCTATTGTACAGATGCCAAAGGGAATTGCGGTTGGTACATTGGCGATTGGCGAAGCGGGCGCAACAAACGCCGGTATCCTAGCAGCGCAAATCCTAGGCACTCATGATGAAAACATCATGGCGAAGGTAGAAGCATTCCGTAATGAGCAAACGGAAACAGTTCTCGCAAATCCAAACCCTGCAGAGGATTAATCAGATGCATGTACTGGTTCTTGGTGCGGGTCAGTTGGCTCGTATGATGTCTCTGGCTGGTGCGCCACTGAATATTCAAATTTCAGCTTACGATATCAGCAGCGGTGATGTCGTTCACCCTTTAACTCAACAGGTACTTGGCCATGGCTTGGAAAATGCGATTATGCAAGTTGATGTGATTACTGCCGAGTTCGAGCATATTCCACATGACGTGCTCAAGGTTTGCGAAGCGAGCGGCAAGTTTCTACCAAGTACGCAAGCCATCAAAGCAGGTGGTGATCGCCGTATTGAAAAAGCACTGCTTGATGATGCTGGCGTGCGCAACGCGAAATACTACGTCATTGAAACTCGTGAAGACTTTGACCGCGCAATTGAACACGTTGGTATGCCAATGGTTCTGAAAAGTGCATTAGGTGGTTACGATGGTAAAGGCCAATGGCGCTTAAAAGAAGCTTCTCAAGTCGACGACATTTGGACTGAGATGGCAGAGTGCATCGCGGCAACACCAACTCAAGCGATTGTTGCTGAAGAGTTTGTTCCTTTTAACCGCGAAGTATCACTGGTTGGTGCTCGAAGCAAAGATGGCAGTGTGGAAGTGTATCCTCTGGCAGAGAACGTCCACACCAACGGTGTATTGAGTCTTTCTACTGCGATTGATGCGCCAGGGTTACAGGAACAAGCAAAGCAAATGTTCACGGCAGTCGCAGATAGCCTAGATTACGTTGGCGTATTAGCGCTTGAGTTCTTTGATGTCGATGGGGCACTTTTAGTGAATGAGATTGCTCCACGCGTGCACAACTCTGGTCACTGGACACAGCAAGGTGCAGAAACGTGTCAGTTTGAAAACCATCTGCGCGCAGTGTGCGACTTACCATTAGGCAGTACGAAATTAGTTCGTGAAACCTCAATGATCAATATTCTTGGTGAAGACACACTACCAGAAGCATTGTTATCAATGGATGGTTGCCACCTTCATTGGTATGGCAAAGAGAAACGTGCAGGTCGCAAGATGGGACACATCAACGTGTGTGGCGACTACCCAGGAGAATTGCACCGTAGGCTGTGCGCTCTGGCAGACATCTTAGACCCAATAGCTTTCCCTGCTGTGCAAGCATTCGCTAAACAGCCTCAACACTAACGTTTGGCAGCAAAAAAACAAAAAAGGGTCGCACGATGCGACCCTTTTTAATTCCTTTGATGTATTTACCCTTGCTGGGTGTGCTGACACTTACGATTAGCACATTGCAATTTCACACCACTGGCAAGTTTCTTCTCCACCAACAGAGTAAAACCACACTCTTCGCATCGCCCCTTGACCGGAGCAAGGTTCACAGCAAATTTGCATTTAGGGTAGTTATCACACGCGTAGAAAGTTTTGCCAAATCGGGTTTTACGCTCAACCAAATGTCCTTTGCCACATTCAGGGCAAGCGTGTTGCTCTTGTGACTGCGCCTCTGGCTCTGGTTGATTAATCGACTCAATATGATGACAAGCCGGGTAGTTACTACAACCGACAAACATGCCGTAGCGCCCTTGGCGGAGTACCAACTCATTGCCACACTCAGGACAAGGCACACCCAACTCTTTCACGATGTGCCCATCATTGCTGTGTAGCGGTTTAATGTAATCACAGCTTGGGTAATGGTTACAGCCGAGAAATGTGCCATGTTTTCCGTGCTTGAGAGTCAGCTCACCACCACATTTTGGACACGGCTCGTGCTCCAAAGCGTGTTCATGGGCAGAGAAAAGGGTGTTGTCGATTTTACTACTCATACTTACCGTTTCGTGAAAAACACACAAAAAGACAAACTCGCGTTTATTCTAGCTAAACTCGAACTTGCCCAGATGGTTAGTGAAGAATCCCTTGTTCCTTGGTGTACAACAGCTCTTCCATTAGCGTGTAAGCGTTTTCGTTGCCAGGCACATTAAACAGCACCATCAGAATGATCCATTTGAGGTCTTCAAGCTCAAACTCACTCGTTTCTAATCCCATCACTCGGTCAATCACCATTTCGCGAGTTTCTGTGGTTAACACATTGATTTGCTCGAGAAACAATAGAAATCCTCGGCATTCCAAATCTAAACGCTGCGTCTCTTTCGCTGTGTAGATACGAGTTGATGACGAAGCCATGCAAGTCGAGATTGCAGAAGAGGTGTCACTTTGCTGCAATGCGGCAAGCTCTTCTAACCAGACAAGGGCTTTGTAGATATCTTTTTGTTGGAAGCCTGCACGAAGCAACTCTTCTTCCAACTCGTCTTGTTCGACCTGTAACTCTGCATCGCTATGGATGTAGGTTTCGAATAGATACATCAGTATATCCATCATCATAGCTAGCCCCTCCCCTTTCGAATATAGCCACCTGAAACCGCAACGACATGCCCAGAGAGTTCTAACTCTAAGAGCTGCATCATGACTTCTTGGACAGGTATATTGGTCCTGTTTGCAAGAATATCAACCGGTGTAGCTTCACTTCCTACGTTAGCTAACAGCTGAGGAAATGGCAATTCTTCTTCATCATTTAACGTAGAAAATAAATCGGTACTCTGATTAATAGACCAATCAAGCAAGGACTGTATTTCATCTAAGACATCTTTCGTCTTTTCTACGAGGCAAGCGCCATGACGTATCAACTGGTTTCCACCGCAGGCATTGGGGGCATTGATTGACGCTGGCAGCGCAAATACTTCTCGACCTTGCTCAAGCGCGTAACGAGCTGTAATTAACGAGCCGCTCTTTTTCGCCGCCTCGACGACCAGTACACCAAGCGATAATCCACTAATAATACGATTACGACGCGGGAAGTTTTCTGGGCGCGGCTTGGCATTAGGCCGAAACTCAGACACCAAAGCCCCGTGTTCAATAACACGTTGCGCTAAACTACGATGACGTGCTGGATAAATATTTGCTAAACCAGATCCTAGCACCGCAATCGTCTTACCACCGGCTTGCAACGCACCATCATGCGCATGACCATCAATGCCTAAAGCGAGACCACTGGTGACAATAAAATCGTGCTGAACAAACTCTGCAGCAAACTGACGTGCATGCTGTAATCCATCAATACTCGCATTTCGACTGCCAACCATCGCGATTTGTGGCTGAGAGAGACAAGTAGGGTTTCCTTGAACAAAAAGTAGAGGTGGCGGTGCAACGATTTGTTTGAGTTGAGGTGGATAACGCGGGTCAGTCAGTGTCAGGATATGATGACTTGTAGAAGCCTCAAGCCAGCTTAAACAAGCATCGACTTCTTTATCTGTTGAAGCCCAAGCTTGAATTTGCTTAGTTGTTAACCCAAGTTGTTGTAGCTGTTCAGGAGAGAAGTTTACGATGTTACGTGGCGTGTCTCTAGCCAGTAGCTTATTCATTTTGACGCCGCCAATGCCTGGTAAACAACTCAGTTTTAACCAGGCAGCGAGATCATCGTTATTTCGTCGATTCATCGATGGTTAATTCGTCCGCCAACGGTGACACCACCGAAATATCTTGGTTAATGGGTTTAGTACTGTTAGTGATCAGTGCCAAGCTAAAGTACTCATAAGGACGAATGACCAGCAACTCACCAACTTTGCTTTGAGGCAAAGTAATTTTCTTATCAAGCACGCCAAACTCTTTCTTGAACTCATCGCCGTCTTTGTAAACTGGGTGCGCGTCTTCTTTTAAATCAAACACACTGCCTTGCTTCAGATTGTCTGACGTGCCTTTATCAATCACCACGACTTGGTTAGTTGAACTAAAGCGAATGCCTTCGATATTACCTAGCAACTTTGCAGAACTGCCTTGTGGCGACGGCAGCGGATAGAACGTAGTCGTGAAGTCAGTATTCTCAACCGATTGATTTGGCAACGCGATATCGTTACGTAGGATTTCTTGCATTTGCGATGTAAGCTTCAAACCTGAATAATCACTCGAAGCTTCAACGAGCTCGCCTTTGGCAATCAAACGCAGCGCGGTAATCTCTTCGGACACATCGTCACGCGAAAAGGTAGCTACTGGTCGGTAAATAGCCCAACCTGTCGCGGTCTGATTGCCATTGATATACAGCACATCTTCTGCAGTCAGATACTTACTGCCTTTGCTGCTACCCATCACTTTTGCTGCTCTGTTCAACGAATCTTTATCTAGCAACCGATCCGATTGAAGGTAAGGCATCACCAAACCTTCCGCAACGGTTGGTACGGCTTTCTTTTCTGTGATGCGAGCTTTCGGGCTCAGCTTCTTAACCGGTTTTAGGCTCAACACGGGCTGACCGTTAATCCACACCAAAGACAGCTTGTCTCCGGGATAAATTAAATGAGGGTTATCGATTTCCGGGTTTACTTGCCATAAACGAGGCCACAACCACGGGCTATCTAAGTACATGGCCGAAATATCCCATAGCGTATCGCCCTTCACGACTACATACGTTTGTGGCGCATCATCTTTAACAGTCAGTGGGTTCGCATCCACATTTGCTACAGCGTTGAAAGAGAAAAGTAACGGCAACGTAACACTGGCAACGTTGCGGAAAATTCGATTCATGACCCTCGTCCTTGGTCTATTAAGCAGGAACCAGAATGGAAATTGGTGCAAGGATGCTGTCATTTAGGCTATAAAATGTCTAGAATTGAGCCAACAAGGTTTGTGCTGTTTCGGCACAGTTCAATATTTCGAGTGAATATGTCTGTATTACAAGTATTAACATTCCCGGATGATCGCCTGCGCACAGTCGCAAAGCCTGTTGAAGCGGTGACCCCTGAGATTCAAAAAATCGTCGATGACATGATTGAAACCATGTACGACGAAGAAGGTATTGGCCTTGCTGCAACGCAGGTTGATATCCACAAACGTATCGTAGTGATTGATATTTCAGAAACTCGCGATGAGCCGATGGTGCTAATCAACCCTGAGATTCTGGAAAAGCGTGGCGAAGATGGCATCGAAGAAGGCTGTCTGTCGGTACCAGGTGCACGCGCACTTGTGCCTCGCGCTGCAGAAGTTACCGTTAAGGCACTGGATCGTGATGGCAAAGAGTTCACCTTTGAAGCCGACGACCTGCTAGCGATTTGTGTTCAACACGAGCTTGATCACTTACAAGGTAAGCTGTTCGTGGATTACCTATCGCCACTGAAACGCAAACGCATTCAGGACAAGCTAGCGAAAATCAAACGCTTTAACGAGAAGCAGCAAAACGCTTAATCTCGAACCATACCAATTAGAAGGAAGTCTACCTTGAGTCAGTCTTTACGAATTGTCTTTGCAGGTACTCCGGATTTCGCCGCCCGTCACTTGGCGGCGTTGTTGTCTTCGGAGCATGAAGTCATCGCGGTTTACACAAACCCAGATCGTCCAGCGGGTCGTGGCAAAAAATTGGCTGCGCCACCGGTAAAACAACTGGCGCTAGAACACAATATCCCGGTTTACCAACCTGAAAGCTTTAAGTCCGACGAAGCGAAACAAGAACTTGCCGATCTGAACGCCGACCTCATGGTTGTCGTGGCGTACGGTATGCTGCTGCCACAAGCGGTTCTTGATACCCCTAAACTGGGTTGTATCAACGTACATGGTTCTATCCTACCTCGTTGGCGTGGTGCGGCTCCAATCCAACGCTCTATTTGGGCGGGCGATGCAGAAACTGGCGTGACCATCATGCAGATGGATATCGGTCTCGACACTGGTGATATGCTGAAGATTGCAACTCTGCCAATCGAAGCGACAGATACCAGCGCTTCAATGTACGAAAAATTGGCTGAGCTTGGTCCAGAAGCCCTGATTGACTGCCTAGTAGACATTGCTGCGGGTAAAGCAGTGCCAGTGAAGCAAGACGATGAGCTCGCGAACTATGCGAAAAAGCTCAGCAAAGAAGAAGCACGCATCAACTGGAACGACGATGCGGCGCACATTGAGCGCTGCGTTCGTGCATTTAACCCATGGCCAATGAGCCACTTTGAGGCGGCAGAAAACAGCATCAAAGTATGGCAAAGCCGTGTCGCAGAGCAAACCAGTGACAAGCCAGCCGGCACCATCGTGCAAGCAGATAAAACCGGTATTTATGTTGCGACAGGCAACGGCGTACTGGTGCTAGAGCAACTGCAAGTTCCTGGCAAAAAAGCCATGTCAGTTCAGGATATTCTGAATTCGCGTGCGGCTTGGTTTGAAGTGGGCACTCTGCTGGTTTAAGCCATATTAGGGGTTATCATCCCCAATAATACGAACTTTTAGAGGGCAGAGATGCCCTCCTTTACTTTAAGGTACTCATCATGAATGTTCGCGCTGCGGCTGCTAACGTCCTGTATCTTGTCGTCGACAAGGGCCACTCACTTTCAAGCGCTCTTCCAGCGGCTCAACAAACGGTACGACCTCGTGACCACGCTCTGTTACAAGAGATCTGTTACGGTGCGCTACGTTACCTCCCTCGCCTAGAAATGATCGCAAACCAGTTGATGGATAAGCCCCTCAAAGGCAAACAACGTGTATTCCATCACCTAATTCTGGTTGGTATTTACCAACTGAGCTTCATGCGTATTCCTGCGCACGCAGCAGTTGGTGAAACGGTTGAAGGCACTAAAGAGCTGAAAGGTCCTCGTCTGCGTGGTTTGATTAACGCTGTATTGCGTAACTACCAGCGCAACCAAGAAGAACTCGACCAAATGGCCGTCAGCAACAACGCTGGCAAGTACGGTCACCCAAGCTGGTTACTAAAACTGCTGCAAGAGGCCTACCCACAGCAATGGGAAAGCATTGTTGAAGCGAACAACCAAAAAGCACCAATGTGGCTGCGTGTGAACCATCAACACCACACTCGTGATGAATACCTTGCGCTGCTCAAAAATGAAAACATTGATAGCACGCCACACACAGAAGCAATGGACGCCATAAAATTGGCCGCACCATGTGACGTGATGAAGCTACCTGGTTTTGAAAAAGGTTGGGTTTCGGTCCAAGATGCGGCGGCGCAGCTCTCGATCAACTATCTAAAACCACAAGACGGCGAACTGATTTTAGATTGCTGTGCAGCGCCAGGTGGCAAGACGGCGCACATTCTAGAGCGCACGTCAGGCAGTGAAGTGGTCGCGATTGACTGCGACGACACACGCTTGAAACGTGTGCATGAAAACCTGAAGCGTCTCAACCTTCAGGCAAAAGTGGTTTGCGGTGATGCGCGTAATCCACAAGAATGGTGGCAAGGCGAGCAATTTGATCGCATTTTGCTGGATGCCCCATGTTCTGCGTCTGGCGTGATTCGTCGTCATCCAGACATCAAATGGCTACGTCGTGCAGACGACATCGCCGCATTAGCAGAGCTGCAAAGTGAAATTTTTGATGCCATGTGGACGCAACTGAAGCCCGGCGGCACCATGGTTTACGCGACTTGTTCAATCACACCGCAAGAAAACGTGGAGCAAGTAAAAGCGTTTTTAGCACGTACCGCGGATGCGCAACTGCTGGATTCTGATCCCGACCAGCCTGGTCGTCAAATTCTACCAGGCGAAGAAGATATGGATGGTTTCTACTACGCAGTACTAACTAAAACACACGCGTAACAGCATGCTAAATAGGGCGATTGAAGTGATTTCAATCGCCTTTTTCAGATACGAGAAAAGAGTATGAAGATCATTATTCTTGGTGCAGGTCAGGTTGGCGGCACACTGGCAGAAAACCTAGTGGGTGAAAACAACGACATCACCATCGTCGACAATAATGCCGACCGACTGCGTGAATTGCAGGACAAATACGACCTACGTGTGGTCAATGGCCATGCGAGCCATCCAGACGTGCTACACGAAGCTGGCGCGCAAGACGCCGATATGCTCGTCGCAGTAACCAACACTGATGAAACCAACATGGCCGCCTGTCAGGTCGCGTTCACTCTATTCAATACCCCAAACCGCGTTGCGCGTATTCGCTCTCCAGAATACTTGGCAGAAAAAGAAGCCCTGTTTAAATCTGGCGCTATTCCTGTTGATCACCTTATCGCACCAGAAGAACTCGTTACGAGCTACATCGAACGTCTGATCCAATACCCAGGTGCGCTGCAAGTGGTGAGCTTTGCTGAACAGAAAGTCAGCCTAGTGGCGGTGAAAGCCTACTATGGTGGCCCGTTGGTGGGTAATGCGCTATCTGCTTTGCGTGAGCACATGCCGCACATTGATACCCGTGTGGCAGCTATTTTCCGCCAGGGTCGCCCGATTCGCCCACAAGGCACCACGATTATTGAAGCCGACGATGAAGTGTTCTTCGTTGCAGCAAGTAATCATATTCGCTCAGTGATGAGTGAGCTTCAGCGCCTAGAAAAACCGTACCGCCGCATCATGATTGTTGGCGGGGGTAACATCGGCGCAAGCTTGGCAAAACGCCTAGAGCAAACTTACAGCGTGAAGCTGATTGAGCGTAACTACCAGCGTGCAGAAAAGCTCTCTGAGCAACTAGAAAACACCATCGTGTTCTGCGGTGATGCGGCAGACCAAGAGCTTCTCTCGGAAGAGAACATCGACCAAGTCGACGTCTTCATCGCGCTGACCAACGAAGATGAAACCAACATCATGTCTGCAATGTTGGCAAAACGCATGGGCGCTAAAAAAGTGATGGTGCTGATCCAACGTGGCGCTTATGTAGACCTGGTACAAGGCGGCGTAATTGATGTAGCAATCTCACCTCAGCAAGCCACTATTTCAGCCTTGCTAACGCACGTTCGTCGCGCTGATATCGTAAACGTATCCTCACTTCGCCGCGGCGCTGCGGAAGCGATTGAAGCCGTCGCTCACGGTGATGAAAGTACATCTAAAGTGGTTGGACGTGCGATTGGAGATATAAAGCTTCCACCTGGGACCACCATTGGTGCTATCGTTCGTGGCGAAGAAGTTCTTATTGCCCACGACCGTACGGTCATCGAGCAGGATGATCATGTGGTGATGTTCCTGGTCAACAAAAAATACGTATCAGACGTCGAAGCGCTATTCCAACCGAGTCCATTTTTCCTCTAGGATTTTCCTATGGTCAACTTACGTCCCGTACTGTTTGTTATCGGGCTGGTTTTATCCAAACTGGCCCTGTTTATGTACGTGCCGACTTTGGTCGCTTTCTTTACCGGTACGGGGGGATTCCTCGATTTCGCCCAAGCCGTTGTGATCACGCACCTTGCCGCCTTCATCTGCCTAACGATAGGTCGAACCGCCAAGTTCAAACTCAGCGTACGCGATATGTTCCTCATCACCAGTTTGGTTTGGACCATCGCGAGTGCGTTTGCCGCCTTGCCATTTGTGTTTATCAACCACATCAGCTTCACCGACGCCTACTTCGAAACGATGTCGGGTATCACCACGACGGGCTCAACGGTGCTCAGTGGCCTAGACAACATGGCGCCGAGCATCTTGCTATGGCGCTCTATTTTACAGTGGCTTGGTGGCATTGGTTTTATCGTGATGGCGGTAGCAGTGTTACCTATGCTGAATGTCGGTGGTATGAAGCTATTCCAAACCGAATCATCAGATTGGTCGGATAAAAGTAGTCCAAGAGCGAAAACGGTCGCCAAAAACATCGTAGCGGTTTATTTGATGCTAACGGGCTTATGTATTTTGGGCTACTTGGTCACCGGCATGAACCTGTTCGAAGCAATCAACCATGCCTTTACTACGCTATCGACAGGTGGATACTCTACATCTGATGGGTCAATGAACCACTTCTCTAATGGCGCACATTGGGTGGCCACTACCTTTATGTTCTTAGGTGGTTTGCCATTTTTGCTCTTTATCGCCGCGTTACGTAAACGCCGTATTGATGTGTTGGTTAACGACGCTCAAGTTAGAGGATTTGCGTACCTGTTCGTATTCTCAAGCTTAGTGATTTCAGCTTGGTTAGTGATTCGAGATGGGTACACCATTTTGGATGCCCTGCGAGTGTCGATGTTTAATATTGTCTCTGTCGTCACCACAACTGGCTTTGGCTTAGAAGACTTCACCGCATGGGGCGCATTACCCACTACTCTTTTCGCATTCTTAATGATGGCGGGAGCATGCTCAGGATCAACGTCTGGCGGGATCAAAATCTTCCGCTTCCAAATTGCGATGACGCTGCTAAACAAACAAATGATGAAGTTGATTCACCCTTCAGGGGTGTTTGTACAGCGTTATAACCAGCGACCGGTGAATGATGATATTGTTCGCTCAGTGGTGGCATTTGGCTTGATGTTTTTTATCACCATTATCTTTATCGCGGGTTGTTTAAGTGCACTTGGCCTCGACCCTGTGACCAGTATTTCTGGCTCAATCACCGCCGTTGCCAATGTTGGCCCTGGTATGGGCAGTGTGATTGGCCCGACAGGCAACTTCGCGCCTCTGCCCGATACTGCCAAATGGCTCTTAAGCTTTGGGATGTTAATGGGCCGCTTGGAAATTCTGACTATTCTTGTACTGTTCTTTCCTGCGTTTTGGCGCCGCTAAGCAGACTCTAATTAAAAGGTATAACAATGAAAACATGGATTACTCTGGCGACCCTACTTGCCGCCTCATCCACATACGCCGCCGAGGTCATCACTTTAGCCGATGGTCGAGAAGTGAAGTTGAACGATGACTTTACCTGGGAATACGTCATGAAAAAACCGGCGCAGCAAGCGACGGAGACACAAACAACAGCAAGCGTAGTTGAAACAATCGCAGCTCCTGCGATTGCGACAATTCCAGTGGTAACGAAAACCGTTGGCACGACCGTGGTGGTAAACGCCAAAAAGCCAACCATGCAGCTATCAGATTCAGGTGTGGATGTATTGATTGGTTCAGCAAGCTATCAAAGCGGTGAGCTTGTTTTACCTACATCAATCACCAACCAAAGCTCTCAATCTGTCATTCAAGTGGAAGTTGAGGTGCAAGTGTTTGATATGTCTGGTCAGCAACTGGCAAAAGAAAACGTGACTGTTTGGCAATCCATCAAGCGCATGGCGGATACCTACCTGCGACCACAGCAAGCAGAACAAGGTAAGAGCATTAAATTGGCTGTACCGCAATCACAGCAATACCAGTTTTCTGCCAAAGTGCTAGAGGTAAAAACTCGCTAATACGTGTTTAATATTCTTTGTTGAGCCTATCGGCTAGATAGGCTCAACAAAGTAATAAATCGCAAAGAAATGGCACACGCAGCCAGCCAAAACAAAGCCGTGCCAGATCGCATGGTTAAAGGGAATGCGCTTCGCAACGTAGAAAATCACCCCCAGTGAATACACAATTCCACCAGCGGCAAGCAGTGTAAGTCCGCCGACATCCAAGTTAATAGCTAATTGATAAATCACAATCAACGATAACCATCCCATCACCAAGTACGTCATCAAAGAAAGCTTTTTAAATCGATAGACGAACGCAACTTTCATGATGATGCCGATCAACGCAATGCTCCAAATAACGATCATCAACCCAAATGCTAGAGGTGTTCTTAAGCTGACTAACAAGAAAGGGGTATAGCTGCCTGCTATCAAAAGATAAATAGCACAGTGGTCGAAGGTTTTTAGCCAACGTTTCGCTTTGGGATAAGGGATCGCATGATAGAGCGTCGAGGCCAAAAATAGCACGATAATACTCGCACCATAAATCGCCATACTGGTAAGCGTTAAAGTGTCAGCTTGATGGTCTATGGCTTTAACTAACAGCAGTATCAAGCCAACAATACCAAAAATCATCCCTATACCGTGGGTGATGGTATTGGCCAGTTCTTCACGTTGACTGTATTGAGGTTTCTGCAGTTCGGACATCAATGCGCCTATACTAGAGTTTGAAATTTGCTCTAGTATGGCACATTAGGCTTACACGTGTAAGCTTAAATTAAGACTCATGAACGGTAGTAGTTTGATCGAGATAATTGAGTACCAGTTCGCCAACTTGATCTGGCTTAGTCGTGGCAGGGATGGTCAGCTCTCGCTTGAGTTTGCCACTACCCAGTAAGCTCGCGAGCATGCCACCTTGCCCCTTGCGTGTGCGGTCAACTTCAAACCATAACTTGAGCTCTTGCTCACTGCGGTGGGCAACAAATTCTAATTCGCGCCACACGCCGTGGTAAGGTCCGTCGGTTGGCACCAGCTCAAACTCTTGCACAAATGGTAGATCGAATCCTTTCACTTCCTCGCATTCCACCTGGCGAATTCGTAAACCTTGCGCTTCAAATGCAGATAGTACCGCATCCATCAGTGGATCAGGTCGAACGGTGAGGATGTCTTTATCAGTCGGATCCAAAGCAGCAGCAACGTCTAAGCCGGTTTCTAACCATACTTTGGCATCACCAATGGTGACAGGCGTGTTCCAAGGCACATCGAGCTTAACATCGAAGGTACGCTCTTCGCCGGAATGGATGGTAAATGCGTAAGGGAGACTCCACTTAGCAAGCACATGAGTTTGAGGTACTCGGCGCATGCTGTGTCCTTCTCGCGCACCACGGTCATCAGGGGCTTCTGCGATGTAGCGGCAACAGAGTTTTAAATCAATGTTGTCGATCGCTTGTTCAGTCGCACCACCATATACATGGATCGACACATCCACACTTTGACCTGGGTATAGCACGTCTTGGTTTAAGATTGAGTCTACCTTCGCGCTCCCAATCCCAAAACTGGCAAGTGTCTTCTTCAAAAATGACATAGGCACCTCCTTCATCGAGATCTCATACTACTACTGCTGATCGTGGGATCAAACAAAAATTGCCTCGAACATCGCGACAAAATGACAAAATCTAAACAATTCAATTGCTCAACTATCGACCAATTATTACAAGGATGCTAATCTTACACTTGATATGCATGCATATCGGTATTCCTGACTCATTAACTGGATTGGCGAGAGCCAGAAGAGTGATTCTTCAATCTTGTTGGAGCCTAGCTCATAATGATTCAGGCCATTACATCGGCAATGGATATGCCTGACAGTTAGGTAAATTAATGCGCCCAACAACAGTCAGGTTCGCACACACTAATACTAGTGCAATGCGCCGCCGCAGTGGCTTTACTACTGCACCAAAGGCAAAGCAAGTTGCGCCAGCAATGACATTGGTTGAGAAGACAGCAATGATGTCGAGTGTTCCGGCCAAAGTTATCAAAGCAGCTTAATCAAAAGCGCGGCGCCAGCTGCGCTTTTTTCTTTGCACGCGACTCATAAAGCTTCAAAGACTTAGAACAAACTACAGTGAAAGAGATAGTTTTTCCTATTTGGTCTTCGCAAAGCAATTTGGTACCTTTACTGCTAATTACACCTATAAATTCTGTGGAGAAAGACATGAAGTGTCATCGCATTGAAGAGCTGCTTGAGCTACTAGAGCCTGAATGGCATAAAGATCAAGAGCTGAACCTCTTGCAGTTCATCGTTAAGCTGGCAAAAGAAGCAGGCTACAAAGGAAAGCTAGAAGATCTGACCGACGATGTACTGATCTACCACCTTAAAATGCGTAATAGCAGCAAAGATGAAATGATCCCTGGACTCAAAAAAGACCAAGAGGACGATTTTAAAACGGCGATCCTACGCGCTCGTGGCATCATCAAATAACCAGCTCAACAGCCAGTATTCTTTAAGCGACTCTCTCTGTGAGTCGCTTTTTTATAACCAAAGTTTTTAGTCCCACAATTGGTTATAACTGTTCAGCCAATTATCAGGTTAACTGTACTGATTTTTGTTGTTAAACATTGACTGCGTTAAAGAAACGGAATTGTTATTGATTGTATAATCGCCGTTCATCAGTATTTACTAAAATAATTATGTTCGGTCATCTTTATGACGGAACGAGCAGCAATGTCATCGAGCGACATCAATAGAAATGACGCCGTACATTATAAAAGCCTAAGAAGGATGAGTGCATGAGTCAGGACAAGATCGATATCAAAGATGTGACTCCTAAAACCTATAATCCCAAAACCCATAAAGGAAACGGGGATCGGTTTAACCCAAGTAATCGCATCTATGTACGCGAAAGCAAAGGGACTTACCAGAAACTACGTCGTTACGGTGGTTGGTTCTTACTACTTCTCTTCGCTTTGATACCGTGGATTCCTTACGGTGAACGTCAAGCGATCTTACTTGATATTGGCAACCAGCAGTTCAACTTTTTCGGTACCACCCTGTACCCACAAGATCTTACCCTACTCGCCTTGCTGTTTGTGATCGCGGCGTTTGGGTTGTTCTTTATTACCACCTTCTTAGGTCGGGTTTGGTGTGGCTATCTCTGCCCACAAACCGTCTGGACCTTCATGTATATCTGGTTTGAAGAGAAGCTCGAAGGTAGTGCCAATAAACGCCGTAAACAAGACTCCAATAAGCTGACGGCGAATTTAGCGATGCGTAAAACCGTCAAACATATAGCTTGGTTTGCCATTGCACTCGCCACTGGTTTTACTTTTGTTGGCTACTTCGTACCAATGAAGCAATTGGTTATCGACTTTTTCACCTTTAACGCCAACTTCTGGCCCGTCTTTTGGGTAATGTTCTTTGCCATTTGTACTTATGGTAATGCTGGTTGGATGCGTTCCATCATGTGTATTCACATGTGTCCTTACGCGCGCTTCCAGTCTGCCATGTTTGATAAAGACACCTTCATCGTTGGCTACGATGCAAAACGTGGGGAAAAACGTGGCCCACGTCCGCGTAAAGCCGATCCAAAGCAACTTGGTTTGGGTGATTGTATTGATTGTGATTTGTGTGTGCAGGTGTGCCCAACAGGTATCGATATTCGTGACGGCTTGCAGTATGAATGTATCAACTGTGGCGCCTGTATTGATGCGTGTGACAACACCATGAATCGCATGGGCTACGAGAAGGGCCTAATTAGTTACACCACCGAGCACCGCTTATCGGGTAAGAGTACCAAAGTCATGCGTCCGAAGCTGCTGGGCTATGGAGCTGTGCTACTGGTCATGGTCGGTCTTTTCTTTGCCCAAATTGCAGCGGTAGACCCAGCCGGTATGAGTGTTATTCGCGACCGTAACCAACTGTTCCGCGTTAATAGCTCGGGCGAAGTAGAAAACACCTACACCCTCAAGGTGATCAACAAAACTCAGCAAGTGCAAGAGTACTCGTTGGATGTTGAAGGGCTATCCGATGTAAGCTGGTATGGTAAGCAGACAATTCAGGTCCAGCCAGGTGAGGTATTGAACCTGCCAATGAGTCTTGGTGCCGATCCTGACAAGCTAAACTCTGCGATTACGACAATTCAGTTTATACTCACCGATAAGAGCAACGAATTCACCATTGAAGTGGAAAGCCGATTTATCAAGAAGCTATAACTTCGATGACTAATGGAAAAAGGCTCAGTAATGAGCCTTTTTGTTTATATGTCCCAAAGTATGTTTAACTTTGACGCCCTTACCCCAGACTTTATGTGGTACGCGTTAGAAAGCATCGGCGTTCGCGCAGAATCAGGCTTTCTTCCCCTCAATAGCTACGAAAACCGTGTTTATCAATTCACTGACGAAGAGCGTCGTCGTTATGTCGTCAAGTTTTACCGTCCTGAACGTTGGAGCAATGAACAGATCCAAGAGGAGCACGACTTTACTTTAGAGCTGATTGGCAATGAGATCCCCGTCGCACCACCTGTGCGCATCAACGGTGAAACCCTGCATCACTATCAAGGCTATGCTTTTGCGCTGTTTGATAGTGTGGGTGGTCGCCAATACGAGGTTGACAATTTAGATCAGCTCGAAGGTGTAGGGCGTTTCCTTGGCCGAATCCATAAAGTCGGCAGCCGCCAAGCCTTCCAACATCGCCCTACGATCGGCTTACAAGAATACCTGTATCAACCAAGAGAGATTCTGCAAAACGCCAATATGATTCCAATGCACTTGGAGAACAGCTTCTTCAATGACTTGGATATGCTGATCAAATCAATTGAAAGCCACTGGCAAGAAGGCTTCAATATGATTCGTTTGCATGGCGATTGCCACCCAGGCAATATTTTGTGGCGAGATGGCCCTATGTTTGTTGATTTGGATGACGCTCGTAACGGCCCTGCAGTACAAGACTTATGGATGCTACTGAACGGTGAACGCCAAGACAAACTGATGCAGTTGGATATTGTTTTAGAGGCTTACCAAGAGTTTTGCGACTTTAATCCTGCAGAATTGAAACTAATCGAGCCACTTCGCGGTCTACGAATGGTGCACTATATGGCATGGCTAGCAAAACGTTGGCATGACCCTGCATTTCCTCTCGCTTTTCCATGGTTTAATGAGCCAAAATACTGGGAAGGTCAGGTCCTTGCATTTAAAGAGCAGATCGCCGCTTTAGAAGAAGCACCGCTGTCTTTAATGCCTCAATGGTAAGTCAGGCCAAAAATTCAAAAATGGAGATATTTCGATGAAAAAACTGTTCGCACTGTTTTCTATGCTGATGTTAAGCCTGTCGGCACATGCAGCGCAATTCAAAGAAGGTGAACATTACAAAGTATTGGATCTTGAGGCATCAAAAAAACCTCTTGTGACGGAGTTTTTCTCTTTCTACTGCCCGCACTGTAATAGCTTTGAACCAGTTATCCAGCAACTGAAAAAGCAGTTGCCAGAAGGTACTAAGCTATTAAAAAACCACGTTTCTTTCATGGGTGGCAACATGGGCCCATCAATGAGCAAAGCCTACGCAACGATGGTTGCACTAAAAGTGGAAGACAAAATGGTGCCAGTGATGTTTAACCGCATCCACAATCTAAAGAAAGCACCACGTAATGATGAAGAACTTCGTCAAATCTTCCTTGATGAAGGTGTAGACGCGAAAAAATTCGATTCTGCATTCAAAGGCTTCGCGGTTGATTCAATGGTTCGCCGTATGGACAAGCAATTTGAAAACAGCGGTCTAACCGGCGTTCCTGCGGTTATCGTTAACAACAAATACCTAGTTCAAGCACAAAGCATCAAAACGATGGATGAGTACTTCTCTCTGGTGAACTACTTGCTGACACTAAAATAAGCACATCGATATCAATCAAAAGGGGAGCACGTCGCTCCCCTTTTGTTTATTTGTAAATCTCTTGTAGCAACCGATCTTTTTCTTGCCACACATCCCCCAACCATTGCTGAAATTGTCGCTTATAGGGCTTATCGTTGAAGTAATCACCGAGCACTCTTTCATCAACGGGTAACACATTTACACGCACAACCACCTTGCTCATGCGACCCATCAATAAATCCTTGAACGGTTTATGCGTATTTTCTGGGTACGCCAACGTAACGTCGATAATGCTCTCGAACTGTTCCCCCATCGCCGCTAACGTGTACGCAATCCCGCCCGATTTTGGTTGCAGCAAATATTGATAGTTTGCTTTACTCTTACGCTGCTTTTCTTCGGTAAACCGGGTTCCTTCGACATAGTTAACCACTGTGGTTGGAGTGTGTTTGAACTTAGCGCACGAGCGACGTGTCGTTTCTAAATCTTGACCTCGCTTATGAGGGTTGCGGATCAGATACTCTCGCGAATAGCGACGCATAAATGGCATATCGAGCGCCCAACACGCCATCCCGATGAAAGGCACATACAGCAGTTGTTGCTTGAGGAAAAACTTCGGCATGGGAATACGGTCTTTAAACACGCAGCAAAGCACAACAATATCTGTCCAACTGAGATGGTTACTGATCAGCAGATACCACCCGTCTTTTTTAAGCGCTTCACCGCCCTGAACATCCCACTCAACACGGTTAGATACCGCCAGAATGCACGCATTAACGGTAGCCCATAACCACATCACCTTATTGGCACAAGCGGTCGCTAGTGCTTTTAGCTTTACGCCAGGAAGCAATATTTTAAATACAGCGATAACACAAATTGCGAGTGAACAAACCGCAGAATTGAGAATCACAAAAGAAGCGTTAAAAAAAAATAACAAATATGCCAACATGATAGTCAAACAACAGTGATAATGTGTGAAGAATAAAACAGCGTGTAATTATACTGCGCCTTTGCCACATTGGAACATGCGTGGGAATGGTCAGATTTGTTACCGCAACCAATATGTGCACCACTCATTCGACAACAAGGAGATAACGAATGAAACCAAGGCTACTTCTCTTGCCTTTGGCCTTTGTCGTCAGTTCTGCTCAGGCTCAACTCGCTGAAACCGCAGGTTTTGGCGGTGAAATTTCGCTGAATGCCGGATTCATATCATCAGAATCCAATTTCAATACAGAAAATAGTAACACCATCGATTCTCTCGATAAGCGTGCCGATAGTGACAGTTCCGTTATCGCTGCACCGCTAGGGAGTGTGACATACACCTTTGGTAGCCGGCTCAACCACCAAGTTTACGCCGGTACCACACGCTCAGATGTCGCGGTAGGTACACTCGCTTTTCAGTTGGGCTATCAACACGAGCTACAATCTGGCACCGTGCTCGATGTTTCCTATCTGCCGACGGTACTCAAAGGCGAAACTTGGCGCAACCCTTATCAAGTAGGAACCGCACGTAAAGAGACGGATGTTGACGGCAATGCGTATCGCTTTCAGATCAAAGGGTTGATTGATAAGAACTTCAACCTTGATCTTGCTTATGCTGATAAAGACATCGAGCAGGAGGAAGTGACAGACCGCTCACTTGCTCGCGATGCTAACCTTTACTATGTCAAAGGCGACTATCGCATTCCACTCAACCAAACATCTATGTTGCAACCCGCTTTCACCTACATCAATCAAGATGCCGACGGTAAGGCGGAGTCATTTGATTCGTACGGATTTGACATTAGCTGGTTTAAATTTATCAACCGTCATCGATTGGCCCTCACCGCGGGTTATGCATGGAAAGACTATCAAGCAGCTAGCCAAACTTTTGCTAAAACACGAAATGACGACACCATCAGCCTATTTGCGGCCTACGAATATCAAAACGTATTTGACTGGCAAGACTGGTCGTTCATTTCTTTAGCCGGCTATAGCCAAACTGACTCGAATATCACGTTTTATGAGGAGAAAGAGTACCTATTGTCGCTTGGTCTCAACTACACCTTCTAACGTACTTCATCGCAACAAGGTGCTTACAACACTTGTTGCGATGACACTTTGCTGTCTATACCGCTTGCGCCGTAAGCTGTTTCAGCAAACGGTCCATCGCTCGATACCCAAGCGCCTCGGCCAAATGCGTTCGTTCAATTTGCTCCGCCCCATCCAGATCGGCGATTGTTCGCGCCACTTTGATAATACGATGATATGCACGAATCGAGAGCCCTAAACGATGCAAAGCGGTTTCAAGAAACTCAGCATCACTCTTATGCAAGGGACAAAACGCCTCAATTTCTCGACTACCTAGCAGTGCATTGACCTTACCACTGCGGTTTAGCATATTGTTACGCGCATGGCTCACACGCGCTTTTACGATAGCAGTCGGCTCACCGCGATCACCACCTTCTGCTAATGTCCCTTTGGGCAAAGCTGGGATTTCTAAAGACATATCAAAGCGATCTAACAGTGGTCCAGATAATCGACCAAGGTAGCGCAAAATAGCTTGTGGATTGGTGCGCGCTTGATTGCCTTCGTAATATCCTGTCGGGCTTGGGTTCAAGGCTCCGACTAATTGGAAACGAGCCGGAAAGCGTGTTTTACCTTGCGCTCGAGAGATAATGATCTCGCCAGATTCGAGCGGTTCGCGTAACGAGTCCAGAACTTTACGATCAAATTCGGGCATTTCATCGAGAAACAATAACCCGTTGTGGGCTAAAGAGATCTCCCCTGGTCTGGGTACCGAACCACCGCCGACTAATGCCGCCATTGAACTTGAATGATGCGGAGAACGAAACGGACGCGACTTCCAGTTATGCTCATTAATTTCACTCTGAGTCAACGATGCCACCGAAGCGGTTTCCATTGCTTCTTCGTCACTCATTTCCGGTAATAAGTCACACAAACGCGAAGCCAACATCGTTTTTCCAGTACCTGGCGGGCCAAGGAAAAGTAAGTTGTGGTTTCCAGCGGCAGCAATCTCCAGTGCTCGCTTACCTTGTTGTTGGCCAATAATATCTTGTAAGTCTCGACCATGTTTTTCGATCGTTTTTCGCTTAGGCGTTTGAAAAAGATTCAGTCGATGTTGACCACAAAGCTCGGCACATACTTCCAGTAATGATTGGGCCGATTTATGTTGTTCCTTCCCCACCAGCGCCGCCTGATCGCCATTCACATGTGGGACGACCAAATGACGTTGAATCTTACTGGCTTCCAGCGCAGCAGGCAGCACACCTTTTACAGGTCTCAGACCACCAGATAACGCTAACTCACCAACAAATTCGTAGTTTTTGAGCTTATCTGTCGCGATTTGCTCCGAAGCGGCCAAAATTCCCAATGCAATAGGAAGATCAAAACGCCCTCCCTCCTTGGGTAGATCTGCCGGAGCCAAGTTCACGGTGATCCGCTTAGCAGGAAATTGAAAGTTAGAATTAATGATCGCACTGCGTACGCGATCTTTGGACTCTTTTACCGTTGTCTCTGGCAAGCCTACTAAGGTAAACCCTGGCATGCCGTTGCTGATATGAACTTCTACACTAACCGATGGCGCTTGCACCCCGACGCTTGCTCGACTATGAATGATTGCCAGCCCCATACGTTCCTCAATTTTTTTGAACACTCTGTAAACAAATGTTTTATCTAGTTGGTTATGTTATATACCGCGTCCCAATTGAGAGTTAATGTGAAAAAAGAATGACTTTTTGCTTGTCATGCAGCGGAATTGTGTGATACCACTAATGACGCAAACAATTTCGTAGAACATTACACAACATTTTTTAACGAAAAAAGAACGACAGACAGATGAACCTTTTCGCTCATATCAACGCACTGCTAGCCCTGATTATCGTGGTCATTATTGGCACCGCGCGGGGTATTGTGGGCGAAAGGTAACCACAAATTACAAAAAACCCCCGCACTGAAAAGTCCGGGGGTTTTTTTACAACTACAAGTTGTCATCTGTCTAACCCTCGGACAGTTTAACGGGAAGAATGGGAGTGCACATGAAGTGCAATAAATATGGCAATCGCTACGAGCCACAACGTAGCAAAGGAGGTTTACGATGACTGGTGCACAACTTGTCGTAGCCGCTTTAAGACAGCAAGGCATCGAAACCGTTTTTGGCTACCCCGGCGGGGCCATCATGCCAATCTATGATGCTTTGTATGACGGTGGGGTGGAACACATCCTATGCCGTCACGAGCAAGGGGCCGCTATGGCAGCTATCGGGATGGCTCGTTCCACTCAAGACGTTGCTGTGTGCATGGCAACTTCTGGCCCAGGAGCCACTAACCTTGTTACCGGCCTTGCCGACGCTTTCCTTGACTCCGTACCTCTAGTTGCCATCACAGGCCAGGTTGCTAGCTCTCATATCGGTACCGATGCATTCCAAGAAATGGATGTGATCGGAATGTCCCTAGCCTGTACTAAGCACAGCTATCTCGTGACCGAAATTGAAGATCTAGCTCCGACACTTGCCGAAGCCTTTGAGGTCGCAAAAACTGGTCGTCCGGGTCCTGTCATTGTCGATATCGCCAAAGACGTTCAACTCGCTCAAGCACCTACAGACCTTCTTCCTCCATACATAGCACCGGCAATCGAAGATGTCAGCGCTGAAGATATCAAACGTGCGCAAGATGTGCTGGCAGCATCTACTCGCCCAGTGTTGTATGTTGGTGGTGGCGTGCAACTTGCGAAAGCAACCGATGCAGTACGCGAATTTCTTCGCTTAAACCCAATGCCTGCAGTTAGCACATTAAAAGGCCTCGGTACCATTGAACGCCATGATCCTCACTATCTTGGTATGTTGGGTATGCACGGCACCAAAGCCGCTAACCTAGTGGTTCAAGAAGCCGATCTATTGATCGTGGTTGGCGCGCGCTTTGATGACCGTGTGACGGGTAAGCTCGACACGTTTGCACCAAATGCGAAAGTGATTCACATCGACATTGATGCTGCGGAGATTCATAAACTGCGCCACGCCAACGCACCATTACGTGGCGACATCAACACCATTCTTCCTCAGCTAGAGCTGACTCAAGATATTTCACCGTGGGTTCATCACAGTGAAAGTCTGCGCAGCGGCTTTAAGTGGCGTTACGACCACCCGGGCGAGTTAATCTACGCACCGCTATTGCTTAAACAACTGTCTGACATGATGCCAGATAGCTCAATTGTCTCGACCGACGTCGGTCAGCACCAGATGTGGGCAGCGCAACATATCCAGCCACGCGAACCACAAAATTTCATCACTTCTGCTGGCCTTGGCACCATGGGCTTTGGCTTGCCAGCAGCGATGGGCGCTGCAGTCGCACGTCCTGATGATCAGTCTATCCTTATTACAGGTGACGGTTCATTTATGATGAACGTTCAGGAATTGGGCACGCTGAAGCGTCGGCAGATTCCAGTGAAGATTGTCCTTCTTAATAACCAACGTCTTGGCATGGTTCGCCAATGGCAGTCATTGTTCTTTGACGGTCGCCACAGTGAAACCATTCTTGATGACAACCCAGATTTCGTGATGTTAGCAAAAGCATTCGATATCCCGGGCAAAACCATCACCAAGAAAGAAGAAGTCGAACCTGCTCTCAAAGAGATGCTAGCGAGTGAAACTTCTTACATGCTTCACGTTTTGATTGATGAAGAAGAAAACGTGTGGCCATTGGTGCCACCTGGCGCATCAAACAGTGATATGTTGGAAAATACATAGGAGACAATCGCATGGACAGATATTTACTCGACATCAAAGCCGATGACAAACCGGTACTGTTGGAGCGCGTTCTACGTGTGATTCGTCACCGAGGCTTCGTGATCAAACAAGTCGCTGCTACGCAAAACCACGAAAGCAAAGTAGCCAGCGTCGAGATCATCGTCGACAGCGATCGACCAATCTCGTTTTTGATCAATCAAATAGAGAAGTTGTGGGACGTTCGTAAGGTTGAGGTGCTAAAAATCCGCAACGATGAACTGCCAAATCACAACTTACAACAACACGTAAGTGCATAAGGAAGGCAACAAATGGCAACGAAAACTGCAGATTTCATTTGGTTTAATGGTGAGATGGTTCCATGGGCAGAGGCGAACGTTCACGTTCTGACTCACGCAATGCACTATGGTACATCCGTGTTTGAAGGCGTGCGCTGTTACAACACACCAAAAGGCCCAATTGTCTTCCGTCACCGTGAGCATGCACAACGTCTAAAAGATTCTGCCAAGATTTACCGCTTTCCGATCCCTTTCTCTGTAGAAGAAATCATGGAAGCGACCCGCGAAACACTGCGCCAAAACAAACTCGACAGCGCTTACATTCGTCCATTGGGTTTTGTCGGTAATGTTGGCTTAGGCGTATGTCCACCAGTTGGCACTGAGATGGATCTAATCATTGCAGCATTTCCTTGGGGCTCTTACTTAGGCGAAGAAGCGCTAGAAAAAGGTGTCGATGCGATGATTTCAAGCTGGAACCGCGCTGCGCCAAACACCATCCCAACTGCAGCTAAAGCAGGCGGTAACTACCTATCTTCACTACTGGTTGGTGGTGAAGCGCGTCGTCACGGTTACGACGAAGGTATTGCGCTAAGCGTAGATGGTTACCTATCGGAAGGGGCTGGTGAAAACATCTTCGTTATCAAAGATGGCGTAATCACCACACCACCAGCAACTAGCGCGATTCTACCGGGCATCACTCGTGACTCGATCATGACAATTGCACGCGATAAAGGCTACGAAGTACGTGAAGCGAACATTGCTCGTGAAGCCCTTTACCTTGCCGATGAAGTCTTCATGACAGGTACTGCGGCTGAGATTGTACCAGTGGCAACCATCGACAAGATTGAAGTGGGCACTGGTAAGCGCGGCCCTATCACTAAAGAACTACAAGCAGCCTACTTTGGCCTATTTGACGGCACCACGGAAGATAAGTGGGGCTGGTTAGACTATGTGTACCCAGAACAGAAGTAAGAAGGATTAGGAAATGCCAAAATATAGATCAGCTACCACCACACATGGTCGTAACATGGCGGGTGCACGAGCACTGTGGCGTGCAACGGGTGTGAAAGAAGAAGACTTCGGTAAACCAATCATCGCCGTTGTAAACTCGTTTACTCAATTTGTTCCGGGTCACGTACACCTGAAAGACATGGGCCAGCTTGTAGCACGCGAAATCGAAAAAGCTGGCGGTATTGCGAAAGAATTCAACACCATCGCGGTTGATGATGGTATCGCAATGGGTCACGGCGGCATGCTGTACTCACTGCCTTCACGCGAACTGATCGCAGACTCAGTAGAATACATGGTCAACGCGCACTGTGCCGATGCCATGGTATGTATCTCTAACTGTGACAAAATCACTCCAGGAATGTTGATGGCATCTATGCGTCTTAACATCCCTGTTATCTTTGTTTCTGGTGGTCCAATGGAAGCGGGTAAAACCAAGCTTTCTGATCAGATCATCAAACTAGACCTTGTAGATGCGATGATCCAAGGCGCGGATCCAAAAGTGTCTGATGAGCAAAGCGAGCAGATCGAACGCAGCGCATGTCCAACGTGTGGATCGTGTTCAGGCATGTTCACTGCAAACTCAATGAACTGTCTAACGGAAGCACTGGGTCTTTCTCAACCAGGTAACGGTTCTATGCTGGCAACGCACGCTGACCGTGAACAACTGTTCCTTAATGCAGGTCGTCGTATCGTTGAACTGACTCGTCGTTACTACGAGCAAGATGACGAATCAGCACTGCCGCGCAACATCGCTACGTTTGATGCGTTCGAAAACGCAATGGCACTGGACATCGCAATGGGCGGTTCAACCAACACCATTCTGCACCTACTTGCCGCGGCGCAAGAAGGTGAAGTGGATTTCGATATGGAAGATATCGATCGCCTATCACGTCAAGTACCACACCTATGTAAAGTGGCACCATCTACCCAGAAATATCACATGGAAGACGTACACCGCGCAGGTGGCGTCATGGCGATTCTTGGTGAGTTAGATCGTGCAGGTCTTCTACACAATGATGCGCGCACCGTGCTTGGCCTTTCGATGAAAGAGCAGCTGGCGAAATACGACATCATCCAAACTGAAGACGAAGAAGTACTTAAGTTCTACCGCGCAGGTCCTGCGGGTATTCGTACTACTCAAGCGTTCTCACAAGATTGCCGCTGGGATCGCCTTGATGACGACCGTGCGGAAGGTTGTATTCGTACTATCGATCATGCCTTTAGCCAAGAAGGTGGCCTAGCCGTTCTATCAGGCAACATCGCATTAGATGGTTGTATCGTTAAGACTGCTGGTGTGGATGAGAGCATTCATAAATTCACTGGCCCAGCCGTAGTTTTCGAAAGCCAAGAAGACGCCGTAGAAGGCATCTTGGGTGGCAAAGTAAAAGCAGGCGACGTGGTTGTTATCCGTTACGAAGGCCCTAAAGGTGGTCCGGGCATGCAAGAAATGCTTTACCCAACCACTTATCTAAAATCGATGGGCCTTGGCAAAGAGTGTGCACTTCTGACTGACGGCCGTTTCTCTGGCGGCACATCAGGTCTGTCAATCGGTCACGCCTCTCCTGAAGCAGCAAACGGCGGTGCAATTGGCCTGGTAAAAGAAGGCGATATGATCGCAATTGATATTCCAAACCGTTCAATTTCACTCCAAGTGTCTGAACAAGAACTTGCTGAGCGCCGTGCAAAACAAGACGAACTAGGCTGGAAACCAGTTGACCGCCAACGTGAAGTTTCCTTTGCACTCAAAGCGTACGCGAGTATGGCAACCAGTGCTGACAAGGGTGCAGTACGAGACAAGTCGAAGCTAGAGGGCTAGCAATGATGGAAGCTCAACCCGAAAAACAAGTGAACCAAACTGGCGCAGATTATCTGCGCCAAATCCTTCGCGCACCTGTTTATGAAGTAGCAACAGTGACGCCACTGCAAGAAATGCCTCGTTTATCTGCACGTATCGGGAATAACGTGCAGATCAAGCGTGAAGATCGCCAACCCGTACACTCGTTCAAATTGCGCGGTGCATACAACATGGTGGCGAGTTTATCTGAAGCACAAAAAGCCGCTGGTGTCATTGCAGCATCGGCAGGTAACCACGCTCAAGGCATGGCGCTCTCTGGTACTAAGCTAGGCATCAAGACCACCATCGTGATGCCCAAAACCACACCAGACATCAAAGTCGATGCGGTACGTGGCTTCGGTGGCAATGTAGTGCTGCACGGCAGCAACTTTGATGAGGCAAAAGCGGAAGCGGAACGCCTTTCTGATCTGCATGGGTACACATTTGTCCCTCCTTTCGATCACCCACTGGTGATTGCAGGTCAAGGCACCATAGGCATGGAAATGCTGCAGCAAAATGGTCACCTTGATTACATCTTCGTCCCTGTCGGTGGTGGCGGTTTGGCTGCCGGTGTTGCGGTACTCGTGAAGCAGCTAATGCCAGAAATCAAAGTGATTGCGGTCGAGCCAGAAGATTCTTCATGCCTCAAAGCGGCATTGGATGCAGGTGAACCAGTAGTATTAGACCAGGTCAGCATGTTTGCCGATGGCGTTGCAGTAAAACGCATTGGTGAAGAGACGTTTCGTCTATGCCAAAAGTACATTGATGGCCATATTGCAGTCTCTAGCGATGAAATCTGCGCAGCAGTAAAAGACATCTTTGAAGACACCCGTGCGATTGCAGAGCCTTCTGGCGCGCTTGCTCTGGCGGGTTTGAAGAAGTTTGCTGAGCAAAACAAACTGCAAGGTAAGAATTTAGGTACTGTGCTGTCTGGTGCCAACACTAACTTCCATGGCTTACGTTATGTTTCTGAGCGTTGCGAGCTTGGTGAGAAACGTGAAGGTTTGCTTGCCGTCACCATTCCTGAGCGTCAAGGTGCCTTCTTTGAGTTCTGTAACCTCATTGGCGGCCGCGCCGTAACGGAGTTTAACTACCGCTACAACGATGACGCATTGGCAAATATCTTTGTCGGTGTGCGTTTGCAAGGCGGTCAGGAAGAGCTAGAACATATCATTCACGACTTACGTGATGGTGGCTACCCAGTGGTTGATTTGTCTGATGATGAAATGGCGAAGCTGCACGTGCGCTACATGGTTGGTGGTAAGCCGTCTAAGCCGCTTAAAGAGCGCCTCTACAGCTTTGAATTCCCAGAATATCCGGGAGCGCTACTCAAGTTCTTAAGCACACTCGGTACTCATTGGAATATCAGCTTGTTCAACTACCGTAACCACGGCGCTGACTACGGACGTGTTTTATGTGGTTTCGAGTTAGATGAAAGCGATTTAGCTCAGTTTTCTGCACATTTACGTGAACTTGGCTATCAATGCAAAGACGAGACAGACAACCCATCGTATAAGTTTTTCTTGTCATAAAACGCCACATTTCAAATATATCAAAGACAACACCTCGCATTAGCGAGGTGTTTTTTATGACTGTAACCAATCTTTATGTAGCTGATTAGGCGACCCAAGATAGTCCACCATCCACTGGATCAATTTATGATTATCATCTTTGCGCCATACTAAGCAGCAGTGACTGAGCGGTTTATCATCCGGCATGACCTTCTCCACCAGTACACCATCATTGATTAAGGGTGTTGCAATATGACGTGGCATGTAACCCACGCCCACCCCATTTTTTAAACATTCAATCGCACTATACCAATTGGGCAATAATAATCGGCGCTGTTGCGGATAATGGCCAGTATGGCGTTTTGGCAGCACGTTCGAAGTATCATCAAGACAGATCGCCGGAAATTGACTCACAAACTCTTCAGTAAGCACTTGTTGTCGAACGCAAGGATGAGCGGGTGACATTACAAATGCCCAATCTAATACGCCCATATCTTTGACTTCAAAATCCCCACCAACGGGAACCGCAGACGTGGCTCCAACGACTATATCGGCTCGTCCTTGTGCTATAGCCTCCCAAGAACCATTGAAGACCTCCATATTGATCTGCAATTCAGCAAATTCAAACTCGCGATAAAAATCTTCCACCAAAGGTTTGAGTTTTTCTAACTTCACCACGTTATCCAAGGTCAGCTTTAACGTGCTTTTCCATCCTTGAGCCGCTCGCCGCGTTTGTGCTTTCACCTCTTCCATTTGACGCAGCAAAGAGCGCGCCTCGGCCATAAAAAGTTCACCCGCTGGAGTTAGCTCGACTTTCCTTGGTAAACGTCGAAACAGCACCACATCTAAATCTTGCTCGACCTGCCTTACTCCATAGCTGATGGCTGAGGGGACTTTATGCAATACCTCAGCCGCAGCGGTGAAACTGCCTAAACGGGCAACCGTATCCAGCATTTCCAAAGACGCTTTAGAGAACATGATTTAACCTTTCAAAAAATTTGATTGATAACTAACAATTTTAGCGTTTTATTTTCTCAAAATCGAAAAATAGAATAATAAGGTAAATAAATCAGGGTTGGCGCCAACTGATGTTGATTAAAAAATGATTAAATAATTTGACTGGTTGAATCATGAAAATCTCAAAACTACAGCTCATTTATCTGGCAGCATTATCGATGCTTGGCTTCGTTGCTACCGATATGTATCTGCCAGCATTCAAAGCGATGGAAATCGACTTTGCAACAGGCCCTGAGCAAATTGCGCTCTCTTTAACGGTATTCCTCGTTGGTATGGCGATTGGCCAACTAATGTGGGGATTGGCATCCGATAAATTTGGCCATCGTAATACACTCGCAGCCGGGTTGGTGCTATTTACTATCGCGTCATTCGGTTTGGCTTTCTGTGATCAAGTATGGCAACTACTCACACTGCGCTTTATCCAAGCTATCGGTGTGTGTGCACCAGCCGTGATCTGGCAGGCTATGGTCATTAAACGCTACTCAAGCAGTAGCCAACAAATTTTTGCGACAATCATGCCACTCGTCGCGCTATCACCAGCACTAGCACCTCAATTAGGGGTTGTGTTGGCAGATAACTTCGGCTGGCACAGTATCTTTATTACGCTAACACTAGTTGGCGTCTTTTTGGTCTTTGCGACCATGGCACAAAAAGACGAGAAAGCAGAAATCAAACAAACCAGTATGTCTGCCGACATCAAAGCGCTGCTGAGTTCTAAAAAATACCTTGGCAACGTGTTTATGTTTGCGACGGCTTCAGCTGCATTCTTTGCTTACCTAACTGGGATGCCAGAAATCATGGCGCAACTGGGCTACGAAGCAAAAGATATTGGTTTGAGCTTTATCCCACAAACCATCGCGTTTATGGCTGGTGGCTACTTAGGTAAAGTAGGCGTTCGAAAATTTGGTGATGAAAAGGTTCTGCGCCAACTGATTGGCCTATTTAGTGTCGCGGCATTAATGATTTTCATTGCTTCACAGTGGGAGCTGTCATCGATTTGGCCTATTCTTGCGCCATTCTGTTTGATTGCCGTTGCTAACGGCGCACTGTACCCAATCGTGGTAAACCGTGCACTGGCCAGCGCACAACAGAGCCCTGCAACAGCAGCAGGTTTGCAAAACAGCCTGCAAATCTGTGTAAGTAGCTTCTCAAGTGCATTGGTAGCCGCAATGGCAAGCCAAGCTCAGATGGTTACTGGCATCGCAATCATCATCTGTATGGGTGGGCTGTGGATGGGATACATTCTGTCGAATCGCGAATTATCCAAGCACTTTACGACTCCTGACAACGCCCGAGTCGTGAGTGAAGACGAACTTTAATCGTTCAGATAATAAAAAGAGCCGCGCAATGCGGCTCTTTCTGTTTATAAGCTTTTCAACCCCCATTTCTTGGCAGTCTGCTTAAAAAAGCCTTGAGTCTTTTTCAACTCTACCCAGTGATTGATGTAATTAATCCATACTTGATCGTCTTGCGGCAACAACATAGCAATTGGGGTTGGTTTACGCGGTGCGGTCACTGGCACTATCGCCAACTGTTTAAACTTATCCACCAACGTCGCTGCTTCCACATTGGACGTCACGGATACATCGGCCCTGCGAGCTAGTAGTTCTTGGAAGTCGCGCGCTGGCGCTTCAATAACAATATGCTGAGCAGACGGGAAGAACTCTTTCACCATTTTTTCTTGTACCGTACCTAACGTCGCTGCGACTTTTACTTCTGGTTTATTAAAATCCGCCCAATCAGAAAATTTGGCGAGATCTTTCTTTTGCACCACAGGTACAAAGGCAAGGTAGAAATACGGCTGGCTGTATCCAGCTACTTTCGCGCGCGACATGTTCAGAGATGCGCTGCCAGTAATATCGTATTTGTTGGCGGTAATGCCATTAACTAGCGTCTTCCAATCCGTGGGCACATACTCCACTTTTACACCGAGATCTTTAGCAAGTTCTGTTGTTACATCGATATCGAAGCCACGATAACTGTTTGTCGCGGGGTCTTTCATCGTCATCGGATTCCAATCTCCCGTCGTTCCAACTCGGAGTACGCCATTGTCTAAAATGGATTGAAGACGGCTTTCAGCGTGAGCGACTTGAGTCACAGCAAGCAAACACATTCCTAGCACTAGTAAAATCTTTCTCATTTTTATTCCCTTAAAAATAATGACCTTATACGGTTTAATAATTAACCTTTATTAGAGCTCTACTGATAACATAGCAGCAACAAAGGAAGTTTTTTAGTTAATTCAGGGAGTAAATGTGACGTTTCGAACTCTATGGCTATTTTCATTGCTATTACTCACTGGTTGTTCAGATTATCAATGGGGCTGGTATGTACTTGACCCTTCGACGGATCAAGGGCTCACCAATCTAAAGTTTTTAATCGCTGGGTTTAATGACACCATTCAGGTATCACTCCTCAGTATGTTATTTGCGATGAGCTTGGGCCTGATCGTTGCGTTACCCGCTCTGTCGGACTCTGCCTCTCTGAAGTGGATAAACCGTATTTATGTCGAGGTGATCCGTTCAGTGCCAGTTTTAGTCTTACTACTTTGGGTGTATTACGGCATGCCTACGCTATTGGATGTCTCACTCAATCACTTTTGGGCGGGTGTTATTGCACTGACTATCGCTGAGAGTGCGTTTATGGCGGAAGTGTTTCGCGGTGGGATACAAGCTATCAGCCGTGGCCAGCATGAAGCAGCTGAGTCTTTGGGCTTAAGCTATTGGCAAAAGATGCGCTTGGTAATTCTTCCCCAAGCGTTTCGGCAAATTCTCCCACCACTGGGCAATCAATTTGTCTACATTCTCAAGATGAGTTCTTTAGTCAGCGTGATTGGTTTAAGCGATCTCACTCGCCGTGCTAATGAGCTGGTGGTGAATGAGTACTTACCCCTAGAAATTTATACCTTCCTCGTTTTGGAGTACTTGTTGCTCATCCTATTTGTATCTCAAGCCGTTCGTTGGCTCGAAAAACGTATTGCTATTCCTAGCTACTAACGATGAAGCCAGAGCTAGAAACAACAAAGCCGCTCTTGTTGAGCGGCTTTGACAGTATAGCGATAGAGTGAGTGCAGGTAATGTTTATTTCTGTTTTACAGGACGCTGCCAGCCAGTAATTTTGCGCTCTTTGACGCGAGTAATTACTAACTCACCTTCTTCAACATCTTTTGTTAGTGTCGTGCCTGCACCGATGGTTGCGCCATCAGCGATAGTGACAGGCGCCACCAGCTGGCTATCAGAACCAACAAAAACATCATTACCGATGATGGTTTTAAACTTGTTCGCACCATCGTAGTTACAAGTGATAGTACCTGCACCGATGTTAGTACGTTGGCCGATCTCTGCATCACCTAAGTAAGTTAGGTGGTTCGCTTTTGAACCTTCTCCGATGCGCGCATTTTTCACTTCAACGAAGTTACCCACATGGGAATCGTTACGCATTTCAGCACCAGGACGAAGGCGAGTAAATGGACCAACCGTACATTCTTCACCAACCGTTGCACCTTCAATCACACTGTAAGGGCGAATGATGGTGTTGTCGTCGATTTCACAATCTTTCAGTACACAACCCGCACCGATAACCACGTTATCACCCAGTGAAACTTTACCTTCGATGATAACATTCACGTCGATTTCACAGTCCATACCGCACTGTAACTCACCACGCAAATCAAAGCGTGCTGGATCGCGTAGCATGACACCTTGCTCTAGTAGTTTCTGAGCTTGCATTGACTGGAAAGCACGCTCTAGACGAGCAAGCTGTGCGCGGTCATTGACCCCTTCCACCTCAATGGCATTGACTGGGTGTACTGCCTCAACGGCACGACCTTCATCGTGTGCAGCTGCAATAACGTCAGTTAGGTAGTATTCGCCTTGTGCGTTGTTGTTGTTTAAGCCAGACAACCAACGCTTAAGATCCCCACCAGTCGCAACCATCACGCCAGTGTTGATCTCTTTAATTTGTTTTTGTTCTTCTGTTGCATCTTTTTGTTCAACGATCGCAACAACAGGACCATTCTTACGGATAATACGACCGTAGCCTGTCGGGTTATCTAGAATCACTGTTAGTAGCGCAATACCGCCTGTTGGCTGTGCATCTAATAGGTTTTCAATCGTTTCAGCTGAAATCAGTGGAACATCACCGTAAAGCACCAGTACTTTTTCATCGTCTTCAAACTTCGGAGACGCTTGATCAACCGCATGACCTGTACCTAGTTGCTCCGCTTGCAGTACCCAGTTTACAGGCTCTTCTGCTAGCGTTTGCTGCATTTGATCACCACCGTGACCATATACTAAGTGGATGTTTTGTGCGCCAAGACCTGTACATGTATCAATCACATGTTTTGCCATTGGCTTCCCTGCCAAAGTGTGTAGCACTTTAGGCATGTTTGAATACATACGGGTACCTTTACCCGCAGCAAGGATCACAGCACTGAATTTCATTAATAACCTATTGACGTTCTATTTTAATTGGGCGTTATTTTAAACACCTTGGAAGGATTAGTTAATGGTGGGATGTAAATTTCCAACTAAAATTAATCAAAAAGGCGACCAATTGGCCGCCTTTTTTCATGCAACGTTGCTAATTGAGCTTAGCGACGCTTTTTTGTCAGCTCGATAACTCGTAGCTGAGCAATGGCTTTAGCCAGTTCACTGGCCGCTTGTGCGAAGTCCATGTCACCATGCTGATTCTGGATTTGCTCCTCAGCGCGGCGTTTGGCTTCTTCTGCCTTCGCTGCGTCTAGCTCTTCACCACGGATAGCTGTATCAGCTAGTACAGTCGCTGTACCAGGCTGAATCTCTACCATACCACCAGAAACATAAATAATTTCTTCGTGGCCGTGCTGTTTCACAATACGCACCATACCAGGCTTGATAGCGGTCAGCAGCGGTGTGTGACCATGGAAAATACCAAGTTCACCTTCGCTACCGGTCACCTGAAACGTTTCAACACGACCAGAGAAGATTTTCTTCTCAGCGCTTACTACGTCTAGGTGAAAGGTTATTGCTGCCATATCGCCTCCTAGTTAGCCTTATAGCTTCTTCGCATTCTCAATAGCATCGTCGATGCTACCGCAGTACATAAATGCCTGCTCAGGAATGTCGTCGTATTCACCAGCTAGTAGGCCTTTAAAGCCACGTAGAGTCTCTTTTAGAGGTACGTAAATACCAGGGTCACCTGTAAATACTTCTGCTACGTGGTAAGGCTGAGTTAGGAAACGCTCAATCTTACGTGCACGAGATACAACTTGCTTATCTTCTTCAGATAGCTCGTCCATACCTAGGATAGCAATGATATCTTTCAGCTCTTTGTAGCGCTGAAGAGTCTGCTGAACACCACGAGCAACTTCGTAGTGATCTTGACCAACGACTAGTGGATCAAGCATACGAGATGTTGAATCTAGCGGGTCGATCGCAGGGTATAGACCCATTGCAGCGATGTTACGGTTAAGTACAACCGTTGCATCCAAGTGCGCGAACGTTGTTGCTGGAGACGGGTCAGTCAAGTCATCCGCTGGTACGTATACCGCCTGTACAGACGTGATAGAACCTGATTTCGTTGACGTGATACGCTCCTGGAGTACACCCATCTCTTCTGCAAGAGTTGGCTGGTAACCTACCGCAGAAGGCATACGACCTAGTAGTGCTGATACCTCTGTACCTGCAAGTGTGTAACGGTAGATGTTATCAATGAACAGTAGTACGTCACGACCTTCGTCACGGAAACGCTCTGCCATTGTTAGACCAGTCAGTGCAACACGTAGACGGTTACCTGGTGGCTCGTTCATCTGACCGTAAACCATCGCTACTTTTGATTCTTCAGGCTTCTCAACGTTTACAACGCCCGCTTCCTGCATCTCGTAGTAGAAATCGTTACCTTCACGAGTACGCTCACCAACACCAGCAAATACTGATAGACCTGAGTGCTGTAGTGCGATGTTGTTGATAAGTTCCATCATGTTAACGGTCTTACCTACACCTGCACCACCGAATAGACCGATTTTACCACCCTTAGCGAATGGACAAATTAGGTCGATTACTTTAACGCCCGTTTCTAGAAGTGCAATTTCGTTTGATTGCTCTTCGTAGCTTGGTGCACTACGGTGGATAGAGTAAACCTCTTCCGCACCCACTTCACCACGCTCGTCAATCGCGTCACCTAGGACGTTCATGATACGACCTAGAGTTTTAGTACCTACTGGTACTGAAATTGGAGCGCCAGTGTTAACCACTTCTACTCCACGACGTAAACCATCAGAGCTACCCATTACGATACAACGAACTACGCCACCGCCTAGCTGTTGTTGAACTTCAAGAACTAGACGCTCTTTTGAGTCCGTTACGTTTAGAGCGTCATATACACTAGGTACATTGCTCTGTGGGAACTCTACGTCGACTACCGCACCGATGATCTGTACGATCTTACCTGTAGCCATCGTTAATCCTCTAAACTATTTCGTTTTACCTAAGCTTAAACCGCAGCTGCACCACCAACGATTTCTGATAGTTCTTGTGTAATCGCAGCCTGACGGGCTTTGTTGTACACAAGTTCCAAATCGTCAATCAAACTGGTTGCGTTATCCGTTGCAGCCTTCATCGCAATCATTCGAGCCGCTTGCTCACAAGCAAGGTTCTCAACCACACCTTGGTATACCTGAGACTCTACGTAACGCACTAATAGCGTATCCAGTAGAGGTTTTGGTTCAGGCTCATAGATGTAGTCCCATGAATGCTCACGCTGCATCTCTTCGCTGTCCGATTTAGGCAAAGGTAGCAATTGATCGATCGTTGGTTGCTGAACCATAGTATTTACAAACTTGTTGAATACTACATATAGACGGTCCAGTTCACCTTCATCGTATTTCTTCAGCATTACGCCAACAGAGCCGATTAGGTCTTGTAGGCTTGGATTATCTCCAAGACCAGAAACCTGTGCCGCAACTTTTGCGCCACCATGTTTAAAGAAAGCTGTTGCTTTTGAGCCAACAACGGCTAGCTCAATCTCAGCACCTTTCTCTCTCCATGCTTGCATGTCTGTAACGGCTTTTTTGAACACGTTAATGTTCAAACCACCACACAGACCACGGTCTGTCGAAACGATGATGTAACCAACACGTTTAGCTTCACGCTCTTCTAGGTACGGATGACGGTACTCTAGGTTTGCGTTAGCCACATGACCGATCACTTTACGCATTGTTTCAGCGTATGGACGAGAAGCTTCCATTGCATCTTGAGAACGACGCATTTTTGAAGCTGCTACCATTTCCATCGCTTTCGTAATTTTCTGAGTGCTTTTAACACTACCGATTTTATTACGTATCTCTTTTGCGCCGGCCATCGTTACTCTCCGTTAGTTGGTGGCAGAAACTGCCACCGACCTAATTACCAAGTTTGGGTTGCTTTGAAGTCGTCAGTCAGTTTCTTCAACTGAGCTTCGATTTCATCGTTGTAAGCGCCAGACTTGTCGATCTCAGCTGCTAGTTCAGCGTATTGACCGCGAGCGTACGATAGTAGAGCCGCCTCGAAATCTAGAACTTTGTTAAGTTCTACATCATCAAGGTAACCGCGCTCTGCCGCGAAGATAGTTAGAGCTTGGTCAAATACAGACATTGGAGCGTACTGCTTCTGCTTCATTAGTTCTGTAACTTTTTGACCATGGTCTAGCTGTTTCTTCGTTGCGTCATCAAGGTCAGAAGAGAACTGAGCAAATGCCGCCAGTTCACGGTATGCAGCTAGTGCTGTACGGATACCACCTGATAGTTTCTTGATGATTTTCGTCTGAGCTGAACCACCTACACGAGATACTGAGATACCAGGGTCAACAGCAGGACGAACACCAGCGTTGAATAGCTCAGTTTGTAGGAAGATCTGACCATCGGTAATCGAGATTACGTTAGTCGGTACGAATGCTGAAACGTCACCTGCTTGAGTTTCGATGATAGGAAGAGCAGTCAAAGAACCAGTCTTACCTTTCACTTCACCGTTAGTGAAACGCTCTACGTACTCTTCGTTTACACGAGCTGCACGCTCTAGTAGACGCGAGTGTAAGTAGAATACGTCACCTGGGAATGCCTCACGGCCTGGTGGACGTTTAAGTAGTAGAGAGATCTGACGGTAAGCTACCGCTTGCTTAGATAGATCATCGTAAACAATCAGTGCGTCTTCACCGCGATCGCGGAAGTATTCACCCATCGCACAACCTGCGTAAGGCGCTAGGTATTGAAGCGCTGCAGATTCAGAAGCTGATGCAACTACAACGATAGTATTTTGTAGTGCGCCGTGCTCTTCTAGTTTGCGAACAACGTTAGCGATAGTCGATGCTTTCTGACCGATTGCTACGTAGATAGAGAAAATACCAGAGTCTTTCTGGTTGATGATCGCGTCGATCGCCAGTGCTGTTTTACCAATCTGACGGTCACCGATGATAAGCTCACGCTGACCACGACCGATTGGGATCATTGAGTCAACTGACTTATAACCAGTTTGCACAGGTTGGTCTACCGATTTACGGTCGATTACACCTGGTGCGATCACTTCTACAGGCGAAGTCATTTTCGCTTCGATTGGACCTTTACCATCGATAGGCTCACCCAGCGTGTTTACTACGCGGCCTAGTAGTTCTGGACCAACTGGCACTTCAAGAATGCGGCCAGTACCTGTAACTTTCATGCCTTCCTTAAGGTCAGCATATGGGCCCATTACAACCGCACCAACCGAGTCACGCTCAAGGTTAAGTGCCAGTGCATAACGGCCACCCGGTAATTCAATCATTTCACCTTGCATCACGTCCGCTAGGCCGTGGATGCGGATGATACCATCGCTTACCGATACGATAGTACCCTCGTTGCGAGCTTCACTAACAACTTCGAAAGATTCGATACGTTGTTTGATCAGATCGCTAATTTCCGTGGAATTAAGTTGCATGCTCCAATCCCCATTAAGACTGCAATGCATCGCTCAGGCGGTTCAAACGACCACGCGCTGAGTCATCGATGACTAGGTCTCCGGCTCGAATAATAACCCCACCAAGTAGGGTCTCATCTACACTGCAATTCAGCTTCACTTTGCGTTCAAGACGCTTTTCAAGTTTGCTGCCAATGTTTGCAAGTTGTTCATCAGAAAGCTCTGTTGCTGAAATTACTTCAACATCAATTTCTTTCTCATGTTCTTTTTTCAGAGTAAAAAACTCCGTGCAAACATCAGGAAGGGCCGCTAAACGACCATTCTCAGCCATTACCTTCAAAAGGTTTTGACCGTGCGCATCAACTTGTTCGCCGCAAACTGCAACAAAAATTTCTGCCATTTTGTCAGCAGAAACCGAACCCGTTAGTAGTTCGTTCATTTGTTCGTTTTTGGCCACTTCAGCAGCAAAAGATAACATTTGGCCCCATTGGTCCAACTGGTCTTTCTCTAAAGCAAAGTCGAAGGCTGCTTTAGCATAGGGGCGTGCGATAGTAGTCAAATCAGACATATGCGCCCCCAGACTTAAAGTTTTGCAGTAATGTTGTCGAGAATATCTTTTTGCGCATCTTTATCGATAGAACGCTCAAGGATTTTCTCAGCACCAGCTACAGCCAGAGTAGCAACTTGTTTGCGCAGCTCATCGCGTGCACGATTGCGTTCAGCTTCAAGTTCTGCTTCTGCTTGCGCTAGGATTTTCTGGCGTTCTGCCTGAGCTTCCTCGCGAGCTTCATCAAGAATTTGAGACTTACGCTTGTTCGCTTGTTCGATGATCTCAGTTGCTGTGCGCTTCGCTTCTTTCAATTGATCAGAAGCGTTGGCTTGTGCTAGATCCAAGTCTTTCGCAGCACGTTCTGCTGCTTGAAGACCATCAGCAATTTTCTTCTGACGCTCTTCGATCGCTTGCATCAATGGTGGCCATACATACTTCATGCAGAACCACACAAATAGTGCGAACGAGATTGCTTGACCTAGCAGAGTTGCGTTTATGTTCACAACAGCTACCCCTCTATTTGGACTTAGTGTTAATCAGTGACAAGCGATAATCGCCCGTCCCGAGTTAAAGGTGATTAACCTAGTTGACCAACGAATGGGTTTGCGAAAGTGAATAGTAGCGCGATTACGATACCGATCATTGGAACCGCATCAAGTAGACCCGCGATGATGAACATCTTAACTTGTAGCATAGGAGCCATTTCTGGTTGACGTGCAGCACCTTCTAGGAATTTACCACCTAGCAGTGCGAAACCAATCGCTGTACCAAGAGAAGCAAGACCGACGATAATACCTACGGCGATTGCAGAAAAGCTCAGTAAAGTTTCCATTACTATCTCCAATTTATAGTTGTTGGCTTAGTGCCCAAATAAAAAGCTTTAAAAAAATTAATGATCAGGATCTTCGTGTGCCATTGACAGGTAAACAATTGTCAACATCATGAATACGAAGGCTTGAATCGTAATAACCAAGATATGGAAGATTGCCCACGGTAGTGAACCCATCCATTGTAAGTACCATGGTAGCATTGCCGCACAAAGAATGAATACAACCTCACCCGCGAACATGTTACCGAATAGACGCATACCAAGTGATAGAGGTTTCGCTAATAGCGATACCACTTCAATTAGTAGGTTAAACGGAATCATCAGTGGGTGATTGAATGGATGTAGTGCAAGTTCTTTTGCGAATCCACCTAGACCTTTTACTTTGATGCTGTAGTAAATCATCAATGCAAAAACGCCTAGAGCCATAGCCATGGTGATATTCACATCAGCAGACGGTACAACCTTAAGGTAAGGAATACCTAGCCAATGCTCTGCTGGGTATGGTAAGAAGTCGATAGGAACTAAGTCCATCACGTTCATCAAAAATACCCAACAAAAGATAGTCAGTGCTAAAGGCGCGATCAGTGGGTTGCGTCCATGGAACGTGTCTTTGACGTTATCGGCGACAAATTCAACGATCATTTCTACAGCACACTGAAGCTTACCCGGTACACCCGCTGTTGTTCTCTTTGCTACTTTGTAAAAAATTCCGAGGAAGATTAAACCAGTAAACCAAGAAAAAAACAGGCTATCGATATGTACGTTCCAGAAACTTGTCTCCGACCCTACTAAACCCAACTTGTATAGCGATAGGTTAGAAAGGTGGTGGGCAATGTAACCGGACGATGTTAGCGCTTCACCTGGCGCAGCCATAACTCATCCTATTTTTTGTTGTTAATGAATAGCACTGGTGCACAGATATTAATACCTAGTACCAGCAAATAGGTTAGTTTGAGGGGAACAAGTTCCACCTGCATATACATGTAGGCAACATAGAACAGTGCAACCGTGATGAGAATTTTCAGTACTTCACCCGTATAGAAGGAAGCAGCGATGCGCTTGGCAGCGCGAGCTCCACTAAACATGAAAGCACACAGCGCGAATACTGCATTGGCAACAACAAAAATGCCTCCGCCAATCAGCGCTGAAAATCCCCAGTCAGGATTTATGGCTACCGCCATTCCTGCTGCCACAAAAATAACCGCGCCAGACTGGATCATTAACAATTGCCTTGCGAGCTCTCGTCCTGGTCTAGCTAACGCAGCTACCATGTATTCGTACCTCTAGTAATATCCACTTCGCACTTAACTCTCTGTGCTGGGAAATTGGCGAAAATTATACGTTCAGTTCAACGTAAAGCAATTCGATTGCATCAAAAACTTACAGTTTTGTTTACAAAACGACAACTTTCGCACAAAATTCGATTAATTAGATTAATTGACCTAAATCAATTATCTCATCTAGGCCTCAAGCTTGGCAATTAGTTGGTCCAATTTGTGAGGCTCATCAAGACTTATCGTCAATTTCGCTTTTCCGTTTGCAGAACGGGTAAGAGAAACTTTTGCATCAAGCAGCTGACTCAATTTATGCGACATTTGCTCGGCTTCGGTATCCTCTTGTTGCCCTTTTTGCTCATTTTGTGGGGCTAAGCACTTTTTTACTAACTGTTCGGTTTGGCGAACAGTCATTTGCTTCTTAGCCACTTGTTGAGCTACTTCGACTTGCTGTTCGCCTTCTAACGCTAACAGAGCTCGAGCATGACCCATTTCCAATTTTTTATCTGCAACCAGACCTTTTACATCAACTTCCAACTGATTCAGACGTAATAGGTTGCTCACCGTCGTTCTTGATTTACCAATCACATCGGCCACTTGCTGATGTGTCAGCGTGAATTCATCTTGTAGACGCTCAAGCGCTTGGGCTTCCTCAATCACATTCAAGTCTTCACGTTGAATGTTTTCAATCAACGCCATGGCGATGGCGGCACGATCTTCAACTTTTTTCACCAAACACGGCACGCGTTTTAAACCCGCCTGCCTTGCAGCACGCCAGCGGCGTTCACCTGCGATGATCTCAAACTGACCATTTTCGACCTGGCGAACCACGATTGGTTGAATAATGCCTTGTGATTGAATCGAAGCCGCTAGTTCTTCTAGCGCTTCAGGCGCCATATCTTTACGCGGTTGGTATACGCCCGGCTGCAATTGACCAATCGCTAAATCGGTTAACTCACCGTCTGCCGATAATTCTTGGCTATGCGATGCAATATGCTGTTTTTCACGAGCAAACGAACTGGTCGACAATAACGCATCCAGTCCTTTTCCGAGACCACGCTTAGACATGGGATTGAATTCCTTAGGTTAGAGTTAAACTGGGATTTCTTCGCGGCGGAGCATTTCGCCCGCTAGAGCAAGATACGCTTTGGCACCTGCGGAGTACTTATCGTAGTACATTGCAGGCTTACCGTGACTTGGTGCTTCAGCCAAACGAACATTACGCGGAATGACAGTACGGTAAACTTTATTCCCAAAGTGTTTCTTAAGTTGATCGGATACTTCATTCGATAAGCGGTTGCGTGGGTCGTACATGGTACGCAATAAACCTTCGATTTTGAGGTTTTCATTCACAACAGCCGCTAACTTGCTGATTGTATCCATAAGAGCAGTTAAACCTTCTAACGCAAAGTATTCACATTGCATCGGCACCAACACAGAGTCAGCTGCCGCCATCGCATTGATTGTAAGAAGGTTTAGAGAAGGAGGACAATCAATAAAGATGAAATCATAGTTATCGCGAACTGACGACAATGCATTTTTTAGACGCACTTCACGAGCGAAAACTTCCATCAATTTGATTTCTGCCGCGGTTACGTCTCCGTTCGCCGCGATCAAATCATACTTCCCTGTTGTTTGGGTACAAACGACTTGATCGAACGGTGTATCTTCGACCAAAAGATCGTATGCGGTGGCGTCGACCATATACTTATCCACGCCACTGGCCATCGTAGCATTGCCTTGCGGGTCGAGATCGATCACCAAAACCTTGCGCTTTGTTGCCGCCATCGAAGCCGCTAAGTTAATGCACGTTGTTGTTTTGCCGACCCCACCTTTCTGGTTGGCGATTGCTACAATTTTACCCACGATTACCTCGCTAATTTTCCTTGCGCGATAAGATTACTAGATGACGATCACCTTCCAACTCAGGAACAGCCAAAGATATGATCTCTGTCACACTGCACCATTCAGGAAGCTGATCCATTTCATCTTTAGGGTGCTGTCCTTTCAGCGCTAGAAACACCCCGTGCTCTTGTTTCGGCAAATGGTGGCACCATTCCACCATGTCTGTCATTGAAGCAAAAGCTCGACTCAAAACGCCATCAAATTTTTCTTCAGGTTGGAATTCTTCGACGCGACTTTGAATTGGTGTCACGTTTTTCAGCCCTAATGTGTGCACGACTTGCTTGATAAAACGAATGCGTTTGCCAAGACTGTCGAGCAAAAAGAAGGTTTTCTCAGGGTTCATTATTGCCAAAGGGATGCCCGGTAACCCCGGACCAGTACCAACATCAATGAAGCGCTCACCGGGCAGGTGTGCGCTTACAACGATACTATCAAGAATATGTTTCACTAACATATCAAGCGGATCACGTACCGATGTTAAATTGTACGCTTTGTTCCATTTGTCGAGCAGTTCGACATAACCAACTAACTGCTCTCGTTGCTGTTCTGACACTTCCAAATCGGTTTTCGCGATCAGTGAATCCAGCTTTGTTCGCAATGCGCTCATTATTCTTCCTCACCTTTCTTCAGCAAACCATGCTTTTTCAAGTGAACAAGTAGAATAGAAATTGCAGCAGGCGTAATACCAGAAATGCGTGATGCAATACCGATGCTCTCTGGTTTGGCCTCGCTCAGTTTAGCAACGACTTCGTTTGATAAACCTTTTACATCGCGGTAATCCAAATCAGCAGGTAACTTGGTATTTTCGTGACGCAGTGATTTTTCGATCTCTTCCTGCTGACGCTTGATGTAACCATCGTATTTCACTTGAATTTCAACTTGCTCAGCCGCTTGCTGATCTTCAAGTGCAGGAGCAAACGCTTCAAGTTGCGTCAGTTGCGAATAAGTGATCTCTGGACGACGCAGAAGATCCTCACCACTCGCTTCACGGGCCATTGGGGTTTTCAGCAGCTTGTTCAGCTCATCAACACCCTCTGACTTCGGATTCATCCACGTTGCTTTCAAACGCTGACGCTCCGTTTCCATATTGTTGATTTTCTCGTTAAAGCGAGCCCAACGAACATCATCAATCAAGCCTAGCTCGCGCGCTTTTTCCGTTAAACGTAAATCGGCGTTATCTTCACGAAGTAGCAGGCGGTATTCCGCACGAGAAGTGAACATTCGGTACGGCTCTTTGGTACCCATGGTCGATAAGTCATCAATCAACACGCCCATGTAAGCTTGGTCACGACGTGGGCTCCAGCCTTCTTTGTCTTGGCTAAACAAGCTTGCGTTTAGACCGGCCATCAAGCCTTGCGCTGCGGCTTCTTCGTAGCCAGTCGTACCATTAATCTGGCCAGCAAAGAACAAACCATGGATGAACTTCGTCTCGTACGTTTGCTTCAAATCACGTGGATCGAAGAAATCGTATTCAATCGCATAACCTGGGCGAACGATGTGTGCATTTTCAAACCCTTTCATTGAGCGCACGATTTGTACTTGCACATCAAATGGCAAGCTGGTCGAGATACCATTAGGGTATAACTCGTGCGTGGTTAGGCCTTCTGGCTCAATGAAGATTTGGTGGCTGTTTTTGTCAGCGAAACGCATCACTTTGTCTTCAATAGACGGACAGTAACGCGGACCAATACCTTCAATCACACCTGCGTACATTGGACTGCGATCCAAGTTACTACGGATCACATCGTGAGTTTGTTCATTGGTGTGGGTGATGAAACATGGAATCTGACGCGGATGCTGTTCACGTTTGCCCATGAACGAGAATACAGGCGTTGGGTTATCACCGTGCTGAGCTTCTAGCACTGAAAAATCAACAGTACGAGCATCAATGCGCGGTGGAGTACCTGTTTTTAAACGATCCACACGGAACGGCAGTTCACGCAGTCGATCCGCTAATGCGATCGATGGTGGATCCCCGGCACGACCACCAGACGAGCTTTCCATACCTATGTGGATCTTACCACCAAGGAAGGTACCCACGGTTAGCACAACGGCTTTCGCATGGAAGCGAAGTCCCATTTGAGTTACCACACCAACTGCGCGATCTTGTTCAACAATCAGATCATCAACTGATTGCTGGAACAACGTTAAGTTAGGCGCATTTTCTAATGCATTACGAACGTACGCTTTGTACAGAGCGCGATCGGCTTGAGCTCGAGTTGCTCGTACTGCAGGACCTTTGGAGGCATTTAGTGTACGAAACTGAATACCTGCATGGTCGATGGCTTCAGCCATCAAACCGCCCATAGCATCTACTTCTTTTACTAAGTGACCTTTACCAATACCACCGATCGCCGGATTACAAGACATCTGGCCTAATGTATCGATGTTATGGGTAAGGAGAAGCGTTTTTTGTCCTGTGCGTGCAGATGCGAGCGCGGCTTCCGTTCCTGCGTGTCCGCCACCGACAACAATGACGTCAAAGTTTTCGTGATAAAGCATGAACTGACCTCAGGTATTCAAAGGGATTTAATGGACAGATAAAGGAGTCGTATTTTACCTGCTTTATGCCAGAGAGAAAAACGTTTTCTCGTTTTATCCGTTTTAAGCTTCAAGATAAATATATATAAGATCTATATATATGATCTTTTATTAGATCTACTATTAGGATCGACCGTTTCTGTGGATAACCTAAAAATGATCAACAAGATCATGGATCTTCTTTGGATCATATCTTGTGATCATGATTGGATCAGATCGAGGATTACCTGGGATCAAAAGTGGTGGTTATACACAGGGGGTAAAATTGATCAAAGTTGTTATTGGGATAACTAAAGGAAAATCACTGGATCTTATTGTAGTTATCCACAGTCTGTTTGGTTGGTTTTTGAGCGGTTAAACAAAATAATTTGGTGGGAGTTATTCACATGGGAGAAAACAGAGCCGAATTTCGACTCTGTTGAAGGGAAAGTCGTGAGTTTAAAAACGTTCGATATTCTCTTTTAACCACATTTCTGCGGCGTCTTCTGGCACATCATGGCTCAGTACATCGATTTTAAAGCAATCTGCGAGAGGGGTTGCACCAATATCCTCTAATAAATCATAAGCGTGTTGACCAGCGGCACAGAACGTATCGTAGCTAGAGTCACCAATCGCAATCACCGCAAATTTTACATCAGTCATTTTTGGCGGTGTATTTTGTAATGCTGCGATAAAAGGTTGGATATTATCAGGATACTCACCAGCTCCATGTGTAGAGGTGATCACCAACCACGTACCTTGATTTTCGATATCACTGAGGGAAGGCTGGTTGTGGATCGTTGTTTCAAATCCATTCTCGTTGAGTAGATCACTCAGGTGATCCCCTACGTATTCTGCGCCACCTAACGTGCTGCCTGTAATAATGTGGATCATACTTCTTCCTTATTGAATGCGACGGCTAAAGCTCATGGATGGCTTGCCGTACAAAAAGAAACGCGGTGTGAGTTAAGCTCAGCACCGCGCGTTCGATTATTTACTTCCCGATACAGAATGAAGAGAAGATTCGTCCCAGTAAGTCGTCAGAACTGAACTCACCGGTAATCTCATTGAGATGTTGTTGGGTGATGCGTAGCTCTTCAGCCAATATTTCACCTGCCATATAGCCTTCAAGCTGCTCCTGGCCTATTTGAAGGTGCTGTGCGGCACGTTCTAATGCATCGAGATGACGACGACGAGCCATAAACCCACCTTCACTGTTGCCAGAGAAGCCCATACACTCCTTGAGATGATCGCGCAGAGCTTCAACCCCTGCACCAGTCTTCGCTGACAAACGGATAAGAGTAGGGTTATTGACGTGGCAGATCCCCATATCTTCACCCGTTTGATCCGCTTTATTACGGATCACAGTTATGCCAATGTTGTCTGGTAGGCGATCCACAAAATCTGGCCAGATATCTTTCGGATCGGTGGCATCGGTTGTCGTGCCATCCACCATGAACAACACGCGGTCTGCTTGGGCTATTTCATCCCACGCGCGTTCGATACCGATTTTCTCTACTTCATCGGAAGCATCACGCAAACCTGCTGTATCAATGATGTGTAGTGGCATGCCATCAATATGGATATGCTCACGCAGTACATCACGCGTGGTTCCTGCGATGTCGGTTACGATTGCAGATTCTTTACCCGATAGCGCGTTCAGTAGGCTTGATTTGCCCGCATTTGGACGACCCGCAATCACGACTTTCATCCCCTCACGCATAATAGCGCCTTGGTTAGCTTCTTTGCGCACCGCATCTAGGTTGTCGATGATGGCTTGTAGGTCACCAGCCACTTTACCGTCGGCCAAAAAGTCGATCTCTTCTTCAGGGAAGTCGATGGCTGCTTCAACATAGATACGCAAATGAATCAGCGACTCAACTAAGGTATTAATGCGGCCTGAAAATGCGCCCTGTAAGGATTGCAGTGCCGATTTTGCTGCTTCTTCAGAACTGGCATCAATGAGGTCTGCGATCGCCTCGGCTTGAGCGAGGTCGAGTTTATCGTTCAGAAATGCGCGTTCAGAGAACTCACCAGGGCGAGCAGCTCGAATACCATCTATACCTAGAATGCGTTTTATCAGCATATCCATCACGACAGGGCCGCCATGGCCTTGCAGCTCAAGTACGTCTTCACCTGTAAATGAGTGTGGGTTAGGGAAGTACAGTGCGATGCCCTGATCAAGCACAGTGCCATCTTCTGACTTAAACGGCAGGTACTCTGCGTAGCGGGGCTTTAGTGTTTTGCCAGTGACTTCTAACGCCACTTGGTTGGCTTTAGGGCCAGAAACACGAATAATACCGACACCGCCACGACCAGGCGCGGTCGCTTGAGCGACAATCGTATCTGTAGTCATAATTTTGCCTTTTGAGCTGGGCTATAGGGAAGATACCTAGGGAGCCATTACAATTAATTAGCTGAATTGTAATCAGCCAAAAACAAAAAGGCGACCTTTTGGCCGCCTTTCTCAATCATTTCCTAAAAGGTTACTTGCTGTGTAAGCCTTTTTTCTCTAATCCTTTGTAGATCAGAGTTTGCTGGATAAGCGTTACGATGTTTGACACCAACCAGTACAGAACGAGACCTGATGGGAAGAACAAGAAGAAGAAGGTAAACATAACCGGCATAAAGGTCATGATCTTCTGCTGCATTGGATCCGTTACCGTTGTCGGGCTCATCTTCTGGATTAGGAACATTGACGCACCCATCAGTAGAGGCAGGATGTAGTAAGGGTCCTGCGCTGAAAGGTCATGAATCCAACCGAAGAATGGAGAGTGACGTAGCTCAACCGATTCCATTAGTGCCCAGTAAAGCGCGATGAAGATAGGCATCTGTAGGATAAGAGGTAAACAACCACCTAGTGGGTTCACTTTCTCTTTCTTGTACAGTTCCATCATTTCTTGGCTCATGCGCTGACGGTCATCACCGATACGCTCACGCATTGCTTGCAGCTTAGGCTGAAGCATACGCATTTTCGCCATAGACGTGTATTGCGCTTTTGTTAGTGGGTACATTGCACCACGAACGATGAAGGTCAGGCAGATGATTGCCACACCCCAGTTACCAACAAAGCTCTGGATGAATGAAAGCAACATATGAAGAGGCTTCGCAATGAACCATAACCAGCCGTAGTCCACTACTAGGTCTAGGTTAGGTGCCACTTCTGCCATTTCATCTTGCAGTTTTGGACCAACCCAAAGTGTTGCTTCAAACTTAGCCTGATCGCCTGTTGCGATAGTTTTGTTCGGCATACGAACGCCGATGTCGCCTAGGTTGCCAATTACACGAGTGTATAGGTTAGTACCTGGTTCGTTACGTGGGATCCAAGCTGCGGCAAAGTAGTGCTGAATCATTGCTGCCCAACCTTGGCCATCGGCTAGGTTAAGAGACAGGTTGCGATCCTGCATATCATCAAAGCTGTACTTCTTGTAACGCGTATCTTCTGTTGAGTATGCGCCACCACGGTAAGTAGGCATTGTGATGCTACCACCATCGTCCATTAGGTTTTGACGTAGGTGAGCGTACATACCAAATGTTGCGTTGTTGCCTGAGTTGTTCACTACATCGTATTCAACATTAAGCGCGTAGCTGCCGCGTTTAAAGATGTAAGTTTTGGTGTATTCGATACCGTTTGCAGTGAATGTCATCGGAACGCGAAGTTCATCTTGACCGTCAGCCATTGTGAAGCTGTCTGCACTTACGTTGTAGTGAGGGCGATTTGTGCTGCTCAAGTCGATACCTTGAGGACCCACTAGACCGCTTTGAGCGATAAATTGGTGACCTTGAGCGTCTTTAAGCAGAACAAAGGAATCTGATGAATCTAACTCAGCAGAGTATTCGTTAAGGTTGGCATGTACCACATCGCCACCAACGGTGTCGATCGACAGAGTTAAAACATCAGTCGTTACTGTGATAGTTTTTGCAGAAGCTTGCTGTTGACCAGGAACTGGGTCAAGTTCATCAGCAAAAGATGGTGCAGGTAGAGTGCTGCTTGATTGAGCCTGTTCAACTGCTTGAGGTTCTGGATTCTTTGCAACTTGCCATTGTTGAAACAGCAAAAAAGAAACCAGGGCCAAACCGATGAGCAGGATATTACGTTGAGAATCCATCGTTAGTTATCTCTGTCTTGTTTTTGGACTGGTGGAACGGGGTCATACCCCCCTTCATTCAAAGGGTGGCATTTTAATAGACGTTTGCCTGATAACCAACATCCTTTTACAAAACCGTGAGCTCTCAAAGCTTCTAGCGCGTAAGTGGAACAGGTTGGTGTGAACCGGCAACGAGGACCAATCAAAGGGCTGATAAACCAGCGATACAGATAAACGAGCCCAATGGCTATCCACGTGAAGGGCGAGACAGGCGTTGCCATAGCTTATCAAACAACTTAAAAATTTCCTCATTGCTTAAATCTTGCGCGCTTTTCTTTGCAATCACAACAAAATCTTTGTTTGGAAGCTGATGTTGATTGTTACGAAAGCTTTCACGAGCCAAACGCTTAAATCGGTTACGACCGACAGCCGTTTTGATTTGCTTTTTGGGAACCGCTAAACCTAATCGTGGGTGAGAAAGTTTGTTATTGCGAGCAATGATGGTGAAATGAGGCGAGCCAGCTCGATGAGCTTGCTGGAAGACGTTTTGATAATGCTCGGGAGTTAACAAACGTAACTCCCGATTAAACGCGTACGTGTTCAAAATAAACTAGCGATTATTTTGATAGGCGCGCACGGCCTTTTGCACGACGTGCGTTGATAACTTTACGACCGTTCTTAGTTGCCATGCGAGCACGGAAGCCGTGAGTACGCTTGCGCTTTAGAACTGTAGGTTGAAAAGTGCGTTTCATGATAATTACCTTTACTGATCAGTAGTTTTAGGTTCTTGTTAAACCCGGCGTGGGTATTTGCTTTCTTATATAAAGAAGCTCTTTATATAGAGAAGGACAACCGACGCCTCTCAACAAAGAGGCGGAATTGTAATCACACTCACATAATGTGTCAATGACTCAATGAGTACGAAATTCCGGCCGGGCGATTATACGTAGTGTGAGTAAAATCTCAAGGATCAATCGATCCTGATGCTTGATCGTTACTCTATTCCTACTTGGTTAAGGAATTTTTTCAAACGAGGATCTTGTGGATTATCGAAGATATCCTGTGGAGAACCTTGCTCAACGATATTGCCTTCCGCCATGAAGATCACTCTATCAGCGACTTCTTTCGCGAATTGCATCTCGTGCGTCACCACCAGCATGGTTTGATGCTGATTAGCTAACTTCTTCATTAATGAGAGAACTTCACCGACCCATTCAGGATCCAGCGCAGAAGTTGGTTCGTCAAACAACAGCAGTTCTGGTTGCAGCGCCATCGCTCGGCCGATACCCACGCGTTGTTGTTGGCCGCCAGATAATGCCGCTGGATAACTATCGCCTTTATCCCCAAGGCCGATGTCATCCAGAATTTGTTGCGCTCGTTTGAGAGCATCGGCTTTTTTCCAACCTCGAACGGTCACTAGACCTTCGGCAATGTTCTGGCGCGCATTCATGTGGGCAAACAGGGCATAGTTTTGGAACACAAAGCCAGTTCGACGACGCAGCGCTAATACTTCGGCTTTAGTGTGTTTTTGAGTATCAACGGAGATGTCATCTATCGTGATACGACCTTCATCTGCTTGTTCTAGAAAGTTCACCGTACGCAGCAAGGTTGATTTACCCGTACCACTTGAGCCGATAATCACGATGATCTCACCTTGCTTAATATCGAGGTCGATGCCTTTCAGCACTTCAGTCTCACCAAAACGTTTGTGAATATTTTCTAACTTAATCATCGTACGTACGCCTTATTCAGTTTTGCTTCTGCCCAGATTTGTACGCGAGTCAGAATCACCACCACGCCCCAGTAAATAAGAGCAACCGCAAGGAAAGCTTCAAAGAAACGGAAACTTGATGAGGCTTCCATCTGTGCTTTCGCCATGATTTCGGCCACACCAAGCGTGAAAGCGAGAGACGTTGACTTGATCATATCGATGAAATAGTTCATCAATGAAGGCAGTGCGACACGCGTTGCTTGAGGTAAAATCACTCGGCGCATTGCTTGGGATGTCGTCATACCGACCGATAAGCTCGCTTCCATTTGGCTGCGATCAATGCCAATAATGGCGGCACGAATACTTTCCGCCATATAAGCGGCAAAGTGCAGCGTTAAACCGATAACCGCTGCTGAAAAGGCGTCGATACCGACCATCAATGGAAAAATTTGCGGTAAGCCGTAATAAAGCAGGAAAAGCTGAACCAACAGTGGGGTGCCACGGAAGAAGCTGATGTACAGTTGGCTTAATTGATCCAGAACTGGCAGTTTAAATACGCGAATATTGGCTAAAATGACGGATAAAATCAGCGAAAACACCAATCCCCATGTCGCCATTTCCATGGTTGTGCCAAGATATTTCAGCAATATCGGCAGCAGTTCCAACATGTAATTAAAGTCAAATCCCATACGGCTTACCTAAAGGCTAGAGAAAAGAAAAGGTGGAAAACAAGTTCCACCTTTACGTAAGTTTATTTTAGTCCGAGAGTGATACCACTTTGCGGCCTAAAGTACAAAGAGTTCTTATTTCGTGATGTCAGCGCCAAACCACTTCACGGAAATTTTCTCTACTGTACCATCTGCGCGCATCTCAGCCAGTGCTTTGTTTACTTCTTCTTGCAGCTTACGACCTTTCTCGTTGTCCACGAAAGGCCATGCGTTTTGAATGGTCTCAAACGGTTCGCCTGCCAATTCCAAAGGAAGACCAGTTTTCTTAATCAGTTCTAAAGCAGAAAGACGATCCATTACAAATGCATCTGCACGACCGAGCGCCACGTCATGTTCGATACCTGTGTCGTACGTTTTAATATTGATCTTGCCGTCTTTGTCGTATTGACGCAGCAGTTGCTCAAAGTTAGAGCCTAGGTTCACCGCAACGGTTTTGCCCGCAAGATCGTCAACACCTTTGATGCTGTCGTTGCCTTTACGCACGGTAATTTGTGCGCCATCTACAACGTAAGGGTCAGCAAATAGGTATTTAGCTTTACGCTCATCAGTCATGGTGATTTGGTTGGAGATCGTATCGATACGACCAGTTTCTAAAAGACCAAATAAACCAGAGAAGTTGGCTGTTACGTATTCGATTTTGTAATCGTTACGTTTACCGATTTCATCCCACATGTCGACTTCAAAGCCTTGTAGCTTGTCTTGCTTTACAAAAGTAAACGGGAAGTAGCGACCTGACATACCAACTTTGACTTCAGTAGCGGCTTGTACGGTTGCTGCCGACAGTGCAATGGCTGCAACGGCAACCTTAATCCAGTTTTTCATAATACATCTCCATAATTTTATGGTTGGAAATACTACTGTTAGTTAGCTCAATTAAATAAATAACCAAGAGCAATAACCTAGACCTGTGAGTTATTAGATAATAGAAGAAGAATGTTAAATGTGACGAAAATGCGAACTGAACCTAGCGAAATGATCGACAAAATCAGCATTGGGAATAAAATAATACACAGACTTATCACCAATCGCTCGATCTTGTGAATTTTGCCCAATTGTGGATCGTTGTGTGGGCAAATTTGGGGCAAGGTGTGTTGATCTCATCAAGTTTGCAGAAATAATTGTGAATAACTTGGATCTTATTCACTGGATCGTCGATCAATCGCTGGCGATCTTGGTTATCAACAGGTAAAATTGCCAGTCTTTTCCGATAATTCAATTACTCAGTGGGGGCACCGTGTCATCTTCGCTTTGGCTGCAATGTTTGCAGCAGCTTCAAGAAGAGCTACCAGCTACAGAATTCAGCATGTGGGTTCGTCCGCTACAAGCGGAGCTCAATGACAATACTCTCACTCTATTCGCGCCAAACCGCTTTGTGTTGGACTGGGTGCGTGATAAGTATCTGAACAATATTACTCGCTTACTGCAGGAATACTGCGGTGGCGATATTCCTAACTTACGTTTTGAAGTGGGGAGCCGACCTGTCTCTGCACCAAAACCAGCGCCGACACGTACGCCTGCAGATGTGGCTGCGGAGTCATCTGCACCTGCGCAATTACAGGCGCGTAAGCCAGTACACAAAACCTGGGATGACGACGCTCAAGCGATTGCGGCTATCAATCACCGCTCAAACATGAACCCAAAACACAAATTCGACAACTTTGTTGAAGGTAAGTCGAACCAACTGGGTTTGGCTGCGGCGCGTCAGGTATCGGATAACCCAGGTGCAGCTTACAACCCACTATTCCTATACGGCGGCACGGGTTTGGGTAAAACCCACTTATTGCATGCGGTGGGTAACGCGATTGTGGATAACAACCCGAACGCAAAAGTGGTCTACATGCACTCAGAACGTTTTGTGCAAGACATGGTGAAAGCGCTGCAAAACAATGCGATTGAAGAATTCAAACGCTACTACCGCAGCGTGGATGCGCTCCTTATCGATGACATCCAATTCTTTGCTAATAAAGAACGTTCACAAGAAGAATTCTTCCATACCTTCAACGCACTATTGGAAGGTAATCAGCAGATCATTCTAACGTCTGACCGTTATCCTAAAGAAATTAATGGCGTTGAAGATCGTCTTAAATCTCGCTTTGGTTGGGGTCTTACTGTTGCGATCGAGCCACCTGAGCTTGAAACGCGTGTGGCGATCTTGATGAAAAAAGCCGAAGATCACCAAATCCACCTTGCTGATGAAGTGGCATTCTTCATTGCCAAGCGTCTGCGTTCGAACGTTCGTGAGCTCGAAGGTGCACTGAACCGTGTTATCGCGAACGCGAACTTTACTGGTCGTCCAATTACGATTGATTTTGTTCGTGAAGCGCTGCGCGATCTGCTTGCTCTACAAGAGAAGCTGGTGACGATCGATAACATTCAAAAGACCGTGGCGGAATACTACAAGATTAAAGTGGCGGACTTGCTGTCTAAGCGTCGTTCTCGTTCTGTAGCGCGTCCTCGTCAGCTGGCCATGGCGTTAGCAAAAGAACTAACCAACCATAGCTTGCCTGAAATTGGCGATGCGTTTGGGGGCCGCGATCATACGACCGTACTTCATGCGTGTCGCAAGATTGAGCAGCTGCGTGAAGAGAGCCACGACATTAAAGAAGATTACTCTAACTTGATTCGCACCCTGTCTTCGTAATCGGTTAGAATAACGGTATTCTAAGCAAATCATTTATTGAGCTGACAGCGTAAAGAGCCAAGCATGAAATTTACCATTGAACGTAGTCATTTAATCAAACCGCTACAGCAGGTTTCGGGCGCTTTAGGTGGCCGACCAACTCTGCCAATCCTGGGTAACCTACTTCTTAAAGTAGAAGAGAACGTATTGTCGATGACGGCAACCGATCTTGAAGTAGAGTTAGTAAGCAAAGTGACGCTAGAAGGTGATTTTGAAGCGGGCAGCATTACCGTTCCTTCGCGTAAGTTTCTCGATATCTGTCGTGGTTTACCGGACGATGCGATCATCACATTTGTATTAGAAGGTGATCGCGTACAAGTTCGCTCTGGTCGCAGCCGTTTCTCGTTGGCAACGCTTCCTGCAAACGATTTCCCTAATATTGAAGACTGGCAAAGTGAAGTGGAAGTATCACTGAGCCAAGCTGATTTACGTACGCTGATCGACAAAACTCAGTTCTCGATGGCGAATCAAGACGTTCGTTACTACCTCAACGGCATGTTGTTTGAAATTGACGGCACCACGCTACGCAGCGTAGCGACGGACGGCCACCGTATGGCGGTATCGCAAACTCAGCTAGGTGCGGACTTTGCGCAGAAGCAAATCATCGTGCCACGCAAAGGTGTGCAAGAATTAGTAAAGTTGATGGATGCGCCAGAGCAGCCCGTAGTACTTCAGATCGGTAGCTCCAATGTTCGTGCTGAGGTGAATAACTTTACTTTTACCTCTAAGTTGGTTGATGGTCGTTTCCCTGACTACCGCCGTGTATTGCCTCAGAGCACCAATAAGACACTAATAGCAAGTTGTGACGAGTTGCGCCAAGCCTTCTCTCGTGCTGCTATTCTTTCCAACGAAAAATTCCGTGGCGTGCGTGTGAATCTGGCTGATACTGAAATGCGCATAACCGCGAATAACCCAGAACAAGAAGAAGCGGAAGAGATGCTTGATGTAACCTTTGAAGGTGACGCCATCGAAATCGGCTTTAACGTAAGCTATGTGCTTGATGTTCTGAACACGTTGCGTTGTGAAAATGTACGTGTGTCGATGTCGGATGCTAACGCTAGCGCGTTGATTGAAAATGCCGACGATGACAGTGCCATGTACGTGGTGATGCCAATTCGTCTATAAGCCAACTGAATGCCTCTTTCTCGTCTCATCATTCAGCAGTTTCGAAACATTAAAGCCTGTGATATTGAGTTATCAGCAGGCTTTAACTTTCTTATCGGGCCGAACGGCAGCGGTAAAACCAGTGTCTTAGAAGCGGTTTATCTGCTCGGGCATGGCCGCTCATTCAAGAGCTCTCTCACCGGACGAGTGATACAAAATGAGTGTGACGAACTGTTTGTTCATGGTCGTTTTTTGAACTCGGATCAATTTGAGCTACCTATCGGCATTAATAAGCAGCGTGATGGCTCAACAGAGGTTAAAATAGGCGGTCAATCTGGACAAAAATTAGCGCAGTTGGCACAAGTTCTGCCTCTGCAGTTGATACACCCAGAAGGGTTTGATTTACTGACAGATGGCCCTAAACATCGTCGTGCGTTTATTGATTGGGGCGTGTTTCATACCGAGCCCGCTTTTTATCAAGCATGGGGAAGGTTCAAGCGCCTGAACAAGCAGCGCAACGCGTTGTTGAAAACCGCCAATAGTTATCGTGAGCTCAGTTATTGGGATCAGGAAATGGCAGGATTGGCTGAAAACATCAGCCAATGGCGAGCAAGTTACATCGAGCAGATGAAAACTGTCGCAGAAACTATCTGTCAGACATTTTTGCCAGAATTTGAGATCCAATTGAAGTATTATCGTGGCTGGGATAAAGACACTCCATACCACGAGATACTAGAAAAGAATTTTGAGCGTGATCAGGCATTGGGATACACCTTTAGTGGCCCAAACAAAGCTGATTTGCGCATTAAAGTGAACGGAACGCCCGTTGAAGATGTTCTGTCACGCGGTCAATTAAAACTCATGGTGTGTGCATTGCGTGTAGCGCAAGGGCAACACCTGACAGAGATGGCCGGTAAACAATGCATTTACCTAATTGATGACTTCGCGTCGGAATTAGATAGCCAACGTCGCAAGCGTCTTGCTGACTGCTTAAAAGAGACGGGCGCACAAGTATTTGTAAGCTCTATCACTGAAAGCCAAATCGCCGATATGTTGGACGATAACGGTAAATTGTTTCATGTGGAACATGGCAGGATAGAGTCAAACTAGAAGAGAGAAACTCATGTCTGAAAATTACGATTCATCGAGTATTAAGGTACTGAAGGGTCTGGATGCGGTACGTAAGCGTCCAGGAATGTACATCGGCGATACGGACGACGGCACCGGCCTTCACCACATGGTTTTCGAGGTGGTGGATAACTCAATTGATGAAGCGTTGGCAGGTCACTGTAAAGACATCGTTGTGACAATTCATGAGGATAACTCGGTTTCCGTTAGCGATGATGGTCGTGGCATTCCAACAGAAATCCACTCAGAGGAAAATGTCTCTGCAGCAGAAGTAATCATGACGGTTCTTCACGCGGGTGGTAAGTTCGACGATAACTCATACAAAGTATCGGGTGGTCTTCACGGGGTAGGTGTTTCAGTAGTAAACGCACTATCAGAGAAAGTTGAGCTAACGATTCATCGTGGTGGCCATATCCATACGCAAACCTACCGCCATGGTGAGCCTCAAGCGCCACTAGCTGTTGTGGGTGATACGGATAAAACCGGTACACAAATTCGTTTCTGGCCAAGTGCCGAAACGTTCTCTAACACTGAGTTCCACTATGACATTCTGGCGAAACGCCTGCGTGAACTGTCATTCCTGAACTCTGGTGTGTCGATCAAATTGGTTGATGAACGTGAAGCGGACAAACATGATCACTTCATGTATGAAGGTGGTATTCAAGCGTTCGTTGATCACCTAAACACCAACAAAACGCCAATCATCGAAAAAATCTTCCACTTTAACTCTGAGCGTGAAGACGGCATTTCAGTTGAAGTGGCGATGCAATGGAACGATGGTTTCCAAGAGAACATCTTCTGCTTTACCAACAATATCCCACAGCGTGATGGTGGTACTCACCTTGCTGGTTTCCGTGCTGCGCTAACACGTACATTGAACAGCTTTATGGATAAAGAAGGTTTCTCGAAGAAAGCGAAAACAGCGACTTCAGGCGACGATGCGCGTGAAGGTCTAACTGCGGTTGTTTCGGTGAAAGTGCCTGATCCTAAGTTCTCAAGCCAAACAAAAGACAAACTGGTTTCTTCTGAAGTGAAATCAGCTGTTGAGTCTGCAATGGGTGAAAAACTGTCTGAGTTTCTGATTGAGAACCCGACAGAAGCGAAGATGGTTTGTTCGAAAATCATCGATGCAGCACGTGCTCGTGAAGCAGCGCGTAAAGCTCGTGAAATGACGCGCCGTAAAGGTGCACTAGACCTAGCTGGCCTTCCAGGTAAACTTGCAGACTGTCAGGAAAAAGATCCGGCACTCTCTGAACTATACATAGTGGAGGGTGATTCGGCAGGCGGCTCCGCAAAACAAGGCCGTAACCGTAAGAACCAAGCAATCCTACCGCTAAAAGGTAAGATTCTTAACGTAGAAAAAGCGCGTTTCGACAAGATGCTGTCTTCGCAAGAAGTAGCAACGCTGATCACTGCACTTGGTTGTGGTATCGGTCGTGACGAGTACAACCCGGACAAGCTTCGTTACCACAACATCATCATCATGACCGATGCCGATGTCGATGGTTCGCACATCCGTACGCTACTGTTGACCTTCTTCTACCGTCAAATGCCAGAGCTTATCGAGCGTGGCTATGTGTACATCGCTCAGCCACCACTATACAAAGTGAAAAAAGGCAAACAAGAGCAGTACATCAAAGATGAAGAAGCGATGAACCAATACCAAGTATCATTGGCTCTGGACAACGCATCGCTACACGTAAACGCAGAAGCACCAGCATTGGCAGGTGAAGCACTAGAGAAGCTTGTTCAACAGTACAATGCGGGTATTAAACTGGCGGAACGTATGAGCCGTCGTTACCCAAGTGCTTTGGTAAACGAGTTGATTTACACTCCTCGCCTAACGCCAGAGCAATGCCATGACGCATCAGTTGTGGAAGCTTGGACGAAGCAGCTTATTGAACAGCTGAATGCGAAAGAAGTGGGTGCAAGCCAGTACAGCTACGAAGTTGAGCAGCACGAAGAGCTAGGCTTAAACTTGCCTAAGATTGTGGTTCGTACTCACGGCGTGACGCACGAACATGCAATTAGCATCGACTTCCTAAACTCGAAAGAGTACCGCAAGTTGGCCGATCTATCAGAAGCACTTGATGGACTTCTGGAAGAAGGCGCGTACATCAAACGTGGTGAGCGTACTATGCCAGTGGCAAACTTTGCAGAAGCGCTTGACTGGTTAGTGAAAGAGTCAATGCGTGGCTTAAGCCGTCAGCGCTACAAAGGTCTAGGTGAGATGAACCCAGACCAACTTTGGGAAACCACCATGGACCCAGAAACTCGTCGTATGATGCAGGTAACGATTGAAGATGCGGTAGGCGCAGATCAACTGTTCACTACGCTAATGGGTGACCAAGTAGAACCTCGTCGTAACTTCATCGAAGAGAACGCACTGAAAGTAGCGAACCTAGACGTATAACGACACTGTTCGTGATAGTAAAAAGCAGCGAGAAATCGCTGCTTTTTTTGTTGTACCACCAGCTAAAATCGCCACTTTCTGCTAAAGCGGATGTTTTTCTGGTACTAACTGCCAACAACCCGATCAAGCCTGCCATTTTATTTCTGTTTTCTTTTTTTCTCGCCATTTTGTTCGCTTGAGCGTTTTTGCTTTCTTTTTTCTGCTCGCTATAGTGCTGAAGAGCTGATGAATAAGGAGACTAAGAAAATGGTGATGACTTTCCTGAACTAAGCCGGAAGTGATGCACTTCCGGTTCAATGCACTGAATTTATTTGTAAGACAAGGCATTAAGAAGGAAATAATCATGTTTGAACGCTGGTTCTCAGCGTACTGCTTGGCGCTGCGAACTTGGTGGTTAACCAGTCGCTTTTTAACCTATCAATCACCACTAAGGTTGTTATCGCTATTTGAAACCTGCGAGCAACAAGCCCATTGCCGTAACCGAACTCGTATTGCGGTTGGGGACACGGTTCGCTTAGTGGATGTTGAACGCGCCTATCAATATCGCATGACATTGGTCAGCTCGCGCAAGGGGCAACCCATGACAGGTATGCTCGCGGTCGATTCTTATTTGGGGTCTCGACTATTAGGTCGAGCTAAAAATGATGCGCTCGAAGTGGAAATTTTTAATCAGCGACGCTGCTTTGTGATTACTGAAATTGTTCATCAATCGCAACCACCAGCTCAGAAAATGCTGTGTGGTTGTCTGTTGTGCCAATAAATAGAGGTGAAGTCATGAGTAAGAAAGAAAAGAAACAACCGCAGTTGAGTCTAAAAGAAAAGCGCAAACTAAAGCAGGAAAAGGCGGCAGAAAAGGGCGTTGTAAAAGCGCGTAAATCCTCCCGCAAGTAAAGTGTAGATTGAGCCCTCCAGAACGGCGGGCTTTTTATCACTGATCGCGAAGTGATGAGGAACTAAGCTGTTCAAGGGGATAGTGGATGCTTTAAAAATTTTTTGTTTTTTCCCTTGAAAGTCATTTTTGACGACCTTATATCTAGTTATGAAGAGGGTGACTGGCTTGCTAGAGACTAGAAGACCAGCCCTCTGAAATCGCTAAAACGAGATCGCTCAGAAGAGGATATGGCGTTTTAGCACACAACTTAAACCTTTAGATTCAATATCATGTCTCCGAGCCAAACCAAGGCCAGTGGAATGATAAGAATCTCTTAGTTCGGCGTTGGTTTTTGCATAAACACGCCAGTAGGATTGAACTCATCTGAACTAAGACTATTGCTTAATTAAGAGGATAGATTTATGCGTAATGTAGATTTCTCACCACTATACCGTAATGCAATTGGCTTTGATCGTCTGCTAAACCTGATGGAAGCGAATACAGCGAAAAATACTTCTGGCGGTTACCCTCCATACAACATTGAGCAAAAAGACGAGCACAACTACCGTATTACTATGGCCGTTGCTGGCTTTGCTGAAGAACAGCTCGATCTGACTCAAAACGAAAACATGTTGATTGTGAAGGGCGAACGTAAAGCAGAAGAAGGCAAAAACTACGTTTACCAAGGTATTGCAGAACGTGATTTTGAACGTAAATTCCAGCTAGCGGATTACGTAAAAGTCGTGGGTGCATCAATGGAAAACGGTCTGCTTCATATCGATTTAGTTCGTGAAATCCCTGAAGCCATGCAACCACGTAAGATTGCTATCGGTGGCAACAACCTGATTGAGAACAACTAATCAGTTAACCACCCGGTTATAGAATGAGAAAGAGCGCCATATGGGCGCTCTTTTTAGTTTGGGGTTTTCAAATCCGCTATTTTAAAGCTGTAATTTCAAAGAGAAGAACGGCTGAGTTCAATCCGTCTATTTACCTTCGCGGTAAGCCTTTTCCACTTCTTCAGCGATAATCGCAATGCCTTTTTGCATCATCTCATCATCTTGAACGTAGTTCATACGCAGGCATTGGTGCGCGTGATCCCACTCGTCTTGCTGACCAATAAAGAAATATTCACCAGGGACAATCAATACGCCACGCGCTTTCAAGCGTTGGTACAGTTCCATTGTTGTGATTGGCAGTTCATCAAACCATAACCACAAGAAGATAGCGCCTTCCGGCTTGTGGATGCGGAATCGCTCATCGGTAACTGCTTGTTGGAGCAGTTCAACCGCTCGTTGTGATTTTTGCTTGTAGAACGGCTTAATCACCTCTGAACTCAGTTTAAGCAGATCACCTTTGCCAATTATATGGTTTGCCAGCGCTGGACCAACACTGCCCGGCGCTAGGCTGATGATGCCGTTCATATTGGTTAATGCTTGCGTGATTTCTTCACTCGCAATCACAATGCCACAACGCACGCCCGGTAAACCAAGCTTAGATAGGCTCATGCATAGGATGGTGTTTTCATTCCAGAACGGTTCGACATCTTCAAAGATGATGTTCGGGAAAGGTAGACCGTAGGCGTTATCGATGATCAGCGGGATGTTGTTCTCACGTGCTAGCTTGTCCAGCTTACGTACTTCTTCGTCTGTCAGTACATTACCCGTTGGGTTGGTTGGACGAGATGCACAGATTGCCGCAACAGAGTCGTCGACGGTTAGCTGCTCAAAATCGACGTGGTATTTAAACAGACCGTTATCTAACAGCTCGATTTCTGGGTGGTAAGAGATAAAGATATCTTCATCAATGCCAGCATCACCATAACCGATGTATTCAGGTGCGATAGGCAGTAGCACTTTCTTGTGCGAACCGTCTGGCTGTTTACCTGCCAACAAGTTGAACAAGTAGAAGAAGCCACTCTGGCTACCGTTAGTTAGGCTGATGTTCTTTTCGGAAATATCCCAGCCGTAAGTTTCACGGAATAACTGAGCTAGCGCTTTGACGAACGCGTCTTTACCCTGCGGGCCATCGTAGTTGGCGAGGGCGGCGACGAGCTCCCCACTGGCGAGCATTTCCTCACTGGCTTGGTGAAAGTAATCGAGCATGGCAGGAATGGCGGCAGGATTACCTCCACCGAGCATGATGGCACCTGGTGTGCGCAGACCATCATTCAAATCGTCCATTAACTGCGTAATACCTGAATACTGATTAAATTTTTCACCAAACTTTGAGAACTGCATGCTGACTTATACCTAATTCATTGTGATTGCTTTGTGTATGTTTATGCCGATGTTTTATCGGCTTATCGAGTAATCCTTGACCTTACCTCAATGTGTAATTAACGCAAAGTGTGAATTAAGCCGAAAAAGAAAAAAGTGCGTCATCAGACCAGAGGAACGAGACAAAAGGGCAAAAAGAACAATAAAAAAGGGAAGCTTATGCTTCCCTTGCTGGTGGAGAGAGTGTGATTTACTCACCGGTGTAAACAATCAACACCTTGTCGTCTTGGTATTGGCGTTCAAACGCGTAATAACCTTCTTGGTTGCGAGTGATGTGCTTACCTTGAGCAACTGCTGGGTGGCGTTTACGGAATTCACCCAACTTTTGCCAATGTTTCAGTAGATCTTCTCGCTCGCCATGAATCTTATCCCATGGCATATCTGAGCGTGTGCCTTGGTGGGCGTCTGAACCAGTAATGCCAAAATCACGAGCTATCTCATCACCGTAATAGATCTGTACTGCACCCGGAGCCAGCATCAGAGCATTTGCCGCACGTGCTTGGTCATCAAAGCTGCGGCTGCGAGCTGACCAAAACAGTTGTGTATCGTGTGAAGACAGGTAGCTCAACACATTGAACTCAGGATCGGTATTGATGCGCTCTGCATAGCGGCGGTAATCATTATCAAGTTGAGCGAAACACTTCAGCGCTTTTGGTGCCACATCAGATTGGAACTCGAAGTTGATGATGGAATCGAAGCCGTTATCGAAATACGGGCTCTTCACTACGCTGTGTGCCCACACTTCACCTGTCATCCAGAAAGGTAGGTCATCCAAGGCTTTGTCCGGGTTGTTTTGTTTCCATTGAGCAAGCGCTTGGGTGGTGCTGGCTTTCAACTCTGCCCACGCTTCCATTTCAACGTGTTTAGCGGTGTCGACACGGAAGCCGTCAATGCCATAGTCGCGCACCCAATCGGATAACCAGGTAATCATGTGTTCACGTGGGGTTTGCAGCTCATCTTGCGCATTGGTGTCTTTATTGCGGAAGAAGTTTGGTAATCCGGTTTTCTGAGTTGATTCGGTTTTGAGATCCGGTAGGTAGTTCAAAGACATGGTGATGTCGTTGTAGCCCGGAGCATCGTAGTCGCCAATATCGGTGCGGATCCAATCTTTGCCCCACCATTTATCCCACGCTTCGCTATCACCGTATTTGATGTAGTCGTTGAAGCTGTGCCAGCTTTGTCCTGATTTTGGCTGCCAGTCGGTCCATTTTTCACCAAGGACTTCTTTGGCTTCTTGGTCATCAAGGTAAAGCTGACCAAATCCGAATTCCTGCATGTCTGCTAATGTCGCATAACCTGTGTGGTTCATGACCACATCCCAAATCACGCGGATACCTTTCTTATGGGCAGTATCGACGAAGGTTCTGAGTTCATCTTCGGTACCCATGTTGGCATCAAGCTTGGTCCAATCTTGGTGATAGTAGCCGTGGTAGCCGTAGTGCTTAAAGTCGCCTTTATCGCCGCCGCCAACCCAGCCGTGGATTTGTTCCAGTGGTGAGGTTATCCAGATAGCATTGACACCAAGTGATTCGATGTAATCGAGTTTTTTCGTTAGACCCGCTAAGTCACCACCGTGGAAGGTACCAATCTCATATTTTCCGTCTTTGCTGCGACCGTAGCTGTTGTCGTTGTCTGGGTTGCCATTGTAGAAGCGGTCGGTCATGACGAAGTACACCGTCGCATTGTCCCAACTGAACGGTTTGTCGGCTTGCTGTTCAACTTCTTCTAGCAGCAATAGACCTTGGCTCATAGGACCCGGTTGCATGGTGACGCTGCCATTGGCGACAGTGGTTTCTTGTCCGGTTAAGGCATCACGAACGACAGTGCCATCATTAAAGGTTTGGGCAACGTTGATGGTTTTTGGCGTGTCAGTTGCGACAGGGCAAGAGTAGGTGATGTCCTGACTCTGTTTTGGTTTGATTTTTACCGTTAGCTCGTTGGTGGTTGGGTTGAGCGTAAATTGATAGGTATTGGCTTTGAAGATGCGCAGCGGCATTTGTGCATCAGTGGCGCAGTTATCCATTTTTAATGGACGATTGAATTTGATGCGATCTTCTTCTGCTAGGGCAAAGCTACTGCCACAGCTTTGATTGCTGTCAGCAATGGTAAAGCTATAACTGCCTTTTTCGAGTTTTTGCTCGGCGACAAGTAAGCCCTGTGAGTTTTCCTCAAAAACAGCGGTGTCATCACCAACGCTTAATACGATGGCATTTTCTGGAATCTGGCTGCAGGCGCTCAGTAGACCGATAGAGAGTGCGAGAATTGTTTTTTTCATTGTGTCCTTCCCCCGAATAAACAGTCCAGTTATAGCAAAACTGTGCCTCTACAATCCGAGCTCTACACCAACAAGTTAAACGCGTCTCACCCTACAAATTTTAGTCTTGTTCACAAAATGAATAATAAGCATCACCTTCATCGGTTTGAAGGCAACAAAAAAGGGAAGCATCTGCTTCCCTTTTACTTATTTCTTAATCACTTCGAAGAGCAATGAATTACTTTTGAAGCAAAGAAATATCTGCGATCTGTAGGAACAGGTTACGCAGGTTGTTCAGAAGTGTCAGACGGTTCTTCTTAAGTGCTTCGTCGTCTGCCATTACCATTACGTTATCGAAAAACGCATCAACTGGTTCACGTAGGTCAGCTAGCTTGCTTAGGGCTTCTTGGTAGTTACCAGTAGCAAATGCTGGCTCTAGCGCTTCTGTCATTACTTCAACGCTTTCTGCTAGTGCTTTCTCTGCGTCTTCTTGTAGAAGTGCTAGGTCGATGTCTGCTGCTAGTTCGCCGTCGAATTTCGCTAGGATGTTACCTACACGTTTGTTCGCTGCTGCTAGAGACTCTGCCGCTTCTAGCTCACGGAAGTGAGAAACCGCTTTAACTCGTTGGTCGAAGTCTGCTGGTTTTGTAGGACGACGCGCTAGAACCGCTTGAATGATGTCTACGCTGAAGCCTTCGTCTTGGTACCAAGCACGGAAACGACCAAGCATGAACTCGATAACGTCTTGCTCAACGTTGTCGTTGGTTAGGCGATCGCCAAATAGTGACTTCGCTTTCGCTACTAGGTCAACAAGATCTAGGTTGTAGCCGTATTCAACGATGATACGTAGTACACCTAGAGATGCGCGGCGTAGTGCGAATGGGTCGCTGCCTTTAGGCGCTTGACCAATACCGAAGATACCTACGATAGTGTCTAGCTTGTCTGCCATTGCAACTGCAGTTGAAACGCCGTTTGATGGCAGTTCATCACCTGCGAAACGAGGCATGTATTGCTCGTTCAGTGCGACTGCAACTTCTTCTGCTTCACCGTCGTGGCGAGCATAGTGCATACCCATAACACCTTGAGTATCCGTGAATTCGAATACCATTGAGGTCATTAGGTCACATTTTGCTAGTAGACCAGCACGCTTTGATTTCTCAACGTCAGCACCGATTTGCTCAGCAATGTAGCCAGCAAGTTCTGTGATGCGGTCTGTTTTGTCTTTGATCGTCCCCAGTTGCTTTTGGAAGATCGCTTGCTCTAGTTCAGGCAGACGGTCGATAAGCGGACGCTTACGGTCTGTGTTGAAGAAGAACTCTGCGTCAGCAAGACGAGGACGAACCACTTTCTCGTTACCTTCGATTACGTAACGAGGCTCTTTTGATTCGATGTTCGATACGAAGATGAAGTTAGGTAGTAGCTTCTTGTTTTCGTCGTAAACAGGGAAGTATTTTTGGTCACCTTTCATGGTGTAAACCAATGCTTCAGAAGGTACTTTTAGGAACTCTTCTTCAAACTTCGCTGTTAGTACCACTGGCCATTCAACCAGAGACGTTACTTCTTCTACTAAGTCATCTTCTAGGTCAGCGATACCGCCAACTGCTGCTGCCGCTTTTTGTGCGTCAGCTAGGATGATTGCTTTACGCGCTTCGTAATCTGCCATTACTTTACCGCGCTCTTCTAGGATCGCAGGGTATTGCTCAGCAGAATCGATAGTAAACTCTTGCTCACCCATGAAGCGGTGACCACGGATAGTGCGGTCTGAAGCAACACCAAGGATCTCGCCTTCGATTAGGTCGCTGCCCATTAGCATGGTTAGCGTCTTAACTGGACGGATAAATTGAGTCGTTTTGTTACCCCAGCGCATTGGTTTTGCGATAGGTAGGTTTGCTAGTGCTTTCGCTGCAAGTTCAACGACGATCTCAGACGTTGGCTGACCTTTCACTTCTTGTTTGAACAGTAGCCATTCACCTTTGTCTGTAACCATGCGCTCTGCTTGGTCAACCGTGATGCCACAACCGCGTGCCCAGCCTTGAGCCGCTTTTGTTGGGTTGCCTTCTGCGTCAAATGCTGCAGAAACCGCAGGACCACGTTTTTCAACAACTTTGTCAGACTGGCTGTCTGCTAGTGCAGCGACTTTAAGTGCAAGACGACGAGGCGCCGCGAACCATTTCACGCCTTCGTGAGCAAGCTCAGCGCCTTTTAGTTCTGCTTCGAAGTTTGCTGCGAATGCTTCAGCTAGAGTGCGAAGTTGCGTTGGTGGTAGCTCTTCTGTACCTAGCTCGATTAGAAATTCTTTTGCCATGTTACTCTACCCCTTACGCTTGTTCTTTCTTACACATTGGGAAGCCAAGAGCTTCACGCGATGCGTAGTATGCTTCTGCAACTGCTTTCGTCAGGTTGCGGATGCGTAGGATGTAACGTTGGCGTTCAGTTACTGAGATCGCTTTACGCGCGTCTAGTAGGTTGAATGCGTGACCAGCTTTTAGGATGCGCTCGTAAGCAGGTAGTGGCAGTGGCTTTTCAAGCTCAAGCAGCTCTTTACACTCTTTCTCACACTGTTCGAAGAAACCAAATAGGAAATCAACGTCTGCGTGCTCGAAGTTGTAAGTTGATTGCTCTACTTCGTTTTGGTGGAAGATGTCACCGTAAGTCACTTTGCTGCCGTCTGGCGCGATGTTCCAAACTAGGTCGTAAACAGAGTCTACTTCTTGGATGTACATTGCTAGACGTTCGATACCGTAAGTGATCTCACCAGTTACTGGCTTACACTCAAGACCACCAACTTGCTGGAAGTAAGTAAACTGAGTCACTTCCATGCCGTTTAGCCAAACTTCCCAGCCCAGACCCCATGCGCCTAGTGTTGGGTTTTCCCAGTTGTCTTCTACGAAACGGATGTCGTGTACAAGAGGGTCAATACCAAGAACTTCAAGGGAGCCAAGGTACAACTCTTGAATATTGTCAGGCGATGGTTTTAGCGCTACTTGGAATTGGTAGTAGTGCTGAAGACGGTTAGGGTTTTCACCGTAACGGCCATCAGTAGGACGACGTGAAGGTTGTACGTAAGCTGTCGACATTGGCTCTGGGCCAAGCGCTCGTAGACAGGTCATTGGGTGAGAGGTACCCGCACCCACTTCCATATCTAGCGGTTGAACAATGGTACAACCATTTTGAGCCCAATAATCCTGCAGCGCGAGGATCATTCCCTGGAAGGTTTTGATATCGTATTTTTGCATAAGTCAGGTTCGCGCGATTCTCTTGTTACTCGTTAATTCGTCATCTATGCCGAGTTTTTCAACTCTAACAACGGCGATAAAGAGTAATTACGGTTGAATAAATTAACAATCTAGTATAACCAGATATTGAGCATGGGAGTAGAGCTAATCTTGATTAATTCGTGGGCGATTTTCTCCTTTAATGAATTTTTACCGCGTTATCTGCTGTATTTTTCCTAAAAGGGAGTTTTTGCCTGCTTTGGCTCTTGAGAAGCGCAACAAAGGTGGCTAGAATTGCGCCTGTCTTTGGGGAGTAGCTTACCTGATGAAGTTTCTGTTTCATCTGGTTCGTCCGTCAACATAATTGGTGCAAAATCACCATGGCGTTCGAGACTTGAAGCCTTTCAAGTTTAGCAAGACCTTAGACAAATCATCACGAACCGGGGTAGGGGCGTGAGGTTTGTCTTCGGTTAAAAATAATAATCCCTGCCCCAATGAGCATGTCGTGAGCGTTTTAGCTATTTCAATTACTACTGTAGCGTTAGCAGAAATTGGCGATAAGACCCAATTGCTATCTCTATTACTCGCAAGTCGTTACCGAAAACCAATCCCAATTATTGCAGCAATCTTTTTGGCAACTATTGCCAACCACGCTTTGGCTGCATGGTTAGGTGTGGTTGTCGCAGACTATCTATCACCTGAGATTTTAAAGTGGGTGCTGGTGGTCAGTTTTGTCGCGATGGCGGCTTGGGTTCTGATCCCGGACAAACTGGATGATGACGAACAGATTTCTAATCGAGGCCCATTTATTGCCAGCTTTATCGCGTTCTTCGTTGCGGAGATAGGCGATAAAACTCAGATCGCCACTTCCATCTTAGGGGCGCAATACGCGGATGCGTTAAGTTTGGTGATTATCGGTACCACAATCGGTATGCTGCTGGCGAATGTTCCTGTGGTCCTGATTGGTAAATTGTCGGCCGACAAGATGCCTTTAGGGCTGATCCGTAAAATCACCGCATTTTTGTTTATTGCTCTGGCAATAGGGGCTGCACTGTTCTGATTTTTTGCACGTGAAATGATGTGAGTTATCAATCATTAGTGGCGTGCTGCGCGAGTTCAAACTCTGACTCTAAATCGTTCCGTTGCGTGACGGATGACATATAAGTGTCATACTTGTCATGGTAGTTTAATGGTGTGAATGATAGCGAGAGGGCAAGTTTATGCTTACACGTTACATGGGGATGTCCCCGAAGAGTCAGAGTTATTTATTCACTTTTGGTTTAGCGCTGTGTTTACTAGCGATGGTGCTAACTGATATGTGGTTACCGATTGTAGCAGGATCGTTCGTTCTTACTGGATTGACAGTAGAAGCGTGGATTCGTGTCGCTCACATCATTCCTATGCATGAAGAGATGCGGGCAATGAAGAAACAACTTAACAAGCTCCAATCAGAAGTTCGCACACTCGAATACGATGAATAAACAAACGGCAGCCAATATTGGCTGCCGTTTTTAGTTCGACCAGATTATTCCAATCCTTTCTTGATCAGGTACTGATACGGAACTTGCTCCGTTTGTGCCGCAACTAATTGGTGGTCCATAAAGCGGCAGAAACTCGGAATGTCTCGAGTTGTGGATGGATCGTCTGCTTTGACCAGCAAAATCTCACCATCTTGCATGTTGCGAATTGTCTTCCTGACCATCATCACTGGCTCTGGGCAGCGCAGTCCTTCCGCCTCTAATGTCTTGTTTGCCAGTTCAGGATTAAAGCTCATAGTGTGATTCTCGTAACTAACTGAGCGTTGAATTTTACTTTCGTTGAAAAAATATTCAATAACCACTTGGCAAACCGAATTTTTTGTTTTACCTTAAATTAACAATTTGGTAACAACTGGCAAGGGAGAGGCAATGTTAACAGCGTTAGACAGACTTACGATTTACTCAGTGCTGTGTTTTATCTCGTTTTGTGCATTGGTACTCAGGACGCCAGCTGACACCTCTTTGACGCCTCTAGTAGGCATGGTTGCCACTATTATTGGGATTTGGATCGAGATGCGCAGATGGTCTGGCGCATCTGAGCAAGAAAATTAGCGCTTCTTGCTTGGATCAGAATGCTTTTAATAACGCTCACCTATTTTTTACCGACACTTCATTCCGACACTATCCCCATTTTTCTTGGGCTTCCCCGCTGAAAGGCGGGATTTTTTTTGCCTAAAGAGTACAATTTACCCAAACACATACAAAATAAGTGGCTAATTCGTGGAACTGGAAGACATCTATCGCCGAGATTTAAATTTACTGGTTGCGTTGCGAGTACTGATAGAAGAAAACAGTGTCAGTAAGGCGGCAACACGTCTGAACTTGAGTCAATCGGCAATGAGTCGTGTGCTTGGTCGTCTACGTGACTTGTTGGGAGACCCGCTGTTTACTCGTCAGGGACAGCATTTGATCCCAACTCAGAAAGCGTTAGAGATCGATCGCTCATTGGGCGAACCATTAGAGTCTTTACGTCAGTTGTTATCTCCGGTTGAGTTTGACCCATTGCAATGCGTGCAGACTTTCAACATCGTGACCACCGACTATGCCATGCAAACAATCTTACCGTTCGCTTTGCCGAGAATTTACCAAGAAGCGCCAAACGTGTCTTTCAACTTCTTACCACTGCAACACGACCGTTTATCAGATCAGCTCACTTATGAAGGTGCAGACTTAGCGATTTGTCGCCCGACAGGCCCGGTGGAGCCTCTACGCAGTGAAGTGTTGGGGCGAGTGGGGGTGCTGTGTATGCTTTCAAAACAGCATCCATTAGCGGATAAAGAAATGAGCTTGGATGATTATCTGAGTCATCCACATGCCATGATCGCCATCAGTGATGGTGTTAAGGCACTGATCGAACAAGCTTTGATGGAGAAACCTAAGCGTAAAATGGTTCTGCGGGCTTATCATTTAGAAGCCGCATTGGCGATCATGGATACCTTGCCAATTATCATCACAGTGCCAGCGGACTTGGCGTATCTGGTTGCCGAGCGTTATGACTTAGTGGTGAAACCGTTACCATTCCAATTCACGCCGTTTGAATACTCGATGATTTGGCATGCGCGTTGCGAGCATTCTCCCGCTCAAGAATGGTTAAGAACGATTGTGCGTGAAGAGTGTAGCCGTCTGATAGCTAAACGTATCGAAGATATGGGACTGAACTGCTAACAAAAAAGAGCCAGCAAAGCCGGCTCTTCGTCTGTTTACACTGAGTCAGTGTTTATAGCTTGATAACCACACGACCCGTTACTTGACCGTTGGTGATGTCTTCTGCATATTTCGGTGCTTCAGCAAGAGCAACTTCAGTACACGCTTGCTCGAAGTAGCTGTCTGGTAGTAGCTCGACCAGCTTTTCCCATGCAGCGATACGTTTCTCTGTTGGGCACATTACTGAGTCCACACCTTGTAGGCGAACATTACGTAGGATGAACGGCATCACTGTGGTTGGTAGATCAAAACCACCAGCAAGACCACAAGCTGCAACTGCACTGTTGTAATCCATTTGCGCCAATACTTTAGCCAGTACTTTGCTGCCTACAGTATCAACCGCACCTGCCCATACTTGCTTTTCAAGTGGACGTGCTAGTTCTTCAAATTCAGTACGGTCGATGATGCGGCTAGCACCTAGTTTTTCAAGTAGCGGGCCATTTTTTTCTACACGACCTGTCACTGCAGCAACTTTGTAGCCAAGCTGTGCTAGAAGCGTTACTGCGACTGAGCCTACACCGCCACTTGCGCCAGTTACTAGGATTTCGCCATTTTCAGGTTTGATGCCTGCATCAAGCAGTGCTTGAACACACAGCATACCAGTGAAGCCAGCAGTACCAACCATCATTGCTTTCTTGCTGTCTAGACCTTTTGGTAGTGGTACTAGCCAATCCGCTTTTAGACGAGCACGCTGAGACATACCACCCCAGTGGTTTTCACCCACGCCCCAGCCAGTAAGGACAACTTTGTCACCAGCTTGGTAGCGGTCGTCTTCTGAGCTTACTACCGTACCTGCTAGGTCAATACCTGGCACCATCGGGAAGTTACGGATGATTTTACCTTTACCTGTGATCGCAAGACCGTCTTTGTAGTTTAACGATGAGTAATCAACGTCAATCAGAACGTCGCCTTCAGGCAGTTGTGTTTCATCGATTTGCTCGATGTTAGCGATAGTACGTTTGTCTTCTTGATTTAGAACTAGAGCATTAAACATAAGGTTCTCCGATTGTGCGGTAGCATGACTCTGGGTCACATGCAGCAAGATATCAACTGGTCTAAGTGTATGTCTTCTTTGTCTATGAATAAAATGAAACTTGAGCATTTAATGTATGCTCTTCATGCATGTTTGATGTAAAACAAAAAGGGCGACATCAATTGTCGCCCTTAAGTGTAATACTAAAAATTTTATTATTAGTTCATTTGCTTATGATTGTTGGCTCGATCACTACAACAACGTCTTGAACTGTTATGGTCGTTCAAATACTGTCGCAATGCCCTGACCCAAACCGATACACATGGTGGCCAGACCATATTTCGCGTCTTTCGCTTCCATTAGGTTGATCAACGTTGTTGAGATACGTGAACCAGAACAGCCTAGTGGATGACCCAATGCTATCGCACCACCGTTAAGGTTGACTTTCTCATCCATAACATCAAGCAGGCCTAAGTCTTTAGCACACGGCAGAGACTGCGCGGCAAATGCTTCGTTTAGCTCAACCACATCCATGTCTTCAATTGAAAGACCAGCACGCTTGAGCGCTTTTTTCGTCGCAGGTACAGGACCGTAACCCATAATAGAAGGATCGCAGCCCGCAATGGCCATGCCTTTAATACGTGCACGAATCTTCAAACCAAGCTCATTGGCTTTCTCTTCACTCATGATCAACATCGCTGATGCACCATCGGACAGAGCCGATGATGTACCGGCTGTTACTGTACCGTTTGCTGGGTCGAACACTGGGCGAAGTTGAGATAGACCTTCAACGGATGTTTCAGGGCGAATCACTTCGTCGTAATCCAGAGTGAACAGTGTGCCGTCTGCTGCGTGGCCTTCAATTGGTAGAATTTCATTTTTAAAACGACCCTCTACGGTTGCTGCGTGCGCACGAGCGTGAGAGCGAGCGGCAAAATCGTCTTGTTGCTCACGGCTAATACCATGTAATTTACCAAGCATTTCAGCCGTTAAGCCCATCATGCCCGCAGCTTTTGCTACGTTCTTTGACATACCTGGGTGAAAGTCTACACCGTGGTTCATTGGCACATGCCCCATGTGCTCAACACCACCAATTAGGCAGATTTCAGCATCGCCAGTCATGATGGCACGTGTACCATCGTGAAGCGCTTGCATGGATGAACCACACAAGCGGTTCACCGTCACGGCGCCAATTTCAATCGGCAGGCCCGCGAGTAGCGCGGCATTACGTGCAACGTTAAAGCCTTGCTCTAGTGTTTGCTGTACACAGCCCCAGTAGATGTCTTCAATCTCGCTTGGGTTCACTTGTGGGTTACGCGCAAGAATGCCTTTCATTAGGCGCGCAGATAGATCTTCTGCTCGTGTATGACGGAAAGCACCACCTTTAGAGCGACCCATTGGAGTACGTAGACAATCGACTACGACAACATTTCTTGTTTGATTAGTCATTTTAGAATCCCTCCTTAGATAGAACCTTGCTGTTGTGCACCGTAAAAGCTTTCACCTTTCGCCGCCATATCAATCAGCATTTGCGGTACTTGGTACATCGCACCTAGCTCGGCGTGTTGTTTTGCCATTTCAACGTATTCAGCAATACCCACGCTGTCTAGATAGCGGAATACGCCACCGCGGAATGGAGGGAAACCAAGACCATAAACCAACGCCATATCTGCTTCCTGCGGAGTCGCGATGATGCCTTCTTGTAGGCACAGCACCACTTCGTTGATCATTGGAATCATCATACGTTGAATGATGGTCTGATCGTCAAAGTCCTGCTTATCGGCACAAACGTCAGCAAGTACCGGTAAGATCGCTTCGGAGAAGGTTTTCTTCGGCTTACCTTTTTTATCTATGGTGTAGCTGTAGAAGCCATTACCATTTTTCTGACCATATTTGTCTGCTTCGAACAGTGCATCAATCGCATCACGACCTTGTTTACCCATACGCTCAGGGAAACCGTCAGCCATCACAGCTTGTGCGTGGTGCGCGGTATCAATGCCGACTACGTCAAGCAAGTACGCCGGTCCCATCGGCCAGCCAAACTTACGCTCCATGACTTTGTCGATTTTCGTAAAGTCAGCACCATCACGAAGTAGCATGCTGAAGCCGCCAAAGTATGGGAACAATACGCGGTTAACGAAGAACCCTGGGCAGTCATTAACGACAATTGGTGATTTGCCCATTTTCGCAGCATACGCCACAACACGATTGATGGTTTCATCAGAGGTGTGCTCACCACGGATGATCTCAACAAGAGGCATACGATGCACTGGGTTGAAGAAGTGCATACCACAGAAGTTTTCTGGGCGTTTTAGTGATTTTGCCAATAGGTTGATAGGAATCGTCGAGGTGTTTGAGGTGATAACGGTGTCGTCACCGACATGGGACTCAACTTCACTCAAAACTGCTGCTTTTACTTTCGGGTTTTCAACGACAGCTTCAACAATCACATCAGAGTTTTCAATACCTGCGTAATGTAAGCTCGGTGTGATTGACGCTAAAATACCCGCCATCTTAAAGCCATCAATGCGACCGCGAGATAAGCGTTTATTCAGCAGCTTAGATGCTTCAGTCATGCCTAGGTCGAGCGATGCTTGCGCGATGTCTTTCATTAAGACTGGCACACCTTTTAGCGCTGATTGGTAAGCAATGCCGCCACCCATGATACCTGCACCTAATACGGCTGCACGTTGCGTGTCTTTACTTGCTGACTTCGCTGCTTTTTTCGCAATGCCTTTGATGTATTGATCATTAAGGAATAGGCCAACGAGTGATTTTGCTTCTTCCGATTTAGCCAATTTCACGAAGTGCTTACGTTCAATGTCTAACGCTTCATTACGTGCAAAGCGAGCACCTTCTTCAATCGTGATAACGGCTGTCATTGGGGCAGGGTAGTGAGGACCTGCTTTTTGTGCCACCAGACCCTTCGCCATGGTGAAGCTCATCATTGATTCAAGCTTACTCAGCGTTAGAGGCGATGTTTTCTGTGCTCGGCGTGCTTGCCAGTCAAGTTTCTCATTAATTGCAGAGTTAAGAGTTTGTAGTGCTGATTCGTATAAAGCATCAGTCTCTACAACAGCATCGAGTAAGCCAATTTTCAATGCTTCATCAGCTCGGCATGCTTTACCTTGGGTGATGATTTCCATTGCGCTGTCTGCGCCAATAACGCGAGGTAAGCGTACACAACCACCAAAGCCCGGCATGATTCCCAGTTTCGTTTCTGGTAGGCCGATGCTGGTGGTTTTGTCACCAATACGCATGTCTGTTGCTAGCACACATTCACAACCGCCACCAAGAGCGTGGCCTTTGATCACTGAGATGGTCGGAACGGGTAAGTCTTCTAATTTGTTAAAGATGCTATTAGCAAATTGCAGCCATTGGTCGAGCTCGGCATCCGTTTTAGCAAACAGACCTAAAAACTCGGTAATGTCTGCGCCTACAATGAATGCGTCTTTATCTGAAGTGAGCAACAACCCCTTGAGGCCTTGATGGGCAATGAGCGCATCAAGAGCTTTATCTAGCGATTCTAATGTCGCTAGGTCGAGTTTGTTGACGGATTTTGGAGAGCAGAAGCTTAGCTCTGCAATACCATCTTGTATTTCCTTTACCTGTAGGGTTTCGGCTTGGTAAATCATTGTCTATCTCCATGACATACAATCGTGGATTGTCTGTATACCTATTTCAACGACGCCGTGTACCTCGGCAAATAGGTATCGAGGAAGTCGTTTTATTTTTGTTCTGGTTTGACCAGTAAGGTTAGTTTGGATCGTGGATTGTTTAATTTCAATACATTTTTTAAACAAGTGTTTAACATTGTGCGCTGTGGCAGATCTTATGCGACGGGTAAATCACACTCGTGATAGACTTCAGGCAAATAGACATGAATCCATAATCCTATGAATGACAAGCCTTATCTGATTCCAGCAGAGCCCGCTCAATTTGAAGAAGAAATTAAAAAGAGCGTCTTCATTACTTATTTGGCACACACGCCAAGTATCGAAGCTGCAAAAGCATTTGTTGATCAAATCAAAGCTAAACACGCTGATGCTAGACATAACTGTTGGGGCTTTGTTGCTGGTCGACCAGAAGATTCGATGAAGTGGGGCTTTAGTGATGATGGAGAACCTTCAGGGACGGCAGGCAAACCAATCCTGGCGCAGCTGTCTGGATCTGGGGTGGGGGAGATCACGGCTGTGGTCACGCGATACTCTGGTGGAATCAAGTTAGGTACAGGCGGCTTGGTTAAAGCGTATGGGGGTGGGGTTCAACAAGCGCTCAAGCTGCTTCAAACTATTGAGAAAAAAATAACCACAAAGCTCAGACTAACGTTAGACTATGGGTTTATGCCTATCGCACAATCAATCATGCCGCAATTTGGTGCGATAGAAGTCGAGGCTGAATACAGCGATCAGGTCGTATTAGTGGTGGAAATTGAGCTTCGAGAAGTGAGCGCGTTTACCCAAGCAATCATCAATAAAAGCGGGGCAAAGGCAATTGTCACTCCGCTAGACGGACAATAATGAAAAACAGGAAGCAACAGGGACAGCTTCGCTAGTCAATTTATCCATGCAATTTCGTTCAATTATTCGAATCGTCGGGCTACTGCTCGCACTCTTTAGTGTCACTATGCTTGCGCCAGCACTCGTTGCGCTGATCTATCGAGATGGTGCTGGTGTGCCTTTTGTCACGACATTTTTTGTTCTGCTGTTTTGTGGGGCCGTTTGTTGGTACCCAAACCGCAGGTATAAGCACGAGCTTAAAGCTCGAGATGGCTTTCTTATTGTCGTCTTATTCTGGACAGTACTTGGCAGTGCAGGCTCGATCCCCTTTCTCATTGCTGACAATCCGAACGTCTCAGTGACAGATGCGTTTTTTGAATCGTTTTCTGCTCTCACGACGACCGGGGCGACCGTTATTGTTGGTTTGGATGAGTTACCTAAAGCGATTCTATTCTATCGACAGTTACTGCAGTGGTTCGGCGGTATGGGAATCATCGTATTAGCGGTGGCGATTTTGCCAGTACTTGGCATCGGTGGTATGCAGCTTTACCGCGCCGAGATCCCAGGTCCAGTCAAGGATACTAAAGTGACGCCGCGCATAGCAGAAACTGCTAAGGCGCTTTGGTACATCTATTTGAGCCTGACTATCGCCTGTGCTTCGGCTTTTTGGTTAGCTGGTATGACGCCATTTGATGCCATCAGTCACAGCTTTTCCACCATTGCCATTGGTGGCTTCTCTACCCACGATGCCAGCATCGGATACTTTGATAGTTACGCGATTAACCTGATTACGGTAGTTTTTCTGCTTATATCTGCATGTAATTACACACTGCACTTTGCTGCATTTGCATCAGGTGGCGTACATCCCAAGTATTACTGGAAAGATCCTGAGTTTCGCGCCTTCTTGTTTATTCAAGTGCTGCTATTTATCATTTGCTTTCTATTATTACTGAAACATCACTCTTACACATCGACATACGATGCTTTCGATCAGGCTCTGTTCCAAACCGTATCAATATCCACAACAGCGGGCTTTACGACAACAGGTTTTGCGGATTGGCCGCTCTTCTTACCTGTGCTGTTATTGTTCTCTTCCTTTATAGGTGGTTGTGCTGGTTCAACAGGCGGCGGCATGAAAGTGATCCGTATCCTGCTTCTTACCTTACAAGGTGCGCGTGAACTAAAACGTTTAGTCCATCCACGCGCGGTTTACACCATCAAAGTAGGTGGCAGTGCCCTACCGCAACGTGTTGTCGATGCGGTTTGGGGTTTCTTCTCCGCATACGCATTGGTATTTGTGGTTTGTATGTTGGGGTTGATTGCAACAGGAATGGATGAGCTCAGTGCGTTCTCGGCGGTGGCTGCGACTCTGAACAACCTCGGTCCTGGCTTGGGAGAAGTGGCGCTTCACTTTGGTGATGTTAACGACAAAGCAAAATGGGTATTAATAGTTTCTATGCTGTTTGGTCGTTTGGAAATCTTTACCTTACTTATTCTACTTACGCCGACGTTTTGGCGTAGCTAAGGGGAAATCGTGGCAAAAGCATTATTTCTATACTCTTCCCGCGAAGGGCAGACTAAAAAAATTCTCCACTATATAGATGAACAACTTCCAGATTTCGATTGTGAGCTGGTGGATTTACATAATGTCGAGACGATTGACTTCAGCCAATACGACAGAGTATTGATAGGCGCCTCTATTCGCTATGGCCATCTTAATAAAAAGCTATACCAGTTTATTGAGCGAAACCTCAATCAATTGGAGCAAAATAAAGTGGCATTTTTCTGCGTAAACCTAACCGCTCGTAAAGAGGACCAAGGAAAGGATACACCTGAAGGTAGTGCCTACATTCGCAAGTTCCTAATTAAGTCGCCTTGGAAACCAACGCTAATCGGTGTTTTTGCTGGTGCACTTTATTACCCACGTTATAGCTGGTTCGACAGAACTATGATTAGGTTCATTATGTCGATGACGGGTGGCGAAACCGATACGACCAAAGAGGTGGAGTACACCAATTGGGAAAAAGTGGCTCTTTTCGCAGATAAATTTAGAAAACTGTAGAAATAACGTGCTCTTTTGACCGCTTTTGATGCAAATTTATCCG